>NZ_JBNDJO010000010.1:0-310787 GCF_050434965.1 Paraburkholderia sp. GAS38 | reverse complement strand
GGCTCACTAAACGCTAGCGGTGTGAGCCCGCTTTCTTTGCTTACTTTCTTTGCGGCGGCAAAGAAAGTAAGTGCCGCCCCGCACAGGGGCATCGCCAATAGACCACTAAGAAATCAAGGAAAGGCCAACCCCGCAGGAACAACAACCAAAGCGCCGCCCAGGCAAAAAGACAACCCTAAGCAACACCCCCAGGCACCCCCCGCCCGTGCCAGCGAACAACCAACAGCTTGCCACAATAACAAAGCCCGCCGGCAACGCCAATAGCAACCCCCATCCCTTTAGGCGAAGCCCCCTCCCAAACTCCCACAGCAAGAGAAGCCCCCGCCCCCAACGCCAGTTGCACCGCCCCAAACACCGCCGCCGCAGCCCCAGCATTGTTCGGATACCGATGCATCAAATCCGTCGTGCAGTTAGCCGACAACAACCCCACCACCCCAACCACAAAAAACAACCCCGCCACGATCGACCACAACCCACCCCACCCGGTCAGGCAGACCAACGACACAAACAGCGAAGCCACACAGCTAACCGTCGCCGAAAACGAAATGATCGGCAACGACCCCAACCGCCCAATCAGCCGCGTATTCATAAAGTTGCCGAACATGATGCCGACAATATTCAACGCAAACAGAAACCCATAATGCTGCGCGGAAACATGGAAGTACTCGATGTACACAAACGGCGTCGCCGTGATGTACGCGAACATCGATGCAAACGCCATCCCGCCGCATAACATATGCCCCCATGCCACCGGGTCGCGCAGCAACTTCCCATACGCCGCAAACGACTGCAGCACCGCCGAATGCTTGCGCTTCTCCCGCGGCCACGTCTCCGGCACCTTCAGGTACGCCGTCACCGCGCACACCGTGCCAAACAGCGTCAGCGCAACAAACACCACCCGCCATCCGCCCAGCAACAATAACTGGCCGCCAATCAGCGGCGCCAGCAACGGCCCGATCGACGTCACAATCGCAAGCATCGATAACACCCGGGCCGCATCGGCCGGCTCGTGCGCATCCCGCGCAATCGCGCGCGCCAGCACCGACGCCGCACCCGCGCCAAGCGCCTGCACGAAACGGAACGTCACCAGCGATCCAATCGAAAACGAAAAGCCGCAAGCGATGCTCGCCAGCGCATACATGATGATCCCGCCCAGCAGCACCGGCCGCCGTCCGTACGAGTCCGAAAGCGGCCCGTACAACAACATGCCGATCGAAAAGCCAAACATGAAACTCGTGAGCGTCGTCTGCGCGGCACCGGTGCTGACCAGAAACGCCTGCGCAATCGATGGCAGGCTCGGCAGGTACATGTCGATGGAAATCGGTCCGCACGCAGCCAGCGCGCCGAGCAACAGGATCAGCCGGCCATCGGGCCGGCGTCGAGTGACGTGAGACATGGGAATCCAGAAGAAGCAGCCCGCTGACCTACGCGTCGGACCGCGGAAAACAGTGAAGACCGCTGCATTGACAGCCGCAATTGTACGCGACGGTCAAATGGGTCGTCGCGCGTACGCCTGGTCAGCATGGCCGCCAATCGGTTAAGCTCCCGCCTAAGCCATCAACGGCCCTCCCAACCCATCTGCCCTAGTCCGTCATGACCGCCTTCCTGCTGATCTGGAGCCCCAAGAAATGGCCCTGGCCAGAGCTGCCCGATGTCGTCAAGCGGGTCGCCGCCGGTGAAGCGGTGACCGATGTCTGGGGCTGCGGCGTCGCCCGCAGCATCCTGCCCGGCGACCGTGTGTTCCTCCATCGGGTCACCCAGGAACCCCGAGGCGTGTTCGGCTCCGGCTACGTCACGCGCGCGCCGTACGAAGTGCCCGATCCCTACTCCAAACGCGGCTATCGTCTGTGCATTGACTTCGTCTACGACTGGCTCGTCGACGCTCATCAGGAGGTCGTCGTCACGCGCGACGCCTTGCGCGTCCATCCCTTCTCCGTGCAGACGTGGGATGCGCAGGCATCCGGTACGTCGATCAAGCCGGTCGCCGAAGGCGCACTCGAAAAACGCTGGGCCGAACTGACCGGCAAGCGCAAACCACCGCCGCTTGCCCCGCCTACGGGGCCGACGCAGTCCTCCAAGTTTTCGGCCCATGCCGCGGCAAAGCGCGCCGGTGAAGCGGCGGCCGTCAGGCACCCGCCCTTCAGCACCGCGCTCTCGCTGACGTCGGGGAATGGTGCCGCGGGCCCCGCGCGCCCCACCGGCGGCCCCGGGCGATCTGTCCGAAAGAAAGCCTAAACCCGGCCAAACGGGCGTCGCAGCCCGGCCCGTGCGGCGCCCGCCTACCGCACCGCACCGGGACAATCCACCGCAAGCCCCTCTGCTGCCGCGGCCCGCCGACTGCGCGTGACTCCGGTACAATTTCAGATAACCATTCAGCTGCCGCGAAACGGGCATGCGGGCCGGCCGTCCGCCGGCCGTCGCTCAATCCCGCGCGCCTCTGTGCATCCCTATCAGACAGGTCCACGTCCATGTCCAGCCATTCCAGGAACGAAGCGCTTTTCGAACGCGCCCAGCTCACCATCCCCGGTGGGGTCAACTCGCCCGTGCGCGCCTTCCGCTCGGTCGGCGGCACGCCGCGCTTCATCGAGCGCGCGCAGGGCGCCTACTTCTGGGACGCCGACGGCCAGCGCTATATCGACTACATCGGCTCCTGGGGCCCGATGATCCTCGGCCACGTCCATCCGGAAGTGCTCGAAGCCGTGCAGAAGGTGCTCGTCAACGGCTTCTCGTTCGGCGCGCCGACCGAATCCGAGGTCGAGATCGCCGAGGAAATCTGCAAGCTGGTGCCATCCATCGAACAGGTGCGCATGGTCTCGAGCGGCACGGAAGCCACCATGAGCGCGCTGCGTCTCGCCCGCGGCTTCACGAACCGCAGCCGCATCGTCAAGTTCGAAGGCTGCTATCACGGCCACGCGGACAGCCTGCTGGTCAAAGCCGGCTCGGGCCTGCTGACCTTCGGCAATCCGACTTCGGCCGGCGTGCCGGTGGATATCGCGAAGCACACCACGGTCCTCGAATACAACAACGTCACCGCACTTGAAGAAGCCTTCAAGGCCTTCGGCAACGAAATCGCTTCGGTGATCGTCGAGCCGGTAGCGGGCAACATGAACCTCGTGCGCGCCACGCCGGAGTTCCTCGGCGCCCTTCGGCGCCTGTGCAGCGAATACGGCTCCGTGCTGATTTTCGACGAAGTGATGTGCGGCTTCCGCGTCGCGCTGGGCGGCGCCCAGCAGGTCTACGGCATCAAGCCGGATCTCACGTGCCTCGGCAAGGTGATCGGCGGCGGCATGCCGGCTGCCGCATTCGGCGGTCGCCGCGACATCATGGCCCACCTCGCGCCGCTCGGCGGCGTCTACCAGGCGGGTACGCTGTCGGGCAATCCGATCGCCGTGGCGGCCGGCCTGAAGACGCTGCAACTGATCCAGGCACCAGGCTTCTACGACACCCTCAGCGCGCGCACCACGCGTCTCGTGCAAGGTCTCGGCGAGGCGGCTCGCGAAGCGAAGGTGCCGTTCGCGGCGGACGCGCTCGGCGGGATGTTCGGCCTCTACTTCGCGGACAAGGTGCCGGCAAGCTTCGCCGAAGTCACCACCAGCGACGTGCCGCGCTTCAACGCGTTCTTCCACAAGATGCTCGACGCGGGTGTGTACTTCGCGCCGTCGGCCTATGAGGCGGGCTTCGTGTCGATTGCCCACGACGACGCGATCATCGACGCGACGGTCGACGCGGCACGCGGCGCCTTCGCCGCGCTGGCGGCCTGAAGCATCTGAAGCCATGGATGCAAGCGTAAAGACCTCACGATAGAACACGCCACAGCACTTAACGACCGGACGCCGATGTTCTCGCAAACCGATTTCGTCCATATGGAACGCGCGCTCGCTCTGGCGAAGCGCGGTATGTACACGACCGATCCGAACCCGCGCGTCGGCTGCGTGCTGGTCAAGAACGGCGAAGTGATCGGCGAGGGCTTCACGCAGCCGGCCGGGCAGGATCATGCCGAAGTGCGGGCGCTGAAGGACGCGCGTTCGCGCGGCCACGATCTGCGCGGCGCCACGGCCTACGTCACGCTCGAACCATGCAGCCACTTCGGCCGCACGCCGCCGTGCGCCAATGCGCTGATCGAAGCACAGGTGGACCGCGTGGTCGCGGCCATGGAAGACCCGAACCCGCAGGTGTCGGGGCGCGGCCTCAAGATGCTGCGCGACGCGGGTATCGAAGTGCGCTGCGGTCTGCTCGCCAATGAAGCCGCCGAACTGAACATTGGTTTCGTGTCGCGCATGACGCGCGGCCGGCCGTGGGTGCGCATGAAAGTGGCCGCCTCGCTCGACGGCCGCACCGGACTGCCATCCGGCGAAAGCCAATGGATCACAGGCGAAGCCGCGCGCGCCGATGGCCACGCCTGGCGCGCCCGCGCGTCGGCGATCCTGACGGGCATCGGCACCGTGCGGGAAGACGATCCGCGCATGACCGTGCGCGCCGTGGACACGCCGCGCCAGCCGCAACGCGTGCTGATCGACAGCCAGCTCGATGTGCCACCCACCGCGCAGATTCTCGCCGGTGCGCCGACGCTGATTTTCTGCGGCAATCTCGACGAGCGTCACACCGCGCGCGCGAACGTGTTGCGCGACCATGGCGCGGAGATCGTGCAAATGGCGAACGCGGCCGGTAAGGTGGATCTGCCGGGCATGCTGAAGGCGCTCGGCGAGCGCCAGGTCAACGAACTGCACGTCGAGGCCGGCTACAAGCTGAACGGCTCGCTGCTGCGCGAGGGCTGCGTCGACGAGCTGCTGGTTTATCTGGCGCCGAGTCTGCTCGGCATCGACTCGATGGGCATGTTCAGTCTGGTCGCACCGCAAGCGCTCGATAACCGGGTACGCCTGACCTTCCACACCGTCGACCGGATCGGCGACGACGTGCGGATTCTGGCGCGCTTCGCGCCGCAACCCGCGCCCCACCCTACTGCGAACTAAAAGGAACCAGCACGATGTTTACCGGAATCGTCGCGGCGGTCGGCCGCATTGAATCAGTCAAGCCCCTCGGCAACGATGGGATTGCGGGCGTACGCCTGAACGTCAACGCGGGCGCCCTCGATCTCGAGGACGTCCAGCTCGGCGACAGCATCACGATTCAAGGCGCCTGCATGACCGTGGTGGCCAAGACGTCGAACTCGTTCGAAGTGGACGTCTCGCGCGAGAGCCTGAACTGCACGGCGGGCCTCGGCGAGCCGGGCGAGGTCAATCTCGAGAAGGCGCTACGTGCGCATGACCGGCTGGGCGGCCATATCGTGTCGGGCCATGTGGATGGGCTTGGGACGGTCACGCATTTCGCGCCGGTGGGCGAGTCGTATGAATTGCGCGTGCTGGCGCCGCGTGAGATTGGCCGCTATCTCGCGTACAAGGGGTCGATTACCGTCAACGGCGTGAGTCTCACGGTCAACTCGGTGAAGGATCGCGATGACGGCTGCGAGTTTTCGATCAATCTGATTCCGCATACGGTTCAGGTCACCGCGCTCAAGCATCTGCGTGAGGGGGTGAAGGTGAATCTGGAGATTGATTTGATTGCGAGGTATGTGGAGAGGATGCTTAGTACGTCGCCACAATAGTCGTGGTCACCTTAATAAGGCTGCGGGTTCCAATCACTTGATGCGGATCAGATCGCGTAGCGCAACCGGTAGCTGGTCCGTGGGCGTGCTTTCGTCCGGTTGCCCTTTACCCGCTTCGTATCGATAAACGAGATACTTCTTGTCCGTCTCATCACCCTCGTTGGGAATAATCACCAACATCTCCTTGCGTCCGGAATACAACCAGCGAGGTAAGGTTTTCTCTGCAAAGTAAATTCGTTCGTCAGCGTGCGTTACCGGGTTCTGTCGAATTGCGACACCCTTCAGGTAAGGTGGTCCGTAATTAAGCGCAAAAATGAGCGTCTTGCCGACGCATTTTGCCAGTGCAATGTGACCGACAAAATCGGTACGTGGCATGTCAAGAAACGCACGCTCGGTTTTACCCCCCACCTGTACGAATAACGAATCTCCATCCAGACCGTGCGAGCTTGTTTCAAGTTTTGCGCGACTTCCGTCTTCGAGGACACACGAAAGCACTGGCCGCAGGGTGCCAGCATCGCCGGCGTCCGGCGTTGCGCCGAGTGCGGCGGTAGCGACCAGTACAAGGCTGAGAGCGAGACTTTTCATTTCGTCGTCACCATATCGCGGAGAACCTGCATTGAGTCAGGGTCGGCGGCGAGCTTCGTCGCAGCAGCACTAATTTTCTTGTAGTAAATCCCGTTATCTACGCCTCGATACGCTTTGTACGCATCTTCGATAGAACTGGAACGATCAAGCCAATATTGCATGTACTCTGTCCCGAGCTGTATGTTCGTTGCTTCATCGAAGATTTCAGGGCTGTCATGCATGGCAGCCCCGTCACTAAAAGCCTGCTTTGTTTGCGCGTCGCTAGGCATGCGCCCACCGCGCTCTTTCTGCTTCCTGTATTTGTAAACCTGCTGGACACCCCCGAGTTGCATCTGGAAAAGCCCCTTCGCATCGTGCGAGGCGCCAGCATGCGCGTCAAATCTTGATTCCATGTATATCTGGCAAATGATCAGATTCTCATCAAGGGTCGAGTGATTGTTAGCCTCGACCAACTTTCGGATTTCACGCAGTCTTGCTGAATCATCGACCGGCACGGTAGCCGGATTCTGATCCGACTTGGGTGTCAGCTCCGCCTTTTGCGTCTTGATCGCCTTCTTCCCATCTGTCATAGGTGTCGATCCCAGTCGGGGTCCAGCGGCGCATGCTCTTCGAACACGTCGATAGTGGCGGTCACGGCACTGTCTGCATACACCTTTTCGGTGTGTCCGTGTTCATCGGTGCGACCTTCGATCTCTTCCCCGTCGTCAGTCACGATCTTGTAGGGCGTATTCTTGAGTGGATGACCAGTGCGCTCGTCTTTCAAGAGAAAATGCTGATCGTAGGATGCATCGCCGATGTATCTGCCCTGAGGCGTGTACCCCATCGTCGCGAGTTCGGCCGAATCGAAATCCATGAACGCGTTGCTCTGCGACGCAATCAGCTTGGGAGGCGGGTTACATTTGCAGATACAGAGGTCGTTTTCCAGCGCGACCTGCTTGCCCATCAATACCATCGGTCGGTTCGGGCCGACGTTACGGATGTATCCCTCCGACTTGCAGGCGTGACAATTGACCTTTGCTTCCTGATACGCGAAAGGTTGCCCACGCGCGGTCGAAACGGGTTCGCCTTCAAGCACGACACCGTCCGCCGTCGTCTTGTCACCCAGCATAATGAGGTAACGCCTCACACCATATACTCCCATCAACTATTTGAAGCCGGAAAAATCAAGTCACATATTAAAAGACGAGAAATTGCATTTCGCTACCATGCAAGATTCTGGCAGCCTATTATTACGTGACCACCCCCATTATTGTGACCCACCGCACTAAAGATAGTATAGGGAAACTGCTCTTTTCCACTGCCCAACTTCCGAATATAGCTAGCATCGAAATCCTCGAAATATCCGTACCCGTCCGGATTGCCCCTGGGAACGGGATTGAGCTTCAATTTTTTATTAATCGCAGCCAACTGATTCGAGTCAGTCCGCAGAATTACAAAAAATAATGTGGTGCTCGAGTCAAAATAACCCACCTCACTTGCCTCATAGCCAAATACTTTCACGCCCGGTGGGAGGAGATATCTCATCCCGCCATGTTTGTCCTGGCTAACCATCTTCACCCCTAAAGCTTCGAGTGGCTTTTGTGGATCGTCAGGACCACCATCAAACTCACCTCCACTGAAAATTCCAATCGCTTCCGTCTTGCACATCACCGCATTTTCCAGTGCGACCTCCAAACTCTTCTGAGATGAAATTGTCTCCTGTGCAAATGCAGTTAAAGAGAAACTTAATACGCACATCAGCATCACACCAAAAATCGCTCTTGGCAGCCTTCCATCCATGTCCAGATGCATAGCAAGTCCATCCTCGCGTCAATCAATTCACTATTAAGAATAAAGTACACACAATCAACCAAACAACTCGACGCTCATTCATACTTCACCGTAATGTGCATATGAGTGTCGTGTGGTTCGACCCAATTGAGCCACGGCGTATAAACGTAAGGCGCATCCACTTCATTGTCGCCGCGCAACTCTTGATAGAGTCGAGCGAGCTTCTGCCCACCAGCACTGGTAGGGAATGGGGCCTTACGCTCTGCGTGGCTGTGATTGTGAATTTTAAAATCGAGACTCTCCGCCGAATCAACGATCTCCGTAACATCCAATCCAACACCCATCTTGTGCAGTCTGGAGCCGAGCATCGGTCGCCACGAACTTGAGAGATCGACAGTGTTGATATTGAGACGCCATGCTGCTTTCAGAATCGCCGCAAATGCACGAGGCGACGTCCGCTGAAGGGCTTGTTGCACAGTAGTATTGGCACTTGTGTTAATAGCATTCGCGACGGCTCGCGCGGCAAATTTAAGTGTGATGCCCAGTTGGGAAATCTGGACACTGAATGCGTCCATGGAGCGGGAATCTACTCCTGCACTATAAATGGGCTGTAGCGTGGTCGCCCAATCGATCGCTACACTTTGAGGCGCGGCAACGCTTTGGGCCACATTTTGTGGCGTGACTCCGTTTTGGTCCGCACCTTGAGGGATAGTGCCCCCTGCTGTTGCACTTTGAGGAGGGGCACTGCCGCTCGGGGCCGAACTGCCAAGCGTTGGCCGGGATAGCGTTTCTGGCGGGCACAGCCGTGTAATTTCATCATTGGTGAATTCGTGGCTGAGTTTTAGCCACAGGTCGCCATTCAGATAGCCGAAGTATTCGTTGGTCGCCCCGGGTTTCGCTACGATCTCGTTTTCTGCCGGAGTGCTTCCGAGACTATTTTCTGTTGAAAATTTGTCCTGTAAATCCGCTCGTATCTCATAGATATGCACCTTGATGTGCGCGACATCCGGGACGGTCCACGGGAACAATTGAAAACTCCGGTGCAACTCAAAGGCATCGTTGGCAATATGCAACGCGATGCGTGTTACGTCATTTGGGATATTGATTGGTGGCAATGTATGCACATTACGAAGGCCATCATGCAATCCGCTGGAGGTCACCGGAGCTAGAAATTTCGCGGTCTGGCCATGAGTACTGACATAAGGGTAAATGACCTTACGTGCATCAGCATCGACCACCACAAACGGAAGACCGTTGAGATAGGATGCGGAATCGGTCACACCCAAATGCGTCGCGTCATGGCCATAGACGGCTGTGTACATTGGATTGAGATTGTTATCGTCCCGCGGCGCGCAGTAAAAAACGAAAGTGACCTTGCGAGTCAAACAATGCGCATCTTGTGTAGGTTGATTAGCGTCAGCCGTAACCGTGCCAATAGGTGCGCCACTGGAATTTGTCATTTCCTTTCCGTTCTCATCGGTTGTTATCGGAATCAGCAATCGTGCGGATCGTCAACGTAGTCGTCCCCATCTTGACCGGGATCATGCGGATGCACATGAACATTCTGCGGGCTCGCCAGCCATACACGCTGTGTCAATCCGTTCTCGTCGGTGCGTCCATACCACGTCGGTCCGCTTTCGGACTCCAGACGATATGGGTAATCTTTAAGAACTGCACCGCTTTTATCTTTCACGGTGAATTGCGCGCTGTATTGCTTCGCTCCGGGCAGGTCCGGCAAAGGCATGCGCATTGACGCCGCTCCCGGCAAACTCCATTGCGCGCATTTCTCCCAAATCTGTCCGGTTGTGCCATTCTCGATGCCTTGTGCCGTGATGCGAATGTATGACCCGCCGACACCGATCCAGATTTCTTTCGAGGCGTTCAGGACAATCTTTCCGTCGGTGCTCGTGATGGCCAGGTCCTTGAGTGCAGCCAGCGCCATCTCATCGCTTTGAGCTTCAATTCTCACTTTTCCCGCTGCGGCAATCAGTTTCATCCCCGCCTGCTGTACAAACAGACTCAGCTTGTCCCGCACGCTCGCAATCAAGGATTTGCCGACAGCAAGATGAGTGCTTTGGCCACTTACGATGTTGATGTGACGGTCAGCCGTTAGGTGCATTGAATCTTGCGTCGATGTGCCAATTCCAACCGGGCTGGCGAAGAGCATCAGGGCTTTCTGGAACGCGTTTGCGCTGCCCGTGCCACCGCCCGCTGTGCGCCCGCTCGTGGCGTCGGGAGTGAATGCGGATTGCGTTGCATCCGTAAAGCTCTTCAACGAATCCTGCCCGTTCTTCAGGCTTTCCGCCTGATGTGTCTCGCTAGCCTGTGACAACGCCTCGATCACGCTTTCCGAATTATCGAGTTGACTACTCGCGTCGCGTACGTCGAGCGGCTGAGTCGTCGCATCAGCAGTGGGGTGAGTCGAGACATAAAGTCCCTGGCCGGCCCTGATCGCACCATACGCGTCCGACTTGAGATCGAAGCCGCTGCCCACATACGCGCCTCGCGCATTGCCAGTCTGGCTAATCAGGTACCCCAAATGCAATTGCGCATTCGTGCTGCTGCTGAATAACTGCACACGATTCTGACCACTCGAGTCATCCATCACCATCTGGTTGTAGCCACTGCCGCCATACTCTTTCGAGCGGTAGCCTGACAGCAGTCCGTTTGAATGCCAGTGTGGTTTTACTGACCCGTTATACAGACGCGACATCACCACCGGCCGGTCACAATCCCCACCGATGTGATCGATCAGTACCTCTTCGCCCACCCGCGGCATATGCACGCCGCCATATCCGTTACCCGTATCGGCTTGCGCCACCCGCACCCAGCAAGATGCCTTCTCGTCGCCGCCGTTAAGTCGATCCCAGACGAACTGCACCTTGATGCGGTTCAGTTCGTCCGTGTAGATTTCTTCGCCCTTCGGACCCACCACTATCGCCGACTCCAGATGCGTCTCCGGCTTCTGATGGTCGAACGAGCTGCGATACGGCACGCTTGTGCGCTGCGCCTCGATCTCAGCCAGGTAGAAGCCTTCCGAGCCGTCCGCGTGCGTCACCTTGAGCCCGGTATCGCTGGCGTGGCTCGCGCGTACCTCATCGAGCGTGCCCTGCAGGCTGTGCGGATAGTCCGGCCCCGGGTTGCCGGCCGGCACGTTGTTCGCGATCACCCACGACGCCTCGATCACCGCGAACTCCTTCTGGCTCGACTGATCCCGGTCGTGGTCCGGGTGGCCGCTGAGGATAAAGCGCCGTCCCGCATCGATTCTTCGAACCCCACCTACGCCCTTAAAGCGCTTGGCTCGCGACTCCCACTCCTCCATCCGGATCCCGGAGAGCTGGTCGCCCCGGTCCTGTTTCGGATAGGTGTACGCGCCGGTGTATTCGTACACCTCCGCCTGATCAGGCAACGCGCCCTGGTTGGGCATCGTCGGCACGTTGGTACTTTTGGGGTTGAACTGCGTCGAGGGGCTTTTGTAGTCGAATGTGCGCGTGCTCAGCGACGTGCTTTGCAGCGTGCGTGTGCCCGACCATTGGGTGAGCGCATCCGTCTCGCTGCCAGTGCCCGCCCGGTAGAACGGCACTGTTTCCGGCGACAGTGCATCAAGCGTCGCGAGCCGGTCGGTGATCACCAGCGTGTGCGATTTGCCATCCTGCGCCTGCTGCCAGAATCCATATAAGCCTTCGGATTCGAGCAGGCGGTGTACGAAGTTCCAGTCATCTTCGTCCTGGCGGCAGTACGAGCGCGAGGGCAGCGGCTTTGAGAGTGCGAACTGGAATAAACCTTGGGCCTGGGGATGCGTGTTAAAGACGTCTGTGATGATGTCGTCGGCGGTCTTGTCCTGCCAGATCCGCTGGTCGCGGCGGAACTTGAGGAAGTGCATCCAGGAGGCGAAGCCGAGCTGGTAGCTCGTCAGTCCGCTGTTTGAACCGAGGCGGCGTGCGGTATGCACATAGCCGTTGTGGGGCAGGTAGGATTTGTCGGCCTGCTGGATCCACAACGTGACCGGTTGCGCGATCAACGTCTTGAGTTCGATATAACTGGAGGTCGATACCACGTCGACCGTGAATTCGAAGTGGCGGCCGAGGCGCGAGCGGCCCACCACGCGTTGCGGGACCAGCACATTCGACCCCAACGGCGTATCCAGTTTCAGCAGGCGGTCAGTTTGTGAAACGCCGCCCGTTATTGCGCTGATTAAATCCTGTGCTCCCATGCTACCCCGCCTTTCGTCTTTCTTGTGTTCAATACGCGCTCCCGCGTTACCGCGCGATAGTACAAAACTTCAAATTTATTCGCCAGCGTCAAAACATGTAAAACCGCCGTATGGCATGTATTTCCACAGTTTGCATATGCGCCGGGCATATCGGTAAATATCGTCGAGTCAATCCAGCCGTTTCCAGTTTGCACCCGATTGTCATGCGGGTTTAAAAACGCAGCATTCAGACTCATGTCATGAAACAGTAGCAAATGGCCAGCGCCAAAGAAGTCGAATCGAAAGCGTCTGACTACACCGTGCTGTTGCTGCACACAGTCACCTATGTGCGGAGACCCGTTTTGCACAACCGCCTCTCACTGGCCGCCTTTCGAACCGGCTCGGGAAACCGAGACTTGCCAGCCTCCCCAAAGTCAGCCCCTTGCTCACCCCACCTCACCGATTTTCGTCATACCGCAACCGGTGGTCTTGAATGCTTGCGAGGTGCGCCCTCGCCCATCTCGCGAGTTGACGCACCGGTTCGGACAGCGATAGTCCAAGTTCGGTCAGTGCATAGTCCACTTGCGGCGGCGCCGTATCCCGAACTGTACGCACCACCATTCCATCGCGCTCAAGCGTCTTGAGCGTGCGCGTCAACATCTGCTGCGAAATACCGGCCACATGGCGCTTGATATCGTTGAAGCGGCGCGGCTGCTCACGCAGCGCCACCACCACCTGTATGGTCCATTTATCACCGACCCGAGTGAGGATTTCGCTCACCCCACGGCAATCGTTGGGCGGGTCGCGCGGCGCGGTCACATCCATATGACTTAGTCCTGAAAATATGCGTTTTTACCAAGTAGAAAATGATCAGATACTTGGCCCTGACCAACAATCCCGATTGATCGATCCGAGAATATCATGATCCTTTTTTACCATCCTGGTGCTTGCAGTCTTGCCGTTCACATCGCGCTTATCGAGGCGGGAATGCCATATAAACTGTTAAGCATTACGAAGGACAAGCGAACATCCGACGGGCGCGATTTTCTAAAAATCAATCCGAAGGGCTTCGTCCCGACCCTGGAGCTCGACGATGAAAGTGTGCTCGGCGAAGCCCTGGCCATTCTCGCCTACGTCTCTCATCGGACAGGCACGCTGCTACCCGAGGACGGGCGTGTCCGTTGGCAAGCCCTGGAAGCGACCTCCTTCATGACGACCGAGGTCCACGGCAACTTCAAGCCTTTCTGGAAAAACGCACCCGAGCCGGAGAAGGAAAACGCCCGGCAGGCGCTGGTCAAGCACTTCGATATCCTCGCCGGGCAGCTCGGGAACCAGGCGTTCCTGACGGGCGACAGGATGACCATCGCAGACCCTTACCTGTTCGTGATGCTAATGTGGGCGTCCATACACGGAATCAAAGTATCGGAGCGATTCGATGCTTTCTTTACCCGGATGAACGCGCTGCCCTCGGTCGCACAGGCGCTCGCAGAAGAAGGTCTGGCCTGAGCACGACCGCTCGGCGACCCGTTGAATCCGCAGCTCGTTCCGGTCAGTCGACGTAGGCGCCTGAATCGACAACAGCCTCAAATCGGTCAACAATCGGTGACAT
This sequence comes from Paraburkholderia sp. GAS38, assembly GCF_050434965.1. Taxonomy (NCBI): domain Bacteria; kingdom Pseudomonadati; phylum Pseudomonadota; class Betaproteobacteria; order Burkholderiales; family Burkholderiaceae; genus Paraburkholderia; species Paraburkholderia sp. GAS38. Next base: position 297,029 of record NZ_JBNDJO010000010.1, on the reverse strand, counting down.
CGACAAACCAGCGTAACCTGAACGATCTGGAGCGATGCCACATAGGAGATTACGTGAACCCCGTTTCCGATCTTTCTGTTTTGTTGAGAACATTAGAGCCGGTGCTTAACTCAGGCGTGTTTGTGTTTGCGTCGGTCAAGGATGGTCATGCTATTGACCCAGCCGCTATCGTCGCATCGATTCGAGAGCCCGAGGGTTTGTCGGTTGTTGTGAGCGAGACTGACGCGGCAATCAGTGGTTTGAACGCGTTATTCAAATGCGCCTGGATTACGCTGACCGTGAATTCAGCGCTGGATGCGATCGGGTTGACCGCAGCATTCGCCAGTGCATTGGGCCGCGCCGGCATCAGCTGTAACGTGGTGGCAGGCGCGTACCACGATCATATTTTTGTTCCTCTCGAATCGGCACAGGCGGCGATGCAGGTGCTTCATCAGTTGCAGACGAACGGAGGCGCGGCGTAAGCACGCATTCGACCGGCTGTTCGATGAAGTGTGTCGCTCAGGAACCGCCGAACCAGTTGTAGCCCTGGTTCTCCCAATAACCGCCGGGGTAGTCGTTCGTCACGATGATCGCGACGATGTGTTTGGGATTCTTGTAGCCGAGCTTGGTGGGCATGCGCAGCTTCATCGGAAAGCCGTACTTCGGCGGCAGCACCTGGCCATCGTAGGTCAGCGTGAGAAGCGTCTGCGCATGCAGCGCGGTGGGCATGTCGATGCTCGTCCAGTAGTTGTCCGCACAATGCAACGACACGTAGCGTGCCGTCGTATCCGCGCCGGCGCGCTTCAGGAAGTCGGCAAAACGCACGCCGCCCCAGCGTCCGATCGCGCTCCATCCTTCAATGCAGATATGGCGGGTGATCTGGTCCTGCTGCGGCAGCGCGCGCAGCTCGTCGAGCGTCCAGACACGTTTGCCATGCGCAAGACCGCCTACCTGAAGCCGGTACGAGGCCGGGTCGACTTCCGGCACGTCGTCGATATCGTAGAACGCGTTGAACGGAAACGGCCGCGTGATCATCGACTCGGGATAGGTCGGCGCCATCCTGTGCGGATCGAACAGCAGGGCCTGTACGTCGTCGTTGAAGAACGAGATCCTGCGCAGCATCGTGTTGACCGATTTGTCGCTGCTGAGATCGCAGCCGGACAACATCGCCAGGCCGCCGAGCGAGAGAATCCGCTTGCCGAGCAGGCGGCGCGCGGGATTTCCCAGTTCGTTGCGCGCATCCTTGATGATGGATTCAGCGTGAGACGAAAGAAACGAACCCGGCTCCTGAGCTCTTTTTCGAAAGGTCACGGTTACCGTCCGCGGATCATCAGAAGCAGCGAGCGCGGCACCAGCGCGACCATTGCGACGTGTACGACGAAGAACGCCACCAGCACGCTCATTGCAAAAAAATGCACGACACGCGCGTTGTCGTACCCGCCCATCAGCATGCGCGGCAGTGGAAACTGCACCGACTTCCATATAGCCAGTCCCGAGAGGATCACCAACGCGATATCGACGATGACGGCCAGATAGGCGAATTTCTGCACGGCGTTGTAGCGTGTGAGGTCCTCGTGCCCGAGCGTGCCGCGCAGCGCGGCGACGAGATCGGTCGCAAGCGACCTGAGGCCGATCGGCAGCAGTTTCCGGCGCAGACGTCCGGAAGCGACATTCAGCATGAGGTAGACGAGGAAATTCGCCACCAGCATCCACATGACCGCGAAGTGCCACAGCAAGGCACCGCCGAGCCACCCGCCCAATGTCATGGCGGAAGGAAATCGCAAGACTGGAAAAATCGGCGAGGCGTCGTAGACCTGCCAACCGCTCATCGCCATCAGGACGACAGCGAGCGCGTTAATCCAGTGTGTGATGCGGACCCAGGCGGGTTGAATCGTTGCGTGGCTCAAAGCGATCTCGTGATGGATGAGGGCCGATATCAGGCCGGTACTGTGGCCAACCGCGCTTGCCGCAAATGGGGCAGCTCGCCGCCATGAGCGGCCACAGTGAACCGGCATCCTGCGTTAGAACTGCGGCGCCACGCCGTCCTTCTCGACGAACAGCACGTGCGCGTCATAAATGCCGTTCGCACCGGGCGTCACCACGAGGAACACCTTCTTCCCTGCCGTGAGATCCGTTCTGCTCGCCGGCACCGGCGTCACGACGGGCACGTTTTCCGGCACTGTCACCGTACTGCTGCCGCCCTTGTACGACAGATTCAATTCACGGCCGCTGGTACCGGTGACCACCGACACCACATTTGCATTCGTCATCGTACTGTTGGGACCGAAGTCATAAGCGAAATGCCCTTCGGCCGTACCGCGTGCAGCATCAGGAAAGACGATCATCGACGTGGCCGTCAATTTGCCATCGCTGCCCGCTAGCGCCGGCGTCCCCACGTATGTACCGACTTTGGCGTCGGAAAGCCTGGCGGCCTTGAGCGCCGAGACCCCGACGTCCGGCTTGACATCGACCGCCACGGTGTCGCCGCTGTTCCGATGCACGGTCAGCGTTTCGCCTTTGAACGACACAATATCGCCACGAATCCGCTCCGGTTTGACGTCCGGCGTTTGCGCAAAAGACACGCTCGAAAACGCAACAGCAGCGAACCAAACACCTAGTTTGTAATGAATCGACACGAGTTACTCCATCTACATGAATGCCATTGAATCGGGACGCCAGACGCTGACGGATGCCACGGTTGTCACGGTCGCCGAAGACCGGCCTCCGACGTCTGGACGTGTGCGTTGCCGGGGTGTTAGCCACTCAGGACAACTGATTCTTCATGGCCAGGACGTCGATCGGTTCGATCGACGGGGGGCTTGCCAGCAGCTCGTCGACGCGCGCCATCAGGGCACCGGCCATATTGCCGCGCAGGTGTGCCTGGCGATCCTCTTCGCTCGCAAACGCGTCGAAGACACCGAAGGTCGTCGGCGACAGCCTGAGGGCGAACCAGATCGGCGTGGTCGTCTCCCGATTGGTCATTTCAAGGCCCGCGGTGAGGAAGTCGGCGACCGCCTGCTCCTTTCCCGGTTTGGCTTCAAGTCGGACAAAAAAGGCGTGCGTGATCATCTGTGTTCTCCGGTGCCCGCGTGAGGAGTTCATGCGGTGAGCCACACTGTACAAACAGAGTCCGTTAGCGAATACTGTCTGAATCGACAATTTTGGTATCAATCCTGCCATGCGAATTTTTGTCCTCGCGCTCGACGGGGTGTTCGACACGGGCCTCACCACGGTGCTCGATAGCTTGACGATGGCCAACGGCCTTGCAAGCACGACAGGGGTGGCCACAGCGGGCTTTGACATCACCGTGGTGGGGATGCGGCCGCAGGTGCACACCGAGCTTGGCATGCAAGTGCCCGTCCGCGATATGAGCGGCGCACCTGCGCCGGACTGGGTCGTCTTGCCGGCACTCAACCGCATGACGGGCGAGGCGCTTGTGCCTGTACTCGGCCGGGACGATGTGGTCGATGCGCTGGGCGCCTTGCGCGCATGGCGAAGTGGCGGCGCCCGCGTTGCAGCCGCCTGCACGGGTACGTTCGTGCTGGCTGAAAGCGGCTTGCTCGACGGTGGCGAAGCCACGACCACCTGGTGGCTCTCACCGCTGTTCCGGCAGCGCTACCCAAAGGTGAACCTGGATGCGCACCGGATTGTCGTTCCCAGCGGCGGCGCGCTAACGGCGGGGGCGGCCCTGAGCCACCTCGATCTTGCGCTCTGGCTGATCCGCAACAACAGCCCTGAGCTTGCGGCGCTCGTGGCGAAGTACCTCGTGTTCGATACGCGACTGTCGCAGTCTGCCTATGCGATCTCCGATCACCTCTCCCACTCGGACCCGCTAGTCGAGCGGTTCGACCGCTGGGTGCGCGATCACCTCGGCACGGCAATCGCACTCGACGTCGTCGCCGATGCGTTGGCGACCAGTCCGCGAACGTTGACGCGACGTCTGAACGCGGTGCTCGGTAAAACCCCTATCGAGTACATTCAGGATCTGCGGATCGAGCGCGCGGTCCAATTACTCAAGACGACCAGGCTCACCGTCGATCGCATTGCGGAGCAGGTCGGGTACGCGGACGGCCACACGTTGCGAACGTTGTTGCGACGGCGGATCGGTAAGGGAGTCCGCGAGTTGCGGGTGTCGTGAATCGGGCGCGAGCCGGAAAACAATCGCGGCAACATCGATCGGCAGACCAGAGGCTTCACGGGACTGAACGCCCACTGTCACGGCGCATCGATCCCCAACGCTTCGAGCAGCGGTCCGAGATACGCCGCGTAAGCCTGCCAGCGGCCTTTCGATGTTGCATAGAGCGGCTGGCGCACCTGGTTCACACTGGCCGTGCGCACCACGCGGCGGTTCTCGTGGAAGTTCAGACACGCATCGTCCCAGGGCAGATCGAGGAATTCGATCAGCCGCTTCGCTTCGCCTTCGATGTCATCCACCACGGCTTCGTAATCCACCTCGATGAAGCGATCTTTCGGCAACACCTCGCGCCAGTGCGCCATCAGGCGCTCGTAGTAGCGGTAGTACGTGCCGAGTTCGGTCTGGTCATAGCTGAACGACTGCTCACCAATAAAGAGTTTCGTATAGCACGACAGACAGGTATCGACCGGATCACGCCGCGCGTGGATGATGCGCGCACCGGGCAGGATTAGCGGAATCAGGCCCGCGTACAGGAAGTTGCCCGGCATCTTGTCGACGAGGCGTGTGCGGCCCTGCGCGAGCGGTGCGATGCGCTCAAGGTAGTGGCGTCCAATCTGTTTCAGCACACGGCTGGCTTCGCCTTGGTTCGCATCGTCATTGACCAGCGCGGGCAGATGGTCAGGATAAATTCCGCTCCCCTCTACCACGAGCCGCAACGCCGACAACTCGCCCGCACCCGTTACCTGCGGATGCGATGAAACGATCTGCTCGATCAGCGTGGTACCCGAACGCGGCATGCCGAGGACGAACACCGGCAAATCGGAGGCCTCGCCTTTGCCGCTCAGCCTGTGGTACAGCCCGGGTGTAAAGGTGCGCGCAAGGTGCGCCATCCACTGGCCGGATTCGACCACGTCATAGTCGAAGGTCGTACGTTTCTGGCGACAGCCCGCCTCGAAATGGGCGAACGCACGTTCACCATCCTTGATATCCAGATACGCCTTGCCCAGCGCAAAATGCACCGCAATCCGGTTGGGCAGCGGCCGGCGTTCGCCTTCCGCGAGAAACGCTTCAAGTACGGTAAAAGCGGGGTCGCCCACGCTGAATTTGTGCGCATCGGTACGGGCAGCGAGAATCGGTGCGGAGTCCGGAAAGATTTCTAGTGCATGATCGAACGCGGCGAGCGCGGCGTCTTTCCGGCCCGCTTCCATTAACAGCCTCGCACGGCCTAGCAGGGCGTCCTCGGCCAACGCGCCAGGCAACTGTGCCGCATGGTCGAACTCCACGAGCGCCTCGTCGGTCTCGCCCAGCGCCTGCAACACCAGCGCGAGCGCATGATGCGCATCCGTGCTGTGGGGCACAAGCGCCACCGCCTGACGCGCGAAATCAAGCGCTTCCGTAAAGCGCTCGATCTGCCGAAGCACTTTGGCGCATGCGATGAGTGCGGACGGATGTTGCGGTGCGAACGCGCGGAGCATGTCGAGCGCATTCAGGGCATCGTCGTAATGACGGCGCGAGGTTTCGACCTCGGCCAGGTTCAGGTAAGCATCAATCAGACGCGGGTTCAGATCGATCGCAAAGCGGGCCTTGATGGCCGCTTCGTCGTAGCGCCCCTGCGTGGACAGCAGATACCCGAGATTGCTGTGCGCTTCAGCGTAATCCGCATCCAGTTCCAGCGCCCGGCGGTAGTGGAATTCGGCAAGATCAAGGCGGTCAAGGCGCCGGCAGGTATTGGCGAGATTGTTGTGCGCCTGCGCCCAGCCGGGTTGTAGTGCGATCACGCGTTCGAGGCAGATCCGGCTTTCCTCGAACTTGCCCGCCTCCTGAAGCACGATGCCGAGGTTGTTCCAGCCCGACACGAGCGAGGCATCCATCGCCACGGCACGGCGGCCTGCTTCCTCGGCATCCGCGAGCAATCCCTTTTGTCGGCACAGTTCGGCGAGATCGCTTGAATACGCAGCGGGTGCACCCGCTGCGTTGCACGCTTGGCGTATGTGAGAAATCGCTAGATCGAGCTTGCCGTCGGCGTGGGCCATCAGGCCGAGCAGATGCAGCGCATCGGCCTGCCCCGGCCACACTGCCAGCACGCTCTGGCAGCACTGTTCGGCCTGCGTGGCCTGGCCGGCGCTCCAGTGCGCGCGCGCACGCTGGAGGGCTTCAGGGATACCTGGAGTGTCCTTGCTGGGAACGGTGGGCATGACGGTTTCAGAATTGATAACCCACCCGAATGCTACCCTGCTGAGCCGACGCATGATCCGTGTTGATCACCGTGTCGTAGTTCAGCGATACGTCCATGTTCTTCGTCGGATGCAGCGTGACGCTTGCGCCTGTCGTCAGGTAGCCACGCGGCAGGTTGGTCCCCGGTGCGGCGAACCCCGTGCCGTCCTGTGCGGCAACTGTCATTGTCCGGTTCACATCGAGCAGTTCACGCGCGTAGCCGAGCCGCAACTCGACGTTCACAGGCTTCACCGCATCGCCGAATGCCTTGTCGAGCGTGACGCCGGCATACGGCTGCAGGCTGTGCACATTGTCCGTGCCGACGTTCAGATCTTCTCCACCCGCCCCGCTCTCACCGAAACCGTTCGCGTGGAAATACGCGTAGCGCAGTCCGACGCGCGGCGTGACCGTTACGTCGCCGAACCTCATCGGCAAACTCGCCTGGGCACCCGTGGTGACATCCTGCCCCATGTGGTCGCCTTCGGCTGTGTCTGTCGCGTCACCGAATGGACGCTTTTGCGACAGGAAGTCGAGGCCGACGCCGAGTGTCGCGGCCAGGCTCACCGGCCCCACGAAGCGACTGCCGTACAGCGCTGCGCGCAGCGTGTCGATCGTGCCCGAGTCGCCAGTGCCCTGTTCGTCGATGTCCGAATGGTCGTAACCGGCCGACACGCCTACGGTGTAGTCACCGAGTTTCTGGTCGAGCCCGGCGAGGAAGCCATAGCGATTCGTCTGGAAGCCGGGTTCGCTGTTGGTGCCTTCCACCTTCGTCTGGACACCGGTGGCAGCAACCCAGCCGTCGGGCTGTCCAGCAGTGGCCGCTGACGCGTGATCCAGGCGGTCGAGCAGCGTGGCGCCCGTGGCCTGCGCGCCGAGAAGGGCGGAGGTGCCGACTGCCGTGTAGATGCTGGTGTCGGTTGGTGCAACGACCACGGGTGCCGCAGGTGCGTCAGGCGTAACGGCATCGGCCAGCACAAGCTGGACGTTATTCGCGCCATAGGTGACCGATGTCGTGAGCGTGCCGAGGTAGGACGTGCCCGTGCTCGTCGTGCTGGCGAAGGCGCCGGAGAGACTGTGTGCCGAGACCAGCGTGTAGCTTCTCGCCGAGTATGTGCCCGGATCGTAGGTAATCGCCAGTGTTCCGCCGAGCGTTGCCGTGCCGCTCACGGCCAAAGCCGAAGCCGCTGTCGGGCTGACCTCGATAGAGAGCGTCGCGGCACTCGCCTGCGTGTAGTTGCCGCCCACAGTCAACGTGCCGACCGTGCCGCCTGGCATGACCGTGCCGTTATTGGTCACGCTGCCTGTGACCGTGCCGTGGCCACGCAGCGTGCCGGCCGCGTCGACCTGAACATCGCCACCGAGTACCGCCGATGGCGTGTTGATATCACCCACTTCGAGCAGGCCGCCCGTAATCTCGGTGGTGCCGGTAAACGACGAACTGTTGCCATCAAAGATCTGCGAGCCGCTGCCCTGCGTAAGCAGTTTGCCACTGCCTGTGATCGTTCCTCCGAAGGTGCCGCTCGCGTTCATGAGCGTCAGGCTCTGCGTACCCAACGCCACCGTCCCTGTACCGGCGAGACTCGCAATGGAAGCGCCAGCCGTGGTACCGGAGATATCGAATGTGCCGTTGTCGGTTACGCCGCTCGACGCCGCAACACTGCCGGCGCCCGATAGCGACAGCGTCGCGCCACTGTTGATTGTCGTCGCGCCCGTGTAGGTGTTGGTGTTAGTCAGGGTCAGCGAGCCGCCACGGATACTGCTGGCGACCGTCAAGTTGCTGCCACCGCTGATCGTGCCGCTGATCGTCGACGCCACGCCATCCGTATCGATCGTGCCGTTACCGCTCAGCACAACGCTGCGGCTGGAGGTGATGCCCGCTGTGGTTTGCAGTGTGCCGCCGTTGAAGGTCAACGCACCCGCTGAAGCGCCCAGATTTCCATCGGACGAAATCGCCAGCGTGCCGCCGGTAATCGTCGTGCCACCACTGTAGGTATTCGTGCCCGATAGCGTCAGCGTACCGTTGCCGTTTACCGTCACGTTGCCACTGCCCGAGATGATGCCGCTTACGCCAAAGTCATTCGTGCTACTGAGTGTCAATGCTGAGGTGCTGCCGTCGAGCAGGATGGCATTGGTCAACGTCACGCCACTAACTGCTGCGCCAATGGTGGCACTTACCGTACTCACAGTCGTGCCCACCACCGTGCCCGCATTCAGCTCGATGGGGCCGTTGAGAGCCGCATTGGTCGTTTCAATCGTCAGCGAATTCGTGCCGCCAGTGAACCGGATCGCATCACCCTGCGCCCCACTGCCTCCATTCGCCAAGCCGCCGGAGATCGTGCCGCTGTTGGTAATCGTCATGTTCGAGCCGCTAACGCCGGCACCACCCGCGCCACCGCTACCACCATCGCTACCCGTTCCCCCGTTGCCGCCTTGAATGGTGCCCGCGTTGGACAGGGTCCCGCTGCTAATCAAAACACCTGTGCCACCACCACCGCCACCGCCGCCACCATTGGTAACCCCATTCCCCCCATTACCGCCATCGCCCGCTTGAATAGTTCCCGTGTTAGACAACGAGGTCCCTGTATTGGCCAGGACACCCGTACCGCCACCACCACCGCCGCCGCCCAAAAAGCCACCACCCCCATCGCCACCGCGACCACCTTGAATGGTGCCCGCGCTGGATAAGGTCCCTGTGTTGATCAGGACGCCGGCACCACCACCGCCGCCGCCACCACCACTACCGCCAGCAGAAGCATTGCCGCCATTCTGGGCGTTACCCCCTGACACAAGACCGGTTATGGTTTGCGTACTTGCGATTGTCTGTCCGACCCCGCCTCCACTACCACCACCGGTACCGCTAAAACGGCCGGCGCTCCCGTTGGAACCGCTACCCGTGCCTGCCGACGGAGAACTCGTCGGGCTAGATTCACCGCCCGCGCCACCCCCACCGTCCCCTTGTCCGCCGTGTCCTGCGATACCCAGCGCTCCTGCTCCGCCGGCACTCTGCGCCTGCACGGACACTGCGCCACCCGTCAACCCCAAGGCGAGCATGGCGGTCACGACCTTGCGCATTGGCAACGAACCTACCGCACGTCCTGCAACCACACCGGCCTTGCCGCCCCCCGTTTTCCCGCGCGAATTTGCCAGTTCCGATGCCGCCACCCACGTTTGGCGCGCATGGTTCCACACTACGCGATAGATACCGTTCACTTTTTCGATTCCCCGTATGCGCCAACCGTACGGGGGCAGGCATCGGCTGCGTTGATGCAGCGAGGCGCCTGCTTCCTCCGTGCTGTTTCGATGTGTTTCTTTTCTGTTTCGCCGTAACCACGTAACCGCGCGCGGACTTCAGGCAGAGAGATCGTTAGTTTTCGCATGGTTCTGCCCGACTCCCCGTCTATACATAATTTGGATTTCTAATCATGTACGGTCACCATACAAAGTCTTTATCACTGCGGCACGCGGCCGCCGTGCCCGACGGCGAAACTGTCGCCGGGCACGGCGTCGTGCTTACTGCGCCGTCGGAGCGAGCTGAAACACGCCCGCGCTGGTCCCCTCGGCCGTCACATACAGATTCTCGTTCGAGCCCACCGCGATCGCGGTAGCCCCGGTTACCGTCGACAACGTCGTGACGACGCCGGAGGACGGGATGATCTGTCGCAAAGCTCCACTACCGGAATCCACCACATAGAGGTTGTTGCTCGCGTCTACCGTGATTGCGCCCGGCGCGTTGAACGACGCCGCCGTGGCCGTGCCGTCGGTGTCCACCGCGCTGCCCGATCCAGCCAGAACGGTCGGCGTGCCCGACACGATCTTGAACACCTCGTTGTGGGTCTGGTCGGTGACGTACACGTTCTTGTTCGAGTCCACCGCTACAGCGTAGGGCGTGAACGTCGACGTGCCGCTCGCCAGTGTGGCGACCTTCGTTCCACTCGATGTGTATTCCGTCACCGTGGCCGGACTCGTGCCGGTGTCCACGACGTAGACGTTGCCGCTGGAATCGACCGCCGCGCTGTTCGGATGGGTCAGCCCGGTCGCTGCCAGGTAGCTGGCCGTTACGCTGGCCGACAGCGGGTTGGGCAATTCGACGATGTAATCGTCCCCGCCATCCGCCTCGTACAGCGTCGAATTCGTCGCGCTGTAGGTCATCAACCCCGCCGACCCTGCTGCGGTGTAAATGAACTGCGGAGCGGCACTGCCCGTGGGAATTCCGAACACGTCCCCGAAATTGTTATCCGATGCGTAGACGTTGCCGCTGCCGTCGACTGCCACACCCACCAGCTTCGTGCCGTCGCTCGTGCCACTCGCATTCCTGGCGGATCCAAATGCAGCCGCGCTGACCAGCGAAGTCGGGCTGGTCTTATCGACCGCGCAGCTCACGCCGACATTGGTGACGTTGACTGAAGACGTGCCGCTGCCTTGACTCACAGTACAGTTCCACCATGCCGGCTGCGACACGACTGTCACGGCGTATGCCGAACCCGCAGCAACTGCCGTGGCGAACGAGAACGCGCCGCTTGCGCTCACTGTCACCGGACCGCCGCCATTGTTTTCCAGCACCAGCGATGCACCGGCCGGCAGCCCGCTCACCGTTCCAGACACCGTATAGCTGCTGACGCTTGCGCTATTCGAAGCACTGCTCTTGCCGACGTTATCGCCCCCGCAGGCAGCCAGCATCAGACACATGGCCGCCCCCGCAGCCAACGGACGCAACTGCCCCATCATTCTTGTCATAACCCCGCTCCATTGATTTTTTGTTCTACCCCGATTGCCCCGAATTTTCTGCGCTAGCCCAAGCCGCAGATTTCTGCGATTTCCAACCGTAGGGAAGGTACTGCACCCAAATAGCCGGGGTAAATACTGCATCCGTAGTATTTGCAGCGCGGAGCAACGGGTTCGGAGCGTTACCGATTATTAAACGGCGCGCGCGAGGGCAATGTCGTCAGGCAGGTTGCGCATCGATCAGGGCCCGCAGTTCTTGCGGGTCGAGTGGCTTGTGCAAGACGCGAAAGCCGCTTGACGAAGCCGCATTGATGCCATCAGCCGAGGTGTCGCCGGTAATGATGATCGCCGGTATCGTGCGCCCGATGGACTGGAACACGGCGTGGATGACATCCACCCCCGTCACATGCCTTGCCAGCCTGAAGTCCGTCACGATCATTTCCAGTACTAAACGATGCGACTTTGCCGCCACAATCGCCTGCTCCAGGGATTGCGCGGCGACCACCGTGTGGCCCCACGCTCGCAGCAGCGTCTGCATGCTGGCAAGTACGTCGCGATCGTCGTCGATCACCAGAACAGCCTTCTGTGCGCGGCCCGAAACCGGTTCGCCGTGTCGCTCGCTCATCGCGGCGCGAGGCGCCTCGATATGCTGCAACGCCGGCAATCGCACGGAAAAGAGCGAGCCGCGGCCTGGCGCCGACTGCACCGCGATGCGCGCGCCGAGCAGTGCCGCCGTGCGCTGCACAATGGCGAGGCCGAGGCCTAGTCCTTGTTCCCGGTCACGCGCTGCGTTGCCGACCTGGTAGAACTCCCGGAAAATGCTCGACAGTTGGCTGGACTCAATGCCAATGCCGGTGTCGAATACCTGGATCTCCACCTCCCCCTTGCGGCGGCGGCAGGCCACCAAAATGCCGCCACGGTCGGTATAACGCACCGCATTCGACAACAGGTTGGACAGCATGTTGTGAAGCAGGACTGCATCGGTTTCCAGCCAGATCGAAGTTGAGCGGATCTTGAGTGTCAGTCCTTTGGACAACGCGGCCCGGGAGAACTGATTGTCCAATGCGTCGAACTCCTGCTGCAACGGAAAACAGCGCGGTTCGACATCGATCACGCCCGCATCCAGACGCGAGATATCCAGCAATACGTTCAGCAATTGCGACATGCCTCTCAACGCCGTCCGAAGCCGTTCGGCAATGTCATTGAGCGCTGCGCGCTCAATGGTCGGTGCCTGGGCGATGGCGCGCAGCGTCGCGATGTATAGGCCGAGCGCATGGGTTGGCTGACGCAGGTCGTGGCTGGCGGCGGCGAGAAATTGCGATTTGCTTTGATTGGCGAGCTCGGCGCGCTCCTTTTCCTCGGTCAGTTGCCCGATCAGGGTAACGTTCTCAAAGCGCAACAACACCGCATCCCGCACGGTACGTTGCAAGGTCCGGCTAAAGGCGAGGTTGACCCCCAGCAGAAAGAGCGACAGGAGTCCCAACACCGAAAACAACGCATTTCCGTACACGAAGGAACGAATGGCAAACGGCAGGACGGTCGGCAATACATAGGCGAGATAGGTCGGCCACCAGGAGGATAGCGATGCCACCGAACCGCCGCTCATGCCGGCCAGCACAATGCAGATCAGAGCCGTCACGATCGTGTCGTGCGGCGCAAAGAACAGAATGCCCATGGAACCCCATAGGCAGCCCGACATGCCGGAGAACAGGACGTATGTCCAGGCGCGCCTGCTGGCTGTCCCGGTGGGATGCTCAGCCGCTTGACGATCGCGCCAAACCATCACGATCCGGATGGCGGTCAGCACGTAGATTGAGGCAGCCCAGCCCAGCAGAGCGCGTTGCGAAACCTCGCGCCACAACAGGAAGGTCGTCAGGCTCACTACGGCGATATTGCCGAAAAGAATAGGCGGCGACTGGCGGTAAAGCGTGTTGACCAGTTCGAGTCGCACATTGGCGCTATATTCTTGAGGTATCTTTTTTGCCATCTTGAACGCGCGTATCCGATCTTGTTTAAAGTCGGGTTTCCGTAAAATCCTGTCCGCCGTATGATGCGGCTTTATCCGGGATCATTTTGCATTGTCGCAAAAGAATCGGCTTTGGGGCGCCCGAGAAAGTAATGAAAGAAAAATGAAAAAAATCGTACTTGCCGAAGACCACGCCATTATTCGCGATGGCTTGAAGTTACTGCTGATGACTCGGACTAACTGGCGCGTAGCGGGCGAAACGGGTGACGGTCGGATGGTCAGCCAGATTGTGCGAGATACGCAGGCAGATTTACTGTTACTGGATCTGGATTTACCTGGCTATCCCGGCGTCGAACTGGCACAGCAAATCAAGGCGCAGTCTCCACAGACCAGAATCCTGGTTGTGACGGGCAGTCAGAATCCTGCAGCGGTCAGATCGGCCTTGGCCGCTGGCGTCGACGGGTATCTGCTTAAACACGAAGATAGCGACGAACTTCTTCATGCCATTTCCCTCGTCTTGTCGGGCATCCGCTATGTGAGCAAGGCACTCGCCCATGTGCTGGAGATCGCGGACTGCACTGCCGCAACGTCGATCACCGCGCGGGAAAAGGAAATCCTTGTGCTGATCGCCAGCGGACACTCCAGCCAGGACATCGCAGAACAACTGAATGTGAGCGTGTTAACGGTACGCAAGCACCGGCAGAATCTGATGTCGAAACTGTCGTTGCATAACGTTGCCGAAGTGACGGCGTATGCAATCCGCGATGGCCTGAGGAATTGATGTCATGGACCCATCGCGCAACGCCATGAATATCTCCTGCAAATTCTTGTAGACGACTGGTCTACTATCAGCTAAAGTCAGCACATGGCTACCGCAAACACATCCGAAACAGTCGACGTCCGCGAGAACATTATCGCTGTCGGCCAGCGTCTCATCGGCGCCAAAGGGTTCTCGGCCGTGGGCCTGAACGAGATTCTGTCGGAGGCCGGAGTTCCGAAAGGGTCCTTCTATCATTACTTCGGGTCGAAAGATGCGTTCGGCGTGGCAATGCTGGAAAGTTACTTTGAGGAATACCTGGACGACCTTGACCAAACGCTCGCTCAGCCCGGCCTGAACATGGCGCAACGGCTCATGAACTACTGGCGCATATGGCAGGAAACCCAGTCGTTCTTCGACTGCCAGGGCAAATGCCTGGCGGTGAAGCTAGGCGCCGAGGTGGCGGACATGTCGGAGGCGATGCGCGCTACGCTCAATCGCGGCACGGCAGGAATCGTCAGCCGACTGGCGCGAGCCCTCGAAGCCGGCGTCGCCGAGGGCTCGCTTTCGGTCGCGGGCGATCCGCAGAGCGTCGCACAGAGTCTTTACCAGCTCTGGCTGGGCGCCAGCATCATGGTCAAGATCGTTCGCAACGTGCAACCTTTCGAAACGGCGTTGATGACAACGCAGCAGATGCTCCACCTTGCTCCCTGAAGAATCGGGCGGCAAACGCACTTCTCCGGAAGTGCTTTTTTTAGGCCCCGAAACTAGACGACTGGTCTACTATTTAGACACGATTCACCCACCGACTCACCCACCCGACGGAGAAGCAACATGAAAGTACTGATGGTTCTGACCTCGCATGACCAACTGGGCAACACAGGCCGCAAGACGGGTTTCTGGCTCGAAGAACTGGCAGCGCCCTACTACACGTTCAAGGAAGCCGGCGCGGAGATCGTGCTGGCTTCACCGAAGGGCGGCCAGCCGCCGCTCGACCCTAAGAGCAACGAGCCGGCCAACCAGACCGAGATGACGCGCCGCTTCGAACTCGACGCGCAAGCGACCGCGCAGCTTGCCGCCACGGTGCGGCTCGACAGCGTCTCGCAGGCGGACTTCGATACGGTCTTCTATCCGGGCGGTCATGGCCCGCTATGGGATCTTGCCGAAGACAGGAACTCGATCGCCTTGATCGAATCGTTCATCGCCGCCGGCAAGCCCGTCGCGCTCGTTTGCCACGCCCCTGGCGCACTGCGCCACGTGCGCACGGCAGATGGCGCGCCGCTAGTCGAAGGCAAGAAAGTCACCGGCTTCACGAACTCCGAGGAAGCCGCCGTCGGGCTGACGGACATCGTGCCGTTCCTCGTGGAAGACGAGCTCAAGGCCAAAGGCGGCGTCTATTCGAAGACCGACGACTGGGCGCCGTACGTCGTTGCCGACGGTCTGTTGATCACGGGACAAAACCCCGCTTCGTCCTCGCCGGCCGCAGCCCTTCTGCTTGAGCACCCGGCGCTCGCCGCGAAGTGAGCGACATCGACAAGGCCGTCGAAGCCGATGAAAACGCGTGTTCGCCCAGGACTCGATGATGCACGCTTAAAAGCAGCACGGTCTAATATGGTGGTATTCGCACCGGCTCGAGTCCGTTAGCGGCTCGCCGGTGCGCCCCGCAACCGAACCCGGAGATCCCATCATGCAGATTGCGAAAGTCGTAATCGGAGTGGCCGCCCTCGTCGGCGTAACGGCGGCCTATGCCGACGGGTTCGACATCACCCGATCCCTCTCGAACGGGCGTGAGCTGCGCCTCGTCGAACACACGGCGGAATGCGATGGCGGCCCCGGTGCGTTCATCTACCGGCAAGGCAAGCGGCTCGATCAGACCTGCCATGTCAGCCTGACTGCAACAGGCGCGACCGTGATCATGCCGGCTTTCGAGCCGCGGATGTTCTTCCCGCGCGACACGTTGTACCCGAACTAGCGGGAGGAAGCGTCAGTTTGGCACGGCAGTGAAGCCGTTCGATCGCGCATCCGCTCAAACCTCGCCATTTCCAACGCCGTAAAAACAAAGCGCCGGCCAGCTACCAGGTCGGCGCGGGTCGGCTGCGGCCGATTTCCAACCCATTACGGACATCAGGCCCCGACGGTATATCTGACGGTATACTGACCGCCGGTCAAGACTTGCGGTGCCCCAACATGCGACAACAGGACTACTGGCATGCTTCGTAAATTGAGCGTTTACGGTTTCAAATCGATCCACGAGGAAAGCATCGACCTGGGCCGTGTGAACTGCTTCATTGGCGCAAATGGTGTTGGGAAGAGCAACGTTCTGGAAGCGCTAGGCGTGCTGGGTGCCGCGGCCAATGGGGTCGTCGATGATGAAAGCCTGCTTCGTCGAGGCGTACGCGCCGGCCTGCCGCGACTCTACAAGAGTTCCTTCTCTTCTGAACGAACACCTGCCCATATCGGCATCGGCATCGTGGGGAGTCACGAGGAGGCATACCGCGTCTCTCTACTGAATCCTCTCGATTCACCCGAGCCTGCCTGGTCCTACAAAACTGAGGTCCTATCGGATGGGACGCACGAAATAGTGTCCGACGGCGTTCGCAGCAAAAAGAATCTGAACCCCCAATCGGGCCTGGCGGCACTGAAGCTGGTGGACCTGATGCCTGAGAACGCTGCGGCAAGATTAATGCAGCGCTTGCAAGAGTACGCAATCTATTGCCCCAACACGCCCTCGCTGCGCGGCATCGTTCCCGATGTACAAGCGCGTCAGCCCGTAGGACTTAGCGGCGGCCAGCTAGCGGAAAGTTTCGACGCATTGCGCAAGCATCTGGAAAGCCAGGGCGACGAGGGCGAGGAAATATTAGATCAGGTGCTGGAGTTGATCGACTGGGTAGCCGACGTGCAAACCACCAGTCACGGCGGCTCGCTGATCTCCAGCAAGGTCCCAAGAACCACGCTGATGCTGAAGTTCACCGACCGTTTCATGAACAGATCGCGCAACGAGTTGACCGCTTACGATGCCAGCGAGGGGGCGCTCTACATCCTGTTTTGTGCGGCGCTTTGTCTATTGCCCAAAGCACCCAAAATCCTGGCGATCGACAATCTGGATCAAGCGCTGAATCCACGCCTGCTGGCGAAGCTGACGACCTTCCTTGGTCATTGGCTGATGCACAATGGCCCCGATCGCCAGCTACTGTTCACCGCACATAACCCCGCCGTACTGGATGGACTGGACCTGTCTGACCCGGAGATCCGGTTGTTTGCCGTTGAGCGCAACAGTAATGGTTTGACAGTCGTAAGACGCGTCGAGTTGACTGAGCAGTTGGCGGAGATGAACCTCCAGTATCCGCTATCCAGGCTCTGGATGATGGGACATCTGGGGGCGGTGCCGAATGTCTGACTTGCATATTGCCCTGGTTGTGGAAGGCGACACCGACCTTGTCATTATTGAAGCAGCGCTCAAAGCGATTCTCCAACGGCCTTTCATTCTGACCAAGCTTCAACCGGAAGCCACCGCGCCCAAGATGGGCACAGGCTGGAGCGGTGTTCTGAAGTGGTGCCATGCGTCGGGCCAGCGGCATGGCGCGGATCTCGACAGCGACCCAACGCTTCAACAGTTCGATCTACTGATCATTCACCTGGATGTCGATGTTGCCGGGGAGCAGTACACCAATGCGGGAGCAACGATTGAAGCGATGGCCGTGCAACACGGTTGGCAGGCACTTCCTTGCGCACAACCCTGCCCTCCCGTCGCAGATAGCGTTTGCGCGCTGACCACCACGTTGGATAGTTGGCTAACCCCGGCTAGCAGAGGGGCGAAAACCGTACTATGCCTCCCTGCACAGGCATCTGGAACGTGGCTTGCCGCTGCAACGCTTCCGGCCGGTCATCCACTGCTGGCTGCTGCGGAATGCAATGTCAGCGTCGAATCCAACCTTGGCACACTGGCGCTGAACCAACGAATCCGCAAGAAAGTGCGCGAGTATCAGGCGAAGGCCCATTCGGTGACAACCAATTGGCCTGCCATCAAGGCAGTCTGCACACAGGCGATCGCTTTCGAAACGGCCGTTCTCGCGGCGCTCTGATTGGCCGGCGCCGCGCGCGCACATTTCCCCTTCCGGATCCGGCGTATGCTCGGGTTCGCCACCGGTGCAGTGGTCACTGACGCCGCTCGCGCCTATACTGCCCACAGCCGATTGCAGTCGCCATGGAGCATGCATAACAAGTCGGGCGTCGCAAGTCGGACTCATAACTGGAGGAAGACAAAATGAAGCGATTCGTGTCCCGCTGTATGGTTGCCGTCTCAACGATCATCGTCTGTTCGCTGTCGGGGCTGGCGCACGCGGATGCTGCTCATCCGGTGGTGGCGCTCCTGCCCGGTGTGGTCGATCCGTTCTACTTCACCATGCATCGCGGCGCCGAACGAGCCGCCAAGGAAGAGAACGTCGAGTTGCTGTTCCAGGTTCCCAAAGAATGGAACACCAGTGAACAGGTACCTATCCTCAAGGCGTTTATCGCCAAGCATCCCGATGTCCTGCTGATTTCGCCCGTCGACAAGCAACAGCTGATTCAACCGCTGAAAGAAGCCGCCGACGCCGGCATCAAGGTCATTACCGTCGACACCTATATCGGCGACGGCCACTATCAGACCGGCAAGGGCGATGCGGACTTCCCTCTTTCCTATATTGCTTCGGACAACCTGGAAGGCGGCCGCGTCGCGGCGCGCGCGCTGGCTAAAGCCATCGGCGACAAGGGTACGGTCTATTGCGAGAACAACAAGCCGGGCATCTCGAGCACCGACGCGCGTGCCGAAGGCTTCGCGGACGAGATGAAGAAGCACCCGAACATCACCGTGCTGCAGACGCTCTACAACGAGGATGACGCCAACCAGGCCGCTGCCCACGTCGCCGCGGTATTGGCGCGCAATCCGAATCTGGCCGGCGTGTTCGGCGCCAATACGTTCTCCGGCAGCGGCGCGGCTCAGGGGGTCAAGGCGGCGGGCAAGCAGGGTATCGTCAAGGTGGTGGTATTCGATGCGGTGCCGGGTATCGACAAGCAGATCAAGAGCGGCCTCGTCGATATCGCCATCGCGCAGCGCCCGGACGAAATCGGCTACTACGGCGTCAAGTTCGCCGCCGACGTGATCCACGGCAAGAAAATTCCCGCCCTCAAGAGTACGGGCTTCGAGGTTCTCGACAAGAACAACATCGACCAGCCCGACATGCAGCAATACATCTATTCCAACTAGCCGAGGCCAGGCTGGCCGACGTCATCTTGCGCGGTGCGCAAGTACGTCCGTCCTTCCTGCGTGCGCGGCTGCGCACGCAGGTTCTGCTCCTGATAACGCGGATAACGCCATGGATAGCTCGCGTCTCGACAAGATCGCGCTGATTACCAAGCTGTGGCCGTGGCTGTTCCTGTGCGCCCTGCTCGTTTTTTTCGAGGCGTATGCGCAGGTCTCGGCTCATCGGTCGTTTCTTTTCAACGCCTACAACCTGCAGTCGATCGGTCTTGCGGCCGCTGCCCCGCTCCTTTTGGCCATCGGCCAGACCTTCGTGATCATCACGGCCGGCATCGATCTGTCCGCGGGCTTCGTGATGGGACTCGCGGCCGTTTGCGTCGCACAGTTCACGCTGTTCGGCAGCGGCTCGCCGTGGATCCTGATCGTGTCCATCCCGCTCACCATCTTGGTCTGCCTGATTCCCGGGCTGGTCAACGGCGTGCTGATTGCGTGGCTTGGCGTGCCGGCCTTTATCGGCACGCTCGGCATGTACGGCGTGGCGCGAGGCGCGGGCTTTCTCGCGGCCGGCAGCGGCATGACCGTCTCGGTGGACAACGCGGGCCTCGTCTGGCTTGGCGCCGGCTGGACGCCGGTCGTGCTGACGGCGGTGTTGCTGATCATCATGCATCTGCTGCTCTCGAAAACGCGTTTTGGCCAGTACACCTACGCGATTGGCGGCAACCCGCAATCGGCGGTGCGGGCCGGCATCAACGTCAAGCGTCACCTGCTGGTGGTGTATCTGATCGCCGCCGCGTTCGCCGCGGTCGGCGGCATCATCTATACCGCGCGTTTCGCGGCCGGCGCCGCCAACGCAGGCGAGCCGATGCTGCTCGATTCGATCGCGGCGGTGGTGATTGGCGGTGCGAGCCTGTTTGGCGGGACCGGCAATGTGGTGGGGACGCTGATCGGCGCGCTGATCATTGCGGTGATCCAGTTCGGGCTGGTGTTTATCGACGTCAATGCGTTCTGGCAATTCATCGTGGTGGGCATCGTGATCATCCTGTCGGTGCTGATCGATCAATACAAGGACCGTCTGGGGGGCGCGCAATGAGCACACCGATCCTTGAAGTGCGCGACGTCTCGATCCGCTTTGGCGGGGTGGAGGCGCTCAAGCACGTGTCGTTGCGACTGATGCCGGGCGAGGTGCTGGCGCTGGCCGGCGACAACGGCGCGGGCAAGTCGACGTTGATCAAGATCATTTCGGGCGTGTACCGGGCCGATCAGGGCGACCTGCTGTTCGACGGCGCGCCGTTGCAAATGCGCGATCCGCAGGACGCGCGGGCGCAGGGGATCGAGACGATCTATCAGGACCTTGCGCTGGCCGACAACCTGGACGTCGGCAGCAACATTTTCCTGGGACGCGAACCGACGCGCCGGCAACTGGGCTTCCAGGTGATCGACCGGCCGCGCATGGCGCAGGTGGCGCGCGAGGTGCTGAAGCGCCTGGACATTGTGATACCTGAGCGCAAGCTGGGTGGACCGGTGAAGATGCTCTCGGGCGGCCAACGCCAGGCCATTGCGATTGGCCGGGCGATCTACTGGAATGCCCGGGTGCTGATCATGGACGAGCCCACGGCGGCGCTGGGCGTGCCGGAGCAGCGCAAGGTGATGGAGCTGATTGCGACGTTGAAGGCCGAGGGCGTCTCGGTGATCCTGATCTCGCACAACCTGCACGACATCTTCGCGATTGCGGATCGCATCGTCGTACTGCGACGCGGCGAAGTGGCGGGCGAACGGCAGGTCCCACAAACCAACGGCGACGAGATCGTGCATTTGATGGTCGGCGACACGTACGTAAATCCAGGCGACGCGAGCCATTAGACGAAGACTACGCATTTAATGGGCACCCGTGACCGCCCATAGATGCCTGGCAGCAGGCACGACCACACAAGCAACCGCGAATGCCCTCCTCGCAGACCGTCCGCGGACGGTTGACCTATAGTGATATTCGCCCGGCGGCCGCGAGTGAAACGAACGCGGCCGGCGTGGCGAGCTGGACACCACTGACGATGGACAAGGAGAGTCTAGATGGCGGGAGACGGCATGAACCGACGCGAGATGCTCGCGCTGCTGGGTGGAATGGCATCGTTGTTGGTGGCGGGGGGAACGGAGGCGAGCCCGATCGACACAAGCGAGACGATGTACACGTTGCCGGAGGACATCAAATTCGTGGGACAGGATGGGGCACCGCCGAAGAGTGTGGAGAGTGCGTTCCTGTACAGCAACCCGGGGAGGGAGGGCATTTACTACGCGCTGTTACGCTGGCATCCGGGATACATGAGTGCGCCGCACAGCTACGCGACGGATCGACTGTGCGTGGTGATATCGGGTACGTGGTGGATTAACAGCGGGGTGGACTTCGACCCGGGACACACGGTCCCGGTGAAAGCCGGCACCTTTGTGCGCCGCATAGCGCGCACGTGGCACTATGACGGCGTGCCGCGGGGCGGGGCGGAACCGGCGACGATAGCGATTTGCGGAATAGGCCCGGTGGACATCCGTTTGGCGGAGCCGGACAAACCGCTGGCGAGGACGGTATAAAAAAGCGCCAGCCGCGTAGCAAACCCAACGGCGGAGCGCGAAGCGCAACGCTGGAGCGGATGACGGCCTTGTCACTACGCGGGAAAACGCGAGGGCGGCCCTCGTCTCGGACCACTCTGGGCGGCCAAACAGAGGTGGACACCTACGAGCTAGCGGTGTGAGCCCGCTTTCTTTGCTTACTTTCTTTGCGGCGGCAAAGAAAGTAAGTGCCGCCCCGCACAGGGGCAACGCCAATAGACCACTAACCAAGCAAGTAAAGGCCAACACCGTAGGTAAACAACCGAAAAGCGAAGGTAAATCACCGCCTCGCCCCGGCCCCTGCCAGAGCAGCCTGCGCCCGCATCAACCACTCCCGGTTATGCTCCCGCGCGTGACGCGGCCAATGCCGTGCATCTTGAGCGATCTCGGCATACAGACTATTAGCCCGTTGGCGATCCAACTCATCCCCTTGTGCCGCGAGCCAATCGGCAAACAAACACCGCGGAGCGGCATCACTGGCACAGGCAAGCGCCTGCTCAAAAGCGGCCCGCGCCGCGGGCGAACCAAGCGCAGCGAGCGTCCGCGCGTACAACAGAGCAGATTCAGGCTGCTGCCGAGCCTGCGAATTAGCCGCAAACAACCGCCCGAGGCTGGCATCCGCAGCAGCATACTGCCCAACAGCAAACTGAGCCTTGGCCATCCCCAACAGCAAAGCAGGATCGGTAGCAAAAGGCCCATTCGCAGCCGCCTGATAATGCTCGAGCGCTTCATCCGGCTGACCGGCCTCAAGCAAAGCCGCCCCCAACCGCATCCGATGCTCGACAGTAGGCGCCCGATCGAAGTTAACCCGCGCCTCGCGCACAGCACGATTAGGATCCACCAACTGCGTAATAGCCCGCGAGGCAGCCCGAGCCCCCCGCGACTGCCGCAGGCTCGGCAAATAGATCGCAAACAGATACACGAGACTGCCGAGCAGCGGAAAAGCGAACAGCAGCAACAGCCAGTACATGTTCTGCTGAGTACGCACCACGTGCACTGCAAAGAACAGCGCAACAATGACGTGAAGACCGATTCCGAAAAATGACATATTGATTCGACTTGAGGCCCAGGGCGAAGCGATAAACGGCCGCGCCGGACGAAGACGCGCAGCCACCACGGGGACGCGGAGAAGATCGACGCCCCTCGACGGAACGCAATCCGTCGATTTGCTGCATTGCAGAGCCCATAGTCTACCGAAGACCGGGTAGAGCGATGTTTCGACCGGTGTGCGGGGTCCGCCGAACCCCTGCGCAGGCCCGCCAAACGGCCTATCCCGTTCGGGGGAACGACGCGGACTCGCGCGTGGCGTAAAATACGCGCTTTCCCGAAACTCTCGCCAACATGACGCTCTCCTCCACACTTGAGATCATCGCCGAACTGAAAGCCGGTCGGATGGTGATACTCGTCGACGAAGAAGACCGCGAAAACGAGGGCGACCTCGTGATCGCCGCCGAATTCGTCACGCCGGAAGCGATCAACTTCATGGCCCGCTACGGCCGGGGGCTCGTCTGCCTGACGCTCACCCAGGAACGCTGCAAGCTGCTGAACCTGCCGCTCATGACGTACCGCAACGGCACGCAATACGGCACGGCGTTCACCGTCAGTATCGAGGCGGCTGAAGGCGTCACCACGGGCATTTCGGCGGCGGACCGCGCCCGCACGATCCTCGCCGCCGTCGCGCACGACGCGCGGGCCGAGCATATCGTGCAGCCCGGTCACGTGTTCCCGATCATGGCGCAGCCCGGCGGCGTGCTGGTGCGCGCCGGCCACACCGAAGCCGGCTGCGATTTCACGGCGCTGGCGGGGCTCACGCCTGCGGCGGTGATCTGCGAGATCATCAAGGACGACGGCACGATGGCGCGCCTGCCCGACCTGATGGAGTTCGCGCAGGAGCACGGCCTGAAGATCGGCACCATCGCCGACCTGATTCACTACCGCAGCCGCACCGAATCGATCGTGGAGCGGATCTGCGAGCGCACCATGCAGACCGCGCACGGCCCGTTCCGCGCGGTCATGTACCTCGACCAGCCGAGCGGCCAGCCGCACATCGCACTGGTGCGCGGCACGCCCACGCCGGAGCAGGACACGCCGGTGCGGGTGCATGAGCCGCTCTCGGTACTGGACCTGCTCGAAGTCAGCACGTCCACCCACTCGTGGACGCTGGACGCCGCCATGAAAGAAATCGCGGAACGCGAGCTCGGCGTGGTCGTGCTGCTGAACTGCGGCGATTCGAAAGATCACCTGATCGACGTCTTCAAGGCGTTCGATTCGAAAGACAGGGCCGACGCACTCAAGCGCCGCCCGGTCGACTTCAAGACCTACGGCATCGGCGCGCAGATCCTGCGCGAACTGGGTGTCGGCAAGATGCAGGTGCTGTCGAACCCGCGCAAGCTGGGCAGCATGTCGGGCTACGGTCTCGAAGTCACCGGCTTCGTGCCGATGCCGGGCTGCCCTGCCCAGACGCCGCAAACGCCTTGACCGGCGCCCGCGGCGCAAAGCTGATCCGACCATTCACGCGCATTAGCGCTTACTCAAACAACACTACGGACTGACTATGGAAATCGGACAATACCAACCGAATCTCGACGGCGACGGCCTGCGTATCGGCATCGTTCAGGCGCGCTTTAACGAGCCCGTCTGCAACGGCCTCGCGGATTCGTGCATCGAAGAACTCGAACGCCTCGGCGTCACCGGTGAAGACGTGCTGCTCGTCACCGTGCCGGGCGCGCTGGAAATCCCGCTGGCGCTGCAAAAGCTCGCCGAAAGCGCCCAGTTCGACGCGCTGATCGCGCTCGGCGCGGTGATTCGCGGCGAGACGTACCACTTTGAACTGGTGTCGAACGAAAGCGGCGCCGGCATCACGCGCATCGGCCTCGACTTCGGCATTCCCGTCGCCAACGCGGTGCTGACCACCGAAAACGACGAGCAAGCCGTCGCGCGCATGACCGAAAAAGGTCGTGACGCCGCTCGCGTGGCCGTCGAAATGGCTAACCTCGCGGTCGCGCTCGAGCAACTCGGCGGCGACGACGAAGAGGAAGACGAGGACGACGAAGAGGAACAGGCATGAAGAGCGCTCGCCGACGTTCCCGCGAACTGGCCACGCAGGGGCTGTATCAGTGGCTGCTGTCGGGCGCGCCCGGCGGCGAGATCGACGCGCAGTTGCGCGGCGCGCAGGGCTTCGACAAGGCGGATCACGAGCACCTGGACGCGCTGCTGCACGGCGTGATCCGAGACTCGGAAGCGCTGTCGGCCGACATCGCGCCGTGCCTCGACCGTCCCATCGACCAGCTTTCGCCGGTCGAACGGGCGGTGCTGCTCGTCGCGGCATTCGAGCTGAAGAATCACGTCGACATTCCGTACCGCGTGGTGATCAACGAAGCCGTCGAACTCGCCAAGACGTTTGGCGGCGCGGATGGCTACAAGTACGTGAACGGCGTGCTGGACAAGCTGGCGGCGCAACTGCGCGCCGACGAAACACAGGCGGCCCGCAAGCGCTAGGCGGTCGCACGCGGACCGGCCCGCCTGGCGACGCGCTGCGGGCAATCTTCCGCAGCGTGTCGCTCCGGCGGCGGGCGGTCGGGGTCGCCCCGGTTGCGCTGCGCCACGCCGGATCGGGCCGGACCCAGCCGGACTGCGCCGCACCGGGCACCAGATGCACCAGATGCGCCAAGCCCTTGAAACTGCACTTACTGTACTGACTGTATGAACTCCGTGACCGAACCATTGGTGCGGCTTGCTGCGCGTGTCGACGCCATCCAGCCTTTCTACGTGATGGAACTGGCGAAGGAAGCCGCCCTGCTGGAGCGAGAGGGGCGCGACATCATCCACATGGGCATCGGCGAGCCCGATTTCACCGCCCCCGAGCCGGTCATCGAAGCTGCCGCGAGCGCGCTGCGCCGCGGCGTCACCCAGTACACCAGTGCGCTCGGACTGCACGCATTGCGCGAGGCGATTGCGGGACACTACGCGCAGGCCTACGGCATTCGCGTCGATCCGGCGCGCATCGTGGTCACCGCCGGCGCTTCGGCCGCGCTCTTGCTCGCGTGCGCAGCGCTGGTCGACCGTGACGATGAAGTGCTGATGCCCGATCCCTGCTATCCGTGCAACCGGCACTTCGTCGCCGCCGCGGAAGGCAAGCCGGTGCTGGTGCCGAGCGGCCCGGCCGGGCGCTTCCAGCTGACCGCCGCGGATGTCGAGCGTCTCTGGAACGAACGTACGCGCGGCGTGCTGCTCGCGTCGCCGTCGAACCCCACCGGTACCTCCATCGAACCGGCGGAATTGAAGCGCATCGTCGAAGCGGTCCGCGCGCGCGGCGGCTTCACGATCGTCGACGAAATCTATCAGGGCTTGAGCTACGACGCGCCGCCCGTCTCCGCGCTGTCGTTCGGCGAGGACGTGATCACCGTCAACAGCTTCTCGAAGTACTTCAACATGACAGGCTGGCGGCTCGGCTGGCTGGTGGTGCCGCCGTCGCTGGTGGGCGCGTTCGAGAAGCTCGCGCAGAACCTGTTCATCTGCGCCTCGGCGCTTGCGCAGCACGCGGCACTCGCCTGCTTCGAAGCGGACACGCTTGCGATCTACGAAGCGCGCCGCCTCGAGTTCAAACGGCGCCGCGATTTCATCGCCCCGGCGCTCGAATCGCTCGGCTTTTCAGTACCGGTGATGCCGGACGGCGCCTTCTATGTGTACGCGGATTGCAGCCGGGTCGCCCACGCGGCCGCCGGCGACAGCGCCGCGCTCACCCAAGCCATGCTGCACGACGCAGGTGTGGTGCTGGTGCCGGGCATGGACTTCGGCAATCATGCGCCGCGCTCGTATATCCGCTTGTCGTATGCAACCGCGTATTCGAAGCTCGAAGAGGCGGTCGAGCGTTTGCATGGGTTCTTTGGGCGCTGAGCGGATCCAGGCGGGACTGAACCGGACGAACGGCCCAGCGGCGCGTTCGCCAAGCAACACGAGCACGCCGCCAAAAACAAAAAACTTCGACGCATGAAAAAAGGCACCCTTGGGTGCCTTTCCTATTTGTCCTGCCGGTGCTACGCACGACCTTTACCGCGATGCCGCTGCCGCCATTCAGGCGCCCAGCTCCGAGGTCGAAGCATGCTTGGTCGCCGTGCTGGCGTCGTCCTGTTCCGGCGCCTTCACCGGGGTGGTCGCGGTCAGCGGATGCGCCGCATCGAGCGTCACCTGGACACGCTTGACCGGTGCCGCTCCGCTAGCCGGCGCCGCCACCGACGCAGTAGTCGTGACCGGCGCTTGCGGTGCGTTGATCGGCACCTTGCGGCCACGTGCCACGTCGCGCAGACGGCCACGTTCGGCCATCACCTTCGCGCCATAACCGCCGTCGTCCTGCGTGGTCGAGCCCACATAGAGACGCAGGCCGCCCGGCAATGTACCGCCGCGAGCGATGCAGTCCTTCAGCACGAGCGCCCCAACCTTGATGTTGGCAAGCGGATCGAGCGCGGCGCTTTCGCCGCCGAAATACTGGAATTTGTCCGAGTGCACCTTCGACATGACCTGCATCAGGCCCTGCGCCCCCACGCCGCTTTCGGCATACGGGTTGAAGCCCGATTCGATCGCCATCACGGAGAGCAGCAGCAGCGGATCGAGTCCGACTTCACGGCCGGTATCGAACGCCGCCTTGACGAGTTCGCTCACCGGTTCCTGGGCGACGCGATAGCGCCGCGCCAGATAGGACGCCACCAGATCCTGCTCGCGGGTGGAGACCAGCACGCGGTCGTCGCGGGCGTCGGCCGCCACACGTTGCGAAGGAATCAGACGCGCCAGCGCGCTGATGCTTTGCACGGAATGCGGGTCGAGCGCGTTGAACGCCGTGACGCCGAGACCGCTCGTGCCACTGCCGTCAAAGGCGCCGTCATAGCTCGTGTTGCTGGTTGCGCCATTGCTGGCGTCGCTGCCGGCCGCATTGGCGGACAGCGAATCGTCGGACGACACCCCGTTGGAGGGCGCGAACGACGGCAGCGGGTTGCCCTGCAACAGACGGGCGGGGCCGGCCTGCACAGCGGCAGAAATGACCGGCATCAGCTTGGCAGCCAGCGTACCGCGCCAGGTGGGCATCAGCCACAGCGCGAGCGCCAGCAGGATGGCGGAACCGCCAACAATGCTGAACAGATGATGACTCATACGCGTACCGCGACGCAAAACACCGCGCATGGCTTGCGCAAGTTTCTCGTCGGGACGCCACGTTAACCAGGCGTTCATTCAGATCTCCCATCTTGCATGATCTGCGAACCCCACCGGTCGAGCCGGCATCAAAACACGTTCGCAGAGTCAAGACGTCGCGTGCTCTGGTTAGGGCAGCAGCGGCGTCGGGAATACGGCATAACCGTCGGTGGGGAGCCATCTCGGAACTGCTCGGCGCCGTGCCTAAAAAGCACGCACGCAAAGGCTCCCACGCGAAAAACCAGCGTCAGGTCGCGCTGGCGAGGACTGCAAAAAAGGCCGTCAAATACCGTGCAGGGGGGTCGGTAAGCGGTGACGCGTTGCGTCGTAAGGACCGGGGGGCGGTGGTAAAAACGTTCACGCCCTGCAACCAATGTGGACGGATTCTAGCAGGGTTTAATAGATCGTCAACACTATAGAACCGCAAATGTATAACTAATTGTAATAACGAACAGTGTTCAGCAGGTGGAAACCCGCGCGCTGCGCGCCTCTCAGGTCAGTTACAGATTCGCGCCGTAACGTGCGCTAACCAACGCAGGTAAAATCGACAATCGTTCATGCGCGCCGCCTGGCTGTCGCGCCCCACTTTCCCGCCGCGCTGCGCGGCTCTGTATCCGGACCAGATGAAATACAAAGACCTGCGCGACTTCGTCGGCCGTCTCGAGACGCTAGGCGAACTACGCCGTATCCCACAAAACGTCTCGCCCGTCCTGGAAATGACCGAGCTATGCGACCGCGTGCTGCGCGCTGGCGGCCCGGCATTGCTGTTTGAGAGCCGGCAGAGCCATGCGTTCCCGGTGCTCGGCAACCTGTTCGGCACGCCGCGGCGCGTCGCGCTCGGCATGGGGATCGAAAGCGGCGAGCAGGACGGCGATAGCGGCGCGCTGGAGTCGCTGCGCGACGTCGGCCGCCTGTTGTCGGCCCTGAAAGAGCCGGAGCCGCCCAAGGGCCTCAGGGACGCCGGCAAGCTGATCTCGCTCGCCAAGGCGGTCTGGGACATGGCGCCCAAGACGGTGAGCGCCCCGCCCTGCCAGGAAATCGTCTGGGAAGGCGCCGACGTGGACCTCGCGAAGCTGCCGATCCAGACCTGCTGGCCCGGCGACGCAGGGCCGTTGATTACATGGGGCCTGACGGTCACGCGCGGCCCGAACAAGAGCCGCCAAAACCTCGGCATTTACCGCCAGCAACTGATCGGCCGTAACAAACTCATCATGCGCTGGCTCGCGCATCGCGGCGGCGCGCTCGATTTCCGCGAGTTCGCGCTGCAGAACCCGGGCAAGCCGTACCCGGTCGCGGTCGTGCTCGGCGCCGACCCGGCCACCATCCTCGGCGCGGTCACGCCGGTGCCCGACACGCTCTCCGAATACCAGTTCGCGGGCCTGTTGCGCGGCGCCCGGACCGAACTCGCGAAGTGCATCACGCCGGGCGTCGACACGCTGCAGGTGCCGGCACGCGCGGAGATCGTTCTGGAAGGCTTCATCTATCCGCAGGAAGGCGTCCCCGCGCCTGCGCCGGCCGGCGCGCCGCCACGGCCTACAAAAGGAGCAAGCGCCGCATACGAACACGCGCTCGAAGGTCCTTATGGCGATCACACCGGCTACTACAACGAACAGGAGTGGTTTCCGGTGTTCACCGTCGAGCGGATCACGATGCGCCGCGACGCGATCTACCATTCCACCTACACGGGCAAACCGCCTGACGAGCCCGCCGTGCTGGGCGTCGCGCTCAACGAAGTGTTCGTGCCGCTGTTACAGAAGCAGTTTGCCGAGATCACGGATTTCTATCTGCCGCCCGAAGGTTGCAGCTACCGGATGGCAATCGTGCAGATGAAGAAAAGCTACCCCGGACATGCCAAACGGGTGATGTTCGGCGTGTGGAGTTTCTTGCGACAATTCATGTACACGAAGTTCA
Source organism: Paraburkholderia sp. GAS38 (assembly GCF_050434965.1). NCBI lineage: Bacteria > Pseudomonadati > Pseudomonadota > Betaproteobacteria > Burkholderiales > Burkholderiaceae > Paraburkholderia > Paraburkholderia sp. GAS38. The sequence continues at coordinate 267,325 of NZ_JBNDJO010000010.1, read as the reverse complement.
TCGTCGTGGTGGACGAGGACGTGAATATTCGCGACTGGAAAGAAGTGATCTGGGCCATCACCACGCGGATCGATCCGGTACGCGATACGGTGCTGGTCGACCGTACGCCGATCGACTATCTGGATTTCGCCTCGCCGGTCGCGGGACTCGGTTCGAAGATGGGCCTCGACGCCACCAACAAATGGCCAGGCGAAACCGATCGCGAATGGGGCCGTCCGATCGAGATGGACGCCGCGGTGAAACGGCGCGTCGATACGTTGTGGACAGAGTTGGGCCTGTAGTTTCAGCCCGGAATTCAGCCCAGAAACTGCGCCAGCCGCGCCAGATCCACATTGCCGCCGCTGAGCAGCACGCCAACCCGCTTGCCCTGCACCGGTACGATGCCGCTCATCACCGCGGCGGCGGCGAGGCAACCGGTCGGCTCCACAACGATCTTCATGCGCTGCGCGAAAAAGCGCATCGTCTCGATCAACTGGGCATCCGTCACCGTCACCACCTGTTCCACCAGACGCTGGATGATCGGAAAGGTGTACAGCCCCAGATGCGTTGCCGCTGCGCCATCCGCGATGGTGTGCGGCACTTCGATATGCACAATCTCGCCACGCGCCAGCGACTGCTGGCCGTCGTTGCCGGCCTCCGGCTCGACGCCGATCACCTTGCAGTCGGGGCTTAACTCGGCCGCCGCCAGCGCGCTGCCGGCGAGTAATCCACCACCGCCCAGACACACGAACAGCAGATCGAGCGGACCGGTTTGCGCGAGCAGTTCCGTCACGGCCGTCCCCTGCCCGGCGATCACATGCGGATGGTCATACGGCGGAATCAGCGTCATGCCGCGCTCGCGCGCGAGCCGCTGGCCGATCGCTTCGCGATTTTCCTTGTAGCGGTCGTAGATGATCACTTCGCCGCCGTAGCCTTGCGTCGCGGCCACCTTTGCGGCGGGCGCGTCGTGCGGCATGACGATCGTCGCGCGCATGCCCTCGAGTTGCGCCGACAGCGCGATGGCCTGGGCATGGTTGCCCGATGAAAAAGTCACGACGCCGGCATCCCGCTGCGCATAGTCGAAGTGCGACAGCGCGTTATAGGCGCCGCGAAACTTGAACGCGCCCATGCGCTGGAAATTCTCGCATTTGAAGTAGATCGACGCACCGGTGCGTTCATTGGCCGTGCTGGACGTGAGGACCGGCGTGCGATGAGCGACACCCTCGAGACGCGCAGCGGCATCGACGACGTCGACATAGGTGGGAGCGGGGAGCACTGGCATCGGCGGGGTACTCCAAAGCAGGGAAAGAAGAAGGCATTCTCCCAGCTTGGTCCGCAAAACGAAAACGGCGTAACGCGGCAATCAAGCCTGCGTTACGCCGTTGCGATCCCTCATGCGCTGCGGTTCAGGTGACTGACACCTGCCACTCACCCGCAGCGCGTGTCGCATGCGCGACGATTAGCGGCGATAGTAGCCGTGCCCGTAGTAACCGTGGCCGTAATACCCGTGCCCGTAATAGCCGCGGTGGTAGTACGGACCGCGATAGCCGTAGTAGCCATAACCACCGCCCACCACGACAACCGGCGGCGCATAGACGACCGGCGGAGGCGGCGGTGCGTAATACACCGGCGGCGGTGCGGCATAAACCGGATAAGCCGGCGCCACCGGAATGCCGATCCCGATACCGACGGACACGTGCGCCTGCGCAGCGGTGGCGAGCCCCACACCCAGTGCAGCGGCAACAACAAACGGAATGATCTTTTTCATTTTCTTCTCCAAGCGCGGCCGGATGACCGTGTCGCATGACCATGCATGCTATGGAATTCAATGTATCGAAAAAGGATCGGCACTGCTGTGGACATTTGTTGCAAATTGCAATCGGTGTATAGACGCTGAAATACGCGGCAATCTCTGACTCCACGCCTGGCAGCCGCGCTGTCTCGAAAACTAAGGGTTTGCGCGCGGCCATAGCGTCCGCGGAGCGCGACTTTACCGGCTAGCGGAACGCGGGAGCGCCGCGACCGGTAATCTTTAATTACAAATTCACTTCAATCTATGCCGCACTGAAGGCTGGTCGAAACACGGCAATCTGCGAGCCGCGCCGTAAACGCAAAATGCCCGGCGCAACGGCCGGGCATTTCTTACCCTTTGAGGGACAAATCTTCAACCCACTTTTACATAGGTGAATTCGCGGGTCACATTCGGTGGCACGTAGGCCCCGCTGATCTTGACACGTGGCGTGAGGCGCTTTTTTTGATCCCACCAGCGGCGGCGCTGCGAATGAGTCAAGAACCGCAAGTGCTTTCGGTAAGAAAAGATGCTCATAGTGACCTCCCGAATCTGACTGCGAGACAGAAAAAATGCCAACAGCAAACCCACACTTCTTCGACCAAATTCATTCTGAGCAGTTTCCGGGCCTACAGGGGTCGCGCGGGCGGATGACCCGTCGTGCGCACCATACGGCGCAGAAATTGATCTGAGGAAACGGCCGTCGCGGCGCACCTCGTCCCACCCGCTCGGCCGGGATCCGGCCCCCGGCTCGCGAGCGCTTATTGAATGCGCGATACTCCAGCTTTCCGTTCACATTCATTGTGCCGCCCGGAGCAGGAACCATGTCCCAGTCCTCCTTGCCGCGTCTTGGCTTCATCGGCGCGGGGCGCCTTGCGCGTTGCCTTGCGCTCGGCTTCACCCAGGCCGGCTATCCGGTCACGGCCATTGCCAGCCGCACGCTGGAATCGGCCCGCCGGCTCGCCGGCCAGATCGACCAGTGCGCGGCGTACGACGACCCGCAACAGGTCGTCGACGCCGCCGATATCGTCTTTCTATCGGTTCCCGACGACAGCATCGGTACGACGGCGAACACTTTGCGCTTCAATTGCGCGCCTGGTTCGCCCGACTCTCCCGATGCACCCGCCTCGGCCGGGCGTCTGCGCGCGCTGGTTCATTGCAGCGGCGCCTCGCCGGTGGAACTGCTCGCGCCGGCACAGTCGCAGGGCGCGTCGATCGGTGGTTTTCACCCACTGTACCTGTTTAGCGGCGATCCCGCAGATACGGAGCGGATCGGCGGCTGCTCGATCACCATCGAGGCCGACGGCGCGCTCAAGGAGGCCCTCACGGCACTCGCCGTGGCGCTGCGCTGCCATCCGCTGTCGATTCCGCCGGGCGGCCGCATGCTCTACCACGGCGCAGCCCACTACGCGGCGAGCTTTGCGCTGTGCAGCCTCGCCGAATGCGTGGCGCTCTGGCGCACCCTCGGTTTTGCCGAAGAGGACGCGTTGCGCGCGCTCTTGCCGATGCTGTCCGGCACGCTTCAAACGGCCCGCGACCGAGGCTTGCCTGGCGCGCTCGCCGGCCCGATCTCGCGCGGCGACACGGGCGTCGTGCGCAAGCAGCTTGCGCTGTTCGAAGGACTGGGCGGCGACCACGCGGCGCTATACGGCCTGATGAGCCGGCGTGCGGTTGCACTCGCGCGCCGGCGCGCCACGCCGCCGGCCACGATCGACGCCATCGCGGACGCTGTCGAAGAATCGCTCGCGCGTTCGCTGAATCAGGCGCCGGCGGGTACTAGCGTCAAGTAAGCCGTGATAATGTGACGACCGGCGCAGCGCGCAATCCGCTTGCGCCTCGCTCCGGGACCAACCGACGAGAACGCATAATGATCAAGGTCAGCATCCTCTATCCGTACCGCGAAAACGGCACATTCGACGTGGACTATTACTGCGGCACGCACATGCCGCTGGCGGCCAGGCTGTTCGGGGCAATGCTCAAAGGCTGGTCGGTGGATATCGGCATCAATGCCGGGCCGCCGGGCACGCCGCCGCCCTACGTCGCGGCCGGGCATTTCCTGTTCGACACGATTGAGGCGTTCTACACGGTCTTCAAGCCGGCCTCCGAGACCCTGCTTGCCGACATCCCGAACTACACCGACGGCGGCAACGGCTCGATCCTGATCAGCGAGATCAAGGTCACGGTCTAGCTCGATTTGCATTGGACAGCGCGGCTTCGGCTTCAGCCGTGGCGGCGCAGCGGATGGCAACGCGCACAGTACGCGAACTTATGAACACGCCGGCGTGCCCATCGGGGCGAGCCGGCGCCCGGCGTCCGATTCCCATCGGACGCTACCCTGAAGGAAAGGACCTGAGATGTTCGGCGATATCGCCCGTTTTCTGCTCAATACCGTTTTCACGCTGTTCGGCGCGGCGCTGCTGTTGCGCGCATGGCTGCAAGTCGTCCGCCTGCCGCCGTATAACCCGGTCTCGAACGCCGTGCTGCACGCCACCAACTGGATCGTGCTGCCGCTGCGCCGCATCGTGCCCAGTACCCGCAGCATCGATTGGGCGAGCATCCTCGCCGCGCTGATCGCCGCCGTCGTCTATGTCGTGCTGATGGTGGCCGTCACCGGCGTCGATCCGCTCGCGCTGTGGCCAACCTTGCTGATCGTCGCGCTGCTGACGGTGGTCAAGTGGGGGCTCAACCTGATCATCTGGTTGACCATCCTGATGGCGCTGCTGTCGTGGCTCAATCCGCGCTCGCCGGCTATGCCGATTCTGTTTCAGCTCACTGCGCCGTTTCTGAATCCGCTGCGCCGCGTGGTGCCGAATCTCGGCGGCATCGACCTGTCGCCGATCCTGTTGTTCGTGATCGTCCAGGTGCTGTTGATGATCGTCACCCGGGCCGCCGTGCAACTGACGTACTTCGTCATCTGAGTTGTCGTCGTCATGACGCGGTCGCCGACACCGTCCCCGTCGAAACCGCCGCCGCAAGACTGCCCGGCACGGTCGCCAGCAGATGGTCCGCGAGGCGGCCCGCGCGTTCGCGCTCGTCGGCGCTCAGACGCGCCGCCACCCGCGCTTCGACGATCCGCGTCGCCTGCGCGTACACACTGAACCCGGGCTCGGCGGCGAAGCTCGCCTGTGCGCGTCTGAGCCAGGCATCGCCCAACGCCCGGTCCAGCGTCATGCCCTCGCCGGTCAGATAGCGAACGCCAAGTTCGTACTGCATCATCGCATCGCCCAGCAGGGCCTGGTTCAAACACGACAGCGCGGCCCACTCGGCCTCGGCCCCCACGCCTGGCCGCACGGGGACGCTGTTGTTGCCGCTCGTGTCGCTCGCGTGGCCCGTGCCGCCGGTGCCGCCCGACGACGATGCGTCGTCCATCAGCCAATGCGCCTCGCTCGCGCTCAAACCCTGCACGTCGCCCGTGGCCAGCGCGCGCAGAGCCAACGCGATCTCCGACGTATCGGCTCCCTTCGCCGCAGCCTTGCGATGCCAGCTCAGCGCGACCCCATCGTCATGCGGCACGCCGGCGCCCATTTCGTAGAGCCGCGCGATGTCGCTGGCGGCCCAGCTCTCGCCACCGGCCGCGGCTTTCTCGAACCACGCGCGGCTCGCCGTCGCATCCGCCGCGACGCCGCGTCCGGACAGATAGGCCGCGCCCACCATCTCCTTGCCTTCCGGACCGCCGTTTGCCGCACGGCTCGCCCATTCGAACGCCTCGCGCTCATCGCGCTCGCCACCGAGTCCGGTGAGCAGATGCCACGCGAGCGAACCCTGCGCCGAGACGTCGCCTTGCTCCGCGGCCTTGCGGAACCAGTACACGGCCGCGCCGTAGTCGACGGGAACACCGTTGCCCAGATCGTAGGCGTCGCCCAGCATGGACTCGTAGCGGGCTTCGCCATGGCTCGCGAGACGCCACATCCAGTAAGCGCGGGTACTGGCGTCCACGCCCGCCAGATGTCGGTCCAACACCAGAATGCGCGTGGCCGGGAGATCGCCGTTGCGCGCGGCGGCGGAACACCAGCGCGTCGCCGTCGAGACGTCGCGCGGCACATCGACGCCATCCAGATACACCCCGCACAGGGCCGCTTGCGACACCGACTGGTTCGCTTGCGCGCCGCGCGTGAACCAGTCGAGCGCCACGCCGCGATCGGGCGTCACGCCCTGACCGTTCCAGTAGAGACGGCCCAATGCGAGGTAGGCCGGAGCGTAATGCTGCGCGGCCGACTTCTGCATCCACGCCACGCCGGCACTAACGTCTCCCGCCTGCTTGCGATCGACCAGATGGCCGCCGAACAGAAGCTGCGCCTGTGGGTCGCCGGCTTGCGCCGCCGCGCCGAGATACTGCTCGCCGAGCGCGACATCGCGCGGCACGTTGACGCCGGTCAGATACTCCCAGCCGACGGCGCGCGCGGCATCGACGCTTCCCAAATCCGCCGCCTTGCGATACCAGGCGACGGCCTCGCGTTTATCCGCCGCCACACCATCGCCTTTGAACAGCAGCGAGCCGACCATCACGCTCGCCTCGCGGTTACCGCGCTCGGCGCCGACGCGCGCGAGCCGGTAGGCGGCGGCGTAATCGCGCGGTGTGCCTGTGCCGCTGTACGCGAAAGAAGCAAGATTGAAATCGGCCACCGCCAGTCCCTGCGCGGCCGCTTTCTCGTACCAGGTTTTTGCTTCGACGAGGTTCTGCGGCTCGCCCTCGCCATGCTGCAGCATCGTGCCAAGATCGTTCTGCGCCTCGGCCACGCCGGCGTCCGCCGCCCCGCGCATCCAGCCGATCGCCGCCGCCGGATCCTTCGGACCGCCACGACCGTTGCGATACTCGAACGCCAGACCGAACTGCGCGCGCGGATCGCCTTCGAGCGCGGCCTTGCGATACCAGGCGCGGGCAGTCGCATCGTTGCGCGCCACGCCGATGCCGCTCGCGTACAGGTCGCCGAGCCGACGCTGCGCGTAGGTCACGCCACTGTGCGCGGCGCTCGACATCAGCGCGAAACCCCGTTTCGGGTCGCGCGGCAGTCCCGTGCCGCTCAGGTAGAGATCGCCCAGCAGGGCCTGCGCGTCGACGTGATGCTGGGCCGCCGCGGCGCTCACCCACGCGCTGCCCTTCGTCACGTCTTGCGCGACGCCGTTGCCTTGCAGCAAGGCGAGTCCGAGCATGAACTCGCCATCCGCGTCGCCGCCCGCCGCGCTGCGCGTGAACCATACGACCGCGCCCGCGGCGTCGCGCGCCACGCCCTGGCCATTCATCATCAGACGGCCGGCGTTGGCCGCGCCGTGCGGGTCGCCGTGCTCCGCGGCGCGTGCGAACAGGGCGTAGGCCGCGGCGTTATCGACCGGTGCGCCTTCGCCGCTGTAGTTCATCAAACCGAGCGTGTCTGCCGCAAAACCGTCGCCGCCGTCCGCCGCGAGCGCAAGCCAGCGACGCGCCGTCGCGTAGTCCTGCGGCACCCGCAGACCCTGCCGGTAGAGCGTGCCGAGCAACCGCCCTGCGACGCCGGAGCCGTCGCGCGCGGCGTCTTCAAGCAGCGCGAGGCCGCGCTCGGTGTCGGGCCGCGTAGCCACGCCGAACAGGATCATCTGCGCATAGAGCGCCCGTGCATCGAGACGGCCGGTGGCCGCTTCGGCAGCGCAGGTCGCCAGTAGTTGCGCCGGTTTGGCGAGCGGCGAAACGGCCCATGCGGCGTACGTGCTCGATAGTGCGCATGGGGTCGTGGGATCGCTGAACGCGGCGAGCGGCGCGCGCGTTGTGATCGACGGTGTGCCTGGGGTCTGGGATAGCAGCCATGTTGCGTGGCTGGCGGTGGCGGAGGTGCCAACGGTGCTGGCGGCCGGTATGGCGCCGGCGTCGAGCGCAGACAGCGCCGGCAGGGCGACCATGAGACAGACGTAAAGCCGGTGCAGAACGGGCCGGCGCAGCGCGAGGCCGCGCGAACGGCCGATAGTGTGATTCATTCGATCTCGTGGGAGGGGTCCCGTCCAAACGGCAACCGGCACACGATTCAGTGCCAACCCAAGAGTATCGGCACGCCGCGAAAAAACTTGATGGCTTGCAACGGCAGGTAAGGACGCTGCGCGAGATGCAGCGCGCAGCGGCTTGCGCCACCGCCTTTATATAACGACGGCGACGCGATCAGGTCACGCCTCGCTTATTGCGGCGACACCTGACCATAGGCGACAGCGCTGTTGCTCGACGTGTGCAGCGAGTAGAGGATCGTGCGCTGGTACAGCGAGCTGGACTGGATCGGCAGGAACACAATCGCTGCGCTCCCCGAAAGCGTCACGTTCGGCGTTTGGCATGACGTATTCGTGCCGGTGGTGACGTTCAGCGTGTAGAGATTCTGGTTGGACCCGGCAGTAGCCAACAGCATCGTGCCGGAGACCGGGCAGTTGCTCAGCGTGCCGGAAACCGCGCCGCTGCTGCTGATCGTGATGGACGAATTGGTTTCCGCCCACGTGCCCACCACCGTGGCTTGGGTCACCGCAAGCGCATTCGCCGGGTCGTAGGTCCAGCCGATGTTCACCGTATTGCTGCCTTCGACGTAGCTGCCGTTGAACGCCTGATTGCCCGTGAAAGTCCCCGAGCCCGACGTTGCCGCCGTGTAGATATTCAGGTTGAACAGGCCGCCCGACGTCAATGTCCAGGCCGAACTGCCCGGCGTGATGACACCGAAGAACTCCTGCATGACGGTCGTACCCAGCACGCTCAGGTACGACAGATTGTTTTGCGGATCGACGAAGGCCGTGGTCTTGTTGACGCTGGACGTGACCGACCAGATCCCTTCCACGCCGTTGCCGGTTGCCGCGGTCGAGCCGGCTTGCGGGCTGCTCAGACTCGGCAGTTGCTCGCCGGTCACGGTCGGTGTGGAAGCCGGCGAGTTCGCTGCCGGTGCGCTCGCCGTCGACGGTGACGACGCGCTGGTGGCGGCAGTCGGCGACGCATTGGAACCCCCGCCCCCGCCGCAAGCCGCCAGAACCAGCGATGCAAGCAGGGACAACGTCAGTGTTGCTTTGTTTTTCATATCTGTTTGTTTTATTGGGCCGGTGCGGCCTCTCAAGTCCGCGATCGCATGCCGTTAGTTAGATTGACCTCGATGGTTTGCTGCCAGCACGTATTCCGTGAATTACTCCAGGTATCCGCTTGACAGATGCACATCTATGCGGATTGGTGTAATAAATTGAAATGGTGCTATGGAGGTATACGGCTGGATTTCTTCTGGCTTTAATATTCTTGTGTGCGAAATCTTTGAGATTTTTGGTGAGGCGTTGTTATTGTGGGGTTTGGTTTGAATGCATAAATTAAGCTGTAGCGCAAGGTGTGGCGTGCTTTGGCGAGGAACGCGCTTCTCGTCGCACACGTATGCGCTTTAGATAACTTTTTGATTTACCTTCTATCACGCGCCATCAAGGTATTAACGGACGAACGAGATCGTTCAATGCAATGGATAGTTAGTTGCATTGGCGGTGTATTCGTATCGGTTATAAGAGCGAGATCTGAACACGATTCGTAGTCGTTGAATTGCTAGTTAATTCAGGGAGTTATAGAAAACGAATCGCGCCGGGGCCGCTAACGGCGGCCGGCCCGCAAGCTGCTGTTGACAACACCTGCACGTTTCCGCACCACAGCGTCTACGAGACGCCAGCGAACCAACCGCTTCGGCCCCACGTTACACCCCGCCTACCCAGGCCCGATTTGCCTAAACGACCCAAACCCGCGTAAAATAGCGCGCTCTGCGGGCGTCGTATAATGGTAATACCCTAGCTTCCCAAGCTAGAGCCGTGGGTTCGATTCCCATCGCCCGCTCCACATTCAGCTGACCGTCAGCGGAATTCCAGCACGAGAGCCGCCTCCACGAAGGCGGCTTTTTCGTACTGAGGGCGGTAATGTAGGGCATCGCTGCTGTCGCGCCTTCCGGTGCACGCTGCGCCGCTCCTGCCGCCCTCACTCTTGCCGCTACCTTTGTAGCCATCGAAGATGATCCACGATCCGAACCAAGCCGGCCAGCGAGGCGAGCCCTCCCACACCGCCGAAGACGCGAACCTCGCCCCGTCCACGCCGCAAGCCGAAGACAGCAACGAAGCCAACGCAACAAGCGAGTCGACCGATCCGAAAGAAGCCCTGCGTTTGCGCCGCATCCGCAGCTTCGTCACGCGCGCCGGGCGTGTCTCGACCGGCCAGCGTCGTGCGATGGACGAGTTCGGTCCGCGCTTCGTGCTGCCCTACACGCCGCAGCAGCCCGACTGGGACACGTTGTTCGGCCGGCAGGCGCCGCGCGTGCTGGAAATCGGCTTCGGCATGGGTGCGACGACGGCTGAAATCGCCGCGCATCGCCCGGGCGACGATTTCCTCGGCGTCGAAGTCCACGAGCCGGGCGTCGGCGCTTTGCTCAAGCTGATGGGCGAGCAGTCACTGTCGAACATCCGCATCATCCAGCACGACGCGGTTGAAGTGCTGGAGCAGATGATCGCGCCGGACAGCCTCGACGGCGTGCACATCTTTTTTCCCGATCCGTGGCACAAGGCGCGGCATCACAAGCGCCGTCTGATTCAGCCGAAGTTCGTCGCGCTGCTGGTATCGCGGCTGAAGCCGGGCGCGTATCTTCACTGCGCGACGGACTGGCAGAACTACGCCGAACAGATGCTCGAAGTGCTGGGCGCGGACCCCGCGCTCGAAAACACCGCCGACGGCTATGCGCCCCGCCCGGAGTACCGTCCGGTGACGAAATTCGAGCGCCGCGGCCTGCGGCTCGGCCACGGTGTCTGGGATCTGGTCTTCAAGCGGCGCAACGGCAGTTAAGTACTCGCGCGTTGACCATCAACGTCAAAAGGTCCGCACTCACGCGGACCTTTTTGTTTCCGGCTCAAGGGGTTCAGGAACGATCGCGTTACTCCGACCAGTCCAGCGCGTCGCTATATCCCAGCAGCAGGATCAGCAAGCCGAAGGCGATCCGATACCACGCGAACACCGTGAAGTCATGCGCCGCGATGTAGCGCAGCAACCAGCGCACGCAAGCGAACGCACTGACGAACGCGGCGACGAAACCCAGCGTGAACAGCCCCAGCGCATCCGCGGATAGCAGACGCCAGCCGCGATACAGTTCGAAGGCCGTCGCGCCGAAGATAATCGGCATGGCGAGGAAAAAGGAAAACTCGGTGGCCACGCGCCGCTCGAGGCCGAACAGCATGCCGCCGATGATGGTCGAACCGGAGCGCGACATGCCCGGAATCAGCGCGAAGCACTGCGCCAGACCCACCTTCAGCGCATCGAGCGGGCTCAGGGCATCCACCGACTCCACGCGCGGCGGCGCAACACCGCGAGCGCGCTGCCGCGCCTCCGCCCACAGGATCGCGAGACCGCCCACCACCAGCGCATAGGCAACCGGCAGCGGCGAAAACAGTTCGGCCTTGATGGCCTTTTCGAACAGCAGACCGAGGACGACCGCTGGAATCGTCGCGATCGCCACATTGAGCGCAAAACGCCGTGCATCGGGCCGCGAAGGCAAACCGGTAAGGACGCTGCCGATCCGCCGGCGATACTCCCAGCACACGGCCAGAATCGCGCCGAGCTGGATGACCACATCGAAGGTCTTGGCGTGATCGCCGGTGAAGTCGATCAGACTGCCCGCGACGATCAAATGGCCCGTACTCGATAACGGCAAAAATTCCGTCAGGCCTTCGACGACCCCGAGTATCAGCGCCTTGCCAGCCAGTAACCAGTCCATCCATCCCCCTCATCGCCAACGGTTGTCGAATCAGGGCTGGTCCCGCCTGCAACGCGCGGCCCTGGCGGCCGCGCGCGCGTCATTTCTCGACGATCTGCACGCGTATGCCGTTTGTAAGGATGGTGATTGTACCGGGTTCGTAGTTCACGCCCGCAAATTGCAGCTGTTCGGGCTTGAAAGTGTAGATGGGATAGTTGGTCAGCAACTGCGTGGCGAGCAGCGCCGCGGCGGCGTTGATCTGCTGCGTGTAGGCCTGGGCGCCGCCGCTGACATTGACGCTGTCGACGTTCGGTGACTTCAGCACCACGGACTTGCTCGCCTCGTCATAGGCGAGTTCGCTCGACAACGTGAACACGCCATCCACCGGCTGGCGCAGGAAGGGGCTCGCGAGATGCGCATCGAGCCGCACCGAAACGCGGTTGGTATCCGGCAGGAAGCCGACGACGGGGTTGGTCAGCGCAACGTCGAAGACCTGCGAAATCGTGCGCTGATACGGGAATTTGCGTTGCACGGCGTCCTGCACCTGCTGCTGCGAGAACGTGTAATGCGACGGGATGAACGGAAAGGTCGACGCCGCGCAAGCCGCCAGCGACAGCGTGATGGCCGCGGCCGCACTGGCCGCGAGCAGGAATCGGCGCCGGGTCGGCGCAACGGGTTGAGTCATGCACATTCTCCTGTTGAAACGGCCCCGTTGCGGGGATCGAACCATAGTTGTCAGTGAACGCGGCAGCAGGGTAAGCGGCACATGAGAAGCAGGGCCGACTCAGCCGTGCAGCAGGCCGTGCACGGCGGGCTGCGTCAGCGTTTCGAGCCGGGTGAGCCAGGCGAGCGCCTCGGTGCGCGTCGTGCCGCACATCTCGGCCTGCGGCTGCAGGCCGGAGCAGCACGCCGGCCGCTCGGGCCGGCCGAAGATGGCGCAGCGCAGGTCGTCGCCGAGCTGCACGCAGCGCACCCCCGCCGGCTTGCCGTGCGGCATACCCGGAATCGGACTCGAGATTGACGGCGCGATACAGCACGCCCCGCAATCCGGACGGCACGCATGACCCACCACGTTAAACGGAGATTCGACAGTCACCACACTCTTCCTGAAACTTCCTGAAACGCATCGACACTCGCTGGCAGTAACCATGCGGCACGCCAACCCTGCATTGTGCCACTGCGCCGCGTGCGACCTTTTTACACAATGCGGAGCGTGACTGCTCCCGTAAACTTGGACACATACGAAAGGCCACGCTCAAGAGGCGCCTGTCCCGTTCCATCCGGTCTAGCCGACCCGCAGGTCTCTGTCGCACTCCCCGGCGTGGCGCCCACCGAGCCGCCCATGACCCACGCCGACACGCTCTTCCGCCCCGACCTGCTCGCCAAGTACAGCGCAAACGGTCCACGGTATACGTCCTATCCGACCGCCCTTCAGTTCCGCGACAATTTCGATCCGGCCGACTACCGGCGCGCCGCAGCCGATCCGGGCGCCTCTGCGACGGATCTCTCGCTCTACTTCCACATTCCGTTCTGCGACACCGTCTGCTTCTATTGCGGCTGCAACAAGGTGGCGACGAAAAACCGCGCACGTGCGCGCCCTTACCTCGACCGCCTCAAGCGCGAACTCGCGTTACAAGCGGCCTGCTTCGACACCTCGCGGCCGGTTTCGCAACTGCACTGGGGCGGCGGCACGCCGACCTTCCTGTCGCACGACGAAATGAGCGAGTTGATGGCGGCCACCCGCCGGCACTTCACGCTGAGTCCCGACGCGTCCGGCGAGTTTTCGATTGAAGTCGACCCGCGCGAGGCATCGGCGCAGACCATCGTGCATCTGCGCACGCTCGGCTTTAACCGGTTGAGCCTCGGCGTGCAGGACTTCGATCCGCTGGTCCAGCGGGCCATCAACCGTATCCAGCCGCTCGAGATGACAGCCTCGGTGATGCGCGCTGCACGCGCGACGGGGTTTCACTCTATCGGCGTCGACCTGATCTACGGACTGCCGCATCAAACCGTCGACAGCTTCAGCCGCACCCTCGACACCATCCTCGCGCTCGCGCCTGACCGGCTGTCGGTGTTCGGCTATGCGCACATGCCGCAGCTCTTCAAGATGCAGCGGCAGATGGACGCCACCGCGCTGCCCTCACCCGCCGTGCGTCTGGCGATCCTGCGGCTGGTGGTGGAGCGTCTGACGAGCGCGGGGTATGTGTACATCGGCATGGATCATTTCGCGCTACCCACCGACGAGCTGGCGCGCGCACAGCAACAGCGCACCTTGCAGCGCAATTTCCAGGGTTACAGCACGCGGGCGGAATGCGATCTGATTGGTTTTGGGGCGTCGTCGATCGGCAAGGTGGGCGACGTGTATGCGCAGAACGCCAAGGATCTGCCGGGCTACGGCGCGGCGATCGACGCCGGCCGCCTCGCGATCGCGCGTGGTGTGAAGCTGACCGCCGACGACCGCTTGCGGCGCGACATCATCACGCAACTGATGTGCAACCTCGAACTGCGCTTCGATGAATTCGAAGCGGCGTATGGCATCCGCTTCGCCAAGACGTTCGCCCCGGAACTGGAACGCTTGCGCGGGTTTGCGGTGGACGGGCTAGTGTCGCTCGGCGTCGGCAAGCTCGAAGTATTGATGGCCGGAAGGATGCTGGTGCGCAACATCGCAATGGTGTTCGACCGGTATCTTGGGCAGCAGACCATGGAGCGGTTTTCGCGGACAGTTTGAGGGGCGGGTAAGTACGGACCGGCCGCAGGTTCCGCCCGGGAAGCCGATTGTCACCAGGCGAACTTGCCCGGCGCGGCGTTTTCGGACATAATCTGCGTTTCCCGCCGCGCGCAGCCTTATGCGCACGTGTCGCAAGACAAGCCCAGGTGGTGAAACAGGTAGACGCAGGGGACTCAAAATCCCCCGCCGCAAGGCGTGCCGGTTCGAGTCCGGCCCTGGGCACCAGTCAATCGTTTCGTCAAGTTCTACTCCCAACCCCGCAAGAGCCTCGTGCCTGTGGGGTTTGTTGTTTCAAGGGACTCCGCGCAAGTTTGTTGCCGCCGCGCGTGGCAAACCGCCCAGGCGCAGCGACACCCGTGCCCGCGGCACGGCACGGCGCGTATCTCACCCCTCCAGAAACTCGTTCAGCAAACGATTCACCTCCGACGCCGCTTCCATCTGCACCATGTGCCCTTTGCCCTCGAGCACATGCACGCGGACCTCGCCCGGCAGCCCCTGCGCATGCGAAGCCGGGATGATCTGATCGCCCGCCCCCCAGATCACCAGGACGCGCGGCGCGAGCCCCGCCAGCCGGTCGCGATAGCCCGCGCGCTGCGCGTCGCCCTCAAATGCGGACGCAGCAATCTTGCGCAACGCCTCCTGCACGCCTTCGAGCCGCTTGTACTTGACGATATCCTCCACAAGCTGACGCGTGACGAGCGACGGATCGGCGAACAGCTTCGCCAGTTGCGGCTTGAGCGCATTGCGATTGCTGCCTTCCGTGAAGCCGTTGATGTAAGCGCCATTGATCTCCTTGCCCAGACCCGCACCGGAAATCAAGGACAGCGAAGCAATGCGCGTGGGCGCCTGATCGGCCACCGTCATCGCCACTAGCGCGCCCATCGAATGGCCGATCAGATGCGCACGTTCGATGCCGCGCTCGTCCATGAACGCGATCACGGCATCCGCCAGTTCCTGCGCACTGCCGCTCTCGACGGCTTTGCCCGACTCGCCGTGACCCGGCAAATCAAGCGCCCACACGGCGCGATGCGCGGCGAGATCGGCGTGATTGAACAGCCAGTTGTTCAGATCGCCACCGAAGCCGTGAATCAGCACCGCGGGTGTGCCGCCCTCGCCCAGCTTCAGATAGCGCACCGTGCGTCCGCCGATCTGCGCTTTCTCAGGCTGTGGCCCGCTTTCGCCCGCTTCCGCGCTGGCCGGCACGAAGTCGCGCTGGAACGCTTCCACCGCGGCATCGATCTCGGCCTCGCCGGCTTCGGCGTCGGCCACCACCGCGAGCAACGTGCCGACGGCCAGGGTATCGCCCTCCTGCGCGATCTGCCGCCGCAAGATGCCGTCGAACGCACATTCGACGCCCGACGCAATCTTGTCCGTCTCCACGTCGAGGATCTCATCGCCTTTGGCGACCCGGTCGCCGATCGCCTTGAGCCAGCCGTTCACCTGGCCGTGCTCCATCGACAGGCCCCACTTGGGCATCGTAATCATATGAATCGGCATCGCTTAGCCTCGCACTTTCAGCACGGCGTCGGCAATCTGCTGGGCCGACGGGATGTACATGTCCTCGAGCACGCCGGCGAACGGCGTGGGCGTATGCGGCGCGGTCACCATTTCGATCGGCGCCTTCAGCGAATGAAACGCGCGTTGCGCGATCAGTGCGGAAATATCGGTGGCCATCGAGCAGCGCGGGTTGGCTTCGTCGACCACCACCACGCGGCCGGTCCGCTCGGCGCTCTCGAGGATCGTCTCCTCGTCGAGCGGCGAGGTGGTGCGCAAATCGATCACCTCCACGTCGATGCCGTCCTTCGCGAGTTTTTCCGCGGCCTCCGTGGCGTAGTGCACCATGCGCCCATACGTGACGATCGTCGCGTCGTTACCCTCACGCACCACATTGGCTTCGCCGAACGGAATCGCATACGACTCTTCCGGCACGTCGCCTTCGCGTCCGTATAACAGCTTGTGCTCGCAGAAAATCACCGGATCGTTGTCGCGGATCGCCTGAATCAAGAGGCCTTTCGCGTCATAAGGCGTGGACGGACACACCACTTTCAAACCGGGGATATGTGTGAACAGCGAGGTCAACATTTGCGAATGCTGCGCGGCCGCTCGCAAGCCGGCGCCCTGCATCGCGCGAATCACGACCGGCGTGACCGCCTTGCCGCCGAACATATAACGGAATTTCGCGGCCTGATTGAAGATCTGGTCAAAGCAGACGCCCATGAAATCGATGAACATCAACTCTGCCACCGGCCGCATGCCGCATGCCGCCGCGCCCACTGCCGCGCCGATATAACCGCCCTCGGAGAGCGGCGTATCGAGCACACGGCCCGGATACTTGTGAAACAGGCCTTTCGTCACACCGAGTACGCCGCCCCATGCATCCTGCTCGCCGGGCGAGCCGGCGCCGCCGGCGTTGTCCTCGCCCATCACGATGACGGTTTCATCGCGGGCCATTTCCTGACTCAGTGCTTCGTTGATTGCCTGAGAGAAGGTGATTTTGCGTGCCATGTCTATCTCCTGGATCGTTTAGGTATGCAACGGATGCGTTACGGATAGGACACGTACACGTCGCTCAACAGGTCCTCGGCGGTGGGCAACGGCGCGGCTTTAGCTTCGCTCACGGCGCTGTCGATCAAGCTCTTCACCTCCGCATCGACGCCGCGCAACTGAGCCGCGGTGAGCATCTCCGCGCGCACCACGCGCTCCTCGAAACGCTTCAGGCAGTCTTTCTCGTCGCGCAGTTTCTGCACTTCGCCGGGCGCGCGATAAGTCTGCGCATCGCCTTCAAAATGGCCGAAATAACGCGAGAATTTCACTTCGACGAGCGTCGGGCCGCCGCCCTGACGCGCCCTTTCGATCGCTTCGCCGAGCGCTTCGTGCACCGCGAAGAAATCGAAGCCGTCGACGATCACGCCCGGCATGCCGAAGCCGCTCGCGCGGTCTGCGATGTTGTCGGTCGCCACCGACCACGTCGACGACGTCGCTTCCGCGTAACCATTGTTCTCCGCCACGAAAATCGCCGGCAAGCGCCACACCGAGGCGAGGTTCATCGACTCGAAGATGACGCCCTGATTCGACGCGCCGTCGCCGAAGAAACACACGCCCACGCCGCCGGACTTCTTGTACTTGGCCGCGAGCGCCGCCCCGCAGATCAACGGGCCGCCCGCGCCGACGATGCCGTTCGCGCCGAGCATCCCCTTCGACAGATCCGCAATGTGCATCGAGCCGCCTTTGCCGTGGCACACCCCGGTTTTGCGGCCGTAGATCTCGGCCATCATGCCGCGCACGTCCACGCCTTTGGCGATGCAATGCCCGTGGCCCCGATGCGTGGTCGCCACATAGTCCGCGTCGTTCAAATGCAGCATCGTGCCGACCGCCGACGCCTCTTCGCCCGCGTACAGATGCACGAAACCGGGTATTTCGCCGGTTGCGAACTCCACGTGCAGGCGCTCCTCGAACTCGCGGATCGTACGCATCATCCGATACGCCTTCAGCAATTCGTCCTTGCTCAAATCCGTTGAAACCGACATGGTGTGTCTCCTTGAAATGAATGCCCTGTCTGTCCACCGCTACCTACGTGTGCTGTGCAACGCCATTTGCCACTTCCCGAACCAGTTGCCGCGACGCCGAGTAACGCAGCGTGCGTTCGACATCGACAGTGAGCGGTCCGTCCCAGTCGAGCGAGATTTCGTACTGGTCGCCGCGCTCGAGTTCGATTTCGCGCTCGCCGTCGAAGGCGAGCGTGCCGCGCTCCGTCTCGAGCGGCATCCAGCCGCCGACTTCGAAACGCTCGCAGGTACGCATCAGCACCCGCTCGACGCGGCCCGGCGCGATCGGCGCGACCAGCGGTACGCCGGATTCGCCGGGCCGCGCGAAACGCAGATGCAGGCCATGCGCCGCCGTACGCTCGACCGGCGCCCACGCGCCGCCGATCGACGACAGGCCGATACCGTCGGGCGAAGCAAAGGTGAGGAACAGCGTTTCGATATCGGACGGCTCGGAGATCGCGCGAGCGCCGACGAAGCGTTGCCGGCTCACGCAGACATCTACGAGCGCGATCTCCGAGCGGCCGCGATTGGGGCCGGCGACGCAGCGCACCACGAGCCGCTTGTTGCGCGTGAAGGCCACCTCGGCCGGCACGGCGCCGGAGGTCGCCAGCGCGCCGGCGAGTCCAGCGACGGTCGCCTCGCGCAGATCGGGGAAGGCGTTGTTGGTGCCGGTCGATAACGTCAGGAGCGGCACCCGGCCGCAATGCGCGGCCACCGCGCGATGCGTGCCGTCGCCGCCGAGCACCGCGATCAGTTCCACACCGGCGCGCAGCATCGCGGCGACACCTGCATGCGTGTCGGCGACGCTGTCGGTGATCGGTAGATCGATGAAATCGACCGCGGGCCAGCGCTGCTGCGCACCGACCGCCGCATGGGTGTCGAGCGCGCGCAGCAGCAGCGCAGCGACGCCGGTGCGGTCGCGCAACGTCAGCACACGATCGACGCCCAGCGCGCCGAGTCCCGCCAGCAAACGCACCACCATGTTGGCTTTCTCTGAAGTCGGGAACACGGACGCGTAGCTGGTCAGGCGGCGTATATCGCGTCCCGATGCAGGGTTCGCGATCACACCAACGGTAAAGGGCGCTGGCACTGTGCTTGTCTCCTGTCCACGGGATATGCGGACGTTTTATTCGACACGCGGTCTTCGAATGAACGCGCGTTTGTCGTGAGCGAGACACTGCAAAGCGTGTGCCAATGTTTCCAAACGAGCACGATGCCCCGCGAAAGTGCCTTGTTTAAAGGGCTCTTCTGTTAGTAGCGAGTGTGCGGGCAGCGTCGAACGCGGCGTGACGCAACGCGCCGCGCGTCTCAAGCGGACCATGAACGCGCGTCGTGGCGAGACAGGCAAACCGGGCAGCGTCGCGTTGAGCCATATAACGCCTGCTTTGCAGCGCTCGGCGACCGCGTCTCAGGCACCGATGAGACGAACGTCTCACGCGTCTCGCATGCTGCATTGCAGTGTGATTGATGCTGCTGGATGTGCTACAAGATCAGCCTGAACTGACTGTGTGTCGCTCGACTGGAGCCGACCATGCCTTACGTTTCGCAAAACCAGCATGTCGAGCGCGTGCGCGGCGCTATCGAAGGGCGCTTGCCCGCGCCCGCGGATTCCGCGCGGCTCGTCTCGTCATGGCAGCGTTCGTTCGAACAGTACCGGCTCGATCCGGGCGCCGTGATTGGACCGCGCGTCCTCACGTCTGCGGAATTGCGCGACGTACAGGGCAAGGAGGAAGCGTTCCTGCGCGCCTCGGGCCAGTGTCTGACGCGTCTGCACGACATGATCCGCGTGGCCGACTATTGCGTGATGCTCACCGACGCTCACGGGGTCACCATCGATTACCGTATCGACCGCGAGCGGCGCAGCGATTTCAAGCACGCAGGGCTCTATATCGGATCGTGCTGGTCCGAACGCGAAGAAGGCACCTGCGGCGTGGCAAACGTGCTGACTGATCTCGCGCCCATCACCGTGCACAAGACCGATCACTTCCGTGCGGCCTTCACGACGCTGACCTGCAGCGCCGCGCCCATTTTTGCGCCCACCGGCGACATGATCGGCGTGCTCGACGCCTCCGCGGTTCGCTCGCCTGACAACCGCGACAGCCAGCGGCTCGTGTTTCAACTGGTGCGGCAAAGCGCGGGGCTGATCGAAGACGGTTACTTCCTCAATCAAACCACGCAGCACTGGATGCTGTTCGGGCACGCGAGCCGCAACTTCGTGGAGGCGCAACCGGAGGTGCTGATCGCCTTCGACGAAAGCGGCAACCTGGTCGCCGCGAATCGCAAAGCGCGCGAATGCATTCCAGCCTTGAACGGCCCACGTCATATCGACGACGTATTCGACACCGCCGATCTGCATCTGCACGATGTCGCCCGCACGGATGCGATTGTCTGTTTGCGTCTGCGCGCAACCGGATCGACGCTCTATGCGCGGATTCGCGCGCCGCTCAAACGTGCTGCACGGACATCGGCCAGCGCAGCGGTTGGCGCTGCCCGGCTGTCACCCAACAGCGCCCACGACCACCTGCAGGTTGGCGCACTGAGCCGCTTTCTGGGGAGCGCGGACTCGCGCATCGCGCACAATGCGTCCGTGGCGATGCGGCTGATCGGCAAGCGGCTGCCGATTCTGATTCTCGGCGAAACGGGTGTCGGCAAGGAGGTCTTCGCCCGCGCGGCGCACGATTCGGGCACACGACGCACGCGGCCATTCATCGCAGTAAATTGCGGCGCAATTCCGGAGTCGCTGATCGAGAGTGAATTGTTCGGCTACGCCCCCGGCGCGTTTACCGGTGCACGCAGCCGCGGCGCTCGCGGCAAGATTGCGCAGGCGCATACCGGCACGCTCTTTCTCGACGAAATCGGCGATATGCCGCTCAATCTGCAAACGCGCTTGCTGCGCGTGCTGGCCGAAGGCGAGGTGATGCCGCTGGGCGGCGATGCGCCGGTACGTGTCGACATTGACGTGATTTGCGCAACGCATCGCGACCTCGCGCAGATGGTTGCCGAAGGATCGTTTCGCGAGGACCTGTACTACCGTCTAAGTGGCGCCTGTTTGCCGATGCCGCCGCTGCGCGAGCGCGCGGATATCCGCGATGTCATCGCTGCCGTGTTCGACGAAGAAGCGCAAATGGCCGGCCACGTGCTGACGATAGACCCGCGGCTCGCCGAGCGCCTCGCGAGCTTTGCGTGGCCGGGCAATATCCGGCAGTTACGCAATGTGCTGCGGTATGCGTGTGCGATCTGCGATTCGTCGCGGGTCGAAATGCGGCACGTTGCGCCTGACGTCGCGGCACGGCTCGATCCTGAGGCTGCGGGCAATCGGACGTTGCCCGCAATGTTGCCGCCACAATACGACTCGTGCGACGAACGCACGCGCATAGTCGAAGCGCTCACGCGACATCAATGGCGGCCCAACGCCGCAGCGCAGGCATTGGGGATTTCGCGGGCCACCCTGTACCGGCGAATTGCCAAACTGGAGATCGTGGGGCCGCACCGTAGTTGAGCGCCGTCGACGCGTATCGCGAGGCACCGCCTGGATACTCAGGCCGTCACCCCGCAGAAGCATATCGACGGTTAGCGCGTAGCGTGAACCACGGCCCCCGCCCGCCGACGCTTCACCACATAGCTGACCCACATCGCCAGCAACCAGACCGGCACCAGCCACACGGATACGGACAACCCCGGCGTCATCGCCAGAATCACCAGGATCATTGCCATGAAGGCGAGGCAGATCCAGTTGCTAACCGGGAACCAGAACGACTTGAACACCAGCGTCTCTCCGGCCTGCATCATCGCCTTGCGCGACTTCAGATGCGTGAGGCTGATCAGCGCCCAGTTCAGCACCAGCGCTGCCACGACCAGCGCCATCAGCATGCCGAGCGCTTCCGACGGAATCACGTAGTTGACGATCACGCAGGTGAACGTAGCGAGCGCCGACAAACCGATCGCCAGATACGGCACGCCGCGGCGGTCCACCTTCATCAGCGCGCGCGGCGCGTTGCCCTGCTCCGCGAGGCCGTACAGCATGCGGCTATTTGCGTACACGCCGCTGTTGTAGACCGACAGCGCAGCCGTCAACACGACGACGTTGAGGATATTCGCCGTGAGGGTCGAGCCGATTTGCGAGAAGATCATCACGAACGGGCTGCCGCCTGCGGCGACCTGATTCCACGGATACAGCGACAGCAGCACCACCAGCGAGCAGATGTAGAAAATCAGAATCCGGTAGATCACCTGATTCACCGCTTTCGGAATGCTCTTGCGCGGTTCGTCCGCTTCAGCCGCCGTTATGCCGATCAACTCGAGGCCACCGAACGAAAACATGATCACGGCCAGCATCATGAAGAGGCCATGGAAACCGTGCGGGAAGAAACCGCCATCCGCCCAGAGGTTGGTGATCGATGCTTGCGGACCGCCATGGCCGCTGATCAGCAGATAGCCACCGAACAGGATCATGCCGATCACCGCGACCACCTTGATGATCGCAAACCAGAATTCGGTTTCGCCGTAGGCCTTCACGTTAGCCAGATTGATGGCGTTGATGCCCACGAAGCAGACCAGCGCCGATACCCAGGTGGGCACACCCGGCCACCAGAAATGCACGTAGGTCCCGACCGCCGTCAACTCCGCCATGCTGACCAGTACGTAGAGTACCCAGTAATTCCAGCCCGACAGAAAGCCTGGGAAATCGCCCCAGTACTTGTAGGCAAAGTGGCTGAACGACCCGGCTACGGGCTCTTGCGCGACCATCTCGCCGAGTTGCCGCATGATCATGAAGGCGATGATGCCGCCTATTGCGTAGCCGAGAATCATGGACGGCCCGGCTGCCTGCAACACGCTAGCCGACCCGAGGAACAAGCCCGTGCCGATCGCCCCACCCAGCGCGATGAGCTGGATATGACGGTTCTTCAGCCCGCGCTTCAGGCCTTCTTGCTGCTGTGGACTATTCAAAATTGCGCCCCACTGTAGGGATGTCGATCACCCAGACAAACTGATGGTTTGAGCTGGCAAAGCCAAAGATTTTAGCGTGTCCGCTATGGCCCACGTACTGGGAGGAACCCGTGGCGCGAGATTCGTCCCGTTTCGCATGACGTTTATGCCTCGTGATTCATACGTGTTGGCTGCGTGCGTTTGTGGCGTGCGTTTGTGGCGTGCATTCGCTGCGAGCATTTGCGCGTCATGCGGCATCGCATCGCCGCAGGGGCTGCTAGCGAAGATTCGTGTTCGCCAGTTCCACCACCTCGTCGCCGCGACCGTTCAATACTGCTCGCAACATGTACAGGCTGAAGCCCTTGGCCTGGGACCACTGGATCTTTGGCGGCAGCGCCAGCTCATGCTTCGCGATGACCACATCGATCAACGCGGGCCCGGGATGCGCGAAGGCGTCGCGCAGTGCATCGCCAATTGCTTCGGAATCCTCCACACGCACGCTGTAGATTCCGGCGGCCTGGGCGATAGCTGCAAAATCCGTGGCGCTGAGATCGGTGCCGCTATCGAGGTAACCGCCGGCCTTCATCTCCATCGCGACGAAGCCGAGCGAACTGTTGTTGTACACCACCACCTTGATCGGCAGATCGAGTTGACGGGCGGTCAGCAGATCGCCGAGCAGCATCGACAGGCCGCCGTCGCCCGACAGCGAGATCACCTGCCGGTTCGGCTGCGCCGCTTTCGCACCCAGCGCCTGCGGCATGGCGTTCGCCATCGAGCCGTGGTTGAACGAGCCGTGCAGGGTACGCTTGCCGTTCATGGTCAGATAGCGCGCGGCCCATAGCGTGGGCGTGCCGACGTCGACGGCGAACACGGCGTCCTCGTCGGCCACTTCATCGACGATGCTCGTCAGGTATTGCGGATGAATCGGCTTGCCGGGATCCGAGGGACGCGCGAGATCGTCGAGCGTGACGCGCGCAGCGAAGTAATGAGTGCGGGCACGCTCGATGAAATCGCGATCGGTCTTGCGCGTGAGCTTCGGCAGCAGCGCCTGCAGGGTGGGCTTGATATCGCCGACCAGTCCCATCTTCAGGGGGGCGCGCTTGCCGAGCGCGCTGCCACGGCGATCGATCTGCACGATATTGCCGTGCGACGGATAAAAGTTGCGATAGGGGAAATCGGTGCCGAGCATGACCAGCATGTCGGACGACATCATGGCGTAGTAGCCGGAACTGAAGCCGATCAGGCCGGTCATGCCGAC
This sequence comes from Paraburkholderia sp. GAS38, assembly GCF_050434965.1. NCBI lineage: Bacteria > Pseudomonadati > Pseudomonadota > Betaproteobacteria > Burkholderiales > Burkholderiaceae > Paraburkholderia > Paraburkholderia sp. GAS38. The sequence goes on along the minus strand of NZ_JBNDJO010000010.1, from coordinate 243,408 downwards.
GTCGTAAGGGTTGTCCCACTCGACGTACTGTTTGCCGCGCAACGCGTGGACGGTTGGCGCGCCGAGCGCGTCGGCGAGCGCGACGACTTCGTCGTGTGCGCCGGCGCAACCGCTGCCGCACAGAAGCGTGACGCCTTCGGCTTGATTCAGGAGCGTGGCGAGGCGGTCGATATCGGCGGCGGCGGGCAACAGCGTGGCGGGCGCCGACGTGTCGGACCAGGCGGGCGCTTCATTGGGTGCTTCGGCGAGCGCGACGTCGCCGGGTAGCACGATGACTGCGACGCCCTGCTGCTCGATCGCGGTGTGCATCGCGGTGGCGAGAACGCGCGGGAACTGCGATGGGTTCGTCACCAGTTCGACGTAGTGACTGCACTCTTTGAACAGCGCTTGCGGATGCGTTTCCTGGAAGTAGCCGAGGCCGATTTCCGATGAGGGGATATGCGCCGCGATGGCGAGTACCGGTTGGTGATTGCGATGGCAGTCGTACAGGCCGTTGATCAGGTGCAGGTTGCCGGGGCCGCAGCTGCCGGCGCAGACAGCTAGTTTGCCGGTGGCGGCGGCATCGGCGCCTGCGGCGAAGGCGGCGACCTCTTCGTGGCGGGTGTGCATCCAGCGGATCGACCCGAGGCGGTAGAGGCTGTCGGAGAGGCCGTTCAGGCTGTCGCCGGTCACGCCCCAGATTCGTTCGACGCCGGCTGCGTGAAGGGTTTTTGCCAGGTAGTCTGCGATGGTCTGGGTGGGCATGGGTTTGCTCCGCAGGGTGGGGGGCAGGTGGGGGCTATTGTCGTACAGGTTTGGGGTTTTTGTCCTTTGGGACCGGGGTTTTGCCTGCGGCGCCTTGTTTTTGGCTGTTTTCTTGGGGTGTTGGCCTTTCCTTGCTTTCTTAGCGGTCTATTTGTGTTGCCCCTGTGCGGGGCGGCACTTACTTTCTTTGCCGCCGCAAAGAAAGTAAGCAAAGAAAGCGGGCTGCCACCGCCAGCCCGTAGTGAGCCACCTCTCATGCGACCACCAAGTGGTCCGAGACAAGACAGTCTCTCGCACCACCCGCGTAAGTGGCACAGCACTCATTCATCCCGCCAGCGCACTCCGTGCGCGGCGGAAGGGTCTGCTAGGGGTGGGATGCGGGTGTGAACACGTAAGGTATGTGCGTTAAATGTTTGGATGCCTAATCATAAGTGAGACGAGACGTGACAGGCGTACCGAAGATCTGTTGTGCCGGGCCGCTCTCTATTTAGGCATCCAAACATTTCAACGTGAGCATTGCCAGTTCACACTTGCGTGCCACCATGGGTGGACCCGTCCGCTGCGCACGGAGTGCGAAGGCGGGATGGATGAGCGCTGTGTCACTGACGGGGGAAAATGCGAGAGAGGGTCTCGTGTTGGGCCGTTCCCCGGAGCAAACCGGGATGGCTCACTACGGGCTAGCGGTGGCAGCCCGCTTTCTTTGCTTACTTTCTTTGCGGCGGCAAAGAAAGTAAGTGCCGCCCCGCACAGGGGCGAAGCTAATAGACCGATAAGAAAACAAGGAGAGGCCAACACCGCAGGAACAACGCCAAAACCAAGACGCCGCAGGCAAAACCCCCACCCCTACCCCCCCTCCGGCACACCGTCAAGCCGCGCAGCAGCCGACCCAACAATAATGAAAACCTGAACAAAAAACGCGCCGGCCGCGACCAAAAGACAAACCTCCATCCCCCAGCACCCACTAACACCTGCACCGAGAAGCGCCCCAACCGGCCGCGCCCCATACGTAGCGGTACTATTGATCGCCGAAACCCGCCCCATCATCCCATCGGGAGTAATAGCCTGACGCAACGTCGTCGACCCCACCACCCAAAGTATCGGCCCAACCCCAAGCAAAAAGAAACTTAGCATTGCCAACCAGAACGACGGCACGATCAACGTCGCCACCATCACCAGCGAAGCCAGCAACCCGCAAAACGGCCCAATCGTCAGCACCCGTCCAAACCTGATCCGCGCCGCGATTGCAGGCGCTGCCAGCGCCCCGCACACCATGCCAACCCCATACGCGCCCAACGTCACCCCCACCGCCGACGCCGTCAGCCCAAGCCGATGCACCGCATACGGCACATACACCGCCTGCAACATAAAAAAACCAAGATTGAAAAACACCGCCGTAGCGATCATCGGACGCAACAAGGCATCACGCAGCACGAAACGCGTGCCGTCACGCAACTCACGCAGGAAATGCCGTTGCCCCGTCTGCGCGCGCGGCGGCTCGCGCAACCCCGCCAGCAACGCCACCGCCAACGCCGACAGCCCCGCCGCGCAACCATACGCCCACCCCGCGCCGATCCAGCCCACCAGCATCCCACCGAGCGCTGGTCCCGCTGAATACGCCGCGCTGCGCGCCAATTCGAGCCGCCCATTCGCGACAGCGTAAGACTCGCGCGACACGAGCGAAGGCACCAGCGACGGCGCCGCCACGTTGTACGCCACCGTGCCCGTTGCGCCCAGACACCCGAGCGCGGCAAGCCACAGCAAGGTCAACCCATGCAAGCCCACCAGCAACAGCACACTCAGCATCGCAATCACCCGCATGCCCTCAGCAAGCGCCATCAAGGTTCGACGCGAGCGGCGGTCGGCCCAGACGCCGAACGGAATCGACAGCAACAGGAACGGCAAGGTCTGTGCCGTCTGCAGCAAACCGGTCTCGCGCGCGCTCGCGCTGAGTGCGAATACTGCGACGAGCGGCGCCGCGGCCAGGCTGATCTGCTCGGCAGACTGCGCCACGAGGTTCGACCACGCAAGCCGCTGGAACGCGGCCGGCAGTCTGACAACGGAATGGGGAACAGGAATACGCATCGATGACCTCCGGCTTCAATGAGGTCATCGTCACCGCTTCGGCCGCGCGGTACGCCCCGCTTCTTGCTCTGTTATTGACGGGACGTCGTCGCGAGCCTTTAACGCTTCGCCTGGTTAAGACGCCGGGGACGCCGAAGGCGCAAAGGGCACCGCGCACGCTTCATTCGCTCAGGGCGCATACGACGAAGCCATGCCGCTCTCAAGCCCATGATCGAGCGTCGTCCGAATAATCGACAACCCGCGCGCGAGCGCTTCGCGCGACGGCGCGCCGGTCATGCAGACGCGAATCGCGTGCGGCGCAGCGTTGCGCCCAATCACGAAGCTGTCCGCCGTCTTGACGAGTACACCCTCGTGACGCAGCGCCGCCGCGAATTCCGCCGCGCGCCACGGTTCCGGCAGCGGCAGCCACAGGTGCGAGCTGGTCTCCGCATGCCGGTACGCCACGCCCCTCAGCACCTCGCTCGCCACCTCGTGCTGGGTCTCGATGTGCGCGCGCTGCAAGCCGTTCAACCGCTCCATCTCGCCGTTCTCGATCCAGCGCGACACCACTTCCGCCATCAATGGCGCCGTCATCCAGCAATCGCTGCGAATCACCGCCGCAATCTTCGAACACCAGGCCGGCGGCGCCTGCAGATAGCCCACACGCAAACCCGGCGCAACGGACTTCGACAAGCCCGCAATCAGAAACGACTGATCCGGCAAACGCGTCGCCAGCGGTTCGGGTGGCGCGTCGAGCAACATGGCCGGCACGAGGTCTTCGATCAGCAGCACGCCATGGCGCTGCAGGATCGCGGCGACGGCGTCGCGCCGCTCGCTCGACATCGTCGCCGTGGTCGGATTGTGGATGGTCGGCACGCAGAAGATGGCGCGCGGATGCAGCGACTTGCACGCCAGTTCGAGCGCGGCCGGCACCAGACCCTCGGCATCGATTTCGACGCCCACCAGATGCAGCCGCAGTTGCCGCGCCAGCGCGATGATGCCCGGGTAGCTCACCACTTCGGCCAGCACGGTATCGCCCGGCCGCGCGACCGCGCGCAGCACCGACGCCAGCGCGTGCTGCGCGCCCTGCGTGACCAGCACGCGCGACGCGCTCGCCGGACTGCCCGCCCGGCCAAGCCATGCGGCGCCCGCCAGGCGATGCCGCATCGAGCCCGCCTCCGGCGCGTATTGCAGCAATTCGGCGGCAAGCCGCTCGTCGTTGGCAATCTCATGCAGCGTCGCGGACAGCGCCGCCGCCTCTCCAGTGGACTGCGGCACGTTCTGACCCAGATCGATCAGCGCCGGGGGCTGCGGCATGCCCGGCCGCAACATGCCATGTGCCGCGCCGGACGACATCTCCCGCGCACGGGCCTGCGCCACGTAGGTGCCGTCGCCGACGCGCGCATTCGCGAGCCCCTGGCGTTCCAGCTCGGCGTACGCGCGGCTGATGGTGCCGGTGGTCACATGCAGTTCGCTGGCGAGCGACCGGTGCGGCGGCAGTTTTTCGCCCGCCGGCAACTGGCCGTTGAGGATCGCCTGCGCAAACGCTCGCGCAATGACCTGGTATTTCGGATCACTGCCCGCTTCGATCCGGGGCAGCCACGCGTTCATCGCCATGATGCGACGGTCTCCTTCTTGGTGGCATTGCTATGCCATGGGTGTCATTAACATGATACGCATTCAATATCACGACATTGCATGCAGTCATTTACTTTAATTGAAGCGATTGAGTTGCTCGTTTCGGCTCCATAGCATGGCGTCATTCCCAATTCAATGTGCCGCCTCGATGCGGCACTGCGGCATCCACCCAGGAGCGCCCCATGAGCCGTGAGACACCTCGTATCAGCCGGATCGACATCACGCATCACCAGCTCGAACTCAACCCGCCGTTCCCGGCCTCGTGGGATAGCCAGCCGCGCCGCAAATTTCCCGCCACGATCGTGCGCGTCCATGACGATGCGGGTCATGTCGGCATCGGCTCGGGCGATGCGATGTACGGCTTCGCCGATTACCAGCACCTGTTCGTCGGTACCGATCCGCTCGACCTCGCGCGCCATAGCGCCGTCCTCGACAACATCGGCTTTCACGCCGGCCGCCCGTGGCCGCTCGATATCGCGCTGTGGGATCTGGCCGGCAAGATTCGCGGCGAACCCTGCTGGAAGATGATGGGCGGCCGCAGCAACCGGATTCGCGCGTATGCATCGAGCGGCGTGCACCGGCATCCGGACGAGATGGCGAAAATGGCGCTGCACGTCGCGTCACGCGGCTTCCCGGCGCTGAAGATCCGCTTCGGCCGCCCGAGTCTCGCGGACGATTTCACCGCCCTCGCCGCCGTGCGCGACGCGGTAGGCAGCCGGCTCGAACTGATGGTGGACTGCAACCAGGGCTGGCGCATGCCGTGGGACACGGCTGCGCCGTGGACGGTGAGCGAGGCCCTCGAAGTGGCCCGCGAACTGGAAAAGCAGGACGTCTACTGGATGGAAGAGCCGCTGCACCGCGGCGACTACGAGGGCTACGCCGCGCTGCGCCGCGCCACCACGCTGCGCATCGCCGGTGGCGAAATGACCCGCGAGCGCTATGAGTTCGATCAGTTGCTCGCGCACGACTGCCTCGACGTGTTTCAGCCCGACGTGGCCTGCTCGCTCGGCATGGAAGGCCTGCGCAAGCTCGCGCAGGCGGTCGAAGCGCGCGGCAAGGTGTTCACCCCGCACACCTGGGGCAACGGCATCGGCCTCGCGGCCAACCTGCATCTGACGGCGGGCGCCGCGTCGGCGCCCTTCATCGAGTTCCCATACGACCCGCCGGAATGGTCGATCGAGCGGCGCGACTTCATGTTGACGCGGCCGATCGACGTCGACGGCGAAGGCTGGCTCACGCTCTCCGACGAACCGGGCCTCGGTCTGACGCTCGACGAAGACGTGCTCGCCGCAACGCAAAGTTCACGCAGTACTTACGCCTGACGCCTCGCAAGAGGCCCACACGAAAAAGACGGAGACAGACCATGCAAATCAAACCCTGGATGCGCGCCGCTTGCGTCGCGCTGGCCGCCGGTGCCTTATTTCCGGCCGCCGCCCATGCCGGCACCTGGTGCTCGAGCGGCAAGACCGTGCACTTTGCCGGCGTGACGTGGGAAAGCGGTTCGTTCACCTCGGAAGTACTGCGCTATATCGCCGAGAAGGGCTACGGCTGCAAGACCGACACCGTGCCGGGCAGCACCGCCGCCACCGAAACGGCACTCGCGCGCGACGATCTGCAGGTCTGGGGCGAACAGTGGACAGGCCGCTCGGAGATCATCGCCAAAGGCGTCGCGGCCGGCCAGGTCAAGCTGATCGGCGACACGCTGCCCGGCGGCACCAACGAAGGCTGGTTCGTGCCGGAATACGTCGTCAAGGGCGACCCGGCGCGCGGCATCAAGCCGCTCGCACCGAACCTGGCATCGGTGGCCGATCTGCCGAAATACAAGGATCTCTTTGAGGACGACGAAGAACCCGGCAAGGGACGTTTCCTCAACTGCCCGGCCGGCTGGGATTGCGAACGCGTCAACACGCGCCTCCTGAAAGTGCTCAAGCTCGACGACAGCTACACGAATTTCCGTCCAGGCACCGGCGCCGCGCTCGACGCCGCCATCGCGTCCGCCTATCAGCGCGGCAAGCCGATCCTGTTCTATTACTGGGAACCGGCTGCGTTGATGGCAAAGTACAAGTTCGTGCAACTGAAGATGCCGCCGTTCGACCAGAAGTGCTGGGAGACGCTGCGTGCCGACAACAGCACGTCGCAATGCGCGTCGTCGTATCTGGTCTCGCACCTGAAGGTCGGCGTCTCGACGCCGTTCTATCAGGCCGAGCCTGACCTGATGGCCGCTTACGCGAAAGTGACCTTCTCGATGGACTTCCTGAACAAGACCATTCTCGAGATGACCAGCAAGAAGATCGACGGTCAGACGATGGCCAAACAGTTCCTCCACGATCATCCGGAAATGTGGAAACCGTGGGTTTCGAACGACGTCGCGTCGAAGATCCAGGCCTCGCTCGCAGGCGCCTGATCTGCGACGACGTCGCGACGCTTTGGGCTTGGGCTGAACGGATGGCGCTGCATGCCATCCGTTCAGGCGCATCGGAGGTTTGATCATGCATTCGTTTTTCCTGCACCTGTCGATTGCCGACTGGGTCAACGACGCGGTTCAGTCGTTCGTCACCCAGTACGGCGACAGCTTTCATAACTTCAGCATCGCGCTGCTGCGCTATCTGCTGGTGCCGCTCGAAGGCGCGCTGCGCGCGACGCCGCCGTGGCTGATCCTGCTTGCCGTAGGCGCGATTACGTGGAATGCGACGCGGCGGCTCGGTATCGCCGGCTTCTTCGTCCTGCTGCTTTACGCGATCGGCTGCTTCGGTCTGTGGGACAAGCTGATGGAGACGCTCGCGCTGATGCTGGTGGCCACCGTGCTCTCCGTCGCGCTCGGCGTGCCGCTCGGTATCTTCACCTCGCGCAGCGCATGGCTGCGGCGCATCCTGCTGCCGGTGCTCGACATCATGCAGACGCTGCCGAGCTTCGTGTACCTGATCCCCGTGCTGATGCTGTTCGGCCTCGGCAAGGTGCCCGCGATTCTCGCCACCATCATCTATGCGCTGCCGCCGCTGATCCGTTTGACCGATCTCGGCATCCGTCATGTGGATGCAGACGTGGTCGAAGCCGCGCGCGCATTCGGTACGACGCGCTGGCAGTTGCTGGTCAACGTGCAGTTGCCGCTCGCGCGCCCCAGCATCATGGCCGGCATCAACCAGACCACGATGATGGCGCTGTCGATGGTGGTGATCGCCTCGATGATCGGCGCACGTGGGCTCGGTGAGGACGTGCTGGCGGGGATTCAGACGCTCGATGTCGGCAAGGGCACGCAGGCGGGCATTGCGATCGTGATCCTGGCGATTGTGATCGACCGGATCAGCCAGGGGTATGGACAGGATCGTCGTACGCGGCGTCTGCTGGCGTTGCGCAGGAAGGCGAAGGCGGTGTCGCGCGTGCCGTACAAGGTCGCGGCTACCGAAGCCGGGGCGGATGAGGCCAACAGCGAGGCTCATGCCGCTCAGGGCGGGCTTGAAACCCGCGCGGCGAAGTAATCGTCAGGAAAGCAGAGAAGCGCTCAGGAGAATGACATGGCAGCGATAGAAGTCAGACACGTCTACAAGCTGTTCGGCCCCGAGACCGGTCACGCACGCGTGCTCGACCTGCTCAAAAGCGGCAAGGGCAAGGCCGACGTGCTCGCGCAAACCGGCTGCAACGTCGGACTGAACGACGTGAGCCTGAACATCGGTTCGGGCGAGATTTACGTGATCATGGGCCTCTCGGGTTCCGGCAAGTCCACGCTCGTGCGCCACTTCAACCGGCTGATCGAGCCGACCGCGGGCGAAATCGTGATCGACGGTTCGGACGTCATCAGGCTGAACCCGCAGGGCCTGCGAGAACTGCGCCGCTACAAGGTCAGCATGGTGTTCCAGAACTTCGGACTGCTGCCGCACCAGACCGTGCTCGACAACACCGCGTACGCCCTGCGCACGCGCGGCGAAGGCAAGGCCGAAGCGAACGAGAAGGCGCGCACGTGGCTCGGCAAGGTGGGTCTGAACGGCTACGGCGAGCACTATCCGGACGAGCTGTCCGGCGGCATGCGCCAGCGCGTGGGCCTCGCCCGCGCGCTCGCCGCCGATACCGACGTGCTGCTGATGGACGAAGCGTTTTCCGCGCTCGATCCGCTGATCCGCACGGAAATGCAGGACCAGTTGCTGCAGTTGCAGGCGACGCTGAACAAGACCATCGTGTTCATCACGCACGATCTGGATGAGGCGCTGCGCATCGGCAACCGCATCGCGATCCTGAGAGACGGCACGCTGGTGCAGGAAGGTACGCCGGACGAGATTCTCACGCGTCCCGCCGACGATTATGTGCGGCGTTTCGTGGAGCGGCGCGCGGGCGTACCGCATTGAAGCAGTCGGATCAAACGAGGAACCCGTGGCAGACCGTGCGTCTATGTGCGTACGGCACCCGCTCGGCGCCGGGTAGAATGCACGCGAAGTGACAGATTGCGGACCACGGTCCGTCGTCTGCATTTCGCCCTGCCGTTCTCTCGTTCCCCATGAATCTCGAAAGCGTTCTCTTTACCCAGGGTTTCGGTTCACGACGTCAATGCCGCGCGCTGATCGCCGACGGCCGCGTGACGATCGACGGCGCGCTCCACGCCGACCCCGATGCCGAGGTGCCGACCGAGGCGCTCAACTTCGCCGTCGACGGCATCACGTGGCCGTACCGCGAACACGCCTATCTGCTGCTCAACAAACCCGCCGGCTACGAATGCTCGCGCGAGCCGCAGCATCATCTGAGCGTGTTCAACCTGCTGCCGCCACAGTTTGCGGCGCGCGGCGTGCAGTGCGTCGGGCGGCTCGATCAGGATACGACCGGCCTCCTGCTGCTCTCCGACGACGGCAAGTTCGTCCATGCGTTCACCTCGCCGAAGCGCAAGGTGCCGAAGGTCTACGTGGCGACCACCCGCCATCCGCTCGACGATGCGCAACTCGGCGCCCTGCGCGAGGGCGTGCTGCTGCATGGCGAGCCGAAACCGATCGCCGCCGTCGCGGCACAGGCACGCAGCGAGCACACGCTCGAACTCACCGTGCTCGAAGGCAAATACCATCAGGTCAAGCGCATGGTCGCGGCGGCAGGCAACCGCGTGGAGGCGCTGCACCGCGAGCGGATCGGCGGCTTGAGCTTGCCTGCCACCCTGGCCGAAGGCGCATGGCAGTGGCTCGACGAAACCGACCTCGGATCTTTACGGAGCGGGTAAACCGGTAAGCGGGCCGCGCGGCCCCGTGGCGTCGAGCGTCCTGTGTGCACCGCCCCACCCAGGCCGGCGTCGCCGCTCCGTTTGCGCTGCGACGCAGCATGCCCTTCCTGACAAGTCGCTCTATACTCGATTAAAGAATGACTACAAAGGTTCAGGGAGGGGCGCCATGATCATCAACAATTCGTTCGAGATCCCGGCCGCGATCATTGGGTTTATCAGCCTTGCTGTGGTCCTGGTGGGTGCGCTGCTGTTCGTCATGCGTGTGCGCCACAAGTATCATCCGAGCCTGATCGGCGCGCTGGTCGGTGCGGTCCTGTGCTTCCTGCTGCTGGAAGCGCTGCCCGCGCTCACCTGAGATCGCTTGAGGCGGGTGTCGCGTCACCCTGCGCGCTGCGCAGGAAATCCGCTACCGTCGGATAGCGCAGACGCACGCGCAGTTCGCGCTTCATCCGCTCGTTCACGAGCCGCCGCGATTCGCGCATGAACGACATCATCATCGGTTCAAGTTGCGCCTCCGCTTGCGCCCGCGTGATACGCGGGGCACGTTCGAGGCCGTACGCGTCGGCCACCGCATCGAAGTACTCGCCCATTTTCAGCGTCGTATCGTCCGACGCGTGGACCACCCGCCCGCGCCGCCCGAGCCGCATCATGCGCACCAGAATCGCGGCGAGGTCGTCGGCGTGGATATGGCTGGTATAGACGTCGTCCGCATCGATCAGCGCGGGGGTGCGCTTTTCGAGCCGCGCGAGCGGCAAGCGGTTGCCCGCATAGATGCCGGGAATCCGCGCGATGCTCGCCTGCACGGCGCCGCGCGCGGTGGCGCGCCGCAATTGCCGTTCGGCCGAGACCCGCCGCATCGCGCGCGGATTGGCCGGGCGGACCGTACGCGTTTCGTCGATCAGCGCCCCGCCGCAGTCGCCGTAAACCCCCGTCGTGCTGGCGTAAACCATACGCACGGGCGGGCGCCTAGCGGCAGGGCGGCCTACCCCGTCGGGTACAATATCGGCTGTTTCCCGTTCCATCCATGCAGCGCGCAGGCGGCGCAACCGTGCGACCGGCGCAACCGCACCGCGTGCCGGACGGATGCGGCGTGCGCTCAGGGCCGCGAGCAACCCGCGTGTGCGGCGGTCGTCGTCACCGGTCTTTTGTGGCGGCGCCAGATGCAGCACGCGCGGCGCGAGGCCCGCGAGCCGCTTCAGGCTGCTGCGCGCATCGAGGTCGCCGACAATCGGCGTCACGCCCGCCGCGCGCAATTCGGCGCACCGGGCAGGCTGGCTTGTCAGCGCAAACAGGCGCGCGCGCGGCCGCAGCAGTTCGACGCAACGCATGCCGACATCGCCGCAGCCCACAATGAGCACGCGCGGCCGGCGCAAGTTTCGTATGGCTTTCATGGTGGACGCATTGTAGCCGTCAAGGACGGCTCGCACCGATTACCGACTCTTCGAACTCGAACACGCTATGGCATTTAATGTAACCCTCCGGCAAAGCGGCCGGCAGTTTCAAGTAGAACCCGATGAACCGGTCCTGACCGCCGCCCTCCGCCAGGGCATCGGCTTACCGTACGGCTGCAAGAACGGCGCCTGCGGCTCCTGCAAGGGCACCGTGCTGAGTGGTGAAGTCGAACAGCGCCAGCACTCGTCGTCGGCGCTGTCGAACGACGAAAAGACCCGCGGCATGGCGCTCTTCTGCTGCGCGACGCCATGCACCGATCTCGAGATCGACATCCGCGAAGTGGCCGGCGTCGGCGATGTGCAGGTCAAGAAGCTGCCGTGCCGCGTGAACGCCATCGAACGCAAGGCCGACGACGTCGTCGTGCTGAAGCTGCAGTTGCCCGCCAACGAGCGTCTGCAATATCTCGCCGGCCAGTACCTCGAATTCATCCTGAAGGACGGCAAGCGCCGCAGCTATTCGATGGCGAATGCGCCGCACGTCGAAGGCCCGATCGAACTGCACATCCGCCATATGCCCGGCGGCGCATTCACCGATCACGTCTTCAACACCATGAAAGAGCGCGACATCCTGCGCTTCGAAGCGCCGCTCGGCACCTTCTTCCTGCGCGAAGATTCGGACAAGCCGATCGTGCTGCTCGCCTCCGGCACCGGCTTCGCGCCGCTGAAGGCGATCGTCGAACACGCGGCGTTCAAGAATCTCGAGCGGCCCATGACCCTCTACTGGGGCGCGCGCCGCAAGAAAGACCTGTACCTGCTGGAGCTCGCCGAGCAATGGGCGCGCGAGATCCCGAACTTCAAGTTCGTGCCCGTGCTGTCCGAGCCGGACCCGAGCGACGCCTGGACCGGCCGTACCGGCTTTGTTCATCGTAGCGTCATCGAAGACCTGCCAGACTTGTCGGGTTATCAGGTGTACGCCTGCGGCGCACCGGTGATGGTCGAATCGGCGCAGCGCGATTTCACGCAGCACCACGGCCTGCCGGAAGACGAGTTCTATGCGGATTCCTTCACGAGCGCAGCGGATCTCGCCAATCCGGTCTAACTCGCCGGTGAAGCCATGAAGCGCGCCACCGTAAGCTCTGAAAGCCCACGCGGCGGACCCCAAAAATCCGCCGCCGACGAAATTCATGGTTTACACCGGCGCTCGCGTTGTCGTATTCTTTCGCCCATGAACCGCATCCAGTCCGAACTTCGACGTCGCCGCTCGCTGCTCCCTTAGGGACGCCGCCGGCTTTGTCACGGATTCGCGCCGATCAGGCGCATGTTGTTCGAATCACGAAAGCCACGGCATGCCGTGGCTTTTTTGTTTTTGCCGTTTCCTTTTCCGATCCTTCACCCCTGCAACGCCCGGAGCCTGCCGCCATGAATTTCAATGAGTACCCCGTCGAGTCGCTGATGTACATCACCAACCGGCCCGAGATCGTTTTCACGCACGGCAAGGGTTCGTGGATCTACGACAACACCGGCAAGCGATACCTCGATTTCATCCAGGGGTGGGCCGTCAACAGCCTCGGGCATTGCAACGAAGGCATGATCGACGCGCTGAACAAGCAGGCGCAACTGCTGATCAATCCGTCGCCGGCCTTCTACAACGCGCCGATGGCGCAGCTCGCGGGCCTGCTCACGCAGCATAGCTGCTTCGACAAGGTGTTCTTCGCGAACAGCGGCGCCGAAGCCAACGAAGGCGCCATCAAGCTCGCGCGCAAGTGGGGCAAGAAGCATAAGGACGGCGCTTTCGAGATCATCACGTTCGACCACAGCTTCCACGGCCGCACGCTCGCCACCATGTCGGCAAGCGGCAAGCCCGGCTGGGACACCATCTACGCGCCGCAAGTGCCGGGCTTCCCGAAGGCCGACCTGAACGACATCGCCTCGGTCGAGAGGCTCATCAGCGGCAAGACCGTCGCCGTGATGCTCGAACCGATCCAGGGCGAAGGCGGCGTGATCCCCGCGACGCGTGAGTTCATGCAGCAACTGCGCGCGCTGACGCAGAAGCACAACCTCCTGTTGATCGTCGACGAAGTGCAAAGCGGTTGCGGCCGTGCAGGCACGCTGTTCGCGTATGAGCTGTCGGGTATCGAGCCTGACATCATGACGCTCGGCAAGGGCATCGGCGGCGGTGTGCCGTTGGCGGCGCTGCTGTGCAAGGCCGCGGTCGAAGTGTTCGAAGCCGGCGATCAGGGCGGCACCTATAACGGCAACCCGCTGATGACGGCGGTGGGTTACTCGGTGATCTCGCAACTGACCGCGCCGGGCTTCCTCGAAGGCGTGCGGGCGCGCGGCGAGTATCTGCGCGCGAAGCTGCTGGAGCTATCCGAAGAACGCGGTTTCGAGGGCGAACGTGGCGAAGGGTTGCTGCGCGCGCTGCTGCTCGGCAAGGACATCGGCAACCAGATCGTCGAAAAGGCTCGCAACATGCAGCCGGACGGCTTGCTGCTGAACGCGGCGCGCCCCAACCTGCTGCGCTTCATGCCGGCGCTGAACGTGACGAACGAAGAAATCGACCAGATGATGGCCATGCTGCGGTCGATTCTCGACACCCTGTAATCCGCCCGGAGCGCATATGACGATGACGACGACCGCACCGCTCTCGATCCGCTGCTTCGAAGCCCGCGACACCGATGCCGTGGTCGCGCTGTGGCAAGAGGCGTTCCCCGAGTACCGGGACCTCACACGGCCGCAGCGCAATCCGCATCTGTCGATCGCCAACAAGATGACCACGCAGCCGGAACTGTTCTTCGTCGCCGAGTTCGAGGGACAGCTGGTCGGCACGGTGATGGCGGGCTATGACGGGCACCGAGGCTGGATGTACTCGCTCGCGGTGGACACGACGCGGCGGCGGCTCGGCATCGGCACGCGGCTGGTCGCACATGCGGAGGCGGCGCTGACCGCGCGCGGCTGCCCGAAGGTGAATCTGCAGGTGCTCTCGGCGAAGGAAGATATTCGCGGGTTTTATGAAGCGCTCGGATATCGCGCAGATGCTGTGATCAGTATGGGCAAGCGGCTGGGGGAATTCGCCGACGCCGCGCCGGACGTCATGTGTCTGAAATGACAAAGGCCGCATGCATCGAACGACGCATGCGGCCTTTTTTCCTTAGCAGGTCAGCGAGGCTTACTCACCCAGATAAGCAGCCCGAACCTTCGGATCATCCAGCATCTGCTTCGCGTCGCCGGACATCGTCACCAGACCCGAGTCCATCACGTAGCCGCGATTGGCCGCCTGCAACGCCAGACGCGCGTTCTGCTCGACCAGCAGCACGGTCATGCCTTCGGCCGAGATCGCCCGCACCACTTCGAAGATCTTCTCGACCATGATCGGCGACAGGCCCATCGACGGCTCGTCGAGCAACAACAGCTTAGGCTTGCTGATGATTGCGCGCGCCATCGCCAGCATCTGCTGCTCGCCGCCCGACAACGTGCCCGCGTACTGCGAAGCGCGTTCCTTCAGACGCGGGAAGAAGCCGAACATGCGATCCACGTCCGCCTTGATGGCGTCCGTGTCGTTACGCAGATACGCGCCCATCTGCATGTTCTCGACAATCGACATGCGCGAGAAGATGCCACGGCCTTCCGGCACCATCGCCAGACCGCGCTTGAGCAGCTCGTGCGCGGGCAGGCCCTTGATCGACTCGCCCATGTACTCGATGTCGCCCGCCGCGTACGCCTTCAGGCCGGTAATCGCCTTCATGGTCGTGGTCTTGCCTGCGCCGTTCGCGCCGATCAGCGTGACCAGTTCGCCCTGCGCCACTTCCAGGTCGATACCCTTGACGGCCTGAATACCGCCGTAATTGACCTGCAGGCCCTTGATTTTCAACATTGCCGTAGCCATCAGTGGACCCCCGCACCCAGATATGCCTCAATCACCTTCGGGTCCTTCTGCACGTCTTGCGGCAGACCCTGGGCAATCACCTTGCCGTAATCGAGCACTGTCATGTTGTTGCACAGGCCCATCACCAGTTTCACGTCGTGCTCGATCAGCAGGATCGTCTTGCCGTCGCTGCGGATCTTGTCGAGCAGCTTGGTGAGTTCGACCTTCTCCGTCGCGTTCATGCCGGCGGCCGGTTCGTCCAGCGCCAGCAGCTTCGGATCTGTAGCCAGCGCACGAGCGATTTCCAGACGACGCTGGTGACCATACGACAGGTTGCGCGAGGTATAGTCCGCGTATTGCAGCACGCCGACGTACTCCAGCAACTCCAGCGCGCGTTCCTTGATCTCGCGCTCTTCCTTGCGCTCCGACGGCGTCTGGAATACGGCGCCGATCAGGCCATGCTTCGTGCGCACGTGACGGCCCACCATCACGTTTTCCAGCGCGGTCATGCCGCCGAACAGACGGATGTTCTGGAACGTACGGGCAATGCCGGCCTTCGCAACCTGGTACACCGCGGTCGGCGTGTAGGTCTCGCCGTTGAGCCTGAAGTCGCCGGAGTCCGGCGTGTACAACCCCGTGATCACATTGAAGAACGTGGTCTTGCCGGCGCCGTTCGGACCGATCAGACCGTAGATCTCACCGGCCTTGATTTCCAGGCCCACATCGGACAGTGCCTGCAGGCCGCCGAAACGCTTGTTCACGCCCTTGACGGACAGGCGGATTTGATTGTCGCTCATTAGATTTCTCCTCCAGGCCTTAGGCGCGCACCGGCTTCTTGCTGTTGCGCTTCGCGATTTTCGCAATCTTGTCCTCGTGCTTCGGTGCCGGCCACAGGCCTTCCGAGCGGTACAGCATGATGAGAACCATCGCGAGACCGTACAGCAACTGACGGATCACTTCGGTATCGACAATTTCATGGCCGAAGATCATGTTCTGCAGCGGCCCCATCGTCGAGCGCAGGAATTCCGGAAACACCGCGAGCAGCACCGCACCGAGAATCACGCCCGGGATGTGGCCCATACCGCCCAGCACCACGCAGGCCAGCACCACGACCGATTCCCAGAAGGTGAACGATTCCGGCGACACGAAGCCCTGGAAGCCGCCGAACATCGCGCCCGACAGGCCGCCGAACGATGCGCCCATCGCAAACGCCAGCAGCTTCACGTTACGGGTGTTGATGCCCATCGCCTTGGCGGCGATTTCGTCTTCACGAATCGCGGCCCATGCACGGCCGATCCGCGAGTGCTGCAGACGCGTACACACCCAGATCACCAGCAAGGCACACAGCACGAACAGGTAGTAATACATGTACACCGTCGTGAACTGGAAGCCGAGGAACGTATGGGTCTGCGCGAGACTGAAGCCGCCGACCTGCACCGGGTCGATCCCCGTGATCCCCTGCGGCCCGTTGGTGATGTTCACCGGACGGTCGAGGTTGTTCATGAAGATCCGCACGATTTCCCCGAAGCCCAACGTCACGATGGCGAGGTAGTCGCCGCGCAGACGCAGCGTCGGAGCGCCGAGCAGCACGCCGAACATCGCCGCGAGCGCCATGGCGATCGGCACGATGATCCAGAACGGCGTATGCAGGCCGCCCGGGAACAGATGCGCGATCCAGGCGAACTGGGTCGTCAGGTGCGGCGACGACAGCAGGGCCGTCGTGTAGGCGCCGATCGCGTAGAACGCGATGTAGCCCAGGTCCAGCAGGCCGGCGAAGCCGACCACCACGTTCAGGCCCAGTGCCAGCATCACGTACAGCATCGCGAAGTCGAGCACGCGCACCCAGTAGTTGCCGCCGACTGCGCCGATGATCATCGGTGCGGCGATGACGAAGATCGCGGTGATGACGCCGACCGTCAGGGTCTTCGTCATGTTCTTTTCAGGGATGAGCGTCGTGGACGGCTCGATCGGTTGAATTGAGGTCATGTTATTTGCTCCTTAGCCCAGGTCAGGCGCGATCTGCGACACGTTCGCCAAGCAGGCCCGACGGACGGAACACCAGCACGACGATCAGCACGATGAATGCGAACACGTCCTGGTAGTTACTGCCGAACACGCCACCCGTCAGGTTGCCGATGTAGCCCGCACCCAACTGTTCGATCAGGCCAAGCACGACACCGCCGACCATGGCGCCGCCGAGATTGCCGATGCCGCCCAGCACAGCCGCGGTAAAGGCCTTCAGACCGGGGATGAAGCCCATGTAGAAGTGCGCGTTGCCGTATTCCGAGGCGATCATGACGCCGGCCAGCGCAGCGAGCGCCGAGCCGATCATGAAGGTGGCGGAGATCACGAAGTTCGGATTCACGCCCATCAGGCTCGCGACGTTCGGATTCTCGGCAATCGCACGCATGGCGCGACCGAGCTTCGTCTTGTGCACGAGCAGCAGCAGCCCGCCCATCACGAGGAACGCGACCACGATGATGACGATTTCAGTCATCGAGATCACGGCGCCCGGATTGTTGGGGCCGGCCTTGATCACGTTGAGCGGATCGGTAGGCAGCAGTTGCGGGAACGGCAGCGGATTGCGCGACCAGATCATCATCGCGAGCGTCTGCAGCAGGATCGACACGCCGATGGCGGTGATCAGCGGCGCGAGACGCGGCGCACGGCGCAACGGCCGGTAGGCCACGCGCTCGATCGTATAGCCGACCACCGAGCAGACGACCGCTGCGATGATCAACGCGATGATGAGCGTCGGCACATTGCCTAGCCCCGGAAAGTGGTTCTGAAGCACGCCTATGGCTGAGAGCGCAACCATCGCGCCCACCATCAACACATCGCCGTGCGCGAAGTTGATGATGCCCAAGATGCCGTAAACCATCGTATAGCCCAGTGCGATGATGGCGTAAACGCTGCCAAGCACCAGTCCGTTGAGGATCTGCTGGATGAAGATATCCATTTAATGCTCCTTAGCCCGTGCGACTGGATTCGCGTCTGCATCGACCGGTGGGCGGTCATGTTGTACGGAATCGCAACGGCACTGCGGGTACTGATGTAAAAGACCGGTAAGGGTTATCCGCCGCCAACTCGTCATGCGACCGGGATGCAGTCGCCGCTTCGTCGGCACCGGATGCAAAAACGACACCAATGGGTGGGCCAGGTGCCGTCAGGCTGTACTACCGTCATTACATCTCTACGGCGTCGAGGACCGCTGCTTCGCTGTCCTTGAAGTCGTAAAGCGTAATGGCGCCTTCTTTCAAATCACCCTTGTGGTCGAATGCGATGTGGCCGGTTACCCCGTTGTAACCGGTGGACGGCATCGCAGCCAGCACCTTGGGCGCGTCGATTGAGTTGGCGCGCTTCATTGCATCGACGATCACGCACAAAGCGTCATGCGCGAACGGCGCGTCAATCTGCACCGGCGTGTGGGAACGATCTTCGGCCTGCTGCTTGAAGTCCGCTCCCGGGTTCCGCATCGAAAGCACAACACCCGCCTTCGAACAGACCGGGTTGCGCATGGCGGATTCCGCCAGCTCCCCCACCTTGGCGGTATACACGCCGTCGCCGCCAAGGATTTGTGCCCCGATACCGGACGTGGCCGCCTGCTTCGCATGCGCCCCGTCCGTCGTGTTCATTCCGCCGGACTGGCCTACGTCCGGCTGAACACGCTTGATCATGGTGAGAATGGCCCGGATCTCCGGGACCTCGTCATTTGCTAACGGGACGCGCTGGCTGCCGCTCGCCCGCCGCTCGATGCTGATTTCCTCAACCGCCAATCGCGTCCCGTTTTCGTTGTGTTTGCCTGGATAGGCAATCCTTCCCATTAATGGGGCCGCATGACCGGCGATGGCGCTCGTTGCGCCCGTGCCCGCCTCGACATCGCTCTTCTTGCTGCACGCGGTCAGCATCTCTACCGCGGCCGGAGCGGACACGGCGTAAGCAAACTTGACTCGCATTAAGTAGGTCTCCAGCGCCTTGCCAAATTCATTGCTCGAGACCCGGAGGCCTTGAGAACGCGCGCATTGTAACTCCAATTATGCGATGGGCAATATTGTTGAAACGGCAGGGTTTTCCTGCATTGCAACCGCATTTTGTGAGCAATAACGCACAAAAGGCGCAACCCGGTTGCGACATTTTTTCGTGCATCAGTTGCACCATCGTAGACCCCAGCAGCATCAAGTGTTGCAGCGATCGTGGTGGCCGCCTGATTTCATCGCGCTGAGCGATAGGTACTACGTTTCTATATCGGCCGGACTGTCCGCACAATGTTAGTGCATCAAAAATCGCCAGTGTCGAATATCGCGGTCACAAATGGGGATCGATCATTGCCCGAGCGATAAAATAAAATCATCGGGACGCAGAAAATTTGTGTGGCGTGCGCTGAAAACAGCTCCATTTTTGTGATTTGGCACTTATTAATGGAAAGCGCCGCTTCCTCGGGGGACATAAAAAAAGCGCGCCCAAGGCGCGCTTTCTTACAGAGACGTGAGCGGAATGTCAGGCCGGCAAGCCCAAACCGCGCGGCAACGGAAACGCGATGTTTTCTTCGATGCCTTCAAGCGCGCGCACGTTGCGCACACCCAGTTCGCGCAAACGGGCAATGACCGCCTGGGCGAGCACCTCGGGAGCCGAGGCGCCGGCTGTCACGCCAATGCGGCGCTTGCCGACGATCCAGGCCGGATCGATCTGGTCGGGCGAGTCCACCATATACGAAGGAATGCCGCGCTTCTCGGCAACCTCGCGCAAGCGGTTCGAATTGGAACTGTTCGGGCTGCCCACCACGATCACCACGTCGCACTGCGGCGCCATGAACTTGACCGCATCCTGGCGATTCTGCGTGGCGTAACAGATGTCCTGCTTTTTCGGCTCCTTGATGGCCGGATACTTGGCCTTGAGCGCGGCGATGATCTCGGCCGCATCGTCGACCGACAGCGTGGTCTGCGTGACGAACGCAATCCGTTCCGGGTCGGCGAGTTGCAGCGCCTGCACGTCCTCGATATCTTCGACGAGATACATGCCCTCGCCCGCCTGCCCCATCGTGCCCTCGACCTCCGGGTGGCCCTTGTGACCGATCATCACGATATCGAAGCCTTCCTGGCGCATCTTCGCCACTTCGATATGCACCTTGGTGACGAGCGGACAGGTTGCGTCATAAACCCGCAGGCCGCGCGATTCGGCTTCCGAGCGCACGGTCTTGGAGACGCCGTGCGCGCTGAAGATCACCGTATTGCCGGCCGGCACTTCTTCCAGCTGCTCGATGAAGATGGCGCCCTTCTTGCGCAGATCCTCAACGACATAGGCGTTGTGGACAATTTCGTGGCGCACGTAGATGGGTGAACCGTGCAGCTTGATCGCGCGTTCGACGATTTCGATGGCCCGATCGACACCCGCGCAAAACCCACGCGGTTGCGCCAGCAGGATCTCGGCTTCAGTCAGAGTCGTATCCGTGGTGCTCATGTTTACAGAATCCCGATGATTTTCACTTCGAACGCCAACGCCTGGCCGGCGAGCGGGTGATTGAAATCGAACAGGGCGGACGTTTCGCCGACTTCCTTCAACACGCCTGCGTAACGTCCGCCACCTGGTGCGTTGAATTCGACGAGATCGCCCGGCGAAAAATCCTCACCGATCATGCTGTTTTCGCGCAACGTGGCGAGCGAAACCCGCTGAAGCAGTTCCGGATTGCGGGGGCCGAACGCCTGCTCCGGCGTTAGCTGAAAGGTCGAATGGTGGCCGACCTTCAATCCCAGCAAAATATCTTCCAGCGGCGGAGCCAGTTGGCCGGCGCCCAGCAGGAGCGTGGCCGGCTTTTCGGTAAAGGTGTTGATGACTTCGGCGCCATCGGCAAGCGAAAGCCGGTAATGGAGCGTGACGTGCGAACCGGGTTTCACTTCAGAGATGTCGATGATGCTCATGCAATAACTCGTTCAGTCGGGACGCGCCGCACACGTGCGCGCAGGGCGCAGCCGGTGCGGGTGGCAAACCGTCATGGTGCCGTGCGCAAAGGCCCTATTGTAAGCCACATATCCAGCGGCGGCTTGGGTGCATCGTATCCGCTGCCGCCACAGGTGAGGACTTTCCCGCCTTCTAACCGGAGAACAATGAGATGGACGATTACGCCTGCGTGGAAACAGCGGCAGATCCTGTAGAGACCAACGCTGCGGCGAAAGTGTCCGGGCTAGCGGCGCCCCAAGCGGCGGCGCGCGGACCGGCCAGGCTCAGGCTGGCCGCAAGCGCGGGGGTGCCCGAGCCGCACGGACCGGGCGCACCCGCCGCCAGGCCAGACAAGTTCGGGGCGGACGTGCTCGCGTTCAGCGCGGCCCGCCCGGATACATCGTGGGCAACCCCGCGCCGGCTCACCGGACGCAAGCGTTCGCGCGGCAAACGCGATATGCCGCGCGAACGCCTGCTCGATTTCGGGCCCGCAACCCTGAGCAATGCCGATCTGGTCGCATTGGTGCTCGGTTCGGGGCTGCCGGGGCACGATGTATTTCGCATCGCCCACTCCCTGCTGAAGCGATTCGGCTCGCTGCGGGCGCTGCTCGACGCCACACCGGCGGATTTCGACGGCCTGCCGGGCATCGGCCCGGCGAAAACGGCCCAGTTGCTCGCCATCCTCGAACTGGCGCGGCGCTCGCTCGTGGAAAAGATGCGCGAAAAGCCGCTGATCGATTCCCCCGAAGCAGTCGAAGACTACTTGCGCCTGTTGATAGGCTCCAGGCCCCATGAAGTCTTCGTGTGCCTCTTTCTGGACGCCCGGCACCGCCTGATCGACTTTGAAGAAAGCTCGCGCGGTTCGCTCACGCGCATGGCGGTCTATCCGCGCGAAATCGTCCGCCGCGCGCTAGCGGCAAATGCAGCCAGCATGATCGTGGCGCATAATCACCCCTCCGGCGCGGTCAAACCCAGCGCCAGCGACCGGCGCCTGACGCAGGTGCTGCGCGACACGCTTGCGTTGATCGACGTCCAACTGGTCGATCATCTCGTGATCGGCACGCACGAGACGTTCTCGTTTGCCCGAGCCGGCTGGTCGTGAGCTTGCGCGGTCCCGGCGCCGCGGGGCCCGCCGTATCGCGGCTGCGCCCTTACGCCGTCGCGCCGTTGTCGTACGGTTGCCCCCATGGCCGATCGCAAATAAGGTTTGATTTATCGGGTTTTTTTCTGCTAGAATTCCGGTTTGCCTGTTTCCAACCCTGTTCCGAAGCCATCAAAGGCCTTCCGGCGGATAAGCGACTGAGTAATCATCGCAACCCTTCCGGATAACTTTCGCGGCGTCCGAACTCAGAATTAGCGTATTAGGAGTGCTCTCATATGGCACGCGTATGCCAAGTAACTGGGAAAGCGCCGATGAGCGGCAACAACGTTTCCCACGCGAACAACAAGACCAAGCGCCGGTTCCTGCCGAACCTGCAAAACCGCCGTATTTGGGTGGAAAGCGAAAACCGTTGGGTGCGTCTGCGCGTTTCGAACGCCGGCCTGCGTCTGATCGACAAGAACGGTATCGACGCTGTGCTCGCAGATCTGCGCGCACGCGGTGAAGCCTAAGGAGTAAATGATGGCAAAAGGCGCACGCGACAAGATCAAGCTGGAATCGACCGCAGGCACGGGTCACTTCTACACCACGACGAAAAACAAGCGCAACATGCCGGAAAAGATGGAGATCAGCAAGTTTGATCCCGTCGTCCGCAAGCATGTGCCGTACAAGGAAACCAAGATCAAATAAGATCTTGCTTCCTGTTTGTTGACGAAGACGAAAGCCCCGCATCCGTGCGGGGCTTTTTGTTTTCAGCGCGCTTTTTTCAGCACCGCCCATCAACGTCGTGCGAACCGCGGCCCTGAGCGTCTCAGCCCATTTCCCTGCACGTTCTCCTTTGCTTGCGGCATTGGCCATTCGGCTAGCTTTCCCTCGAGTCATGCGACGCGTATCCTCTGTCGTTTATCGGTGAGCGGCGACACGAGTCGCAACGGCTGATCAAGCGATGGAGACGCAGGAAATGAATTTTGATGTGGCAATTGTCGGTAGCGGCCTGGCGGGTCTGAGTGTTGCATTGAATCTGGCGGAGACGCGGCGGGTCGCGGTGATTGCCAAGGTTTCAATGACCGAAGGCGCGAGCGACTGGGCACAGGGTGGCATCGCCGCCGTGCTGGATTCCGCGGACAGCATCGAAAACCATGTCAGCGACACACTGATTGCCGGCGGCGGCCTGTGCGACGAAGCGGCCACGCGGTTCATCGTCGAACATGGGCGCGAAGCCATTGAATGGCTGATCGCCCAGGGCGTGCCGTTCACCAAAGACGATGCGGCCGAGCTCGGCTTTCACCTCACGCGCGAAGGCGGCCATAGTCACCGCCGGATCATTCATGCAGCGGACGCCACCGGCCACGCGGTCGTCGCCACGCTCAGCGAGCGCGTGCGCCGACATCCGAACATCACGCTGCTGGAAAATCACTATGCCATCGACCTGATCACGTCGGACCGCCTCGGCCTGCCGGGCCGACGCTGTCACGGGCTGTATGCGCTCGATCTGGAAAGCGGCCGCACGGTCACCATCGAGGCGCCGCATACGGTGCTCGCCACGGGCGGCGCGGGCAAGGTGTACCTCTACACCACGAACCCGGACACCGCGACCGGCGACGGTATCGCCATGGCGTGGCGCGCCGGCTGCCGCGTCTCGAACATGGAATTCATCCAGTTCCATCCGACCTGCCTGTTCCATCCCTACGCCAAATCCTTTCTGATCTCGGAAGCGGTGCGCGGCGAAGGCGGCATTCTGAAGCTGCCGGATGGCACGCGCTTCATGCCCCAGCACGACGAGCGCGCCGAACTGGCGCCGCGCGACATCGTCGCGCGGGCGATCGACTTCGAGATCAAGAAGCGCGGCATCGACTGCGTGTACCTCGATATCAGTCATCAGCCCGCGAGTTTCCTGCAAGAGCATTTTCCGACCATCCTCGCGCGCTGCCTCGAGTTCGGCATCGACATCACCAAAGAACCCATTCCGGTCGTGCCCGCGGCGCACTACACCTGCGGCGGCGTCGTCACGGACCTGGCAGGCCGCACCGACCTGTCGGGCCTCTATGCGGTCGGCGAAACCTCCTGCACCGGATTGCACGGCGCCAACCGCCTCGCCAGCAATTCGCTGCTGGAGTGTCTCGTGATCGGCCGCTCCGCGGCGGCCGCCATCGAAGCGGAAGGGTTCAGCGCCGCCGCCCATGCGCCGCTGCCCGATTGGGACGAGAGCCGCGTGTCCGACCCGGACGAAGAAGTGGTCGTCGCTCACAACTGGGACGAATTGCGCCGCCTGATGTGGAATTACGTCGGCATCGTGCGAACCGACAAGCGGCTTGCCCGCGCCAGGCATCGCCTCGCGCTGCTGCGCGACGAAATCCTCGAGTACTACGCGAACTTCAAGGTAAGCCGCGATCTGCTCGAATTGCGCAACCTGGTGGACGTGGCGTCGCTAATCGTCGACAGCGCCCGCTCGCGGCGCGAAAGCCGTGGACTCCATTTCAGCCGCGATTGGCCTGCCGCGCTACCGAAAGCATTGCCGACAGTGCTGTCGCCCGAGAACGTGCGGAACCGCAACATCTGATACGCGGTTTATCGTGCGGGTGGCGGATCATCCATCGTCCCGACCGAACCCGCGTGAAAGCGAAAAGGCCATCGCTCGTGTGCGATGGCCTTTTCGCCGCAGAGGCAGCCTGAAGCCGAAGCCGAAGCCGAAAAATCAGACAATCCGCATCGAGTAATCCGTTGCGCGCACGTCCTTCGTCAACGCGCCGATCGAAATACGATCCACGCCGGTCTCCGCAATCGTCCGCACCGTCTCGAAGTTCACGCCGCCCGACACTTCGAGCACCGCCCGCCCCGCCGTGAGGCGCACGGCATCGCGCATGGCGTCGAACGAGAAGTTGTCGAGCAGAACGGATTGCGCACGATGCGCCAACGCCGTTTCAAGCTGCTCCAGCGTCTCCACCTCGATCTGGATCGACACGCCCGCGTTCAAGGCGAGCGCGGCGTCCATCGCCGGCCCCACTCCGCCCGCTGCCGCGATGTGGTTTTCCTTGATGAGAATGCCGTCGTAGAGCGCAAGCCGCTGGTTGGCGCCACCGCCCACGCGCACCGCGTACTTCTGGGCGAGCCGCAGACCAGGCAAGGTCTTGCGCGTATCGAGAACGTGCGCCTGCGTATGGGCGATGGCGTCGACGTAGCGGCGCGTCGCGCTCGCCACACCTGAAAGCATCTGCAGGAAATTCAGCGCGTTGCGCTCAGCCGTGAGTAATGCGCGCGCCGGGCCGCGCAGTTTGCAAACCGTCGTGTCGGCCGTCATAAGTTCGCCTTCACGATAGCGCCACTGCACGTCGATGCGCGGATCGACGTGGTGCATCACTGCGTTGAACCACGGCACGCCGCATAACACAGCGTCCTCACGCACAATGATGCGGGCGTCGCGCAGATCGTCGGCGGGCACGAGGCGTCCGGTCTGATCGCCGGTGCCCACATCTTCCGCCAGCGCATCGGCAACATTGCGCGCGAGCGCTACGTCGAACGCCGCGCCGTATTGGGCACGCACTTCCGCAAACAACGGGGAGACCGCGTCAACCTGATACCGCGTGTATGTCTGTTCGACCGCCCCCATTACGCCGCTCCCACGTTCGAAAACAATGCCGTGTCTTTCGCGAGGTCGCCGCTCGTCTGCACCCGCTTCTTGTGACGCGCGGCGAAGTCGAGCATGCGGTCGATCGGCAAGCGCGCCCGTTCGCCCACGGCGCGATCGACAAGGATCTCGTTGTGACCACGCTCCAGCACGTCGGCCAGATTCGCCAGTCCGTTCATTGCCATCCACGGGCAATGCGCGCAACTTTTGCAGGTTGCGCTATTGCCGGCCGTCGGGGCTTCGATAAAGGTCTTGCCAGGCGCAGCCAGACGCATCTTGTACAGAATGCCGAGATCCGTCGCCACGATAAAGTGCTTCGCATCGAGCCGTTGCGCGGCGTCGATCAGTTGAGTCGTCGAGCCCACGACATCGGCCAGCGCCACAACGCTCTCCGGGGACTCGGGATGCACCAGCACCTTGGCGTCCGGATACTGTTCGCGCAGCAGATCGAGTTCAATTCCCTTGAATTCGTCGTGCACGAGGCACGAGCCCTGCCAGAGCAGCATGTCCGCGCCGGTCTTCTTCTGGATGTAGCTGCCGAGATGCCGGTCCGGCGCCCAGATAATCTTTTCGCCGCGCGCGTGCAGGTCGGCGACGATCTCGAGGCCGATCGACGACGTCACCATCCAGTCCGCCCGCGCCTTCACGGCTGCGCTGGTGTTCGCGTAGACCACCACCGTGCGATCCGGATGCGCGTCACAGAATGCGGAAAACTCGTCGACGGGACAGCCCAGGTCGAGCGAGCAGGTTGCATCCAGATCCGGCATCAGCACGCGCTTGCCGGGACTGAGGATTTTCGAGGTCTCGCCCATAAAGCGCACACCGGCGACGACCAGCGTCTGCGCCTCATGATCGCGGCCGAAACGCGCCATTTCGAGCGAGTCCGCCACGCAGCCGCCGGTCTCGTCGGCGAGCTCCTGCAGCTCCGCGTCGACGTAATAGTGCGCAACGAGCACCGCCTTCTCACGCTCAAGCAACGCGCGGATACGCGCCTTCAGCGCAACCTTTTCTTCTGCCGACGGCGCCTCGGGCACCTTGGCCCACGCCTGTCCGATGCCGCAGGTCAAGCCCTGCGCCTGCGGCCGGTCGTATTCGACGCTCCTGATCGCCTGCTGATTCATGATCCCCTCTGCCCTGCTGATGCGCCGCAGATCGCCGTGCGCCTTATGCCTCGCGTCCAACGTTTTATGCGGCCCAAAAAAGCAAAACCCCGCCAACGCGGGGTTTTGTGACGAACCTGAATCTTAATAGATTTCGTGCTTAGTTTCCTGGCTCAGGCATAGCGGCGCAGACGCGTCGCAAACTCCTGGAGTGCCTTGATACCGCTTTGTTCTGCACGATGACACCAATCCTGCAATTGCACGAGCAGTTGTTCGCGCGAGGCGTTCGAACGCTCCCACATGGCCGCGAGCTCGTTACGCAACTCGATGTAGGTACGCAGCTTCTGGCTGTTCGCGAAGATTTGCGGCAATTGACGCTTCTGCGGTTCGTCGAGGCCGGCTTCTTCCTTGTGGAACCAGCTACGTGCACCGCGCATCACCTGGTACTTTTCGCGCGCGCCCACTTCCTTCAGGTGCGCCAGTTCCTGGCGATATGCGCGCTTGAGCGCCTTACCGTAGCGGGCCATGACTTCGTAGCGGTTAGCCAGCACGGCCTGCAAGGTGTCCTGGTCCAGCACGAGCTTGCCGGTGGTCAGGCGCGGCGTGGGTGCAATCTTCTTCACCTTGGCCAGACGGAAGGCCGACATGATACGGATATACATCCAGCCGATATCGAACTCGTACCACTTGTTCGACAGCTTGGCCGACGTCGCATACGTATGGTGGTTGTTGTGCAGTTCTTCGCCACCGATCAGGATGCCCCACGGGAAAATGTTGGTGCTCGCATCAGCCGAGTTGAAGTTGCGATAGCCCCAGAAGTGCGCGAGACCATTGACAACACCCGCCGCCCAGAACGGAATCCAGATCATCTGCACGGCCCAGACCGTCAGGCCGACGAGGCCGAACAGCGCGACGTTGAGCACCATCATCAGGCTCACGCCAAGAATCGGGTACTTCGTGTAGACGTTGCGTTCCATCCAGTCGTTCGGCGTGCCGTGACTGAACTTGCGCATGGTTTCTTCGTTCTTCGCTTCGCTGCGATAGAGCTCGGCGCCTTCCAGCAACACCTTCCAGATGCCGCGCGTTTGCGGGCTGTGCGGATCTTCTTCGGTCTCGCACTTGGCGTGGTGCTTACGGTGAATCGCGGCCCATTGGCCGGTCAACATGCCTGTGGTCATCCACAGCCAGAAGCGGAAAAAATGACTGACCGCGGGATGCAGGTCGAGGGCGCGGTGCGCCTGGCAGCGGTGCAGATACACCGTCACGCCAATGATCGTGATGTGCGTCACCACGGCCGTGTACACCACGAGTTGCCACCACGAGAAGCGCAGCAGACCGTGGGCAAGAAAATCAAGCAAGGAATTCAACAAGGCAATTTACCTGTGGAACGAGAGTGACAGGACACCAAAAGACAACACGTACAGAGTAACCGAGAGACTAACCAAAAACGCGGTGTCAAGAAAGTGAAAGCATACGAACAGATTGGACGTTATTCTACGCGAACCGTTCCAAGTGTTTGTAACAATTGGGGATTTTTTGTAGCGCATCAACCAGGGCAAACACGCTGATGCGGTATTTTTGGCGGCCTTGCAAGGCCGCACAGCCGCCTCAGGCGGCACTGCCGGGCTCGTTGGCTGCGTCTCCGGTCAGATTTACCGGTCGCGACAGAATGTCGCCCGCGCCGACAATCCGCAGCTCGCGTTGCGCGTAGGGAATCGAAATGCCGTGCTCGCCGAACAGACGCCAGATATTGCGGTTGATCGCCGAGCGCACGCTGGAGGTGCCGGTTGCGGCGTCCTCGATCCAGAAACCCAGTTCCAGGTTGATGCCGTCCGGGCCGAATCCGACCAGATAAGGCGTCGGGGCGGGATCCAGCAGCACCCGGTCGACGCCGTGCGCAGCCTCGGCAAGCAGCGCCATGGCCTCGTCCACATCCGACGTGTACGCCACCTGAACGGCGATCTTCGCGTACCCGCGAGTCAGATAGGACGACTGGTTCTGTACGACATCGGTGATCAGCTTTTCGTTTGGAATCAGCGTTTCGATGCCGTCCAGTCCGCGCACCACCGTGTAGCGCGTGCGGATCTGCGTGACCATGCCCTGCAGGCCGCCGGTATTGATGGTGTCGCCGATCCGCAGCGAACGGTCGATCAGGATGATGAAGCCCGACACGTAGTTACTGGCGATCTTCTGCAAGCCAAAGCCGAGCCCCACCCCCAGCGCGCCGCCGAACACCCCCAGCACCGTAATGTCGATGCCCACCAGCGACAGGCTGATCAGCACCGCCGCCAGCATGAACGACGCGCGGCCGACCCGCGCCACCACCACTTTCAGGTTCGCATCGAGCGTGCGGGCGCGCATCAGCCGCTCCTCGAACGCCGAGCCGAGCCACATCGCCACCACCATCGTCACGCAGACCCACAGCAGCCCCGTCGACAGGGACAGCAGCGTCATGTGCGCATTGGCCACACGAAAGCGCACGCTGGCCATCCAGTCGAGGACGTCGTCCTGAATGCCCATCACAGTCAGCACCATGCCGACCCAGACGATCAGCGAGACGACCTTTTCGACGAAAAACAGCAGCGTATGGGCTTCGCCGTCGCTGCCGAAGACGCGCCGGGCGAAGAAGAACATCACATAGATCAGCCCGATGCCGAACAGCGGCACCAGCGCCAGGTCGAGTAGCGCCGTATGCATGAAGGGCGAGGCGACCGCCTGCGCGAGCCAGACCAGCGCGGCGCCGATCAGCGGAAAGAATGCGCGGTTCAGGCTTTCCGCGCCGAAGCGCAGCGCCTGATAGCGCGTCTGCCGGCGCAGGTCGAGCGTGCGGCGCAGCAGCCAGGCAAGCCCCCACGCGAGCAGGAGCGTGCCGAGCAGCAAGCCGACCTGCCAAAGCATCACCGGCTGACCGAAGTCGTGGCCGACGTCGCCGAACAGGTGAGAGAAGATCCGATTCTGCATGGTGGGGTAGGTGCGTCCAGCGCGCCGCGACTCGTTTGCGCAACGGCCGGGCGCGCCCAGGCCGCTTAGGAGCGGCGCTCCAGCACGGCAGCGAAGAAGCCATCGGTGGCGTGGCGGTGCGGCCACAGCGACAGGTAGTCGCCCATCTCCAGCTCGACACGCTGCTCGGCCAGCACTTCGCCCGCCGGCACCACGGCAAAGCCGGGGTGATTGGCGAGGAACTGCTCGACGATGGTTTCGTTTTCGGCTTCCAGAATGCTGCAGGTCGCGTAGACGAGCCGGCCGCCCACCTTCACGAGACGCGCGGCGCTCGTCAGGATGGACAACTGCTTGGGCGCCAGTTCGGCGATGGATTCCGGCGACTGGCGCCATTTCAGATCCGGATTGCGCCGCAGCGTGCCGAGACCGCTGCACGGCGCATCCACCAGCACGCGGTCGATCTTGCCCGCCAGACGCTTGATCTTGGCGTCATGCTCGCTGTCGATCAGCACCGGGTTGACGTTCGACAGCCCGCTGCGCGCGAGGCGCGGCTTGAGCTTGGCGAGGCGCCGCTCGGAGATGTCGAACGCATACAGACGGCCCGAGGAGCGCATCATCGCGCCCAGCGCGAGCGTCTTGCCGCCCGCGCCGGCGCAGAAATCGACGATCATCTCGCCCCGCTTGGGCGCCACCAGCGTACACAGCAACTGGCTGCCTTCATCCTGCACTTCGACCCAGCCGTTCTGGAATGCGTCGAGCTTGGTGAGCGGCGGCTTGCCGACCACCCGCACGCCGAACGGCGCAAACGGCGTGGCGCCGGCCTCGATGCCGGCCTTCGACAGCGCGCCGAGCACGTCGTCGCGGCTTGCCTTGATCGGATTGGCGCGCAGGTCGAGCGGCGCCGGATAGTTCAGCGCGGCGGCGAGCTGCGCCAGTTCGTCGGCTTCGAAACGCTTGGAGAGCGCCTGATAGATCCAGTCCGGCAGGTTCATGCGAATCCGCAGCGGCAGGCTCTCCGGGTCGATCTTCGCGACGTGTTCAAGCCAGTTGGACTCGCTGTCGGAGACGAACGGCTTCAGGGCCGAGCGCCCCGCCGTCTGCATCAGGCCCAGCAAGGCCATGCGGCGCGCCGGGCTGCCGGTGCCGCTTTCGGCCAGATGGGCGAACTCCATCCGCCGCCGCAGCACCGCGAACACCGCTTCGGCGATGACGCCGCGCTCGCCGTGCCCGAGCTTCGGGTGGGCGCGGAAAAAACGGCTGGTGGCGGCGTCGGCGGGGCCGGCCAGCTTCAGCACGTCCGCGAGCAGCGTTTCAGTTTGTCCAATCAGAAATCCATGCAGTCTCATACGCCCTCTCCGGCGATCTTGTTGCTATTGATGTCGGCAAAGAGCCATTGCGGCTCCGGCGGCGTGAGCGTGACGCGCAGTCCGTCGAGCGCAAGGCGCCCTTCGACGAACCAGCGCACCGCGCGGGGGTAAATCGTGTGTTCGGTCTCGAGCACGCGCCCGGCCAGCGCCGCGGCGTCGTCGCCCTGCAGCACCGGCACGGCGGATTGCAGCACGATAGGCCCATGATCCAGTTCGGACGTAACAAAATGGACCGACGCGCCGTGCAGCCGCACGCCGGCGTCGAGCGCCTGCTGGTGCGTCTTGAGGCCCGTAAAGCTCGGCAGCAGCGACGGATGAACGTTCAGCATGCGGCCCGCGTAGCGGTCGACAAAGCCGGGCGTCAGCACCCGCATGAAGCCGGCAAGCGCAACCAGATCGGGCGCGAAAGCGTCGATTTCGCGTGCCAGGGCCGCGTCGAAGGTCTCGCGGTCGGAAAACTGGCGGTGGTCGACCACCGCCGTGGCAATGCCGTGCGACGCGGCGAACTCAAGGCCCGCAGCGTCTGGACGGTTGGCAATCACGGCGGCGACTTGCGCCGGCCAGCCTTCGCGCGAACAGGCGCGAACGATGGCTTCCATGTTGCTGCCCCGCCCGGAAATCAGGATGACAAGTTTTTTCATCCGCGGATTTTATCATTCGGGGACCGCCGGAACGGCGCTGCGCCGCCGTGCCTTGCTTTGAGCGTTTATAATCGTGTGTTTTGCGGAGTCCGGTCCGTCCCTGCCGGCCGCCCTTGCGGTCCGGCATGATACGTTACCGTTATGGACGCCGTCACACGTCGCCGTTACACGCCGTCCCCACACACAACGTCGCCCAACACGCTATTGTGAGAGTCTTCCGCGGTCTTCCCAATGCCGAGAGTCGTGCGCCCTGCGCACTGACCATCGGCAACTTCGACGGTGTCCACCGCGGCCATCAGGCTTTGCTCGCCCATGTGCGGGCCGCCGCCGACGCCCGCGGCCTGCCCGTTTGCGTGATGACCTTCGAGCCGCACCCGCGTGAATTCTTCAATCCGGCCGGCGCCCCGCCGCGGATCGCCATGTTGCGCGACAAGCTCGAGGCGCTGCGCACCAATGGCGTCGACCGGGTGGTGGTCGAGCATTTCAACCACACCTTCGCCAGCCAGTCGCCGGATGCGTTCGTCGAGCGGATCATCGTCAACGGCTTGCACGCGCGCTGGGTGATGATCGGCGACGATTTCCGCTATGGCTCGAAGCGCGCGGGCGATTTCGAATCGCTCAAGGCCGCCGGCCTGCAGCACGGTTTCGAAGTCGAACAGATGGCCACCGTCGCGGATCCGTCCGGTGCGCGCATCTCCAGCTCCGGCGTGCGCGCGGCCCTGATTGCCGGCGACCTCGACTCGGCGCGCGCCGCGCTGGGCCGCGATTACCTGATCAGCGGCCACGTCGTCCACGGCATGAAGCTGGGCCGCGACCTCGGCTTTCCCACGCTGAACCTGCCGATCGCCCACAAGCGCCCGGCGCTGGCGGGGATTTTCGTGGTCCGCGTGCACGGCATCGCAGCGGAGCCGTTGCCGGGCGTCGCCAGCCTCGGCTTGCGTCCCACCGTCGACGACTCCGGCCGCGTGCTGCTCGAGGTGCACCTGCTCGACTGGCACGGCGACGCGTATGGCAAACTCGTACGCGTCGAATTTCTGAAGAAGCTGCGTGACGAGGAGAAGTACGTCGACCTCGAAACGCTGACCGCCGCCATTGCGCGCGACGTCGCCAACGCGCGTGCGTGGTTCGCGGCGGTGGGCACCGGCGCGCCGGGCAGCCGCTCCACCGGCTTTGCCACTTCAGCCACCGACCGAATTAGATAGCCGCCGCGGTACGTGCCGGCGCTGTCAGCATCAAGCGTCGCACGTACCCTCCGCCGCGCGCATCGAAGGGCGTCCGTGGATCACGCGACTTGCCTGCCGGGCGCGCAACGCCCCGCGCATCGTGCGCATATTGCGCCTTTAGTGCGCATCGAAAGAATTCACCGCGACCACACCATGAGCAACAAGAAAGCCGATTCGAAACCGCAGTCCCGATACCCGGTCAACCTGCTCGACACGCCGTTCCCGATGCGTGGCGACCTGCCCAAACGCGAGCCGCAATGGGTCAAGGAATGGCAGGAGCGCAAGGTCTACGAAACGATCCGCGCCGCCTCCAAGGGCCGCAAGAAGTTCATCCTGCACGACGGCCCGCCGTATGCGAACGGCGACATCCACCTCGGCCACGCGGTGAACAAGATCCTCAAGGACATGGTCGTCAAGTCGCGCAACATGGCGGGCTTCGACGCGGCCTACGTGCCGGGCTGGGACTGCCACGGCATGCCGATCGAAATCCAGATCGAAAAGCAGTTCGGCAAGTCGCTGCCGGCCGCCGAGGTCATGCAGAAAGCGCGCGCCTACGCCACCGAGCAGATCGAGAAGCAGAAGGTCGGCTTCCGCCGTCTGGGCGTACTCGGAGAGTGGGACAACCCGTACAAGACCATGAACTTCACGAACGAAGCCGGCGAAATCCGCGCGCTCGCGAAGATCATCGAAAAGGGCTACGTGTTCCGCGGCCTGAAGCCGGTGAACTGGTGTTTCGACTGCGGCTCGGCGCTGGCTGAGGCGGAAGTCGAGTACAAGGACAAGACCGATCCGACCATCGACGTGCTGTTCGCCTTCGCCGAGCCGGAAAAGACCGCGCAAGCATTCGGCCTCGCGGCGTTGCCGAGCAGCGAAGGCGGCATCGTGATCTGGACCACGACGCCGTGGACGATACCCGCCAACCAGGCGCTGAACGTCCACCCGGAGATCGTCTACGCGCTGGTGGAAACGCCGCGCGGCCTGCTGATCCTCGCGCAAGAGCGTGTCGAAGCGTGCCTCAAGCAATACGGCCTCGAAGGCAGCGTCGTCGCCACCACCGCGGGCGCCAGGCTCGCCAACCTGCGTTTCCATCACCCGCTCGCTTCGGCGCATCCGAGCTACAAGCGCACGGCGCCGGTCTATCTCGGCGACTACGTGACGACGGAAACCGGCACCGGCATCGTGCACTCGTCGCCCGCCTATGGCGTGGAAGACTTCGTGTCGTGCAAGGCGCACGGCATGGCCGATTCGGACATCGTCAGTCCGGTGATGGGCGACGGCCGTTATATCGAATCGCTCGCGCTGTTCGGCGGCCTGTCCATCTGGGCGGCCAATCCGAAGATCGTCGAAGCGCTTGAAGCGGCCGGCTCGCTGCTGCGCACGGAAAAGTACACGCACAGCTACATGCACTGCTGGCGCCACAAGACGCCGATTATCTACCGCGCCACCTCGCAGTGGTTCGCCGGCATGGACGTGAAGCCGAACGACACCGACAAGACGCTGCGCGAAACCGCTCTGGAAGGTATCGAGAACACGGCGTTCTATCCGTCGTGGGGCAAGCAGCGTCTGTTCAGCATGATCGCCAACCGTCCTGACTGGACGCTGTCGCGCCAACGCCAATGGGGCGTGCCGATGGCCTTCTTCGTGCACAAGGAAACCGGCGAGCTGCATCCGCGCACGCTGGCGCTGCTCGAAGAAGTCGCGCAACGCGTCGAGAAGGCCGGCATCGAAGCGTGGCAAACGCTCGATCCGCGCGAACTGCTCGGCGACGACGCCAACATGTACGAAAAGAACCGCGACACGCTCGACGTGTGGTTCGATTCCGGCACGACGCATTGGCACGTACTGCGCGGCTCGCACAAGGACGAGCTGCAGTTCCCGGCCGACCTGTATCTGGAAGGCTCGGACCAGCACCGCGGCTGGTTCCATTCGTCGCTGCTGACGGCGTCGATGCTCGACGGCCGGCCGCCGTACAACGCGCTGCTGACGCACGGCTTCACCGTCGACGGCGAAGGCCGCAAGATGAGCAAGTCGCTTGGCAACGGCATCGATCCGGAGGAAGTCGCGAACCGTCTCGGCGCGGAAATCATCCGCCTGTGGATCGCTTCGACCGACTACTCGGGCGAGCTGGCTATCTCCGAGGAAATCCTGAAGCGCGTGACGGAAGGCTACCGCCGCATCCGCAATACGCTGCGCTTCCTGCTCGCGAATCTGTCGGACTTCGACTTCGAGAAACACGCGCGTCCGGAAGAAGACTGGCTCGAGATCGACCGTTATGCGGTGGCGCTGTCGGCCAATCTGCAGACGGACATCCTCGCGCACTACGACAAGTACGAGTTCCACCCGGTCGTGGCCAAGCTGCAGACGTTCTGCTCGGAAGACCTCGGCGGTTTCTACCTCGACGTGCTGAAGGACCGCCTGTACACCACGGCGGCCGATTCCGTCGCCCGCCGCGCCGCACAGACCGCGCTGTATCACATCGCCCACGGCCTGCTGCGCATCATGGCGCCGTTCCTGTCGTTCACCGCGGAAGAAGCGTGGAAGGTGTTCCAGCCGAACAGCGAAACCATCTTCACGGAGACGTATCACGCCTATCCGGAAGTCGCGGATGCCGCCGCGCTGCTCGACAAGTGGACGCTGCTGCGCGCGGTGCGCAGCGACGTCACCAAGGCGCTGGAAGAAGCGCGCGTCGCGAACCTGATCGGCTCGTCGCTGCAGGCGGAAGTCGAAATCCGCGCGAGCGGCGCGCGTCATGACGCGCTGGCGAGCCTCGGCGCGGATCTGAAGTTCGTGCTGATCACGTCCTCGGCGACGGTCGTGAAGGTGGCGAGCGAAGCGGACGAAGGCGTCGAAGTGAGCGCCTCGAGGTATCTGAAGTGCGAACGCTGCTGGCACTACCGCGCGGACGTCGGCGAGAACGCTGAGCACCCCACGCTGTGCGGCCGGTGCTTCAGCAACCTGTTCGGAAGCGGTGAAACGAGGAGCGCGGCATAATGGCAAGAACCCTGTCGAAACCCGCCAGCGGTTCGCTGGCACCGTGGCTTGGCGTGGCGCTGATCGTCATCCTGTTTGATCAGCTCACGAAAATCGCTATCCAGAAGGTGTTTGCCTACGGCGTCCCGCATGCGGTCGCGCCGTTTTTCAACCTCATTCTGGTGTACAACCGCGGCGCCGCCTTCAGCTTCCTCGCCATGGCGGGTGGTTGGCAGCGCTGGGCCTTCACGGGCCTTGGCGTGGTCGCGGCGCTGGTGATTTGCTACCTGCTCAAGCGTCACGGCGGGCAGAAGCTGTTCTGCACCGCCCTGGCGCTGATTCTCGGCGGGGCGCTCGGTAACGTGATCGACCGGCTGGCTTATGGCCACGTGATCGACTTCCTCGATTTTCACGTGGGCAGCTGGCACTGGCCGGCGTTCAACCTCGCCGACAGCGCGATTACGATCGGCGCGATACTGCTCGTACTCGACGAATTGCGGCGCGTGCGCGGCTCGCGCTAACGCCGCGAGTTTCGGGGCTGGCGCGCCTGGCCGGCCATCATGCTTTGTCTCGGAGGCTTGCGTTGGCAACCGCAGAACTCGCAGGAAAACATCTCGTCCTCGGCCTCTCCGGCGGGATTGCCTGCTACAAGATCGCCGAACTCACGCGTCTGCTGACCAAGGCAGGCGCAACCGTGCAGGTCGTCATGACCGAAGCGGCGACGCAATTCATCACGCCCGTCACCATGCAGGCGCTATCGGGCCGTCCGGTCTACAGCAGCCAGTGGGACGGGCGCGTGCCGAACAACATGGCGCACATCGACCTGTCGCGTGAAGCGGATGCGATCGTGATTGCGCCGGCTTCGACCGATTTCCTCGCCAAGCTGGCACATGGCATGGCCGACGACCTGCTGTCGACGCTGTGCGTCGCACGCGATTGTCCGCTGCTGGTCGTGCCGGCGATGAACCGTCAGATGTGGCAAAACCCGGCCACTCAGCGCAACGTCGCGCAACTGCGCGCGGACGGCGTTGAAGTGCTCGGGCCGGATTCCGGTCCGCAAGCCTGCGGTGAAGTGGGCGATGGCCGGATGCTCGAAGCCGCCGCCACCTACGAGGCGATCGCTTCGTTCTTCCAGCCGAAGATTCTCGCCGGCCGCCGCGTGCTGCTGACCGCCGGCCCCACCTTCGAACCGCTGGATCCGGTGCGCGGCATCACCAACCGCTCGAGCGGCAAGATGGGTTTCGCGCTGGCGCGCGCGGCCCAGCAGGCCGGCGCCGACGTGCATCTGGTAGCCGGTCCGGTCGCGCTCGAAACACCGTGGGGCGTGATCCGCGAGGACGTGCAAACCGCGCAGCAGATGCACGATGCGGTGATGCGCGCCGTGCCCGACTACGACATCTTTATCGGCGTGGCGGCGGTCGCCGACTGGCGCGTCGATCATGTCAGCGAACACAAGATCAAGAAGACCGCTGAGCGTGCCATGCCCACGTTCAGCTTCGTCGAAAATCCGGACATCCTTGCCGCAGTGGCGAAGCTGCCTCACCCGCCTTTCTGCGTCGGTTTTGCGGCGGAAAGCGGCGACCTGGAAGTCCACGGCGAAGAAAAGCGCGTGCGCAAGAATGTGCCGCTGCTGATCGGCAATCTGGGCCCATTGACCTTCGGCCTCGACGACAACGAAGTGGTCCTGTTCGAGGCCGGCGCCGCGACGAAGCTGCCGCGCGCGGACAAGCAGGCGCTTGCGAGCGCATTGATTGCCGAAATCGCGAAGCGGTTGCCCGATACGAGCCTGATCCGGTAACGCTCGGGCAACTGAGCAGTCCTCTTTGCCGGAACCTTGAGTCACACTGGAGCAGTACTGTCATGACGCTACTATCCGTGCTCGATCAAACGCCCGTGATCGACGGGCACTCAGTGGCGGACGCCATCGCCGCCACCGTTGAACTCGCGCAACTCGCCGACGATCTCGGCTACACGCGCTACTGGTGCGCCGAGCATCACGGGCTGCGCGGCGTGTCGAACCCCTGCCCCGAGGTGATGCTGGCGCGCCTTGGCAGCGTCACGCAACGGATTCGCCTCGGCTCCGGCGGCGTGATGCTGCCGTACTACAGCCCGTTCAAGGTCGCCGAGCAGTTCATGATGCTCGAAGCGCTGTTTCCCAATCGCATCGACCTCGGCGTCGGCCGCGCGCCTGGCGGCGATATGCGCACGGCACAGGCCGTCGCCGCCGGCGACTACAACCGTGGCGACATCTTCCCGCAGCAGGTCGCCGATCTGGTCGGGCTGATGAAGGGCACGCTGCCGGCCGATCACGTCGCACAGGGTGTGCTGCTGCAGCCGCAGGTCGAGACTCGCCCGCAGTTATGGGTGCTGGGTTCGAGCGAATTCGGTGGACTGCTCGCCGCGCAACTCGGCATTCGCTTCGCGTTCGCGCATTTCATCAACGCGCATTTCGGCCATCAGGTGGCGCACGCGTATCGCGAGCGCTTCAAGGCCGGTAACGAAGCGCAGCCCTATCTGGCCGCCGCTGTATTCGTGATCTGCGCCGACACCGAACAGGAAGCGGCCGATCTGGAAAAAGCCGTCGATCTGCGCCGCGTGCAGATGGCCTATGGTCTGAACGCACCGATTCCCAACATCGAACAAGGCCTTGCCCAGGAGTACGGCGAACGCGAAAAGCTGGTGATCGACCGCGAGAAGCCACGCAGCATCATCGGCACGCCGGAGCAGGTGACCGAGCGCATGCTCGACCTGCAGGCGCAGTTCCAGGCCGACGAACTGGTGGTGCTGACCGTAGCGGGCAGTTACCGCGCGCGGCTGCGTTCGTACGAACTTCTTGCCGACGCGTTCCAGCTCGGACGCTAAAGCAACGCTGAGCCTTTCCCCTCTTCCCACCCATTGATTCGAACTGCATGAAACTCGACCTGAAGATTCTCGACGCGCGCATGCGCGACCAACTCCCGGCATACGCCACGACCGGTAGCGCGGGCCTCGATCTGCGCGCGTGCCTCGACGAACCGCTGACGCTGCAACCCGGCGAAACGGCGCTGGTGCCGACGGGTCTGGCAATTCACGTGGGCGATTCGGGATATGCAGCGCTGATCCTGCCGCGCTCGGGGCTGGGACATAAGCACGGTATCGTGCTCGGTAATCTGGTGGGGCTGATCGACTCGGATTACCAGGGGCAACTGATGATCTCGACATGGAATCGCGGACAGACCACGTTCACGCTGAATCCGATGGAGCGGCTGGCGCAACTCGTGATCGTGCCGGTGGTGCAGGCCGAATTCAACATCGTCGACGATTTCGAAACCAGCGAGCGTGGCGTGGGTGGGTTCGGGAGTACCGGCAAGCACTGAGGTTTTTTCCAAAGCGCTCGTACCTGGCAGAGGCGGTACAGTTGGCACCGCGCTTATCTGACTGACGCGCATAAAAAAACGGCGTGGGCTTTTAGGCCCGCGCCGTTTTGCTTTGCTAGCTACGTAGCGCTAAGCGCTTATTCGACTTCGATCGCCTCCGGATTCGGATTACGCGGCGCCGGTTGCTCGTCGAACGTGAGCTGCACCTTGTCTTCCGCATCCACGTCGACCGTCACGCGGCCGCCGCTCATCAGCTTGCCGAACAGCAGTTCGTCCGCCAGTGCACGACGGATCGTGTCCTGGATCAGACGCTGCATCGGACGCGCGCCCATCAGCGGATCGAAACCGTGCTTGGCGAGATGCTTGCGCAGCGCGTCGGTGAAGAGCGCGTCCACCTTCTTCTCGTGCAACTGGTCTTCGAGCTGCATCAGGAACTTGTCGACCACACGCATGATGATTTCCTCATCGAGCGAGCGGAAGCTGATGGTTGCGTCCAGACGGTTACGGAACTCCGGCGTGAACATGCGCTTGATGTCGACCATTTCGTCGCCGGTTTCGCGGCGCGTCGTGAAGCCGATCACCGACTTGCCCATTGCCTCGGCACCCGCGTTCGTCGTCATGATGATGATGACGTTGCGGAAATCTGCCTTGCGACCGTTGTTGTCCGTCAGCGTGCCGTGGTCCATCACCTGCAGCAGCACGTTGTAGATGTCCGGATGCGCCTTTTCGATTTCGTCGAGCAGCAGCACGCAATGCGGCTTCTTCGTCACGGCTTCGGTCAGCAGACCGCCCTGATCGAAACCGACATAGCCCGGCGGCGCGCCGATCAAACGGCTCACCGCATGACGCTCCATGTACTCGGACATGTCAAAGCGGATCAGCTCGATACCCAGCGTGAACGCCAGTTGCTTCGCCACTTCGGTCTTGCCGACACCCGTCGGACCGGAGAACAGGAACGCGCCGATCGGCTTGTCCAGCTTGCCGAGGCCTGCGCGCGCCATCTTGATCGCGGCCGACAGTGCGTCGATGGCCGGGTCTTGCCCGAACACCACACTCTTCAGGTCGCGGTCCAGCGTCTGCAGCTTGCTGCGATCGTCTTGCGACACGCTTTGCGGCGGGACACGCGCGATCTTCGAGATGATTTCCTCAATCTCGCCCTTGCCGATGGTCTTCTTCTGCTTCGACTTCGGCAGGATGCGTTGTGCCGCGCCGGCTTCGTCGATCACGTCGATGGCCTTGTCCGGCAGATGACGATCCGTGATGAAGCGTGCCGACAGCTCAGCAGCCGCCGACAGCGCACCCGACGAGTACTTCACGCCGTGATGCTCTTCGAAGCGCGACTTCAGGCCGCGCAGGATCGCCACCGTCTGTTCGACGGTCGGCTCGGTCACATCCACTTTCTGGAAGCGGCGTGACAGGGCCGCATCTTTTTCGAAGATGCCGCGGTATTCGGTGAACGTCGTCGCGCCGATGCACTTGAGCGTGCCCGACGACAACGCCGGCTTCAGCAGATTCGACGCGTCCAGCGTACCGCCCGAGGCCGCGCCCGCGCCGATCAGCGTATGAATTTCGTCGATGAACAGGATGGCATGCGGACGTTCCTTCAATTCCTTGAGGACCGTCTTCAGACGTTGCTCGAAATCGCCGCGATACTTCGTGCCGGCCAGCAACGCGCCCATGTCGAGCGAGTACACCTGGGCGTCGGCCAGAATATCCGGCACTTCGCCGCGCGTAATGCGCCAGGCGAGCCCTTCGGCGATCGCCGTCTTGCCGACGCCGGCCTCACCGACCAGTAGCGGATTGTTCTTGCGCCGGCGGCACAGCACCTGCACCACGCGCTCGACTTCCGACTCGCGACCGATCAGCGGATCGATGCGGCCGTCTTTCGCCATCTGGTTCAGATTCTGCGTGAATTGGGCGAGCGGCGTTTCTTTCTGCGCGGCCGCTTCGTCAGACTCGGCGTTGGCATCGCTCGCCTTGGCGGCGTCGGTGCTGCTGGTCTTGGCAATGCCGTGCGAGATGAAATTCACCACGTCCAGACGCGTCACACCCTGCTGTTGCAGGTAGTAGACCGCGTGCGAATCCTTTTCGCCGAAGATCGCCACCAGCACGTTCGCGCCGGTCACTTCCTTCTTGCCGTTCGAGGTGGACTGCACATGCATGATGGCACGCTGGATCACGCGCTGGAAACCCAGCGTGGGCTGCGTGTCGACGTCGTCCGTGCCAGGCACGGTTGGCGTGTTGTCATGAATGAAGTTGCGCAGGTTCTGGCGCAGATCCTCGATGTTGGCCGCGCAGGCGCGTAACACCTCTGCCGCCGTCGGATTGTCCAACAGGGCCAGTAAAAGATGTTCGACCGTAATGAACTCGTGCCGCGCCTGGCGTGCTTCCATGAACGCCATGTGCAAGCTGACTTCCAGTTCCTGGGCAATCATGCTTCCTCCATCACACACTGCAGCGGATGCCCGGCCTGCCGTGCGTGGGTAACGACTTGCTCGACTTTGGTCGACGCGATGTCCCGCGTATAGACCCCACAAACTCCCCTGCCTTCGCGATGCACCTTCAGCATAATCTGCGTTGCGGTTTCACGATCTTTATTGAAGTATTCCTGCACGATCATCACGACAAATTCCATTGGCGTGAAGTCGTCGTTCAACAGCACCACCTTATACATGGAGGGCGGTTTCAGCTTTTTTTCCTGCCGCTCCAGTACGGTGCCGTCCTGCTTGTCCGGGATAATTGCCATACACCCATTCTAAACAACTCGCACAGGCCCGCAATCCTGTCAAAACCCGACCGGCTGGCCGGCGTTCCCATTCGCCTCCACATGACGGCACTGCCTGTCACGCGTGCGCCTTGCACGGAGCCGATTGCGGAGCCGGCCCTCCTGGAATTTCGTTGCTTCTGCTGTTGCAGTGCACTTGGATCGAGTATCGCACAACCTGCCGCAGCAAGCTGAACGTGTGCGCGGCAGCCTCCCGCAAAACGCCGGGCTGCCCCAAGTTTGCTGGCCCCGAGGGGCCCCGCGCGAAGAGACAGGTCCGGGGCGCTCGCGCGCCACCTGATCCTGATACGGTAAGACTTGCGGGAGCACCGACCCGCAGAACAGCATGTGAGTCGATTATGCGACTTTTCAAGACGGGACGCTTGCGCCACCGCACATAAGAAAAGCGGTAAAAACCCTGGAAATGGGATGTTTGCAACGCCGTTGGAGGCGTCTCAAAATTTTCTTGACACTCGAATAAAGAGCCTCAACAATCAAGCTGGCACTTTTTTCAGTCAGCCACAAATTCGAAAAAATGCCGATGGTGAGCTTGTGAGGAGGGAGCGGCTGCAGACTGCGGCCGTTAAGCTTTTCGAGGGCTCGTGGTGGTGTCATGAGTTACAGGGGAAGTAGGTATGGCAACTGGTACGGTCAAATGGTTCAATGACGCGAAAGGTTTCGGATTCATTACGCCCGACGAAGGCGGTGAGGATCTGTTTGCACACTTTTCGGCCATCCAGATGAATGGGTTCAAAACCCTGAAGGAAGGTCAAAAGGTCAGCTTTGAGGTCGTGCAAGGCCCCAAAGGCAAGCAGGCATCGAACATCCAGGCCGCTGCCTGAATCTGTTCGATACCCGTACCCTGGAAACCCGGCTTCGTGCCGGGTTTCTTCATTCTGGGGACGCGTTTTGCGCGGCCCGCGTTGCCGGCGTTGCGCGCGGGCCATCCGCGGGTCGGTTGGGGCGCGCCGTCAGATCACTTTGAGCATGCCCATCATGCCGAGGTCCTCGTGTTCGAGGATGTGGCAGTGGAACATCCGCTCGCCCGCCTGGTTCTGCATCGTAGCGATGCGCACCGTTTCACCCGGTTGCACGTTGACGGTATCGCGCCACGCCAGATAAGGCTCAGGCGTCACGACACCCGCCTGTTCGCGCTCGAGTATCTGAAATTGCGTGCCGTGCAGATGGAACGGGTGATCCATATCCGTGCGGTTTTCAATCGACCAGCGTTCGACCTCGCCGCGGCGGCTGGTCAGCGTGATGCGCCGGGGATCGAAGCTCGCGCCGTTGATCATGAAGGTCATACCGGCAGGCATGCCGTTGCGGGACGCGCCGGGACGGTGCATCGCGGCCATGTCCATCCGCTCCGAAAACACCACGGATTTTTGGCTGACGGGCGCTCCGAGTGGAGAGATCTCACGCAGCGTCGTG
This sequence comes from Paraburkholderia sp. GAS38, assembly GCF_050434965.1. Taxonomy (NCBI): domain Bacteria; kingdom Pseudomonadati; phylum Pseudomonadota; class Betaproteobacteria; order Burkholderiales; family Burkholderiaceae; genus Paraburkholderia; species Paraburkholderia sp. GAS38. The sequence continues at coordinate 200,068 of NZ_JBNDJO010000010.1, read as the reverse complement.
GGAATGGCTACCGCGCGACCGGGCGCGTTTGGCGTGCGCGGTTCGAACTGCACATCGGCAAGCGGGTGGGCGGAATCGGGCGGCAGACTGCCGTGCGACATGGCCATCTTGCGGCGGTCGTAGACCTCGGCGCTCAGGACTGCGCGCGCAGACTGGGCAGACATCGCGGACCGGTCTGGCTGCGCAGATTCGCCGGATTGCGGCTGCCCTCCGGCCTCGCGCGTCCCCCCCACGCTCCGGACAATCAACTCTGCACGCTCGCCGGGCGCCAGCAACAGCTCGGTCAGACCTTCGCGCGCCTGCTGCAGCAGGCCACCGTCCGTCCCCACCTGCGTAAAGGTGCGCCCCTCCCCTAGCGACAATCTCAGATAACGGGCATTGCAGGCATTCCATACGCGCCAGCGTTCGTCCGCCGCCATCACGATGAGCGGACGCCGCGCGCCGTTGACCAGCACGAACTGCCCTTCGCGGCCGTTCATCCAGTCCATCATGTCGTTCGGCGCAATCGTGCCGTCGCTCGCGAGCTTCAGATCGGAGAAGAACAGATGGCGCTCGGGCCAGCCGGCGAGCGGATCGACGGCCGCGCGGACCACGATCGGCCCCGCGAGTCCGCGAAACACCTGTTCGGCCGACATCATATGCGGATGAGGGTGATACCAGTAAGTGCCGGCGCTGCCCGGCGGCAGTGTGAAGCGGTAGATGCGCGAGGCGCCCGGCGCGACCGGGTCCGACGGATTGCCGTCCTGGTCCGGCGGCACCGGCAAACCGTGCCAATGGATCGTCGACGCTTGTGGCAAGCGGTTCACGAAGCGGATTTCAACCGTGTCACCCTCGCGCACGTCGATCAGCGGTCCGACAACCTGGCCTTGCATGGCCGCGGTGTCCGGATGGTCGCCGGCCTGTCCGTACTGCCAGAAGGTCGTCGGGTGGCCGGGCATGAGCGTATGTTGCGCCGGTTGCGCGACCAGCGTGGCCCGGAACACGCCCGCCTCACGGCTTTCGTTGACCAGCGTGCGCAATGCGGCAAGCGGCGCGCCGGACGGCAACGCGTCGGGCGCGGCCAGCGCCGCGGCGCCCGGTGTGCGGCCTTGCGCCATGCCGGGCATCCCCGGCATATCGGACATGCCTTGCATGCCGCTCATGCCGGACATGTCGCGCATCCCATGCGCCGCGTCTTGCGCAAGCGCATGACGTCCAAACAGCGACGCCGCGGCGACACTCAGCGCGCGGACGAGAAATTCCCTGCGAATCATCGATCGTTTCCTCTGTTGGAGCACGCGCAGAGCAGCCTGCTCAAGGCGCGCCATCATTCCGGGCCCGCATGGCGGGCCATACGGGTCAGCAAGCGTCGTCTGTACATGATCATGGACAGGCGACGCCGGAAACGATCAGCCGATGGGCGGCGGTACAGGAGGAGCGTGGGTCACGCCGTCACGCCGTGGCTCGGCAAACGGCGGAGGAAGCGTGGTGTCGAGTGAACGCGGTTCGAAACGCGCGGTGGTTAACACAGCACCGCAATGAACGCCGCACGCAGACATGCAGCAGGCGCAGTGGCCATGATCGCGACCACAAAGCGGCTCTCCCGCCACCGCCGTTTCACAGTGGAAAGACAAGCTGGGCGCGCTATGCAACAACGCGCCCCGATTGCTCGCGACTCCCGCCATCTGCATGGCAACGCCTTTGCCCTGCATAGGCATGACATGCTCGTGTGCAAACGCGCCTTGCATGGCTAGCAAGGCAAGGGAAAGCACGATGAGTAATCGCCCGAGACAGATCATGGCGGAAGGTGTCGCGCGTCGCGTGTGCGGGTGGTGGATCGAAGCATCATAGCGCAGAGTGCATGACCTCCTGATACCCCGTTGACGAGCGCGCCAACCGAACAACGCCAAAACCATGCCGCAGCAGCCCCGGCCGCCTTGCAGCGTCGGGCTTGTGCGTTCAGGCTACCGGCGAGCGCCCTCTTGCCTCGCCCCGAGACGGCTCGCGGAGCGCTGCAGTTTCAGACTGCGCGCGAGATCGCCCCGAAACACGGCTACACCCTGATGGGTAAAGTTCGACCGCGTATCGACCGCCGGCGTGATGCCAATGCTCTCGATGCGCCGGCAGAACGCGTAGTCCTCGGACAGGTACACGCGCGTTTGCGGATCGATCATCGTGTCGAAGAACGAATAGTGAAGAGACGCCGCCACGCCCGCATCGTCGTCCTCGCGACCCTGCATCCGCGTGCGGCAGTGAAGCTCCGGAAAGCGCTGGATCAAGGCGCGAAACACCTCGCGCTTGATGAGCATGAATCCGGTGGGCGCGTAGAGGACATCCAGAAAGCCATCCGCGTCGGGCTCGAGCTTGCCGGTGCGCGCCACGGCCGGGTAAGTCGCGAAGCGGGCCTGAAAATCGGCCTTGGTGGTGCCGACCGCCAAAGGTTCGGACAAACCGGAACGCGGCCAGCCGTCCGATTTCAGCGGATACACGCCCGCCACCACCGGCCGGTCCGCCTTCAGAAGCCGCACCACGTCGGCACCCTTGAAACCGATGTCGCCGTCGATCCACATCAGATGCGTGAAGCGGCTGTCCGCGAGGAACTCGGCGACCATCGTGTTGCGGGCGCGAGTAATGAGGCTATCGAAGCTGTTGAAATGCGTCTGCAGACCGAACCCATAACGCTCGGAGGTCTCGTACAGGTCAAGGAGGCCAAGGACATAGTCCGTCGCGACCACCGAGCCATAGCTGGGTGTCGCCACATAAACATTCGCGCGAATCTTCTCGTCCGTCATTCTCTTCCTCTTCGAATATCGAGCGCGCCATGGTGCGGCCAAACCAGCGCCGACGACGCACGTACCAAAGTCGCAAACTTATATCAGAGGGGGTGATTTCGAACCATACGAGCCGAGGCTCTGCGGTTTATCAGGATGTTTTTTTAAGATGACCAATCGGCCTGTAGTCCGTCCTATCGGACTCAAACGAAAAATTAAGAATACCGAATTATTTTTATTTATGAACAGGGCATTAAAACATGGGAGCTGATGCGTCGAGTGATGCAGAGCAACCGTTGTGGGGTCTGCGAAGCTCGTTTGTGAGATGGAGTACTGGATACCCACTGCGACAATTCGTCGCAGTGGCGACAGCGGCGATTGCGATGGCGCATTGCCTGGCGGACCGTCAGTCTGAGCCTCATTCCTTCGCCGGATATTTCGTCATCCATAAGGAATCGCCGGAAGGTAACGAGGTCGCATCCACCTGGACATGCTGATCACGCTCGCGGTACGCGCCGGCCTGCATCCGCGCGTGGCGCTCGAGGCCGCGTGATACACGCTCGATTAAAAAACCCCGGATGCCACAGGCATACCGGGGTTTCTGAGTGAGCCGGCAACAAGCCGAACTTCACGCTCACATATTCTCGATCAACACCTGACCAAAGCCCGAACACGACACTTGCGTCGCGCCTTCCATCAGACGCGCGAAGTCGTAGGTGACGCGCTTTTGCAGAATCGACGCTTCCATCGACTTGATGATGATGTCCGCCGCTTCGAACCAGCCGAGGTGGCGCAGCATCATTTCCGCCGAGAGAATTTCCGAGCCTGGATTCACGTAGTCCTTGCCCGCGTATTTCGGCGCCGTGCCGTGGGTGGCTTCGAACATCGCCACCGAATCCGACAGGTTGGCGCCCGGCGCAATCCCGATACCGCCCACCTGCGCCGCGAGCGCATCCGAAACGTAGTCGCCGTTCAGGTTCAGCGTGGCGATCACGTCGTATTCGGCCGGACGCAGCAGGATCTGCTGCAGGAATGCGTCGGCAATCACGTCCTTGACGACAATGTCGCTACCCGTCTTCGGGTTCTTGAACTTCATCCACGGGCCGCCGTCCACCAGTTCCGCGCCGAATTCCTTCTGCGCCAGCGCGTAGCCCCAGTCACGGAACGCGCCTTCGGTGAACTTCATGATGTTGCCCTTGTGCACCAGCGTGAGCGAGCGGCGATCGTTGTCGATCGCGTACTGAAGCGCCTTGCGCACCAGACGTTCCGTGCCCTCCTGCGACACCGGCTTGATGCCGATGGCCGACGTCTCCGGGAAACGGATCTTCTTCACACCCATTTCTTCGCGCAGGAACTTGATGACCTTCTTGGCCTGTTCGGAACCCGCAGCCCATTCGATACCGGCGTAGATGTCTTCCGAGTTCTCGCGGAAGATCACCATGTTGGTCTTTTCCGGTTCACGCACCGGCGAAGGCACGCCCTTGAAGTACTGCACCGGGCGCAGGCAGACGTACAGATCCAGTTCCTGGCGCAGCGCCACGTTCAGCGAGCGGATGCCACCGCCCACCGGCGTTGTGAGCGGGCCCTTGATCGACACCACGTATTCCTTCACCACGGCCAGCGTTTCTTCCGGCAGCCACACGTCCGGACCATAGACACGGGTCGCCTTCTCGCCGGCAAAGACTTCCATCCAATGGATCTTCTTCTTGCCGGCGTAGGCTTTCTCGACCGCCGCATCGACCACCTTGATCATGACCGGCGTGATGTCGGTACCCGTACCGTCGCCTTCGATGTACGGAATGATCGGTTGGTCAGAAACATTGAGCGAGTAGTCTGCGTTGACAGTGATCTTGTCTCCGCCCGTCGGAACCTTGATGTGCTGATACGGCATGATCGGACTCCAGTGATGGCTGTTCTGGTGAAGCAGATGGGGACTGCGGAACTGGGCGCTCCTCGTTACGCGCAATGCCGAACGCCTGCAAGCGGCCGAACGGCCATTCTAGCCCACGGTGAAGACCACAGGCGCCGGCCGCGGCCTGGGGTTTTCAGGCAGGGCGAGGCAACGATAGCGGGATTCGGAGAGAGCATCGGTGTCTTATGTCTTATATAAGACATAAGATCTACCGTGGCCGATTATGCATTATTATCCCGCCATTTGCCACACAACCTGCCCAGCCGGGCGTCGAACGGGTGCCAGCCGGCGCCGGGAGAGACACCCAAACCGGCCGGTGTCCGCCGGATTCCGCATGCGCCTCCTTGCCCTCAACAAGCCGTTCGGCACCATCTGCCAGTTCTCGCCGCACGAAACCCGCGCGTCGCTTGCGGATTGGGTCAAGGTCCCCGGCGTCTATCCGGCCGGCCGCCTCGATTCCGATAGCGAAGGCCTGCTGCTGCTCACCGACGACGGCACGCTGCAGGCGCGCATCGCCGAGCCGCGTCACAAGCTCGTCAAGCGCTACTGGGCCCAGGTCGAAGGTGCGCCGGATCAGGCGGTGCTCACGAAGCTCGCAAGCGGCGTCGATCTCGGCGACTTTGTGACACGTCCCTGTCATGCCCAACTGATCGAACCGCCCGCGACCCTCTGGCCGCGCAATCCGCCCATTCGTTTTCGCGCGGCGATCCCCACCACCTGGATCGAACTGTCGATCACCGAAGGCAAGAACCGTCAGGTCCGCCGCATGACGGCGGCCGTCGGCTTCCCCACTCTGAGGCTCGTGCGTGTGGGCATCGGCGCGCTCGATATTTTTTCGCTCGGCCTTGAGCCCGGCGCCTCGCTCGACCTCGCTCCGCGCGCACCGTGGGACGGCATCCGCTGATGCTTAAGGTTTAGGCAAATCCCCGCTAAACCGTTGTATCCGCAAGCATTTTTTATTTGTGTCATTTCCATTGCGGCGCTTTGCCGGGCGCCATTGGCCTTTACATCGCGGCGGAATAAATATTCCCGAAAATTTGCGTCAACCGCGTCGCGAGTTCACGCGTTATTCGACGCAGATGCCGCCCGAAGCTATCCGGCATTCAGCCTTGAGGGCCTTTGTGCAAGCCGTTCTTGCGGTCAGTGCAGGGAGTCCGAGCGCTAGCAGACGCGTCACGAAAATTTGTTGATGCGGCTGTCAACCGAAAGGTGGATGGCACGTTTACCGACATGACTCATATATAACCGGGTCATTTGGTTAATTAACTAAAGCTGAGGATTCACAAAATGAACAAACTGATCGCCGCTCTGGTCGCTGGCCTCTTCGCAACGGCAGCATTCGCACAAGCTTCGGCACCGGTCGCAGCTTCGGCAGCTCCGGCAGCAGCAGCTTCGTCGGCAAAGAAGACCACGAAGAAGGCAGCACACAAGAAGGCATCGAAGAAGAAGGCAGCAGCAGCTGCTGCAGCTTCGGGCGCTTCGGAGTAAGTTTGTTGTAAAAACGCAGTCAAGAACTAGCAGCACTTGCCGTTCTTACGGCGTTGAAAGGCAGATCACCGCAAGGCGATCTGCCTTTTTGTTTTTGACGTGCTCTGACGCGCTCGCGTAACATGCGCGGGTTAATTTCCTGCCTGGAGTCCTGCCGTGCGAATTTCCCTGCGCTCGTTGTTTGCGCGTTTTGCGTTTGCTGTTGCATTGCCGTTGGCTGCCGCTTCGTTCACGCTGGCCCCTGTCCATAACGCCTACGCGCAGCAGATGCCGCCCGGTGCGAAGCAGCCCGGCGACTTCCCGCGCACCAGGCTGACGGTCGGCATGTTCGTCATCGACGCCGCCGTGGCCGCCAACGATCCGGATCGCGAGCAAGGCCTGATGTACCGTACGCAACTCGCGCCCAACGAAGGCATGCTGTTCGTGTTCAACGAGAACGCCGTGCACTGCTTCTGGATGAAGAACACGTTGATCCCGCTGTCGATCGCCTTCATGCGCGCCGACGGCACGATCACCGACATCGACGAAATGGATGCCGAGACCACCAACAACCATTGCCCGCGCAACAACGGCGTCTATGCGCTGGAAATGAGCAAGAACTGGTTCGAGTCGAAGGGCATCAAGGCGGGGATGACGATGCAGGGCCTGCCCGCGGCACAGTAAGCGCAGTCAGCGCGCTCAGCGCAGGCAGAAGGCCGAGGACATGTACGCGGCCGCCGGCCAACCAGGCGCCGGCCTTTCGCCTTCCCGCCGCCCGCCCCATCCGCGAAGCCGGTGGCCTTCCAGGACCACCGGCTTTTTTGCACCTGCACATGCCGCCGCAACGCCCACGGGCTGGCCGTCACGCCCGCCTGGCAAGAATCCTGCAAAAGCGGGTGTCACGCGCTATGCTTATAGTCTTACAGCAGCACCGAGATCGTCCGGGCGGCTTCGCGCGCCGCGCGACGCCCGTCACCGGCGAACCACTCCAAGGAGGTTCACGTGCCCCGCAAGACTCCCATCGAGCGCTACCGGAACATCGGCATTAGCGCTCACATCGATGCCGGCAAAACTACCACCACCGAACGCATCCTGTTCTACACCGGCGTGACTCACAAGATCGGTGAAGTTCACGACGGTGCGGCGACGATGGACTGGATGGAGCAGGAACAGGAGCGCGGCATCACGATCACCTCGGCTGCCACGACTGCTTTCTGGAAAGGCATGGCCGGCAACTATCCGGAACACCGGATCAACATCATCGACACCCCGGGCCACGTCGACTTCACGATTGAAGTCGAGCGCTCCATGCGCGTGCTCGACGGCGCGTGCATGGTGTACGACTCGGTCGGCGGCGTGCAGCCGCAGTCCGAAACCGTGTGGCGTCAGGCGAACAAGTACAAGGTGCCGCGCATTGCGTTCGTCAACAAGATGGACCGGGTCGGCGCAGACTTCTTCCGCGTGCAACGGCAGATCGGCGATCGCCTGAAGGGCAACGCGGTGCCGATCCAGATTCCGGTCGGCGCGGAAGATCATTTCCAGGGCGTGGTTGACCTCGTCAAGATGAAGGCGATCTACTGGGACGAAGAGAACCAGGGCATCAAGTTCGAGTACCGGGACATCCCGCCGGAGCTCGCGGCTACGGCGAAGGAATGGCACGACAAGATGGTCGAGGCCGCCGCTGAAGCGAGCGAGGAACTGCTCGACAAATACCTGGGCGGCGAGACGCTAAGCGAAGAGGAAATCAAGCACGGCATCCGCGTGCGTACCATCGCCAATGAGATCGTGCCCATGCTGTGCGGCAGCGCGTTCAAGAACAAGGGCGTGCAGGCGATGCTCGACGCGGTGATCGACTATCTGCCGTCGCCGCTCGACATCCCCGCCATCACCGGTCACGACGAGCACGATAACGAAATCGAGCGTCATCCGAAAGACGACGATCCGTTCTCCGCCCTCGCCTTCAAGATCATGACCGACCCGTTCGTCGGCCAGCTGATTTTCTTCCGCGTCTATTCGGGCGTGGTGAATTCGGGCGATACCGTCTACAACTCGGCCAAGGAAAAGAAGGAACGCCTCGGCCGGATCCTGCAGATGCATGCGAACGAGCGCAAGGAAATCAAGGAAGTCTACGCGGGTGACATTGCCGCGGCAGTCGGTCTGAAAGAAGCGACCACGGGCGACACGCTGTGCGATCCGAACCACGTCATCATCCTTGAAAAGATGATCTTCCCTGAGCCGGTGATTTCGCAGGCCGTCGAGCCGAAGACCAAGGTCGATCAGGAAAAGATGGGCATTGCGCTGAACCGTCTCGCCCAGGAAGACCCGTCGTTCCGCGTGCAGACCGACGAAGAATCCGGCCAGACCATCATCTCCGGGATGGGCGAGTTGCACCTGGAAATTCTGGTGGACCGGATGAAGCGCGAGTTCGGCGTGGAAGCCACGGTTGGCAAGCCGCAGGTTGCGTACCGCGAAACGGTGCGCAACAAGGTCGAGGATGTCGAAGGCAAGTTCGTCAAGCAATCGGGCGGCCGCGGTCAGTACGGGCACGCAGTGATCACGCTGGAACCGTCGGCTCAAGGTAAGGGCTACGAATTTGTCGACGCCATCAAGGGCGGCGTGATTCCGCGCGAATACATCCCGGCGGTCGACAAGGGTATTGTGGAAACGCTGAAGGCCGGCGTGCTGGCGGGCTATCCGGTGGTCGACGTGAAGGTGACGCTGACCTTCGGCTCGTACCACGACGTCGACTCGAACGAAAACGCGTTCCGTATGGCCGGTTCGATCGCGTTCAAGGAAGCCATGCGCAAGGCCAAGCCGGTGCTGCTCGAACCGATGATGGCTGTCGAGGTGGAAACGCCCGAAGACTTCATGGGCAACGTGATGGGCGACCTGTCGAGCCGTCGCGGGCTCGTGCAAGGCATGGAAGACATCGCCGGAGGCGGCGGCAAGCTGGTGCGCGCCGAAGTGCCGCTCGCGGAGATGTTCGGCTATTCGACCTCGCTGCGTTCCGCAACGCAAGGCCGCGCTACGTACACGATGGAGTTCAAGCACTACGCCGAGACGCCGAACAACGTCGCCGAAGCGGTGATCAATGCGAAGCAGAAGTAAGCGCTGAAACCTGGCTTGGAAAAGGCCCGTTCATTGCGAGCGGGCTTTTTTTCGCCAGCGACCGGAGACACGCCATGAGCCACGACCATCCGCACGACCACGACCACGCCCACTCCCATGAACCCGACGCCGCCGGCGCGCCCGTCGACTGGCGCGAACACGGCGTCAAGGTCATCCGCGGCGATCAGCTCGATTCGAACACCGCGCAAACCCCCGGCATGAACCGCGCCGCCGCGATCAACGCAGCGCGCGTCGGCGCGCAAAAAATCTGGGCGGGCACAGTGACGATTCACCCGAATGCCAAGACCGGCGCGCATCATCACGGCGCGCTCGAAAGCGTGATCTACGTGGTGCGTGGCCAGGCGCGCATGCGCTGGGGCGAGCACCTCGAGTTCACCGCCGAGGCCGGTCCCGGCGATTTCATTTTCGTGCCGCCCTACGTGCCGCATCAGGAGATCAACGCCAGTACCGACGACCCGCTCGAATGCGTGCTGGTGCGCAGCGACAACGAAGCCGTCGTGGTGAATCTGAACATCGACGCCGTCGAAGCGCCCGAAACCGTGTTCTGGGTCGATCCGATTCACAAGCATCCGCACGAGCCCTGAGCCGACCGGTAAGGATGTCGCTGTCGCAGCGGTTCTTCTGCCGGTGCATCGGCAAGTGTTATACGGCGCTGAAAGGGCTGCCGGCGGCGGTCCGCCGAACGTTGTCAGCGCGACACAGGTTGACCCTTTTAAGCGCGTGAGGCCGGTGCGAGGCCGCCGCAAGCATTCCGAATCGGTGGGCAATCGCTTACACTGAAACCGCTTTTCGCCATCGCAATACCGTCGCCCCTGCCGTGCGTCCGCCGCCCGGCACCTATCAGAACGGACTGGACACCCCATCGATGAAGACTCCCGCGGACCGACTCCTCGCGCTCGACACGGCACGGCACAGCGCCGATCAATACGGCAATCACGCGATCGACGAATTCCTTGCCGGCCGTCTGTCGCGCCGCGAACTCCTGCGTTACGCCAGCGTCATCGGGCTCTCGCTGGCCGGCGGCGGCCTGTTCGCCTCGCCGCAAGCGCGTGCCCAAGGCACCGCGGGCGCAGCCAACGCGACCATCCGCGTGGCCCATCTGACGCCGACCGGCGCGATCGACCCGCTCACCGTCACCGACGCCGGCGGCCTCGCGCTGCTGGTTCAGACCGGCGAATTCCTGATCGACGACGACGGCCAGCAACTGGTCCTGAAGCCGGCGCTCGCGCTCTCATGGAAGCCGAACGACAAGGGCGACGTCTGGACCTTCAAGCTACGTCCGAATGTGAAGTTCAGCGACGGCCAGCCGTTCACCGCCAAAGACGTCGTGGCGACTTTCGACCGCCTCGCCGATCCGGCCAGCGGTTCTGCGGCGCTCTCGGTACTCAAGGGCGTGCTGTCCAAGGGCGGCACCCAGGCCGTCGACGATCATACGGTCGCCTTCCATCTCGACGCGCCGAACGGCAACTTCCCCTACTACGTTTCCTCGGACAATTACAACGCCATCCTGTTGCCGGCCAGCTACGCGGGCAACTACGAAAAGAGCTTTATTGGCACGGGTCCGTTCAAGCTCGAGAAGTACACGCCGAAGGTGGGCGCCTCGTTCGTACGCAATCCCGACTACTGGGGCAACAAAGCGTTACCGCAACGCGTACAGTTCTCGTTCTACGCCGACGAGCAGGCGCAGATTCTCGCGCTGCAAGGACGCCAGGCAGACGTGATGGGCACGTTCACCGTACAGGGCGGCGCGGGCCTCATGAACAACCCCGAGTTCAAGACGATAGCGGTGAAGTCGAGCGCGCATCGCCAGATCCACATGCGCAACGACGATCCGCTCTTCAAGGACAAGCGCGTGCGCCAGGCGTTGGCCCTGACGCTGGACCGCGATGTGATCGTGCGCGGCCTGTTTCGCGGCAAGGCGCAACTCGGCAACGACAGCCCGTTTGCGCCGGTGTTTCCATCGTCGGACGCAGGCGTGCCGCAACGCAAGATCGACCTTGCCAAGGCAAAGCAACTGCTTGCGCAAGCGGGCGCCGCCAACGGCTTCGACGTCACGCTCACCACCGAAAAGTACATGGAGATTCCCGATCTCGCCGTGGTCGTGCAAAACGCGGCGAAGGCGATCGGCGTGCGCATCAATCTGAAGGTGGAGAGCCAGTCGCTCTATTACGGCGCGGGCACGCCCGGCAAATCGGACTGGCTCGACTCGCCGCTCGGCATCACCGACTACGGCCATCGTGGCGTGCCGAACGTGTTCCTGAACGCGCCGCTGACGAGCACCGGCACCTGGAACGCCGCGCACTTCAAGAATCCTCAGTATGACCAACTGGTCGCGCAGTTCGTCGCGGCCGTCGACATCGGCTCGCAGCGCAAGCTCTCAGGGCAGATCCAGACGCTGCTGCTCGACGAGACACCGGTGATCATTCCGTTCTTCTACGATCAACTGATTGCGATGCGCGCGGGCGTCAACGGCATGCGCTTTACGGCGCTCGCGCAGTTGTACTTCGACAAGGTGACGCTCAGCGCGTAATGGTCAGCACACCACGTCCCGCTGCCTGATCGCGGCGCGCTCCGCCACCCGCCCATCATGTCGACCGCGCTCACCCCCTCCCCGCCTCGCGTTGCAACCGGCAACGCGGGACGGGTCGCGCGCTTTCTTGCGACCCGTCTTGCGCTGTCGTTGATCACGCTGTGGCTGCTGTCGATGATCGTGTTTGCGGGCGGCCAGTTGCTGCCCGGCGACATCGGCCGCTCGATTCTCGGCCCGCTCGCCGACGCGCGCGCGGTCGCCGCGCTCAATCATCAGCTCGGCGCGGACCGGCCGTTGCTGACGCAATACGTCGAGTGGATCACGCATTTCCTGCGCGGCGATATGGGGTTGTCGTACGCCTATCGCGAGCCGGTGGGACCGTTCATCGCCGATGCGCTCGCGCATTCCGCGAAGCTCGGCCTGCTCGCGTTCATCGTCGTCGTGCCGTTGGGGATTGCGGGCGGCGTCTGGGCCGCGATGCATGCGGGACGCTGGCTTGACCGCACCATCAGCATCGCCGGTTTGTCGGCGACGGTCGTGCCGGAATTCGTGTCGTCGATCGCGTTGATCCTGATCTTCGGCGTATGGTTGCGCTGGCTGCCGATCGAAGCCACCTACCCACCCGGCGCCGGCGTGCTCGAACAACTGAAGCATCTGATCCTGCCGGTCATGCCGCTCGTGCTGGTGTTCTTCGGCTACATCGCGCGCATGGCGCGCGCCGGCACCGTCGAAGCGCTCGACGCCGATTACACCCGTACCGCCATTCTCAAGGGCCTGCCGCAACACGTCGTGATCTGGCGACACGTGTTGCGCAATGCGCTGCTGCCCACCATCACCGTCGCCGCGACGCAGCTCGGCTACATGATCGGCGGCCTCGTCGTCGTAGAGACGCTGTTCCACTACCAGGGCATCGGCTCGCTGATCTACAACGCCGCCAAGGCGAAAGACTTTCCGATGCTCGAAGCCGGCGTGCTGACCATCGGCGTCGTCTATACGGTGGCGAATCTCGCCGCCGATGCCTTGCAGGTGTTGCTCAATCCGCGTCTGCGCGTGAGGAGCGGCGAATGAGCACGATCGTCCCGGCTACGCCGCCCCCTCAGACGCGCGAGCCCCGCTTCGATCAGTTGCGCGTGCTGCTGCGCTCGCCGACCTTCGTGGTCGGCGTGGTGATCGTGGTGTGGTGGGTCGTGTGCGCGCTTGCCGGGCAGTGGATCGCGCCGCTCGACGCCTATGCCTCCGACCCGCTCAACTCGCTGACGCCACCCGATCATACGCACTGGTTCGGCACCGACCAGCTCGGCCGCGACGTGTTCTCGCGCGTGATTGTCGGCGCGCGCGACATCCTCACCATTGCGCCGCTCGCCACGCTGCTCGGCACCGTGGCCGGCACGGCGCTTGGCCTCGTGGTCGGCTACTTCGAAGGCTGGGTCGACAACGTGGTGGGACGCGCCATCGACGCCGTGCTGGCGCTGCCGCTCGTGATCGTCGCGCTGCTCGCGCTGGCCGCCGTCGGGGCATCGAACTTCACGGTGATCCTCGTGATCGGCATTACCTTCACGCCGATCACCGCGCGCACCGTACGCGCCGCCGTATTCGCCGAACGCCATCTCGACTACGTCGCCGCGGCCCAACTGCGCGGCGAACGTGCACCGTACATCATGTTCGTGGAGATCCTGCCGAACGTGCTGCCGCCGATCATCGTCGAAGCCACCGTGCGCCTCGGCTACGCGATCTTCGCGGTGGCGACGCTGTCGTTTCTCGGCTTCGGCATTCAGCCGCCGTCCGCCGACTGGGGCCTCGCGTTGTCGGAGTCGTACACGCTGATGGCCGGCGGCGCGTGGTGGACCGTCGTCTTCGACGCGGTGGCGATTGCCTCGCTGGTAGTCGGCGTGAACCTGATCGCCGACAGCGTACAAGGCGTACTCGACCGATGAACGGCCCACCGCCCGCCTCGTTCCCCGCCTTCGACGTCTCGAAGAGCGAGCGCGCCGACGCCCTGACCGTCGTCGGTCTGACGGTCACCTACCGGATTCGCGGACGCGACCGCGAGGTCCTGCACGACATCTCGTTGCGCGTACGACGTGGCGAAGCCTATGGACTCGTGGGCGAATCCGGTTGCGGCAAGTCGACCATGGCGATGGCGACGCTGCGCTATCTGCCGCGCAACGGCAAGGTGAAAGCGGGCAAGATCCTGATTGCCGGACAGGATGTGCAGGCGCTCGACGCCGACGCATTGCGCAACTTGCGCGCGACGGCGATCTCGATGGTCTACCAGGACCCGGGGCGCGCGCTGAATCCGTCGATGACGATTGCGCGTCAGGTCGCCGAAGCCTTCGAAGCCGCCGGCGCCACCCGCAGCGAAGCGCTCACGCGCACGCTGGAGATGCTAAAGCGCGTGCGCATCGCGGCGCCCGAACGGGTGATGGATAGTTATCCGCATCAATTGTCGGGCGGCATGCAGCAGCGCGTGGTGATCGCAATGGCGTTGGCCTCTAACCCTGCCCTGCTGATTCTCGACGAACCGACCACCGGGCTCGATGCCACGGTCGAAGCCGAAGTGCTGGATCTCGTCGCGCAACTGCGCAAAGAACTCGGCACCTCGGTGCTGTTCATCAGCCACAACCTCGCGGTGATCGGGCGCATGTGCGAGCGGGTCGGCGTGCTGTATGCGGGCAAGCTCGTCGAAGAAGGCGCCACGCAAGACGTGTTTGCACGGCCGCGTCATCCGTACACCGTTGGGCTGCTGCGCTGCCTGCCCACTTCGGGCCGCAGCAAGACGCTCGAGCGGCTCGATACGATTGCAGGTCAGTTGCCGGCGCCCGGCTCGGTCACGCAAGGCTGCATCTACGCGGAGCGCTGCCGTCTTGCCGACGACCGCTGCCGCCGCGAGGCGCCGCCGCCGCACCGGGTGGCCGCTGCGCACGGCGATCAGATGTCGCGCTGCCACTATCACGAACGCGCGCTGGAATTGCCCCGCGCGAACGCCGACGTGCCGGCACCGCGCACGCACGCCGATAAAGCCGTGCAGGCGCAGGCGCAGGCCGCCAGCTCAGGCGCACTGGTGCTGCGCGCCGAGCGGGTCTCGAAGACCTTCCACGTCTCGGGCGTCGCGGTGAAGGCCGTCGACGACGTCTCGCTCGATCTCGCCACCGGCGAGACACTCGGCCTCGTCGGCGAATCGGGCAGCGGCAAGACCACACTCGCCAAGCTGATGCTCGGTCTGCTCGCACCCGACGCCGGTAGCGTCCTCGAACTCGACGGCACGCCGCTGCCGGCACGCGTCACCCGGCGCAACGACGAGCAGGTCAAATCGCTGCAGATCGTGTTCCAGAACCCGGACTCGGCACTCAACCGCTCGCACTCGGTGAAGCGGCTGATCGGCCGCGCGCTGTCGCGGCTCGCTGCGTTGCGCGGCGCCGCGCAGGACGAACGGCTCGCCGCGCTCACGGCGGCAGTGCGCCTGCCCGATCGCTATCTGGGCGCACGCACACGCCAATTGTCTGGTGGGCTGAAGCAGCGTGTTGCAATTGCGCGTGCGTTTGCGGGCGAACCGCGCGTGGTGGTCTGCGACGAGCCCACTTCCGCACTCGACGTCTCGGTGCAAGCCTCGATCCTCAACCTGCTCGCCGATCTGCAGCGCGAGCGCGGCGTGAGCTACGTGTTCATCTCGCACGATCTGCACGTGGTGCGCTATTTGTCCGATCGCATAGCCGTGCTCTACCTCGGACGCCTGCTCGAGATCGGACCGGCCGCCGCGGTGTTCGACGGACCGCATCATCCCTATACCGAAGCGCTGTTGTCTTCGGCCCCCGCGCTCGACGCCGCCGCGCACGGCGAGCGGATCCGCCTGTCCGGCGAAGTCCCGAGCCCGGCGGCGCCACCCTCGGGCTGCGTGTTCCATACGCGCTGTCCGCGCAAGCTCGGCGCCCTCTGCGAACAGCAGGACCCGCCCTTCGTCGATGCCGGCGACGGGCACAGGATCCGCTGCCACATCCCCCTCCACGACCTGCGCGCACTGCAAGGCGCAGCGCGCGACGCATAGCACGACGTTTCACGTCCGAAACGTTTTCCGTCGATTCACCCTGCCCCGCGCCGCGCCCATCGCAGAGAGGCCACATCGGACGGGCTTCCGCGGGCAATGGCATGGATATCGCTATAGAAGAAGCGGTATCCGGCCCGCGTTGAACGATCCAGCCGCGTGCGCGAACCGCCTTGCTGAACTCCATCCAGATGGACCGGCGCCGCGGTACGCCGCGCACCGTCGACATCGCGCGCGGCAAACGAACGGGCAACCGGCGTTTGCCTGACCGCGCGGGGGAGGGGGCATCACTCACACGAGCCGGAGCCACCAACGATCGGCAGAACGGTGACAGCGTTCCGCGCACATCGCGTGCGTTATGCAGTGGCACGTGGCGCGCAAAGCGAACTCGGGGAGCGATGAGGCCCGCAACGCAACAGGCCATTCGCGGACGAAACGGCGTGAGAGACGGCAGCGGACGAGGAGCTGGCGCCTCCTCGGGAGAGAAGTAATGAAGACCATAAGATTAAATCAGTACTACTACGGGATAGCCAGAGGAGTGACTGTACTGGCTGCGGGCGCGGGGTTGCTGGCCTGTCATGCGGCCTACGCGGATTCGTCGGTAAGCGGCATGAAGCCGGCGGTTGCAGCGGCTGCTCCGTTGCCCGCCAGCGGTGCGGCCGCGACGACCCAACTCGCGCAGGACGACCCGTCCGCGACCGGCGAGGCAGCCTATGCAACCACCATGGCTGACGATGTCGCGACGATCTTCTCGGTTCAGGAGTGCCGTAACACCGAGTCCGGGAACTGCACGTCGCATCGACCTGGCGGCGCGGGTGCCGGCGCGGCGAGTGCGGGCGCAGGTGCTGGTGGCGCAGGCGCCAATGCCGGTGCAGGGTCGGGTGACGCTGGCGCTAGCGCCGGCAGCGGCCCGAGTGGCGGCGCGAAGGGCGGTGGTAGTGGTCCTAGCGGTGGCGGTCCTAGTGGTGGCGGCCCCAGCGGTGGCGGTCCCAGCGGCGGTGGTCCCAGCGGCGGTGGTCCCAGCGGCGGCGGTCCCAGCGGTGGCGGTCCCAGCGGCGGTGGCCCCAGCGGCGGTGGTCCCAGCGGCGGTGGTCCCAGCGGTGGTGGCCCCGGCAGTGGTGGTCATGGCGGCGGACCCGGCGGCGGGTTTGGCGGTGGCATGGGCAGCGGCTGCGGTTGCGGCAGCGGTCCTGCGGGTGGCTTCGGTGGCGGTCCTGGCGGCTTTGGCGGAGGCTTCGGCAGCGGCGGTCACGGAGGCAAGGGTGGAAGCGGCAACGGCGGTGGCAACGGCAACGGCGGTAACGGACACTAGATCCACGGGAACGGCGCCCCCGAGCCGTTCCCTACCGCACGCCGTGCTCCGTCGCGGCAGCCCCTCCCGGCAAGTGCAGGCGGTGACGTCTCGATCCCCCGGTCGAGCGTCACCGCCCAGGCCGGGGCCGATGACGAGCCATCACATACATCCGGATCGACGCAAACCCCATGCGCGTCAAACCGGCTGGAACCAAACAGCGGCAACGCCCTCATACCAGATTCAACGTTCGATATGAGGGCACCTCAACATGCAAGCACATGTCCCCCGCGCCGCAGCGCGAACAGCCACCGGCCTGCTGATGGCAGCAGCACTCGGCTTCGCCACGCTGGCACACGCGCAAACGGCGGATCAGCAGGCACAGCAGGCGGCACAACAGGCAGCACAGCAGGCCGCGCAACAACAGGCCGCCCCTCCCGTCGATCCATCCTTTTCCGCCTGGTCGCTGATGCAGACCTGCAAGCAGAAGGCTGATAACGTCGCCGAGGGCCAATGCGTCGGCGCGATACGCGGCATCATCCACGGCTATCAATACGGCGTGCTGTTCCTCGGTCAGCGCGCCTCGCTGCCGGCCAACGAAACCCAACGCGTGTCCTTGTGTCTGCGCAACGTGCCGGTTGCATCGATCGTCGACGACTTCGTCGGCGACGCTGCTCAGGTCAACGAAGAGTCCCTCAAACGCACCCCCGCCGAAGTCGCCGTACTCGGCTCGGTCCATCTGCATCACGCCTGCAACTGAGCGCAGCCGGCCTCGAGCGTCACAGCATTTCGAGCGGGCGCTTGCTGCGCGGCGGCCTGAAGTACGCATCGATAGCCGCGCGTTCGCCGGTATCCAGTTGCAGTTCGAGCGCGCGATGATTGTCGCGCACGTGCTCGACGCGCCCTGCCTTCGGAATCGCGAACACGCCTGGCTGCTGCAGCGCCCACGCCAGCGCCACCTGAAACACGGAGACGCCGCGCGCATCGGCGATGTCGTCGAGCGGCGAGCGCTTCGGCAAGCGTGCGTGATCCACCGGGCTATACGCCATGGTTGGCATGTCCCGTGCGGCGAGCCATGGCAACAGATCGAATTCCGCACCGCGCCGCGCGACGTTGTAGAGAATCTGATTGGTCGCACACGCGTCGCCGCCCGGCGCGGCGATCAACGCCTCCATATCGTCGGTGTCGAAGTTGCTGACGCCCCAGTGACGGATTTTGCCCGCCCGGCGCAAGGCCTCGAAGCCTTCGACCGTCTCTTCGAGCGGCACCGAACCACGCCAGTGCAGCAGATACAGGTCGAGCCGGTCGGTCTTCAGGCGCTTCAGGCTCTGCTCGCAGGCCGCCTGCACGCCACGCCGGCTGGCATTGTGCGGATAGACCTTGCTGACGAGGAAAACGCGCTCGCGCAGTCCGGCGAGCGCCTCGCCGAGCAGGCTTTCGGTCGCGCCGTCGCCGTACATCTCGGCGGTATCGATGAGCGTCACGCCCAGTTCGACGCCGGCGCGTAACGCCGCGATCTCGCTAGCGCGGCGCGCGGGCTGCTCGCCCATCTCCCAGGTGCCCTGCCCGAGCTTCGGAATGCGCTCGCCGTCGGGCAAGCTCACAGTGGCGATGGCGGTCGACATGTTGTCTCCTTGGGGTGCGAAGGGTTCATTACGGAGGGCCGGTGGCGGAGGGCTTGCTGCGGATGCCCGATAGCCAGTTATCTGCCCAGTTTAGCTGCTCGCGAATTGTCAAATCGGCCCCCAGGCAAAAGCCCGCTATAACGCAGCGCGCCGATGTCATAGAATTGCCGCTTGCCCTTCTTGCGTCTGCCCCATGAACTCTGCCTCGGAAGACCGCTGGCGCGACCTGCGCCCGGACCCGGAAAACGATACGCCGCTTTATCTGCAACTCGCTCGCAAGCTCGGCAACGCGATTCATGAAAACCGCTGGAACGCAGGCGAGGCGCTACCCTCCGAACGTGTGTTGTCGGACGCGCTCGGCGTCTCGCGGATCACCGCGCGCAAGGCGATTGCCCTGCTCGTCGAACAGGGTTTGATCCGCCGTACCCAGGGGGCGGGCAGCTTTATCACGCCGCGCTATGAAGACCCGCTCTCGCGTCTGTCGAGCTTCAGCGAAATGCTGCGGCGGCGCGGTTTCAGTCCGAGCTCCGAATGGATCTCGCGCGAAATCGTGCCGGCCAATCGCGATGAAGTGATTCAACTCGGCCTCTCGCCGGCGGCCGCGGTGACGCGCCTGCGGCGTCTGCGGCTGGCCGACGGCATCGTGATGGCGGTGGAAAACTCGACCTTCCCGGCCGCGGTGATTCCCGATCCGCAGGCGATCGGCGATTCGCTGTACAGCTACCTCGAGCAACGTGGCCTCGGCATCGTGCGCGCGCTGCAGCATTTCCGCGCGGTCAACGCGAGCGACGAGATCGCGCAGCAGATGAGCATTGCGCCGAACGAAGCGCTGCTGCTGATCACGCGGGTCGGCTACACCGCGGACCAGCGCGCGATCGAATTGACCGACACGTATTGCCGCAACGATTACTACGATTTCGTCGCGGAGCTGCGCAAGTAGTTCGCAGGGCGAGCCGCGCAGGTTCGCGCAAGCGCAGTAGGGGCACGGCGACTCGACGCGCTGTCGCTGCCCGACGCGTGCTGCACGCCCGCCTGCCGTCCGCGCCTATTCCTGTTCCGCCCAGACGGCCGCGTCAGTGCCGATCGGCACGGGCGGCCTGCCGTAGAACGCCGGCGTCTCCGTCAGACGCTCAGCGGGCAAGGTCCCGCGAATCGTGCCGAACGGCGAATCGACGGTTTCCGTGCAGTCCTGCACATCCTCCGACGTGACCTCGGGCGAGCGCCAACCGTCCTCGATCTGTCCCATCGATTGCAGCCAGCGCCCCGTCTGCGCCAGCGACACGCGCACATGCCAGCTACCGCCCTCCGTGGCGCGGCGCGCCAGCGCGACCATCGCGCCGAACGCCGCGAGGTAGCCGGTGGCGTGGTCGAGCGCCTGACACGGCAGATGCTTCGGCTCGTCGCTATGCGCCGCGCGGCTCTCGGTCCACGCAATGCCGCTCGCGGACTGTACGAGGCTGTCGAAGCCCCGGCGCTGTGCCCACGGTCCGGTGTGCCCATACGCGGAAATCGACACGCACACGATCCCGGGACGCACCTGCGCCAGCGCCTCCGGCGCGAAGCCGCGCGCGGCGAGCGTGCCCGGCCGGTAGGCCTGCAGGAACACATCGGCATCGGCTGCCAGGCCACGCAACTGCTCGCGGCCCGCGGCGTCGCGCAGATCGAGCGTCGCCGAGCGCTTGCCGCGGCCGTTGTCGATCACGAGCGGCTCGATGTTCGGCAGGTGCGGGCCATTGATCATCAGCACCTGCGCGCCATGCTGCGCGAGCGCACGTCCCGCCACCGGCCCCGCGATGATGCGCGACAGGTCGAGCACCCTTGCGCCGGCCAACGGCCGATCGACGCCGCCACGCCCGGCGGACTCAGGCGGCGCATCGCCGATCCGCATGATTTCGAAGAGCGGCAGATTGGCGATGGCCTGGGCCTGCTCGTGAGCGGCCCATTCGCGCGGCGAGCGGATCAACGCGGCGCACAGGCCGGCGTCGGCGAGCGTCTGATCGAGCACCGCGCCGTCCCAGCCGCGAATCGCCTCGGCGACCGCCGTGCGATCGTTGCTGCAACCCAGCACCTTCAGGATGCCCGCCAGATGATGCGGGAAATTGGTGTGCAACTGAATCCAGCGGCCATCGCGTGTCGCGTAGAAGCCCATCACGGGATCGCGCAGCGCCGGCGGCGAACCGCCGTTCACGCGCAGATAGCGCTCGCTGCGAAACGCCGCCAGTGCGCGCCGCATATCGACCTCGACGCGTTGCCGGCAACCGGTACGCAGGCGGAAGCATTCGGCGGCGGCGAGACCCGTCGCGGCGATCGTCGCGCTGGCGAGCGTGCCGACGCGGTAGATCGAAGGCAGGCCGGGGTCTTCGCCCGTCAGCGAAACGGTGTCGAGCGCGGCGGTGTCGCAACCGGCCGCGGTCCAGAGATGATCGAGTGCGAGATGAGGTGTCATGGCGAATCGTAGTGAAGGTGGAGAGAGGCCTGCCAAGCCAGTCTAGAATTTCACCCCACTTCGATCAATCTTGATTAAGATAATCAATATATATTGATTTCTCCGGTTTTCTCGCCCGCTTATATCCATGTCCACCCAGCTCACCGCAACCGAAGCCGCCGCCCTGCTCGGCATCAGCGTCCCGACGCTCTATGCCTATGTGAGCCGCGGCATGCTGCATTCGGCGCCGGATGCGCACGGCAAGCACCGGCTCTATGACGCGGCCGAAGTGCGGCGGCTCGCGCGCCGCAAGGCAGACGGCAAGCGCGCCGGCAAGGTGGCGCAGAAGGTGCTCGACTGGGGCGTACCGGTGCTCGAATCGTCCATCACGCTGATCGCCGACGGCCACCTGTTCTATCGCGGCAGCGATGCGGTGGAACTGGCGCGCACGGCCTCGCTCGAGGAAGTGGCGGCGCTGCTATGGGAATGCAGCCCGCGCCGCCTGGGCGAAGCAGCGCCGGCGCTGCTTGGCGCGGCACAGTGGTCCGCATGGCTCAAGCTGTGGAGCGACAGCACGCCGCTCGACCGCGCGCTGGTGCTGCTACCGGCCGCCGCGGCGCAAATGCCGCGTGTCTGGGCGCAAGGCCGCGATGCGCAACTCGACACGGCGTGCGCGGTGATGCGTCTGCTGGCGGCGGCGCTGATCTCGGCGGCGCCGTCGAACGAGCCGATGCACCGGCAACTCGCCGCCGCCTGGGGTATCCGCAACCGGCAGCAAATCGGCGTGTTGCGCGCGGCGTTGGTCGCCTGCGCGGATCATGAACTGAACGCCTCGACGTTCACGGTCCGCTGCATCACGTCGACGGGGACCCATCTGTTCGGCGCAGTGGCGGGCGGTCTTGCGGCGTTATCGGGCCCGCGTCATGGCGGCGAGTCGATACGCGCCGCCGCCGTGCTCGACGAAGCCGCCCGCGCGCCCGATCTCGATCGCTTTCTGGCCACCCGTCTCAACCCCGGCGAGCATGGCATCTACGGCGCCGTGTTGTCCGGCTTCGGGCATCCGCTGTATCCGGACGGCGATCCGCGTGCGCGCGTGTTGCTGGATGTGCTGACGGAATGCGCGCCGGCGCGCTCGGCAATTGCCGAGGTCCATGCACTGGCCCGTGGAGTGCGCGAGACGACCGGTACGGAGCCGAATCTGGACTACGCGCTGGCGGCGATCGAACGCGTGCTGGGCTTGCCCGCCGGCGCCGCGTTCACGCTGTTCGCGGTCGGCCGGGTAGTGGGCTGGATCGCGCACGCCATGGAACAAAGCGCGGACGGCCGCTTGATCCGGCCGCGCGCGCGATACATTGGGGAGTACGAAGCAGGCCGATGAGCAGAACGATGAGCAGAACGATGAGCAGAACGATGAGCAGAACGATGAGCAGAACGATGAGCAGAACGATGAGCAGAACGATGAGCAGAACGATGAGCAGGCCGGCTGACGGAGATACGCCGCAGCCTGGTTGCTCGTCCGACGCTCCCGCCCTTCAGATCGTCTGCAGCCAGCGCGGCATCAGACTCCGGACGGACTGCCACGCCCGCGTCGCAGCGGGGCGAATCTGCACGCCCTCCGAGCCGCTCGCAAATGCAAGGGCAAGCCTTGCACTGCCCGGACCCGCGCTGACCCACGCCTGCTCGCCGCGCTTCAGGTCGAAGGTCTCGCCCGCGGACAGCCAATAGTCGCGCAGATCTCCCTGCACCGTCAGCCAGACCTCGCCCGCCATCACCTGCAGCGTGAGCGCCTGCGTGACACGCCAGGCGGCTGCCGGCTCGCCATGATCGAGTTCGAAAGTACGGATTTCACGCATCGCATTGCTCCTTGAACGGCTTTTCTGGTTGACTTGATTATTGCCGTGCGATCATGGAAGTCCCATGCACAGTTACGAACAGTTTCCGCGAAACTGTGCAGTTGAAAAAACTGACAGTTGACCGCAGCCGGATCCATCCGCAGGATCCAAAGGCACGGTTCACCGGCGTTTAGGCGCGCGACCTCATGAAACTCGAAATCGAACTCAACCGCGACAGCGGCGTCCCGTTGACCGAGCAGATCGTCACCGGCGTCACCGCGTGGATCCGCTCGCGCGCCGCCCACCCGGGCGCGAGGCTGCCGTCGATCCGTCAGTTCTCCGCCGACTACGGCGTGAGCCGCTTCCCGGTGATCGAGGCATACGACCGGCTGGTTTCGCTCGGCTACCTCGATTCGCGCCACGGCTCGGGGTTTTTCGTCGCGGAGCGGCACCGCAGCCTGAGCGGCGCGCAAGGCATTTCGGACCCGCGCCGGGCCGAAGAAGAAGCGGTCCACATCCTGCAGCAGTTCAACCACCCCGGCGAGACGCTCAAGCTCGGCAGCGGCTTTATCCCCGAAGCATGGCGCGACATGGACGGCCTCGGCCATGCGATCCGCCACGTCTCGCGGGTGGACCCCGCGAGCCTCGTCGACTACACGACGCCGTTCGGCAACCCGACGCTGCGCGAGCATCTGCAAAGCCGCCTCGGGCAACTCGGCATCGCGGCCGACGCCTCGCAGATCCTCATCACCAATGGCGCGAGCCAGGGGCTCGACCTGCTGATGCGCTACATGCTGAAAGCCGGCGACACGATGTTTGTCGAAGATCCCGGCTACTACAACCTGTTCGGTCTGCTGAAGCTGCACGGCGTAAAGCTGGTGGGCATTCCCCGCACCCGCAACGGCCCGGATCTCGAGGTGCTGCAAGCGCAGTTGCGCCTGCACCGGCCAAAGGCGTTCTTCATCAACACGCTGTTTCACAACCCGACCGGCACGATCGTCTCGCCGCCCGTCGCGTTCCGGCTGCTGCAACTCGCCCGCGAATACAACTTCAAGATCATCGAAGACGACATCTATGCCGACTTCCAGACCGAGCTCACCGATCGCCTCGCGACGCTCGATCAGCTCGAGCACGTGATCTATGTGGGCGGCTTGTCGAAGACGCTGTCGTCGTCGCTGCGAATCGGCGTGGTGGTCGCCGACCACGCGACCATCAAGGATCTCGCCGACATCAAGATGCTGACGAGCATCGGCGGTTCGCGCTTTGCAGAAGCCGTCGCCGTGGCGATGCTCGAGCGCGGCACCTACCGCAAGTACCTCGAACGGCTGCGCCGGCGCATGCGCGATGCGCTCGGCGCGACCGTCCAGGCACTCGAAGCAAGCGGCTGGGAGGTGTTCGAAACGCCGCTCGGCGGCAAGTTCGTGTGGGCGCGCGTGCCGCATGTCGAGGACTCCACACGGCTGGTCGAATGCGGCGCGCCGCTCGGCGTCACCGTCGCGCCGGGCAGCTATTTCCGGCCAAACGCCGAGGTAAGCCCGTGGATCCGCATCAACGCCGCGTATGCCGGCGATCCGCGAGCGCAGGCCTTCTTCGAGGCGGCGGCAAAGCTCACCCCGTAAACCACACTGCACGGGCACGCGGATTTCCCTAAAATGGGCACTCCTCAGCCCGTCCGGTACGCGTGAGCAGCCGCCCTCCATGTCCAATCCGCCGAACGCCGCCGTCACACCCGCCTCCCCCGCCGCTCAGCCCACCGCACGCTCACTCACCGTGATGCTGTGGATCGTGGCCACCGGTTTCTTCATGCAGACGCTCGACTCCACCATCGTCAATACAGCGCTGCCGGCGATGGCGACGAGTCTCGGCGAACTGCCGTTGCGCATGCAATCGGTGGTGATCGCCTACTCGCTGACGATGGCGGTGATGATCCCGGTGTCCGGCTGGCTCGCGGACAAACTCGGCACGCGCAAGGTGTTCTTCAGCGCGATCCTGGTGTTCACCATCGGCTCGCTGCTGTGCGCCAACTCGCACACGCTGACGCAACTGGTGCTCTACCGCATCATGCAGGGCGTGGGCGGTGCGATGCTGCTGCCGGTGGGGCGCCTCGCCGTGCTGCGGACCTTCCCCGCCGAACGCTATCTGCCGGCTCTCGCCTTCGTCGCCATTCCTGGCCTGATCGGACCGCTGATTGGCCCGACGCTCGGCGGCTGGCTCGTCAAGATCGCCTCGTGGCACTGGATCTTTTTGATCAATGTGCCGGTGGGCATCGTCGGCTGCATTGCGACCTTCATCTTCATGCAGGACAGCCGCAACCCCGATACCGCCAGGTTCGACATCAAGGGTTATGTGCTGCTGGTGGTGGGCATGGTGGCGATCTCGTTCGCGCTCGACGGCCGCACCGAACTCGGCATCCAGCAAGCCACCGTGCTCGTGCTACTGATCCTGAGCCTCGCCTGCTTCGTCGCCTACGGACTGCATGCGGTGCGCGAGCCACATCCGCTGTTCCCGCTCGATCTGTTCAAGATCAATACGTTCAGCGTCGGTCTGCTAGGCAACCTGTTCGCGCGGATCGGCAGCGGCGCGATGCCGTATCTGATTCCCTTGCTGCTGCAGGTGAGCCTCGGCTACAGCGCCTTCGAAGCCGGCCTGATGATGCTGCCGGTGGCCGCGGCCGGCATGAGCTCCAAACGTCTTGCGACGCGGCTGATCACGAAATACGGCTATCGCAGCGTGCTGGTGACCAACACCGTGCTGGTCGGCCTCGCCATGGCGAGCTTCTCGCTGACGAGCGTCAGTCAGCCGCTGTGGCTGCGGCTTGTGCAACTGGCGTTCTTCGGCGGTGTGAACTCGATGCAGTTCACCGCCATGAACACGCTCACGCTGAAGGATCTCGGCACCGGCGGCGCGAGCAGCGGCAATAGCCTGTTTTCGCTGGTACAGATGCTCTCGATGAGCCTCGGCGTCACCGTCGCGGGCGCCTTGCTGACGACCTTCACCGGGCTGATCCACAAGGTGACGGAAGCCAATTCGTTGCCGGCCTTCCATGCGACGTTCCTGTGCGTCGGCATCATCACGTCCTGCTCGTCGTGGATCTTCGCGCAGCTATCGGCGGACATCCGCAGCACCGCGAAAAAGACCGATCCGTCCGAACGGAACTGAGGCGTCAAGCGCGGCGCGAGTCGTCGCAGCAGATCTTCCGGCGCTCCTGCGCGGCAGTTCGCCCGACCCGCAACAGGGCGCGCGGCGCACCACGGCTGTGCGCCGCATAGCCGCAGCGCGCATACCGGCGCACAATGAGTGGTTGACAACGCGCGAAGCCTAATTCCGGCGTTTGCACGGTTCTTGCTCGCCTATCCTGTAAACTTGCCCCTTATGCGTGCCAGCTACGCCGCCACCCTTCACACGACTGACACATCATGAGCATGATCGAACTCGATCCTCCCGGCTTCCAGCCGCCGCGCCCCATGGCGGGCGACGAAGGCTCCCGGCGCACCGTCCTGTACGGCGGCTACACGGTGTTCAGCGTGTTTCAGCCGGTGTTTTCCGTGTCGCACCGGCGCGCGATCGGTTATCACGCCTCGCTGCGCGCCCATGACGAACATGCGCTGCAGGTGCCGTCGCACGAAGTCTTCACCCAGGCCGCACGGCGCGGCGATCTGCTGGAACTCGGGCGGCTCGCCGAATCGCTGCATCTGGGCAATTTCAACGCGTTCGACAGCCACGACGAATGGCTCTTCCTGAGCCTGCATCCTGCGGCACTGATGGACACCAGTTATGGCGACGCCTTGCTCGCCGGGCTGAAGGCGCTCGGTCTGCCGCCGCAACGCGTGGTGCTCGAGGTGTCGGAGCAGGCCGGTGGCGAGACGACGCGCTTTGCGGAGATCGTCGACGCGCTGCGTAAATCGGGCTTTCTGATCGCGCTGGACGGGTTCGGCGCCAAGCATTCGAACATCGATCGGGTCTGGAATCTGCGGCCCGACATCGTCACGCTCGACCGCTGCATTCTGGCGCAGGCGAGCGAGCATTCGCATATCGAACGCGTGCTGCCGGGGCTCGTCTCGCTGCTGCACGAGTCCGGGCAACTGGTGCTGATGGGCGGCCTCTCGACCGAGCGCGACGCGCTGATCGCGCTCGAATGCAATGTGGATTTCGTGCAGGGGGCGTTTTTCGCGGGGCCGAGCGTGGAACCGGTGAAGCCGCAGGCGGCTGCGGGTCTGATGGATGCGTTGTCGGCCGCGCTGCGCGAGCGTGTGGCGGCGCGCGAACGGACCCAGGCTACGCGGCTCGCGCCGTATGCGAAGGCACTTGAGACGGCCAGTGCGCAACTGGTGGCCGGCGAATCGGTCGCTCATGCCACCGCGCCGTTGCTTTCGCTCGGCGAGACGGCTCGCTGCTTCGTGCTGGACGGCTCCGGCCGGCAGATCGGCGACAACGTGCTGCCGCCCGGACGCGCGTCGCAACGCGCCAAGCGGTTTCGCCCGCTGCTGCATTCGGAAGGCGCGAGCTGGGAGCGTCGGCCGTATTTCATCGGCGCGATGCGCACGCCAGGGCAGGTGCATCTGACGCCGCCCTATCTGTCGATCAACGAAGCACACCTTTGCGTGACGGCGTCGATTGCCGCGCAGACACCGCACGGCATGCAGGTGCTATGCGTCGACATCAACTGGGAAGTCGCTGCACACCGTAACTGAGGTGCTGAGCGGCTTGCGCATGCGGATGGTGTTGAGCAGGCGCACGACTGCGGGCAAGCCGTAGCGGTGTTGCACTGACTGCAGATGCGCGGCATGAGTGACGATGCGCAGTGCTACGATCCGGCCGCCGCTCGTCGATACATCGAGCAGCGCGGCGATTTCGCCTTGGTTCAGCAATGCGATTCCCAACATGCCGTCGATCGACAACAGTTCGGCATGCGTGGCGCACATCGCGTGCACAGGCGCGTCGCTGACGATCTCCGGCGCGTCGCTAAAGAGACGCACCAGCCCAGCCCGATCCTGTGTTTCCAGCGCCGCCCGCAGACGTTCGACGAGTCGCGCATGCGCCGCCGGATCGGGCCGCTGCAAAGGCGCGCCCTCACGCTGCAAACGCGTCTTCGCGCGATGCACGATCTGCCTGCAAGCCGCAGGCGTGCGCTGCAGTATCCTGGCAATCTCCGCATAGTCGCAATCGAAAGCCTCGTGCAATACAAAGGCAGCCCGTTCATCGGGCTTGAGCCGCTCGAGCAACAGCATCAGTCCATACGACATCTCCGCCGAACGCAGCGCCAACTCTTCGGCCGACGGCGCCAGCTCCTCAAGCCACGGCTCCGGCAACCAGCCGGTGGCGCGCGCGTTGCGCTCCCGTTGCAGGTGACGCAAGCGGTCGATAGCGAGGCGCGCCGTGATGGTAGTCAGCCATGCCAGCGGCGTGCGCACCTCGCGGGTATCGGCGAGATGCCATTTGAGCCAGACGTCCTGCACCACGTCTTCGGCTTCCGCGCGGCTGCCCAGCATGCGGTAGGCCAGCGCAACGAGCCTCGCTCGGGCGGCCTCGAAGGCGGAGGCCTTGTCGATTCCCTGTTCCGTCATTCGTGATGCTCCCAGAAACGTGAAGAACGCCGCGCGGGCCGAAATCATGACTGGCGCGGCAGCCCGCATCCTCTCTACGTAGACGTTTGAACGCCGCCTGGTGTGACAGGTCGGTGCAAATAATTTCCTGTCACACCTCGGCGCGCGCCTTCGTCATGTGGACAGACACTCGCGCCCACAGCGGCGCCGGGTTGTTGTCCGCTCATCCAACCGCAAACGAGGCGCGCATGCACTCCAGCACCCCTTCCTTCACGGGCCTCGGCCTCGTGCCCACCGTCATCGAACAATCCGGTCGCGGCGAGCGCGCCTACGACATCTTTTCGCGGCTGCTGCGCGAGCGCATTGTGTTTCTGGTCGGCCCGGTGAACGAGCAGTCCGCGAGCCTGATCGTCGCGCAGTTGCTGTTTCTCGAATCCGAGAATCCCGATAAGGATATTTCTTTTTATATTAACTCGCCGGGCGGCTCGGTCTACGACGGCCTCGCGATCTACGACACGATGCAGTTCATCAAGCCGGAAGTGTCGACGCTCTGCACGGGCTTTGCCGCCAGCATGGGGACGTTTCTGCTGACCGCCGGCCAGCAGGGCAAGCGCTACGCCCTGCCGAACGCGCGGATCATGATTCATCAGCCCTCGGGCGGCAGCCAGGGCACCGCCGCCGATGTCGAGATCCAGGCGCGGGAGGTGCTGTATCAGCGCGAGCGCCTGAACGCGCTGATGGCGCAGCATACCGGGCGCAGCGTCGAGCAGATCGTGAAGGACACCGACCGGGACAACTTCATGTCGGCGGCCGATGCGAAGACCTATGGTCTGATTGACGACGTGCTGCTGAGCCGCGACGCGCTGGGGGTTGTTGAAGCGGACCGCAATATGAGCTGAGGTTGCAGCATCGCTTCAATGCGGACGGGAGCTGGGCCGCGGGCGTTGGCGTTGGCGTTGGCGTTGGCGTTGGCGTTGGCGTTGGCCGAGCATTCGCCAGCGGCGCAGCAGCGCCCACACGCCGCGCCCGCCTCTCTCACCGCTCGTCCTGCACGCGCTGCGCGATCGCCGCGAAATCGCTTTCCTTCATACTCCGAATGATTTTTTCCTCGGCCTGAAGATCGAGCGAGCGGCTCAGCAACCAGTACACGCCACCGGACACAATCAGCCCAACCAGCCACGCGATATCCACACCACCCAGCAGCCGCGCGAAGTAGCCCACGAACACCTCTTTCTGCGCTTCGGCGTCGTACACGTAGAAAAACGGCACCATCGCAGCGAACCCGATCATATACGCAGCAATCCCACGCACCTGCCAGGCGCCGTACATGCCCTTGGGCGTGAAGAAATGCGGAATCGCGTAACGGCCTTTGCGTACGAAGAAGTAGTCGACCAGATTGACCGCCGTCCACGGCACGAGGAAGTAAAGCATCAGCACGAGGAAGGTATTGAGCAGCGCGATGCCGTTGCCCTTGATCGCCAGCACGCAGAACAGCACGACCGCGCTGATCGCCATGATCGACATCACACGGGCGCGGCGCGTCGGCTTGACCTTGCGGATCGAATCGACGCCGGTGAGCAGCGTCAACATCGCGCTATAGGTGTTCAGCGCGATGATCGGCAGGAAGCCCGCCACCGACACCATCACGATCACATGCCCGAGACCCGGCAACATCGACGAACCCACCTGATTCAAGGCCACCAGCGCATCCTCGGCCTTCAGTTGCTGCGCGAGCCAGGCGCCGAGGCCGATCATCCACGCTCCCGACAGCGACGCGCCGAGGAAGATCGCGGCGATCAGCTTGCGGCGGCTGGTGTGCTTCGGCAGGTAGCGGGAATAGTCGGACACGTACGGCGCATACGAGATGTTGTAGCTGGCGCCGATCGCAAACTGCGTCGCAAAGGCAATCCAGCTGAAGCCGAGCGCCGGTGCGGGCGCCGCGGCGGTCGTGGCCGAAGCGCTGTGGCCGGCGCCGAACATCAGTGCCAGCGTCACCAGCGCATACAGCGGCAACGTCACGATCAGGGCCCACTTGAAGGCCTTGTGCATCAGATCGTGGCCGTAAATGGACAGCAACGCGCCGGCGAGAATCGCCACCACGGCGGCCACTGTCGCGTCGAGGCCGAATACGTGTTTAAGGCCGTCGGTAATCAGCGAAACATTGACGACGTTAAACCCCACGAACACGAATAACGTGGCGAGCAGCGCGAGGATCACGCCGCGATAGCCGAACTGCGCGCGCGACTGGATCATCTGCGGCAGCCCCATCTCCGGACCTTGCGAGCCGTGGAAGGCCATGAAGACGGTGCCGAACATGATCCCCAGTGCGCCCGCGAGCGTGGTCCACCCGGCCGACAAGCCCATGCCCGGACCGACGAAGCCGATCGAGATCGTGAAGAAATGGAAATTGCCGAGGAACCAGAACGGCCCCTGGCTGCCGAGGCGCGCATGCCGCTCCGTTTCGGGAATGTAGTCGATCGAGCGACTCTCGACCTCGATGCCCGCGCCGCCGCCGGCGACGTTGATCGCTTCTGGTTGATTCATGGTGAACCTGTCCCCTGCTTGTCCCGCCAACTCTACTCAGTAACACCGCCGGCCCGTCGCTAGAGGCGAGGGCTGCGGGCGCGCTTTGCTCCGCTTGCATGGATGGCGCCGAATTCTGCAAATCCAGCGACGGGAGTAGTTGTAAGCGGCCAAAAGTCAGAAATGAATGACAAACTCGGCACGTTTACTTTGATCTGCGGCGATGTATTGCGCCGAGGGTGCGCAGGAGGAGCCGCGGCAACGTCCTCGAAATCGAGGGCGTTTTGCTTTGCCGGGAAGTGCTCGCGCGCACAAACCTGTAAACCCGTCGCAGGAGTCGCTATCATGGTCGCGATTCCGTCGAGTTCGACGGTTGCCTCATTGGAGAAATACATGGCGTCATCCAACGAAACCATCAGCATGGCGCTGTTCTGCGACTTCGAAAACGTCGCCCTTGGCGTGCGCGACGCGAAGTTCGAGAAGTTCGACATCAAGCTGGTACTCGAGCGGCTGCTGCTCAAGGGCAGCATCGTCGTCAAGAAAGCGTACTGCGATTGGGAGCGCTACAAGAGCTTCAAGGGCACCATGCACGAGGCCAACTTCGAGTTGATCGAAATTCCGCACGTGCGCCAGTCCGGCAAAAATTCGGCGGATATCCGCCTCGTCGTCGATGCGCTCGATCTCTGCTACACCAAATCGCACGTCAACACCTTCGTCATCATTAGCGGTGACTCCGACTTCTCGCCGCTCGTCTCCAAGTTGCGCGAAAACGCCAAGCAGGTGATCGGCGTCGGCGTCCAGCAATCCACGTCCGATCTACTGATCGCGAACTGCGACGAATTCATTTTCTACGACGACCTCGTGCGCGAAAGTCAGCGGACCGTCGTGAAGCGCGAGACCGCACGTCCCGCGCAGCAGCCCACGGCCGCCGCCGCCAAACGCGCGCCGAACGAAGAAAAGCGCCCCAAGGAAGACCTGGAGTCGCGCCGCACCAAGGCAGTGGAAATCGCCGTGCAGACTTTCGATGCGCTCGCCTCCGAGCGCGGCGACAGCGGCAAGATCTGGGCCTCGGTGCTGAAAAACGCCATCAAGCGGCGCAAGCCCGACTTCAACGAAACCTATTACGGCTTTCGTGCCTTCGGCAATCTGCTTGAAGAAGCGCAAGCGCGCGGCTTGCTCGAATTCGGCCGCGACGAAAAATCCGGCGCGTATGTGTATCGCAGCACGGCCGCCATTGCGACGACTGTCAGCGAGTCGGTGAGCGAAGCGGCGGAGCAGAGCCAGGAGAGCATGGTGGCGGAACCGGCCCAACCGGCGGACGCAGGCCACAAGCATGACGCACGCCGTCGCGGCCGAAGCAACCGCAAGACGGGCCGCGACTTGCCGGCCGAGCCGGTGCGCGCAGAACCGGTGGCTAGCCACGACGAGCCGGAAGCGCTGGCCGAGGAGCCTGAAGTCCGGCGCAATCACGGCGGCCGCTCTCCTTTTGCGTACGACGAGCCAGTCGAAGAGCATGAGCAAGCCGTGGCCGAACCCGCGATGTTCACGTTCGATCCAGAACCGTTGCCTGAGGCGTTGCCGGCTAGCACGCCGGAAACGCCGGCAACGCAGGAGACGCGTCGCACGGGACGTGGCAGCCGCAAGCCCGCAGCCAAGAAAACGAAGAAGGCCGCGGCGCCAGCGGTTGAAGCAGCGTCGGTCAATGAAGCGCCACAGGAAGCGCCCGCTCAAGCCGCAGCGGAGGAGCCGGCTGCCCGCAAGACCGCGCGCAAATCGACGACGCGTAGCCGTCGGCCGCGCAAGACGGCGGCGACCTCGGACGCTGAGTGATCCTGCGCGTTGGCGGCGCTGCTTCGATGCCGCGCCGCCCAATCGAAGCCACACGACCGCAGCACGGGCCGGCTCACACGGCATGAGAGCGCACGCGAAACAACACGTGCGCACGCCTCAAGCGAATCGCCGTTCAACGCCACCGCTCAGAAGCGATGCGTCATGCCCACCGTCGCCAGAACCTGCTTGGTGTCTGGCTCGCTCACCGTGTCGCCGGGCCAGCTTACCGTCGCGCTGCCGTTATTCTTGATGTAGCCGGCGCGAACATAGAAGCTCGTGCGCTTGGAGATCGAATGATCGGCGCCGATCTGGATACCCGGCGCATTGTCATGCGCGCCACGCACGCTGCGCTGGACCCCTGCGATCTCGATCGTATCCGCGGCCGTTGCCTGGATCGTCGCGCCCAGCTCGGCGATGCTAAGCGAGTGCGCTGTGCCGAGCACCGCCGCCAGGGACCGCGCAGACGGGTCCTGCGCACGTTGATACGAGTAGTTGAACTGGAAGTTCACGATCCCCACGCGGTACGCAAGCGCGCCGATGAAGTGCTCGGTGCCGAGCAGACTCAGCGCAGTCG
Organism: Paraburkholderia sp. GAS38; assembly: GCF_050434965.1. Classification (NCBI taxonomy): domain Bacteria; kingdom Pseudomonadati; phylum Pseudomonadota; class Betaproteobacteria; order Burkholderiales; family Burkholderiaceae; genus Paraburkholderia; species Paraburkholderia sp. GAS38. The sequence goes on along the minus strand of NZ_JBNDJO010000010.1, from coordinate 166,598 downwards.
GCAGACCGGCAATGGTCTCCTGCCCCGGATGCTGATTCACGTAGGCGACGCCCGCATACAGGCCGTAGCCCGAATAGCTCGCGCCCAGGTTCAGCATATTGCCGGTGGTCGCCGGCACCGGCTGCGTGACGGTGGCCGCGAACGCGTACATGCCGTAAAGCTGCAGGCCGCCCAGGTTCGGCGATTGGTAGAGGATCGAGTTGCTGGCGCGGCCGGAGTCGTACTGTGTCGAGAGCGTTTTCTTGTCGACAGCGAGCACGGCCGCGGAGAACGGTGACAGGACCTCGTTCGCGCGGTAAGGATCGGTTGGGTACACCACCCGGAAGCTGGGCTCGTACTGGCGGCCCATCGTCAGCGAGCCGTACTTCGAATCGTTCAGGCCAACCCAGGCTTGCCGGTAGAACAGCGTCGACGTATCGGCGAACAAGGTGCCGTTGTTGATGTTAAAGCCGGTCTCAACGTCGAACTGCGCGGCGAGGCCACCGCCCAGATCCTCGTTGCCCTTGAGGCCGAACTGCGAGCCGGTGGCGCCGCCACTTCGTTCGGAAAACGAATGATTACCGCCATTGTCGAGGTATTGGACGAAGGTGTCGGCCACACCGTACAACGTCACACTCGAATCAGCCGCCGCTGCACTGCCTGCGGCAAGCACCAGCGTGGCCCCGCAAATACCCTGACTGATCAAACGCATGCATGTCTCCTCTTTTTGATAGCCGCTTGCTGCGGACTTGATTGCATCGCTGCGATACCACCCGACCGCTGTCTCCAGCACACCGCATGAAGGCGATGTGCGCGATCGTTCTCTCAGATCCTGCGTGCCGGGTCCGGCAAGGGCGCCGAGCAGGGCGGAAAATAGAATGACCGTACCAATTTGAAGTCAACTGGCGCCATAAAGCCATTGCATTATTTTCATGAGGAGGTTGCGGAATGTGCATGGCAGCGCGGCCCGAGGATGGCCATGCAAAGCGAGCGGCTTCGTCGCCGCTCGGCGCTGAAAAAGCAGAAGGCCCTCGCATTGGAGGGCCTTCATTGTCACGGCTATTTTCAAACGCTACTGCGGCCCCTCGTTCAGCTGGAGCCGCTTCGAACCTTACGCGAAATTCTTCTCGGCAAAAGCCCAGTTCACGATGTTCCAGTACGCTTCGACGAACTTCGGACGAGCATTGCGATAGTCGATGTAGTACGCGTGTTCCCACACGTCGATCGTCAGCAGTGCCTTCGCGTCCGTGGTCAGCGGCGTAGCAGCGTTGCTGGTCGACACGAGGTCGAGCGAGCCGTCTGCCTTCTTCACGAGCCATGCCCAGCCCGAGCCGAACGTGCCGACTGCGGTCTTGGCGAACTCTTCCTTGAACTTGTCGTAGGAGCCCCACTTCGCGTTGATCGCGTCGCCGAGCGCGCCCTTCGGTGCACCGCCACCTTGCGGCGACAGGCTGTTCCAGAAGAACGTGTGATTCCACACTTGTGCAGCATTGTTGAAGAGGCCGCCGGTTGCCTTCTTGACGATCTCTTCAAGCGACAGGTTCTCGAACTCCGTGCCCTTGATCAGATTGTTCAGGTTGGTCACATAGGTCTGGTGATGCTTGCCGTAGTGATACTCAAGCGTCTCTTCCGACATGTTCGGGACGAGGGCGTTTTTTGCAAACGGCAGCGGCGGGAGCGTATGTTCCATGGTGCTTTCCTTCTATCTGTTTGTGGGGGGTCAGTCTGAGGATAACGCTGTAGAGCACTCGATTGTAGGCGAGTTGGAATAACCCCGCAAACCAACGGACTTTATGTCTGGCATGCGCAGAAAACCCGCCCAAATAACGTAATTAGTGCTCGCGCAATGCCCTTGCCACGGTCAAATGTACGACCCGGGCCGGAGCCCGGGGCACGTATCAGAAGCCGTCCGCCAAACGTGCCTGCACGTCGGCCAGCGTGATGTCGGCAGCGCCTTCGGCAAGATGCACGGTGAGGTGCCGCCCGGGCTTCAGCGAGGCCGGCGCGCGCACCGCACGGCCGTTGTTCGCGTCGAGCAAGGCCGCATAGCCGCGCTCGAGCGTGCGCTGCGGACTCAGCACTTCGAGGCGCGCGGCGAGCGTCGTCACACGAGCGGTCTGGCGTTCATGCTGGCGCAGCACCGCGTCGTCCAGCCGCTGCGCCAGCGTATTCACTGCTGCACGATGAGCGGCGAGGTCCGGACGCCAGCGTTGCCAGCGCATCTGCAGCAGCGAAAACCGTGCTCGGGCATCACGCACCGGACGCGCACCCGCCGAAGCGAGCCGCACGCTGAGTTGCTGCAGATGCGTGCGTTGCCGCGCGAGCCGCTCGGACGGTGAGACAAGCCGGCGCGCAAGCCAGTCGAGCTGTTGCGCGCGCCGCTCCATCATGCGGCCAAAGCCGCGGGCCAAGGTGGCGTGACGGTGATCGAGATCGCGCAGCAACAGCGCGCGTTGCGGACTGACCAGTTCGGCGGCACCGGTGGGCGTCGGGGCACGGACGTCGGCGGCGAAGTCGGCAATCGTGAAATCGGTTTCGTGACCGACGCCGCTCACCACCGGCACCCGGCTTTCGGCAATCGCGCGCGCCAGCACTTCTTCGTTGAAGGCCCACAGGTCTTCGATCGAACCACCGCCGCGGCACACGATCAGCACATCGATCTCGCGCCGCGCATTCGCCGTTTCGACCATCGCCGCGAGTTTCGCGCTCACGCCCACGCCTTGCACGGGCGCCGGGTAGACGATCACCGGAATATGCGGGGCACGCCGTTGCAGCGTGGTCAGCACGTCGCGCAACGCGGCGGCCTGCAATGACGTGACAATGCCGATCGAGCGCGGATGGGCGGGCAACGGCCGCTTGCGCTCGGCGGCAAAAAGCCCCTCTGCTTCGAGTTGCGCCTTGAGTTTCAGAAACGCTTCGTAAAGCCGACCTTGCCCGGTACGGCGCACCGCTTCGACATTGAGCTGCAGTTCGCCGCGCGGCTCATACATCGTGACGAGCGCACGCACTTCGATCCGGTCGCCTTCGCGCGGCGTGAACTCGGCGTGCTGCGCGCGGCCGCGAAACATCACGCAACGCATCTGCGCCTGCGCGTCCTTGATCGAGAAATACCAGTGGCCGCTGGCCGCGCGGGTGAAATTCGACACTTCCCCCGCCACCCAGACGAGCGGAAACGAGCGTTCGAGCATCGTGCCAATGGCGCGGTTGAGCGCCGACACCGGCACGACGACGTCGCCGCCGGAGGTGGCCGAGGACGAAAAAGGACTTTCGGAGTTCATGCGAGGAATAGGGATGACAGGCCGGACAGACGATAGACCGAGCGGCCATCCACGTCCAGCGCGTCGTACCAATTGTTAAAAGTGTCCACATGCCAGGAGAAGCTTTCGGAGTGCTGTCAAGGGGCGCGCGGAGCCCAGTGGCATCGAATCAAGCTGTTGATTTATATAGACTTTATATCCCATTAATACCAATGTATGCCGACAGGAGCCGCGCAGAACGGCCTTTCCAGCCTCGCCGATACCGGGTTCTCCACAAAGTTATCCACAGGCTGCCGAGACCTCAGTTGTTGCGCCCGCGCGCCCGTGTGCGACCCTCGCGACTTGCCGCGCACGACACCCGCACGCTAGAGTGCCGGGTTCAAGGGCATCATGAGCCGCGTGGGGTCGTCTGCTCGCCGCCACGGCTTGCCTTTCTGTTTTGCTGGTTTTGCCTGGAGAAACGCGTTGATACTTGCCCCGTGCATCACGTCGTCTTCATCCGAATCGGCGCCGCCGTTGCTGCGCACGCCGGTGTCGGTCGCATGAGCGACGTCAAAGCCCAAATCGAAACGCGCCTCGCCCGCGAGTGGCAACAGCGCGGCCCGCTCGCCTGGGCACTGCTGCCATTCGCCTGCGTATTCGGCACGATCGCCGCCGCGCGGCGCGCCGCCTTTTCGCTCGGCTGGCTCAAGCGGGTGAGCGTCGGCGTGCCGGTGGTGGTGGTCGGCAATGTGACGGTCGGCGGCACCGGCAAGACGCCCACCGTGATCGCGCTTGTCGAAGCGCTGCGTGGCGCCGGCTTCCATCCCGGCGTCGTCTCGCGCGGCTATGGCGCGCGCGTCGGCCGGCCGACTGCCGTCACACCGGCCTCGTCGCCGCAGGATGGTGGCGACGAGCCGTTGCTGATCGCCCGCCGCACCGGCGCGCCGGTGTGGGTCTGTCCGGATCGCGTGGCGGCCGCGCAGGCGCTGTGCGCCGCGCATCGCGAAGTCGACGTGATCGTGAGCGACGACGGCCTGCAGCATTACCGCCTCGCGCGCAACGCCGAAATCGTGGTGTTCGACCATCGCCTCGGCGGCAACGGTTTCCTGCTGCCGGCCGGCCCGCTGCGCGAGCCGCTCTCGCGCCACCGCGACGCGACGCTGATCAACAACCCGTACGACCGCACCTTACCGCCGTGGCCGAACAGCTTCGCGCTCACCCTCACGCCCGGCGACGCGTGGCATCTCGGCAACCCGTCGTTGCGCCGTCCGCTCGCCCAGTTCAGCGGCGATCGCGTGCTGGCCGCGGCCGGCATCGGCGCGCCGGAGCGCTTTTTCGCGACGCTGCGCGCGGCAGGCCTGACGCCCGACACCCGCGCGCTGCCCGATCACTACGCGTTCAGCAGCAATCCATTCGCGGACGTCGATGCCGACGCAATCCTGATCACCGAAAAGGATGCGGTAAAATTGGGGTCCTGGCACGATGCGCGCATCTGGGTGGTCCCGGTTGAAGCCGCGCTCGATCATCGCCTCATTGAATTAGTTGTGGAGAAACTCCGTGGACGCTCGCCTGCTTGAAATTCTCGTCTGCCCGATCTGCAAGGGCCCGCTCAGCTACGATCGTCCGGCGCAGGAACTCATCTGCAACGCAGACAAGCTGGCCTATCCGATCCGCGACGGCATTCCCGTGATGCTGGTGGACGAAGCCCGTCAAACGGTCGAAGGCACGCCGGTGGAGCCGCTGAATCCCGGGGCGGGCCAACCCACGCCCGGCGCGTAAGGCCGCGAGGCCCTCACGGCAATCTGCGCTGAGGGCCTGTCCGTCGCCTCATTCGCTTTCGCCGGCGCGCCACGCTTGCGCGCGCCCTGTTCCGGTCCAGCCTCCGCCCTTCCGATGACCCAAGCCACTGCCCCCGCCACCCCGCCCTTCATCGCCGTCGTTCCGGCGCGGCTGGCCTCGACCCGTCTGCCCAACAAGCCGCTGGCTGATATCGGCGGCAAGCCGATGGTCGTGCGCGTCGCAGAACGCGCACTCGCCTCGGGCGCGCAGCACGTGCTGATTGCATCGGATGCGCAATCGGTACTCGACGTTGCCCGCGAACACGGCATCGAAGCGATGCTCACGCGCGCCGACCATCCGTCGGGCACCGACCGTCTCGCGGAAGTCGCCGCGCATTTCGGCTGGAGCGACGACACGATCGTGGTCAACGTGCAGGGCGACGAACCGCTCATCGATCCGGCGCTGGTGTGCGGCGTTGCGTCGCACCTCGCGGCAAGCCACGGCTGCGCCATCGCCACCGCCGCGCATCCGATCACCGACCCCGCCGAGATCTTCAACCCGAACGTCGTGAAGGTCGTCCTCGATGCGCGCGGCGTCGCGCTGTACTTCTCGCGCGCCCCGATTCCGTGGGCCCGCGACGCCTATCAGCCACACTGGCCGGACGTCGCCGCCATGCCCGCGCCGCCTGCGCCGGCAACGGTCTACCGGCATATCGGCCTGTATGCATACCGTGCAAAGTTTCTGCGCTCGTACCCGAGCCTCACGCACTCGCCGATCGAACAGGTCGAAGCGCTCGAGCAGTTGCGCGCCATGTGGCACGGCGAGCGGATTGCCGTCCTCGTCACGCCGGAAGTCCCGCTGCCGGGCGTCGACACGCCCGCCGATCTCGCCCGCGTAAGGTCGTTATTCGGTCCGTCGGCGTAAAAACCCATGGCATAATCAAACGGTTGTGCGCACCATCTGCAATGATCGTTCGTCAGGGTTTGCCCGGTCGTCCCGCTATCCCCCTTGCAGCGCCGTCCTCCTCGACGTGCAGCGCAAGGCGCATGGCGGCCAGTTCGATGCAGGCCCCCTGAACCCAACGTGCAGATAAGCTCGCAAGAGCTTTAAAGCGTCGCGCCGCGAAAGAATTCACATAGATCTGGAGATATCACATGCGTTTGATCCTGTTGGGTGCTCCCGGAGCGGGCAAGGGCACTCAGGCGACCTTCATCAAAGAGAAGTTCGGCATTCCGCAAATTTCCACCGGCGACATGCTGCGTGCGGCCGTCAAGGCTGGCTCGCCGCTCGGCATTGAAGCGAAACGTTTTATGGATGCCGGCGAACTGGTGTCGGACGAGCTGATCATCAACCTCGTCAAGGAACGCCTGAAGGAAGCGGACTGCGCGAACGGCTATCTGTTCGACGGTTTCCCGCGCACGCTGCCGCAAGCGGAAGCCATGAAGCATGCAGGCGTCGCGATCGACTACGTGCTGGAAATCGACGTGCCGTTCGACGAGATCATCGTGCGGATGAGCGGCCGCCGCGTGCACGCTGCATCGGGCCGTACGTATCACGTCAAGTTCAACCCGCCGAAGGTCGAGAATGTCGACGACGTCACGGGCGAACCGCTGATCCAGCGTGTCGACGACAAGGAAGAAACCGTCAAGAAGCGCCTCGACGTGTATGAGGCGCAAACCAAGCCGCTGATCGAGTACTACACCACGTGGGCGAAGAACGGCGATGCATCGAGCAGCCTGAAGGCGCCGCAGTATCGCGCGATTTCCGGCCTCGGCAGCGTGGATGAGATCCGCGCACGCGTGTTCGATGCGCTGAAGTAAGCAAGATGGCATGAATGACAAGCGGCACGTCGACTGGCGCTGCTGCTCGTCAATCAGACAACCCGCCCGCATGGGCGGGTTTTTTATTCCAGCGGCAAATACTCGGCATGTCCCGCATTTCCGTATCTCGCCGGTTCCGTAGCCGCGTGTACGCCACGCTTCATTTACTCAGTTATCCGAATCAAACTGGGCATTCTCCCAACGCACCACGCCGGTGCAGCCGCCCTGCCCTTTCGCTTTCCGCGCTGCAGCACAGCCGTTACAATCGACTATCGAAAAGATATTCGATCGTGACGATTACCGAACTGAAGCAAAGGAGAAGACATGGAGATTCGTGACAATGTATTCCTGATCACCGGCGGTGCATCCGGTCTCGGCGCGGCAACTGCGCGCCTGTTCGCCGCGGAAGGCGGCAAGATCGTGGTGGCCGACCTCAATCAGGACGCCGGCGTAGCGCTCGCCCAGGAGTTGGGCGGCGTGTTCGTCAAGTGCGATGTGAGCCGCGAGGAAGACGCCATCCAGGCCGTCGATGCCGCCGTCAAACTCGGCACGCTGCGCGGCCTCATCAACTGCGCGGGCGTGGCGCCGGCCATCAAGACCGTCGGCAAGGACGGGCCGCATCCGCTCGAGTCGTTCACGCGCACGATCTCGATCAACCTGATCGGCACTTTCAACATGATCCGCCTCGCCGCGGCGGCAATGGCGAAGAACGCGCCAAACGCGCTGGGCGAGCGCGGCGTGATCATCAACACGGCATCGGTCGCGGCGTTCGACGGCCAGATCGGCCAGGCCGCGTACGCGGCATCGAAGAGCGGCGTGGTGGGCATGACGCTGCCGATCGCACGCGATCTGTCGCGCAACGCCATTCGTGTGATGACGATTGCACCGGGCATCTTCGAAACGCCGATGCTGCTCGGCATGCCGCAGGAGGTGCAGGATGCCCTCGGTGCGATGGTGCCGTTCCCGCCGCGCCTCGGCAAACCAGGCGAGTACGCCATGCTGGCCAAGCAGATCTTCGACAACCCGATGCTCAATGGCGAAGTGATCCGTCTGGACGGTGCGATCCGGATGCAGCCGAAGTAATACGGCTTGCTGGGCAGGATGCATCGTCCACGCACTGCCCAAAGTAAAGTAAAACGCCTGCGGTGCGCTCGATGCGCGTCGCAGGCGTTTTACTTTGGGTCTTTCGTATGAGCTAACTGGGGCCGGTTGGCCGCAGCGGCCGCGCACCAGGTGCGTCGCCGCGCCGGCAAAACCGCCTCAATCGCGATCGTTATGCTGCGTGCGCTGCCGCAACTCGTGCAACTGCGATTCGACGACCGTTGCATCGTCAGCGTCAGGCCGATCGCCGAGGTAGCGTTCGAGATCTTCGAGCGCCGGACGCAGATAATCGAGCCGCGCATAAGCGAAACCGCGGTCGCGGATTTCCTCGATGCTCTCCGGCAGCAGAATCACAAGACGCTGCTGAACGGCCAGCAAGCGCTGCCAGCGTTCCGTCTGAAGATAGGTGGACTTCAGATTCCCCAGCATCCGCGCGATGATCTCGCGGCGCGTGGCCGGTTGCAGCAGCATCCGCAAGGCGCGGCTCACCGACTCGCCCGCCGACGCCACATACGGCTCGAGCATCTCCACCATCTCCGACTCCGACAGCGAATGCCCCGTGGTCGGATCGAGCATCACGTCGCCATCGGGCGTGGTCACGCGCAGCAGGAAGTGCCCGGGAAACGACACGCCGCGCACAGGAATGCCGATCTGCTCGGCCATCTCCAGATACAGTACCGCGAGCGAAATGGGAATGCCGCGGCGCCGTTTGAGGACGACGTTCAGATGGCTGTTGTCGGGGTCGTAGTAATCGTTGAGGTTGCTGCCGAAGCCCAGCTCGCGGAAGAAAAAGCGGTTCAGAATGCCGACCTTCTGCTTGATGTCGGCGTCGGCCGGCATGCGGCGCTGCAGGCGCACCACCAGCTCGTCGAGCTCGGCGAGCGTGCCTTGCAGATCGAGATCGGGATAAGCATCCTGTGCAAGCGAGAGCGCTGCCTCGGTCAGGGGCAGACTGTCGTCTTCGGCGACCAGCGTGCTGAAATAGTCGAGAACCCGCGTCGTCGTGATCACTTCACTCGCCTTCTGAAATACGCGTACTTGAAGCCCATCAGCCAGAGCATACCGAAATATAGCGCAGCAAACAGAACGAGGCACGCTGCGAGCAATACGATGCGCGCGAGCGGTTGGGCATGCAAGCCGATCCAGTCGAAGCTGATGGCAAACCAGTGCATCACCCCCGCGAGGACGAGGCACGCGCCGATCATCTGCACGAAGAAAACCAGCCAGCCGCTCGACGGCATATAGATGCCGCGCCGGCGCAAGCCGATAAACAGCAGCAGCGCGTTCATGCAGGCGCCGAGCCCAACGCTCAGCGTCAAGCCGGCATGCGCAAAGATCGGCACAAAGACGAAATTGCTCAACTGCGTGACGACCAGCACACCCACGCCGATCTTGACCGGCGTCTTGATGTCCTGCTTCGCATAGAAGCCCGGCGCGAGGATCTTGATGAGGATGAGCCCGATCAAGCCGACGCCGTACGCCGCCAGCGCGCGTCCGACCATCACGACCGAATGGGCGTCGAACTTGCCGTAGTGGAACAGCGTGGCCGTCAGCGGCTCGGCGAAGAAAAACAGCGCAATCGCGCTGGGCGCGGCCAGTAGAAACGTGACCCGCAGCCCCCAGTCGAGCAGCGACGAATACTCGTGCGGATCGGCGTCGACGTGGGCCTTGGAGAGGCTCGGCAGCAGGATCGTGCCGAGCGCGACGCCCAGCAGCGCGGTGGGGAACTCCATCAGCCGGTCGGCGTAGTTGATCCAGGAGACCGCCCCCGGTCCGATGCGCGACGCGATGTTGGTGTTGATAATGAGGCTGATCTGCGCCACCGACACCGCGAACATGGCCGGCACCATCTTCGACAGCACCCGCTTGACGCCGCGATGCGCGAGCGCGCGCACCGGGTTCCAGCCGATGCGCGGCACCATGTCGATCTTCTTGAGGCCGGGCAACTGCACGAGGAACTGCAGCACGCCGCCGACGATCACCGCCCAGGCCAGCGCATAGACCGGTGTCTTCATATGCGGCGCGACGAACACGGCCGCGACGATAAACGCCACGTTCAGCAGCACCGGCGCGAAAGCGGGCAGCGAAAAGTTCTTGTAAGTATTCAGCACGCCCGACGCCAGCGACGTCAGCGAAATGAACACGATGTACGGGAACATGATGCGCGTCATCGTGACGGCGAGCGGATACGCCTGGCCGTCGTGCGCCAGACCGGAGGCCACCACGAACACCACGCCGGAGGCCCCCACCACGCCGATCAGCGAGAGGATGGCCAGCGCCCAGGCGAGCACAGTCGAGGTTGCGTCGACGAGCGCCTTGGTCGCGTCATGTCCCTGCTGATTCTTGAACTCGGCAAGAATCGGCACGAACGCCTGCGAGAACGCGCCTTCCGCGGAAATGCGACGCAGCAGGTTGGGAATGCGAAAGGCGACGTAGAACGCGTCGGTGAATTGGCTGGCGCCGAACGCACGGGCGATCAGCGTTTCGCGGGCCAGTCCGGTCACGCGCGACAGCAGCGTGAAGCCGCTGACCGTCAGCAGGGCTCGGAATAGATTCATGGGGCGCTTATTATACGGGTGCCGCAGGTGCGGACGATCAGCCGGGACCCGAATCGGACCGATTTGTCGGCCAGACGTTCGCTCGGGCTTTCGCTTGAGCTTTCGTTTTGTGGGACACACGCCGGGGAATGGCGTACGGCCGGCGGGGCCGCCCACACGCCGGACCCCGTATTTTCGTTTGCCACGTGCCTGTTTTTGTTGCTATAATCGCCGGTTTCGACGCTCGATCAATTTTCGGACAGCATTCGTGTGCCTCCGGTGCGTACCCTAAGCACCCTCTGAATGTCTGCTGAAACGGGCCTGATTCGCGTAGCGAATCAGTAGATTCGTCAGTAATTTCGACACTTTTTGCGCTCTTGGGCAATCGCTTCCAAGGGTTCGATCTAAAAGCAGCGCCCGGCCACTTGAAGGTCAGGTACTGGAAACAGGAACAGGATAAGGAACCGTCATGGCTAACTCCGCACAAGCACGCAAGCGCGCCCGTCAGGCCGCGAAAGCAAACTCGCACAACTCGGCGCTGCGCTCGAAGTTCCGCACGGCTATCAAGGCTGTTCGCAAGGCGATCGACGCCGGCGACAAGACCAAGGCCGCTGAGATCTTCCTGTCGTCGTCGAAGACGATCGACATCATCGCCGACAAGAAAATCGTTCACAAGAACAAGGCAGCTCGCCATAAGAGCCGCCTCGCTGCAGCCATCAAGGGTCTGCAAGCGCCCGCAGCGCAGTAAATCCGGTCAGCCCGCTTCGGTGGGCTACCTCCTGTTTCCGCTGCGTCATGAAAGCCCGCTTCGGCGGGCTTTTTTGTTTGCTTTTGTGTCCGAGGCAAGCGCCTTACGCGCGCCCAGCAGACCTGCCCGGTCGCGGAGCACAAAGCCGGGCACAAAAAAACCCGCTCTTTGCGGGTTTCATCATTTCCATTTGCCTTGCGACTCGAGTTTCCTCGCCGCCGCTGAGTCAGGCTGCCTGCCGGCGTAGCACGCTCTGTGTTACTTCGCCTTCAGCGCCTGTTGCGTGCCGTGCTCCGGCGGCAATTCGCAGGCCTCGGTCACCAGCAGATCATTGTCTTTCGCGAAGTTCATGACGAAGTCGAAGGCCATCGGCTCGATATCGCGCAGCCGCGAGTCGAGGATGACGCATTTGAGATCGTCGAGCATCGTAGGGCGGACGTACAGCGAGTACTGCATGTAGGCGTTCGGCCCTTTTCTCACACCCGGCCCGAACATGGACATGACCCCGGCGAGGCGCTCCGACCAGTCGCTCGGCCGAAACTTCTTTCCGTTCGAAGTGATGCCCTGAATGAAATATTCGGTTGGAGCTGATTCGGCCATGTAGGGATACCTGTGTGACTGCCCAGCACAATGCCAGCGAATGCGGCTGCCTGAACGGCTAACTGAACACGTCGTACACGACCTCGCGGACCTCGCCGCCAAGGGCCGCGGTGCCGACAAAGGCCACCTCGGCAATCGTCATGACGGCGCACCGCGAGGAAAGCCTTCCGGGCGCGCGAGCCGTGTCCAGCAAGCGTGGAACCTGCTTGCCGGGCTTTTGGGAAACCCCGAGATTATAGCTCAGCGGGCCTCTTTCCGCACCGCACACAAGAACTCTCCTACGCGTCCTGTGCTCGTCCAGGAATCGCCGCCCTGCCGTCCGGCTAGCTCGTCAAACGGGTGAAAATCCTTTATGCTGCATCGAGTTGTGCGACACGACGCTCGCAGTAGTCGTGTAGAGGAGACAACCTCTCTAAAAATCAAGCCTTTGGAAAGGCCGAGCTTTCCTTAAACAATCTCAGCGCCCGTAGTAAGTCACGGTTCGTCCCCTTGGTAGACTTCTAACGTCTATACATAGGCCGTGAGATCGGTTCGCCGGTCTGGGGTTCCCTGAGAGACAGTCTCCCGTCTCACAAAGGTGGTCAACATGGACAAGCGGGACCAGTACGGTGTAAATGCAGTCCGTCGCGACATCGCATCCATTGTGGATGGGTTTGTCGAGATGAGAGCTCACCTCGGTCGTATTGCTAAAAGACTCGACGATCTTCGTTGGTTCGTCGGTGGCTTAGCGGTTGCGAGCGTGGTGGCTGCTGGCTTGGCGAAGCATTTCATCGGGTAACACTGCCCGTCTTTTCATGTACGACGCGAGCGAAAGCTCTGTCTGTCATTGTTCAACCTACCGGCTGTATTCATTGGTAGGCAGCGAACCTGTTATGCGACTAGCAGTAGCCTACGGAGACATGCGTCACTGGCAACGGTGAGGTGTGAAGCTCTCCTGACAACGTAGCCCCCGGCATCGGGCAAGGCGAAACCGTGAGGTATTGTCTTGAAGACTCCCAGCAGCAAGGGGGTTGAGGAGCTAGGCTGGCTGGCATGGGCAACATATGTGAACTGCTGATAAACCTCGTAAGCACGCGTTGTGCCGAAGCTGCTACTGGCACTGACCAAAAGGTACGTGGTTGGCTAACTCGTTGACTCGTCGGGTTACGTCGTCGTTTACAACCACCGGGGAATAGGCAGGCCCTAAACCAGTCGTGTGACAGACAGGGAACGTGGTAAGCCTGTACTGCTGCCGGGGACGAAAGTCTCTGGCAGGTGAACCGCAAGGAACACTGTTGGCCGTGCAGGTATGGGAGGACGGAAAAAGCGAACGCCGAACTGTAATGGTACGGATAGAGGTAGCAACATTATCTCACGCGAAAGCGGGCAGACTTCCGTCTGGTCTACCGTCGCAAGACGGCTGACTACCCTTTGACTCGATACCTGGGTCGGTTGCAGTACACCGACATCTATTTGGATTCCCTTGTGGGAGCGAAGTTGGCTCCCACAAGGGGACAACTCCGTTCTCCTGCTCGGGATTTTTATTTTTCGAGAAGGAGAGCAGCATGAAAGTATCCATTCGGAAGGATGGATCTGCGCTTTCCCACGCGCTGGACAACTGGCACGCCGTAGATTGGCAGCGGGTTGAAAGGAACGTGAGAGGGATGCAGATTCGAATTGCGAAGGCTTCGCAGGAAGGCAAATGGCGCAGAGTGAAGGCACTGCAACGGATGCTAACCCGCACGTTGTCCGCCAAGTTGTGGGCGGTACGACGCGTTACGCAAAACCAAGGCAAGCGAACGGCTGGAGTCGATCGCGAGCTATGGGACACGCCTGAAAGCCGATGGCTTGCTGTCGGTAGGTTGAAAAGGCGTGGATATAGGCCTCTGCCATTACGGAGGGTCTTTATCCCCAAGGCGAATGGAAAGATGCGCCCGTTGGGCATCCCCACCATGCTGGACAGAGCGATGCAGGCTCTGTACTTACTCGCCTTGGAGCCGGTGGCGGAGACGACGAGCGATCCGAACTCGTATGGGTTTCGGAAGAATCGTTCGACGGCCGATGCCATGGCCCAAATATTTCTCTCGACGTCCAAGAAGGTTTCCGCTGCTTGGATTTTGGAGGCCGATATTAAGGGCTGCTTTGACCATATCAACCATGGCTGGTTGGAAAGCCACGTCCTGATGGACAAAGCGATCCTCCGGAAGTGGTTGAACGCTGGCTTGATTTATAAGGGCCAGCTTCAGGCGACTGAAGCCGGTACGCCGCAGGGGGGCATTATTTCCCCGACGTTGGCTAACGTGACGCTGAACGGACTGGAACGAGAACTTGCCGAACACCTCGGTGCAAAGTTTGGTCTCGCGAAGGCGAAGAAGCTAAAAGTCAATGTTGTAAGGTACGCGGACGACTTTGTGATAACTGGCACGTCGCAAGAGGTGCTGGAGACTGAAGTCCGACCTTGGATCGAAGCATTCCTCGCTGTACGAGGGCTGCAACTATCTGAGGAAAAGACGCGGATCGTCCATATTGACCACGGCTTCGACTTCCTTGGGTGGCATTTCCGTAAGTATCAGGGAACGCTACTTATCAAGCCGGGCAAGAAGAACGCGCAAGCGTTCTATCGCAAGGTGGTGGAAGTGATTAGCGGCAACAAGACGGTAAAGCAAGAGGAGTTGATTCGCTTGCTGAACCCGATGCTACGTGGTTGGGCGCAGTATCACCGCCCCGTGGTAGCCAAGGCGACGTACAGCCGCATGGAGTACCTGATTTTTCAGAGACTCTGGCGGTGGTCGAAACGGCGGCATCCGCAGAAGAACCGCGACTGGATCAGGAAGAAATATTTCCATTCGGTTGGGGCGCGGAATTGGGTGTTCGCCGCTCCTGTGGTGAAAGATGACGGCAGTAAGGGCTTACTGGAGCTGTACCAGATCACCGGTACACCGATTCAGCGGCACAAGAAGGTCAAGGGAGCATACAATCCTTTCGACCCGCAGTGGGAACAGTACGGCGAACAACTTCGACAGGCGCGGCTGGAGCAATCCATGTCGTACCGGCGCGAATGGGTTACGCTGTATATGTCTCAAGGTGGATTGTGTGCGCTGTGCGGCACGGAGTTGACAGAGGAAACGGGTTGGCATGATCATCATCTGGAATACCGGATGCATGGCGGCTCGGACGCGCTGTCTAATCGTGTTCTCCTGCACCCGCATTGCCACCAGCAAGTGCATAACCTGAATGTTGTTGTAACTAAGCCGGTTCTCCAATAGGGGAGCTTCGTCGATAGGCTCGAGCCGGATGCGGTGAAAGTCGCAAGTCCGGTTCCAAGGGGGCTCCTCTTCCGTAAGGAAGGGGGGCTACCCTCCACCACAAACGACGGCGGCGCCGTCCGGCAATTTCGCCGGGTGAGACCGCCGTATTTGTTTCATGACCGCCAAGAAAATTCGCCACTACCTGCAGTTCAACGATTTCTCGCTGGAAGACTACGAGTACGTGCTCGAACGCGCGCGCATTCTCAAGCGCAAGTTCAAGAACTACGAGACCTACCATCCGCTGCACGACCGCACGCTCGCGATGATCTTCGAGAAAAACTCGACGCGCACGCGCCTGTCGTTCGAAGCGGGCATCTTCCAGCTCGGCGGCCATGCCGTCTTCATGAGCACGCGCGACACCCAACTGGGCCGCGGCGAGCCGATCGAAGACGCGGCGCAGGTAATCTCGCGCATGGTGGACATCATCATGATCCGCACGTTCGGTCAGGACATCCTCAAGCGCTTTGCCGAGAATTCGCGGGTGCCGGTCATCAACGGCCTCACCAACGAGTATCACCCGTGCCAGGTGCTGGCTGACATCTTCACGTATTTCGAGCATCGCGGTCCGATTCGCGACAAGACGGTGGCATGGGTCGGCGACGCCAACAATATGCTCTACACGTGGATCGAAGCGGCGCAGATTCTCGGCTTCAAGCTGCGCCTGTCCACGCCGCCGGGCTACAAGCTCGACCGTGCGATGGTGGCAGCCGAAAGCGCCCCGTTCTACGAAGAATTTGACGATCCGAACGAGGCTTGCGCCGGCGCCGATCTGGTCACCACAGATGTCTGGACCAGCATGGGTTTCGAGGCGGAAAACGAAGCGCGCAAGAAGGCCTTCGCCGACTGGTGCGTGGATGCCGAGATGATGGCGCGCGCCAATTCCGATGCGCTCTTCATGCACTGTCTGCCGGCCCACCGTGGCGAGGAAGTCAGCGCGGAAGTGATCGACGGACCGCAAAGCGTCGTGTGGGACGAAGCGGAAAACCGCCTGCATGTGCAAAAGGCTTTGATGGAATTTCTCTTGCTCGGCAAGCTGAACCACTGAGCAAGGTCTGCGTGAGACGCGACGGGGCCCGATTACGAGGCGGGCATCCACGCACGCGCCGCGCTCGGAGCCGTATGCGCTGAAAGCAGGTTGGCGACGAGCATTCCGTCGGCGCTTGATTTTGCGTGAGCGAAGTCAAGCGCCACGGTGCTGCGCACTGGCCTACAAACAGACCGGCTCCGCCTCCAGTTCAACACCAAACCGCTCGCGCACGTCGTGCTGAATGGCCCGCGCCAGCGCAAGCACCTCCGCACCATTCGCCCCGCCGCGATTCACCAGCACCAGCGCCTGGCGTTCATGTACGGCCGCCGCACCCATGGCGCGCCCTTTCCAGCCACAGCGGTCGATCAGCCAACCCGCGGCGAGCTTCACCGCACCGTCCGGCTGCCGGTAAGACACCACCTCCGGCTCGCGCTGCTGCAAAGCGTCGAACTGCACGGCGTCGATCACCGGATTCTTGAAGAAGCTACCCGCATTGCCGAGTTGCGCCGGATCGGGCAATTTCGCGCGCCGTACCGCGACGACGGCATCGAAAATCGCCTGCGCGTCCGGCGATGTGTCACCATGACCCTCAGCGGCCAGTTCCCGCGCGATGTCCGCGTAGCTCGCTCGCGGCACCCAGGCCTTCGGCAAACGAAAGGTCACCGACGTAATCACAAAGCGGTCACGCCCTTCGCGCTTGAAAAAACTGTCGCGATAGCCGAACCGGCAAGCGGCTGCGTCGAGTTCACGCGCCTCGCCGGTGGCTAGTTCGACCGCGCGCAGCGACGCGAAGCGCTCGCACATTTCCAGGCCATAAGCGCCGATGTTCTGGATCGGCGCCGCGCCCACCGTACCGGGGATCAGCGCGAGGTTTTCGAGTCCGGGCATCCCTTGCGCCAGGGTCCAGGCCACGAATTCGTGCCAGTTTTCGCCAGCGGCTGCTTCGACGTACCAGGCTTCGTCGTCTTCGCGCGCGAGCCGGCGGCCGCGCAGTGCGACGAGCAGCACGAGGCCGTCGAAGTCGCCGGTCAGCACAACGTTACTGCCGCCGCCCAGCACCAGACGGCGCAGGCCCGCCGCACGCGGGTCGCGCACGGCGGCCAGCAGTTGCGCCTCGTGCTCGACGCGGCATGCCAGGCGCGCGCGGACATCGAAACCAAACGTGTTGTGCGCCTGCAGCCGAAAGTCGGCGAGGAAAGAAGTGGAGTCGGGCTGGTGGGACATCGGGGACATCGAAATGTGAGGGCCGTCTGCCGCAGGCCGGGTGATCATCCGCAGCGGCCTTGGGCAAAAGAGTAAGGCGTCGGTAAAATGACGTCCGGTTCGTGATTATAGCGAGTGCGTCGTGCGCAGCCGTCCGGCGGCGCCACGCACCGCCGCACTATTGGGAGAGAGCAATGCCATCGTTTGACGTCGTCTGCGAAGCCAACATGATCGAAGTCAAGAACGCGATCGAGCAGTCCAACAAGGAAATTTCAACCCGCTTCGACTTCAAGGGGTCGGACGCGCGGGTCGAGCACAAGGAACACGAATTGACGCTGTATGCCGACGACGACTTCAAGCTCGGCCAGGTCAAGGACGTGATGGTGTCGAAAATGGCCAAGCGCAACGTGGACGTGCGCTTCCTCGACTACGGCAAGATCGAGAAGATCGGCGGCGACAAGGTCAAGCAGGTCGTCACCGTGAAGAAAGGCGTCTCGGGCGATCTGGCGAAGAAAATCGTCAGGCTCGTGAAAGACAGCAAGATCAAGGTGCAGGCGAGCATTCAGGGCGACGCGGTGCGTGTGAACGGCACCAAGCGCGACGACCTGCAAAGCGTGATCGCGCTGCTGCGCAAGGACGTCACGGATACGCCGCTCGACTTCAACAACTTCCGCGACTAAGGTGCGCGACCAAGGCGTTCAGGCGAGGGGGTGAAGCCGGCGCTCAATCGCGCCGCTCGGGGGCACTCAGCGGTCTTGAGACAGTCGCGGTGCGCCGCCCGGCGCCGCGTGGAGCCGTGTGGACCCCGCCCCGCAGTGTCCCCGCTTGCCCCCGCCCGCTTCAGCCTCAGTGCCGCTTCGCGGCCGTCTGCGCTTCGGCCTTCTTCTGAGCCTCGGCCTTCTTCTTGTCGCCGATGCGGCTTTCCTGCCCCGCCATCAGTTTCGCGATGTTGCCGCGATGGCGCCAGACCAGCAGCGAACTCATCACGACGATCGCCAGCGCAATGATGTTCGCGCCGAACAGGAAGCCGTCGAAGAGCGGCGCGAACACCGCAGCCGCCAACGCCGCCAGCGACGAATAGCGGGTGAAGAACGCAACGATCAGCCAGGTCAGCAACGTGGCGATGCCAAGCACCGGGTTGATCGCCAGCAGCACGCCCGCGGCCGTCGCGACGCCCTTGCCGCCTTTGAAGCGGAAGAAAACCGGATACAGATGGCCGAGGAACACGGCAATCGCGGCGAGCGCGATCGCCGTATCGTCAAGGCCGTAATGCGGACCGAAGTGGCTCACGAGCCAGACGGCGAGCCAGCCCTTGAACGCGTCGCCCACCAGCGTGAGGACCGCGGCCGTCTTGTTGCCGCTTCGCAGCACGTTAGTGGCGCCGGGATTCTTCGAACCGTAGGAGCGCGGGTCGGCCAGGCCCATCACGGCACTGACGATCACGGCAAACGACACCGAACCGATCAGATAAGCGACGACGGCGACGATCAGGTTTTGCATCTGGGGACTCTTATAGGTATCGGAAAGCGCGACGGGTGCAACAGGTGCAACAGGTGCAACATGCACCCCACGGCACGAACGAAACGGCGAACATTCTACCCAACCGGACCGGCGCGGCCAGCCACTTTTGCAGAGGCCCGGCACGAAAACGCCGGGCTACGCGGGTTTACCTGACCCTTTTCGAGCAATGCTGACGCGGAGCCGGAAGTTGGGTGGTCCTCAATCCACGCTCGCGCATTGCACCGGTTTCGCGGCCAGCAGCGTAGTCAGCACGGCGGGGGCAATGCTGACGAGAAAGCCGCGCCGCCCGCCGTTCAGCCAGATCTGTTCGAGTTCGAGAATACTCGACTCGACATACACCGGCATCGCCTTACGGGTACCGAAAGGCGAGGTGCCGCCGATCAGGTAGCCAGAGTGCCGGTTCGCCACTTCGGGCTTGCACGGCTCGACGCGCTTCGCGCCGATCTGCCGCGCAAGGTTCTTGGTGGAGACGGTACGGTCGCCGTGCATCAGCACGATCAGCGGCTTGGCGTGCTCGTCTTCCATGACGAGCGTCTTGACCACCCGATGCTCGTCGACACCGAGCTGGCGCGCCGATTCCGTGGTGCCGCCGTGCTCCACATAATCATAAGGATGTTCGCCGAACGCGACGCCATGGCGGCGCAAAAACTGAGTGGCAGGCGTTTCGGAGACGTGTCTGGATTTGCTCATCGGCGCATTGTAATAGCGACCTCGCACAACGGCTATTTGCCGAACGGCCAATTGTGCGCCTGTGGCCACTGTGGCACGATCGTTCGTAAATCATCCGGCGCGACGCGTACGGATACCCTACCGTTTCAAGGAGACAGCGTTGACCCTCGACTCGCCCGCGCGCCGCGCCATCCACGTTCCCAGCCTGCTGGCGGCGCTACCGCGGCGCATCGCCGAGATCCCGGCGCTGGCCGCCGCGCGCGATCCGCAGCACGTCGCCCTGATCGAAGATGCGCGCCGTCTGACGAGCGCGCAACTGCTCGAAGCTGTCGAGGCGACCGCCGCGCTGCTGCGCGAATCGGGCGTTCGCGGCGGCGACCGCGTGATGATCGTGGCGGAAAACAGCATCGTGCAGGTCGTGCTGCTGTTCGCCACCGCTGCGCTCGACGCGTGGGCACTCGTCTCGAACGCGCGCCTGTCCGCCGCCGAGCTCGACGCAATCCGCGCTCACGCCAGGCCGCGCCTCATCGCCTATGCCGTGGAAAGCTCGCCCGACGCGCAGCAACACGCCCAGCGCCATGGCGCAGTTACGGCGCCCGCGCTCGCGCCCGATATCGGCGCGTGGGCCTATACGCTTGACGACACCGTCGCGGCAGAACCGGTCGAGGCCGCAAGCGAGCGTCAGTGCGCCGCGCTGATCTACACCACGGGCACCACCGGCGCGCCCAAGGGCGTGATGCTGTCGCATCGCAACCTGCTGTTTATCGCGGCGATTTCGAGCGGCCTGCGCAGTGTCGGCCCGGACGATGTGGTGTACGCCGTCCTGCCAATGTCGCATGTCTACGGTTTCGCCTCGGTGTGCCTCGGCAGCCTGTATGCCGGCGCCACCTTGCGGCTCGCGCCGCGTTTCGCGCCCGAAGCCGTGCGCCGCGCGCTCGCCGAAGAGCGCGTGTCGATCTTCCAGGGCGTCCCCGCGATGCACGCCAAGCTGCTCGAACATCTGCAGATGCACGGTCATGCGTGGTCCGCGCCGCATCTGCGCTTTGCCTACTCGGGCGGCTCGCCGCTCGACGCGGCGCTGAAGGCCCATGTCGAAAGCGTCTACGGTCTCACGCTGCACAACGGCTACGGCATGACCGAGAGCAGCCCCACTGTCGCGCAGACCTTGCTCGATGCGCCGCGCAGCGATTGCTCGGTCGGCCAGGCGATTCCCGGCATCGAGGTGCGCTTCGTCACGCTCGAGGGTGTGGACGCCGCGCACGGCGAGATCGGCGAGTTGTGGGTGCGTGGTCCGAACGTCATGCTCGGCTACTACCGCAACCCGGAGCAGACCCGCGCGACCGTAACCGAAGACGGCTGGCTCAAGACCGGCGATCTCGCGCGCCAGGATGCGGACGGCGCCCTGCACATCGTCGGGCGCAGCAAGGAGTTGATCATCCGTTCGGGGTTCAACGTGTATCCGGCGGAAGTCGAGCACGTGCTGAATGCACATCCGGACGTCGTGCAATCGGCGGTGATCGGGCGGGCGGTCGAAGGCAATGAAGAGGTCGTGGCCTTCGTCGAACTGCGGGCCGGCGCCAAGGTTACGCCGGCAGAGTTGATCGCGTGGTGCGGCGAGCGTCTTGCACCGTACAAGCGTCCCGCCGAAGTTCGGGCGCTCGCTGCGCTGCCGGCGGCGTCAACGGGCAAGATCCTCAAGCATCGGCTGCGCGATCTGGTTTGAGCGACGAGCCTCGCGGCAGCGGCAGCCGCATTCGTTGCGTTAGCCGGATTGGCCGGGCTAGCCGTATTCGCGGTGTCAACCACAGAAGCCGCATTAGCCAGGCAGCCCCATCACCCGCGCGGATGATGTGCCGCGTGCAGCGACTTCAGCCGCTCACGCGCAACGTGCGTGTAGATCTGCGTGGTCGAAATATCCGTGTGCCCCAGCAGCAACTGCACTACGCGCAGATCGGCGCCGTGATTTAGCAGATGCGTCGCAAACGCATGCCGCAGCGTATGCGGCGAGAGCGGCGCATGCACCTCGGCGGCCGCTGCATGACGCTTGATGATGTTCCAGAACTGCTGGCGCGTCATGCCTTCGGCGCGTGTCGTGACGAACAGCGCGTCGGTGGCACGCGCGCCCAGCAACGCGGGCCGCGCCTCGCGCAGGTAGCGCTCGATCCACGCATGTGCTTCCTCGCCGAATGGAATCAGGCGCTCCTTCGAGCCCTTGCCCATCACCCGCACGACGCCTTCGTTAAGTCCCACTTCCACCGTCTTCAGCGTGACAAGCTCGGTGACGCGCAGGCCGCTGGCATACATCAGTTCCAGCATCGTGCGATCGCGCAGGCCGAGCGGTGTGTCGATATCGGGCGCGCCAAGCAGCGCTTCGACCTGGGCTTCGCTCAGCGTCGCAGGAAAACGCGCCGGCTGTTTGGCCGAGCGGATGCGCAGCGTCGGATCCACCTGGGCGCGATGCTCACGCACGGCCCAGGCGTAGTAGCGCCGGAACACCGAGAGGCGCCGGTTCGACGAGGTCGACTTATCCTTCTGCCGCACCACGCTATAGGCGGTGAGATCGGCTTCGCTGGCGGTATCGAGCGAGCTGTTGCGGCTTTGCGCCAGCCACTCGCAGAACAGGCGCAGATCGCGCCGGTAGGCATCGAGCGTGTTGCGCGACAGGCCATGTTCGAGCCACAGCGCGTCGCAGAACGCGTCGATCGAGGCGTTGCTTGCCACGAACAGCGGCGACGCAGCGGGCGCGGCGGAGTCGTCAGCAGGGATGGCAACGATAGCTTCGCTCATGCGTAGGGCACACCTTCATGCGCCAGCAGCCAGCGCTTCACGTTGTGGAAAAAATCGTCGTTCGCATGATGCGCGAAGCCGCCAAGACCGCTTGACGACACCACGCGATGACACGGGATCACCAGCGGAAAATAGTTCGAGCCGCACGCCTGGCCGACCGCGCGCGGCACGCTGCCCACCTCCCTGGCAAGCTGCCCGTAGGTGAGCACGACCCCGGGCGGAATCGCGCTGATGCCCGCCCACACGCGTTGCTGAAACGCGGTACCCACAGCGGCCAGCGGCAGGTCGAAGCCCGCCGAAGCACGCTCCAGATAGCGTTCGATCTGCTGCGCCGCTTGCCTTGCCAACGGCGTCTCCGGTGCGACGTTGCTCACCGACTCCGGCAAAAAGACAATCTCGCGCACCTTCTCGGCTTCGAGCCGGATGCCGATCTTGCCGAACGGCGCGTCGATCACTGCGTTGAACATGATGTGCCTGCCCAATGGTCCTGTACTTGCCCAATGTGTCTTCGCGACCGGTTCGCGTCGGCCGGGGCGCGGAGCGCGGGGCAATGCGCGCTGCCGTGCCCGAAACCCCGCTACTGTACGCCGCCTGCTTACGCGGCTTCAAGCGCCCATTCGACGTGCTCGCGCACGAGCGGCGACGGATCTTCCACACGACGGCGCAAGGCGTCGACAATCGCCGCTCGCGCGCCGCCGGCGAAGCTTGCCGGATCGGCACGCAGCGCGTTGCCCATGCCGACCGCCAGATTGCGCAGCCAGCACTCGTAGCCGATGCGGCGAATCGCGCTGCCCTGCATGCGCGTATCGAACTCGTCGGCGCTCCAGTCGAACAGATCGACCAGCGTCGCGCGATCGAGTCCGTGCCGCACGTCGAAATCGGCAACCGGCGCGGCCTGCGCAAACTTGTTCCACGGACAGACCAGCTGGCAATCGTCGCAGCCATACACACGATTACCGATCAGCGGGCGCAAATCCGGCGGAATACTGCCTTTCAGTTCGATGGTCAGATAGGAAATGCAAAGACGCGCGTCGACCTTATAAGGCGCGACGATCGCGCCGGTCGGGCACGCGTCGATGCAGCGCGTGCAACTGCCGCAATGGGCGCCGGGCGTCTGCGGCGCGTCGTCCGGAGAAGTCTCGGCGTCGGTCGGCAGCGGCACGTCGACATAGATTTCGCCGAGGAAAAACAGCGAACCGGCGTCGCGTTGCAACAGTAACGTATGCTTGCCGCGCCAGCCGACGCCCGCCTTCTGCGCGAGTTCGACCTCGAGAACCGGGGCGGAATCGGTGAACACGCGGTAGCCGTAGGCGCCGATTTCCGCTTCGATCTTTTCGGCGAGCTGCTGCAGGCGGTTGCGCATCACCTTGTGATAATCGCGGCCCCGCGCGTAGATCGAAACCACCGCCGCCGCAGGATCGCCAAGCCTTGCATGCTCAACGGCGCGCCAGTTGCGCCCTTCCTGCTGCGGGCTTTCACCGGCCTTTCCAGCTTCTTCCGCGGGTGACGAACGCGAGGGCGAATGTGAAGACAAATGCGCGGGCAAATAGGCCATCCGCGCACTGATGACGCGTCGCGTATGGGCCACAAGCTCTGCGGGCCGCGCGCGTTTCATCCCATGTTTAGCCATATAATCCATCTCGCCGTGGCAGCCCTCTTCGAGCCATGCGGCAAGATTAGCCTCGGCAGCGGAGAGATCGGTATCGCTGATGCCGACCGCCCCGAAACCTAGTTCGCGGCCCCACGCCTTGATGCGCAGGGCAAGCGCCGCCAGCGCCGCTTCATCGAAACGACGCATGGCAGGCGCATCGTCATCGGACGCAGGCGTGCAGGAAACGGGGGACTCCGGACTTCGGTTCATCACGCCATTTTACGAGAATGCCCGACAACTCCGATCTCTCGATCCAACCGCCTGCCGCCGTCCTGCTCGAGCGTCACTTTGCGCTCGCGGACGAAGCCGCCACCAGTGCGTTCGGCGTGCGCTTCGCAGAGGCCATCGAGGGCGTGCGCAAAGCGCACCAGGCGCATGGCGGCCACGCGGCATTTCACGGCCTGCAGGTGCAACTGACGGGCGACCTCGGCGCGGGCAAAACCACCCTCGTGCGCGCCACGTTGCGCGGCCTCGGTCACACTGGGCGGGTGCGCAGTCCCACCTATACGCTCGTCGAACCGTATGCGGTCGAAAGACCCGATGGGGAACTTGAGCTCTATCACTTCGATCTGTACCGTTTCACCGATCCGGCCGAATGGGCCGACGCCGGCTTTCGCGAGTACTTCGACAGCGGCGCGGTTTGCCTCGTCGAATGGCCGCAACGCGCGGGCGGTCTGCTAGGCGTGCCGGATCTTGTTTTCTCGCTCGATGTGGATGGCGACGGCCGGCTGCTGATTGCCCGGGCGTACAGCGAATCAGGAAAAGCATGTCTAGAAAGATGTTAATCAAACCATTTCGCTCGATCGAGTCCGCCGCTACCGCAACGCATAACTGGCGGCGCCGGCAGATTCTCCGCGCCGGCGCCTCGACGCTCGTGCTCGGCCTCGTTGCGCCGCGCCTCGCCTGGGCCAGCTCGGTGCTCGGCGTGCGGGTCTGGCCGGCGCGCGACTACACCCGCGTGACGATCGAATCCGATCAGCCGCTGCAGAACACCCAGCAACTGCTGCAAGGCCCCGACCGCCTGGTGGTCGATCTGAACGGCCTCGATCTCGACCAGGCGCTCAAGGACCTGGTGTCGAAAATCACGCCGAACGATCCGCAGATCCAGGCGGTACGTGTCGGCCAGTATCAACCGCATGTGGTGCGGATGGTGTTCGATCTGAAAGGCTCGGTGAAGCCGCAGGTGTTCACGTTGCCGCCGGTCGGCTCGTACAAGTACCGGCTGGTGTTCGACCTGTACCCGGCGGTCGCACCGGATCCGATGATGGATTTGCTCGCGCAGAGCGAGCACAAGCAGCAGCGCCTCGATGAAAATAACGCGCCGCCCAGCACGTTGAGCGGCCCCGGCACCACACCGCCCACCGCCGACAACAGCGAGGCGTTTTTCGACCGCTACGCGCAGGACAACGGCAGCGCTCCGGATGCGCCGCGGCCGCCCGTGCACAGCGCACCCGTGCCCGCGCCGCGAGCGCTGGCCCAGGCGCCGACGCCCAGCAAGCCGGCGGCGCCGCCGAGCGCACTGGCCAACAACAACGGCAACAACAGCGATAGCGGCGACAGCGCCGACGACACCTACGCCTTCACCACACCGAAGTCCGGCAAGAGCGGCACGGTGCGTCTCCTGACCGTGGCGATCGACCCGGGTCATGGCGGCGAAGACCCTGGCGCGATCGGCAGTGCGGGCACCTACGAGAAGCACATCGCGCTCGACATCGCGAAGAAGCTGCGCGCCAAGATCGATGCGCAGCCCAACATGCGCTCGATGATGACGCGCGACGACGATTTCTTCGTGCCGCTGAACGTTCGCGTGCAGAAAGCGCGGCGCGTCGGCGCCGACCTGTTCGTGTCGATCCACGCGGACGCGTTCACCACGCCGCTCGCACGCGGCTCGTCGGTGTTCGCGCTGTCGGACCATGGCGCATCGAGCGCCGCGGCGCGCTGGATGGCGAACAAGGAAAACTCGTCGGACCAGATTGGCGGGATCAACATCAAATCGGACGACGCCGCGGTCAACCGCGCGCTGTTCGACATGTCGACCACCGCGCAGATCCGCGATTCGATGCGCTACGGCAACTTCGTGCTGAACGAGATCGGCGACATCAACAAGCTGCACAAGGGCTCGGTCGAACAGGCCGGCTTCGCCGTGCTGAAGGCGCCCGACATTCCGTCCATCCTCGTCGAGACGGCCTTCATCAGCAACCCGGACGAAGAGAAGCGCCTGAACGACGACGCCTATCGCGACCAGATGGCGTCCGCGATCCTGAAGGGCATCAAGCGGTACTTCGCGGCCAATCCGCCGCTGGCGAAGAACCGCATGACGTGAGGCGGCCTAGCGCGCCGGCACAAAACGCCGCACGAGCCAGCCGCCGAACACGTTCACCGCAAGACCGGCCATCACCAGCGCGGCGCCTGCGATCTGCGGCGTCGTCAGATGCTCGTCGAGAAACACCGAAGCGGACGCAAGACCGACAATCGGCACGAGCAACGAGAACGGCGCGACCTGGCTCGCCGGATAGCGCGCCAGCAGACGGCTCCAGAGGCTGTAGCCGAGCAGCGTCGCAATGAAGGCGAGATACACCACCGCGAAGATCGACGTGGCGCCGATGCCCGACAACGCAGCCACGATCCGCTGCGGCCCTTCGAACGCGTAAGACAGCGCAAGAAACGGCAGCGGCGGAATCAGGCTTCCCCACACGACCAGCCCCACCAGATCCACCTTGCCGACCTTCTTCGTGACGATGTTGCCGAGCGCCCACGAACCGGCCGCGCACAAGGTCAGCACGAAGCCGGCGAGGGTCATCGCGTGTCCGCCCTGCATGCCGATCACAGCGAGGCCGCCGGATGCAATGGCCAGCCCGACGACGTTCGGCGCGCGAAAGCGCTCGTGCAGGAAGACGCCGGCGAAGATCAGCGTGAAGAAAGCCTGCGCCTGCAGCACCAGCGATGCCAGACCGGCCGGCATGCCGACGTACATGGCGGAAAAGAGAAACGCGAACTGGCCGAACGAGATCGTCGCGCCGTAGGCGAGCAGCCAGCGCCAGGGCATCTGCGGGCGCTTGACGAAGAACACGGCGGGTAGCGCGGCGAGGCCGAAACGCAGCGCGCCGAGCAACATCGGCGGCACGCCGTGCAGGCCCACCTTGATCACGAC
Source organism: Paraburkholderia sp. GAS38 (assembly GCF_050434965.1). Classification (NCBI taxonomy): domain Bacteria; kingdom Pseudomonadati; phylum Pseudomonadota; class Betaproteobacteria; order Burkholderiales; family Burkholderiaceae; genus Paraburkholderia; species Paraburkholderia sp. GAS38. The sequence goes on along the minus strand of NZ_JBNDJO010000010.1, from coordinate 139,499 downwards.
AAAGTTGATGCCCCAGGCAATGACCACCACCAGCGCCAGCAGCAGATCCTTCGGCGCCATCGCCGTCTCCTTGTGTTGTTGTCGGAAGTGGGAGTTTAGCGGAGCCAGCCCCGCCGCAAACAGCACCATCCCCCGCACACCAGTAGAATGACCCCATCCACCACCCACCGAGCCTGCCCATGTCCTCCTCGATCAAAGCAGTCCTCAAGCCCCACTTGCGCGACGTCGGCGGCCTGACCGTCCGCCGCGTGTTGCCGGCGCTGGCGGCGCGCCTGATCGGGCCGTTCATCTTCTTCGACCACATGGGCCCCGCCACCCTCGAACCCGGCGTGGGCCTCGACGTGCGTCCGCATCCGCATATCGGCCTCGCCACCGTCACCTACCTGTTCGAAGGCGCGATCATGCATCGCGACAGCCTCGGCTCGGAGCAGAAAATCGTCCCCGGGGACGTCAACTGGATGACCGCCGGTCGCGGCATCGTCCACTCGGAACGCACGCCCCCCGAAGACCGCGCGAGCGGCCTGACGATGCACGGCATCCAGACCTGGGTCGCCTTGCCGCTCGACGCGGAAGAGATCGAACCGTCCTTCGAGCATCACGCCGCCGCGACGCTGCCCGAAATCGAACGCAACGGCGTCACGCTGCGCGTGATCGCCGGCACCGCGTTCGGTCAGACCGCGCCGGTAACGACGTTCTCAGGCACGCTCTACGTGGCCGCGCATTTCACGCCGGGCGGCGCCTTCGCGCTCGAACCCGAGCACGAGGAACGCGGCGTCTACCTGGTGGACGGCGATCTGGAGATTGACGGCGCGCCGCTCGAAGCCGGCCAGATGGCCGTTCTGGCGCTCGACGAAACCGTGACGCTCGCCAGCAGCGGCGGCGCCACCGTGATGCTGCTCGGCGGAGAAAAGCTCGATGGCGAGCGCTTCATCGAATGGAATTTCGTTGCCAGCTCGCGCGAGAAAATCGACCAGGCCAAACTCGCCTGGACGAATCAGGAAATGGGCAAAGTCCCGGGCGAAACGGAGTGGATTCCGCTGCCCGAACGCCCAGCGCACTGAAGGCACTGGACGCACGCCACACTAAACGCACTGAACGGAAGACGCGCACGGATGCGGCTTGAGCCGGGCTCGCGGGAGTCCCGCCGCAAGGCAGGAGGCGTGCATTGAAGCCGCTGCATTCGCCCCCATCTATACGCTCGACCTGTTATACCGACGAGGATGCAATGGAAACAACCCTGGCCACTTTCGAAAAAGACGTCATCACCGCCTCGACGCTTGCGCCGGTGCTGGTCGACTTCTGGGCGCCGTGGTGCGGACCGTGCAAGACGCTCGGCCCGATGCTGGAAAAACTCGAAGCCGAATATGCCGGCAAATGGCGCCTCGTCAAAGTGAACGTCGACGAGAATCAGGAACTGGCCGCGCACTTCCAGGTACGCAGCATTCCGCACGTCATGGCCTTTGCCGACGGCCAACCCGTGGACCAGTTTGTCGGCGTGCTGCCGGAAGGCCAGTTGCGCGCCTTCCTCGACCGGCTGGTGCCGCAAGGCGCCGACGCCGCACGCGCCGAAGCCCAGGCCGCGCTCGCCGAAGGCCGCCGCGAAGACGCTTACGACGCGCTCAAGGCCGGCCTAGCCTACGACCCGGGTTACGACGACGCGCGTCTCGATCTGATCGAACTGCTGCTGGAAGACAACCGCATCGACGAAGCGCGCAACGAGGTGGACCTGCTGTCGCCGAAGACCACCCAGGGCATCGACGCACGCTTCAACGCCATCAAGACGCGCCTCGACGCCGTGGATGCAGCCGCGGACCTGCCGCCCACCGACGCGCTGGAAGCCCGTGTCGCCGCCGAGCCCGCCGATCTCGAAGCCCGCTTCGACCTCGCCAGCGCGCTGATTGCGCGGCGCAACTATGCCGGCGCGCTCGAGCATCTGCTCGCCATCGTGCAGCGCGACCGCACGTTCCGCGACGACATCGGCCGCAAGACCATGCTGTCGGTGTTCGATCTCGCCGCCCATCAGCCGGAAATCGTCTCGCAGTGGCGGCGCAAGCTGAGCGCGGCGCTGTTCTAAACGGCTGCCAGCGCGCGCAGCACGTGTGCGGCGGCGGCGAACCCGAAGCTCGCCGTCACGCACACGCTCGAACCGAATCCCGCACAGTTCAAGCCGACCGGTCCGGTATGCCCCGGCGAAGTAGTGACGTGCTCAGCTTCCTCGTCGATGTCGCAAACGGCGGCTTCCGGGTAGATCAACGGTTCGTCCGAATACACCGCGCTCACCTTGAATCTGGCCTTCGGACCGCGCGGGAAATCATGCAGCTTGCGTAATTGCGCGCGCACCTTCGAGAGCAGCGGATCCTGAATCGTCAACGCCAGATCGTCGATGCGGATGCGCGTCGGGTCGAGCTGGCCGCCCGCGCCGCCCACCGTGATTAACGGCTGTTGCTGCTCGACACACCATGCGATCAGCGCGGTCTTGGTACGCACGCTGTCGATGGCATCGATCACGTAGTCGAAACCGCCGCCCAGCACCTTGGCGAAGTTGTCCGGCTCGATGAAGTCTTCCACCAGCCGCACGTCGCACAGCGGATTGATCTGCGCGATCCGTTCGGCCATTGCCTCGACCTTCGGCTTGCCGTAGTTGCCGTCAAGCGCGTGGATCTGCCGGTTCGTGTTGCTTTCCGCGACGTTGTCGAGATCGATCAGCGTCAGGCTGCCCACCGCACTGCGCGCCAGCGCCTCGGCCACCCACGAGCCGACCCCGCCAATGCCGATCACCGCCACGCTGGCACGCTCGAACGCCGCGAGCGCCGGCGCGCCATACAGCCGGGCAATGCCGCCAAACCGCCGCGCATGATCGGCGGCTTCAAAGCCGCCGGGGCTGGTAGTAAGATCGGAATGCGCGGTAGAACTGAGTGTCGACATGGTCAGGGGCTCGTTGGGATCGGGCAAAAAGCGGGTAAAGCAGCGGATAAAAGCAACGGGCATAAAACGCAAACCGCAGCAAAGTACACAGCAAACTGCGGCCAACCACGAAGCAAACTAAAAAGCAGACAAAACCTGTCAAGGCGCAAACGAGTCGCAGTCGGAAACACCGTTAAGAAACACACGCATGCGCCAATCCGGTATTTTGCCTGATCGCGTCACAACCGACGCTAAAGCCCTGCGTGGGCCTCGCTCAAGGCGCCGCACACCGTGTCACGCCGCACGCAGGAAATTTGTTCCTTAGCTATACTGGCCGAACTGTAGTGTTCGCATAAGAAGATGACCTCACTCGCCGAACTTCGGAAAAACTATTCGCTGGGTTCACTGGACGTGGCCGATGCCGACCGCAATCCGTTTCGTCAATTCGACGCATGGTTTGCGCAGGCCATCGACGCCAAACTACCCGAGCCGAATACGATGACGCTCGCCACAGTCGATTCGCGCGGCCGTCCGTCGGCCCGAATCGTGCTGATCAAGGCAGTCGACGAACGCGGGTTTGTGTTCTTCACCAATTACGAAAGCCGCAAGGGCCGCGAACTCGCGGACAACCCGCATGCGAGCCTGTTGTTTTACTGGATCGAACTGGAGCGCCAGGTGCGCATCGAGGGCCGCGTCGTCAAGGCGAGCGCCGCCGAAAGCGACCAGTACTACGAATCACGGCCGCTCGGTTCGCGCATCGGCGCGTGGGCATCCGAACAAAGTCAGGTAATTGAAAGCCGCGCGGTACTCGAAGCGCGGGAGAAGGCAATCAGCGCGCAATACGGCGAGCATCCGCCGCGGCCGCCGCATTGGGGCGGCTATCGCCTGATTCCCGACGCCATGGAATTCTGGCAAGGTAGGCCGTCGCGTCTGCACGACCGTCTACTCTATACACGTGCGGTAGAAGGGGGCGACTGGCAGATCGCCCGGCTGTCGCCCTGAACTTATATCAACGCCGGCGCGCCCGACTGCCGTAGAAGCAGCGCACGCACCGGCCAAGGTCGCGCGGCCATCAAGGCCCTGGAGTTACGCCACGGCACGCAGCGACCTGAAAAGCTTTGCTTTGTATTTCATCGGACACGGAGAAATCACATGTTCTGGGAGAAGAAGCTGGCGCAGTGGGTGGAAGAAGTGAGAACCAAGGCGAACCTGCCAGCGCGCCTTGTGCTGTGGGATGGTCAGCAACACGACTTTGGGCAGTTTGCCGCGCCCCAGGTCACGCTACACGTCAAGAGCGCTACGGCGCTGCCTTACCTGCTCGAACCGAGTCTCGACAATCTGGGCGAGGCGTACGTGAAGGGCAAGATCGACATCGAAGGCAAGCTGTCGGACATCATCAACGTCGGCTACTCGCTGGCCCGCAACACGGTCACGAACGCCAGCAAGCTTGCGCGCGTGCGACGCTACTTCAATCACTCGAAGTCGTCGGACAAGAAGGCCATTCAGTATCACTACGACGTCTCGAACGAGTTCTACCAGCTGTGGCTCGACGAGAACATGGTGTACTCGTGTGCGTACTTCGAAAACGGCGATGAAGATCTCGCCACCGCGCAGATCAAGAAGATCGACCACATTCTCACCAAGATCCAGTTGCAACCCGGTCAGCGCCTGCTCGACATCGGCTGCGGCTGGGGCGCGCTCGTGCTGCGGGCGGCGTCGAAATTCGGTGCGCAGTGCCTGGGCATTACGCTGTCGCAGAACCAGTTCGATCTGGCGACCGCACGCGTGAAAGCCGCCGGGCTGGAAGACAAGATCGAGATCCGCCTGCAGGACTATCGCGATCTCGAAGGCCAGTTCGACCGCATCACCAGTGTGGGCATGTTCGAGCACGTGGGCCGCAAGAACCTGCCGGGTTACTTCCAGAAGATGCATGACCTGCTGGTGGACGACGGCATCGCGATGAACCACGGCATTACCTCGTCGGATGCGGACAGCGGCGAGACGTCGCTCGGCGGCGGCGAGTTCATCGACCGCTACGTGTTCCCGGACGGCGAGCTGCCGCACATCAGCCTCGCGCTCGAGGCCATGCAGCGCGGCGGGCTCGAAGCAGTTGACGTCGAAAGCCTGCGCCGTCACTATGCGCACACGCTCGATATCTGGGCGGAGAATTTCGAAGCCCATGCGGAAAAAGCCCGCACGCTGGTCGACGACGAGAAATTCCGCATCTGGCGTGTGTATCTGGCCGGCTGCGCGTATGCGTTCGAGAACGACGACGTGTCGATCTACCAGGTGGTGTGCCGCAAGGCCGGCCGCAGCGCGAAGACCTTGCCGTGGTCGCGCCGGTACATGTACGACAAACCGCTGTGATGCGGTTGCGCCGGAGCACCGCACCGCCGCGCAGCCGCTCCGGCGCAACTTTTGACAGCAAGACCAGAAATCGATGGACGAAGGCGGAGCAAGCGAATTCCCGTTGCTGAACGACACGGCAGCGGAGCCACCGGAAGTAGATGCCGGGCAACTGGATCTGTTCGGCATGCCGGTTACTGCGCGTGCACGTGACGCGACAAGTGACTCAACTGCGGCGAAGGTGGGACCTGGGTCCGCGACGGACGTGGCAATCGGCAACGGCCCGCCGCCCGCCCCTACCGCCGGCAAAAAGCGCCGCACCCGCGACGTCCTCGCCGTCGAACCCTCAGCCGAAGTCCTGGAGATCGCCCGCAGCCTGCCGCCGCAGATCCATCTGGGCACCTCGACGTGGTCGTTCCCGGGCTGGAAAGGCATCGTGTACGGCGACGATTACAGCAACAGCAAACTGTCGCGCGACGGCCTCACCGCTTACGGCGCGCATCCGCTGCTGCGTACGGTCAGCATCGACCGCTCGTTTTATACGCCGCTCACCGTCACCGACTATCTGCGCTATGCGCAGCAGGTGCCCGACCACTTCCGCTTCATCGTCAAAGCGCCCGCTCTCGTCACGGATGCCACGGTGCGCGCCGAGCGCGGCGAACCGGTTTCGCTCAATCCGTGTTTTCTGAATGCGCAACTGGCCACCGACGAATTCGTGCGGCCCTGTCTCGACGGCCTCGGCACGAAAGCCGGCGCGCTGGTGTTCCAGTTTTCGCCGCTGCCGGATCAGATGCTGGCCGACCCGGCCGGCTTCATCGAACGTCTCGCCGAGTTTCTGGGCGCGTTGCCGCGTTTGCCGGAAGGTGCGTGGTATGCAGTCGAGATTCGCGACGCGTGCCTGCTGACGCCGCGCTTCATCCGGACGCTGAAAGCAGCCGGCGTGCGCTACTGCGTGGGTCTGCATGCGCGCATGCCCGACCCGCTGCGGCAGGCGGCGGCGCTCGCGCTGCTCGACGGAGAACCGGCCGGGCCGCTGATCGTGCGCTGGAGCCTGCACGGCGGCTTCAAATACGAACAGGCGAAGGCGAAGTACGAGCCGTTCGACCGCCTTGTCGACGAGGATCCGGCCACCTGCATGGCGCTGGCCGAACTGGCCGCGCGCTATGCCATCGCGGGGCAGCCGGTGGTGATTGCCGTCAACAACAAGGCGGAGGGGTCGGCGCCGCTAAGCTGCATCAAACTGGCGCGGGCGATCGCCGAGGCCTATGCCGCTCTACTCGCCCTCAACCCGCCCTGACCCGATGTGCGAATTTCTGACGAAACTTCGCGACCTTCGGCGCCACCACGACCGAGCAATAGCCCTGACTCGGATGCTGCGCAAAATAGTTCTGGTGATAGGCTTCGGCCGGCCAGTAGTTGCCGTCGAGCGGCAAGACCTGGGTGACGATCTGCCCGTGGTAGATGCCTTCGGCCGCCACCTCGCGGATCGCCTGCAGCGCCGTCTCGCGCTGCGCGTCGGCGTGCGTGAAGATCACCGAACGGTACTGCGTGCCGACGTCGTTACCCTGCCGGTTGAGCTGGGTCGGATCGTGGATCGCGAAAAAAATGTCGAGAATCTCGCGGTAGCCGATTCTGGCCGGATCGAATTCGACCTTCACGACTTCCGCGTGGCCGGTGTCGCCGTCGCACACCTGCTCGTAGGTCGGCCGCTGCGTCTTGCCGCCCGCATAGCCGGACTCCACCGCGGTGACGCCCTCGACGCTGAGAAACACGGCCTCGAGACACCAAAAACATCCGCCCCCGAGGGTGGCGACTTCATTTGTCTGAGTCATGCTGCCTGCTCCTGATTGATTGCCGCCCGCCGTTGTGCGGTGCCGCCCAGGCCGGGCGACATCGCGCTGCCGCCCTCGCACTCAACCTCTCGCGGCATCTACCGGTTCGTCGCATGAAGCGGGCCACGTCAATGACGACGGCCTAGGTTCACGGCCAGTCCGCCTGCGATTCCGTTAAAATTGGGACAAATCGCCGATTTTCTACATGACTTTCGATTCAATTTATTCCATTCGCGCCCGCTATGCGGCCACCCGGCCAAACCAGTGGACCCGCCTCCAATGAAGCGCGCCGTTCCGCCCGACTTCGACCAGCTCGCCTTTAAAAAGGCGCTGGGTCAGTTCGCCACCGGCGTCACGGTGATCACCACGCGTGCGGCGTCGGGCCAGTTGATCGGCATTACGGCGAGTTCGTTCAATTCGGTGTCGCTCGCGCCGCCGCTCGTGCTGTGGAGCCTCGCCACGCGCTCGGCGTCGATGCCGGCGTTCCAGGCGAACAGTCACTATGTGGTCAACGTGCTGGCCGCGTCGCAGCTTGAGCTGTGCAAGCGTTTTGCGACCGTCAAGGGCGACCGCTTCGAGGGTGTCTCGCACGCGGCGGGCGATTCCGGGATGCCGGTGCTCGACGGTGCGCTAGCGTGGTTTGAATGCCACAACCGCAGCCGCTACGAGGAAGGCGACCACGTCATTTTTGTGGGCGAGGTGGAACGCTGCGGCGTCCATGAGAATGCCGGCGACCTCGCGCCGCTGGTATTCCAGAGCGGGCAATTCCACGGATTGAAACCGCTGTAGAACTCCACCGGCGGTGCCCGGCGACGATTCCACCGCCGTTTCCCGCCAGTCAGTCGCCCGCGACCACGCTGCCGCGGGCCGCCGCCGCGGCCACCAGCGCCACCGGCACGCCCGAATCCTCCTTGAGCGTCTGCAGCACGATATTCGAGCGGATATCCATCACGCCGGGCGCCTTGTACAAGCGGTCCAGCACGAAATCCGAATAGTGTTTGAGGTTGTGCGCGAGCACCCGCAGCAGATAGTGGGTCTCGCCCGTCACCACGAACGCGCCGACCACCTCCGGCCAGTCGCGCAACGCCTCCGCAAAGCGCTCGTGCCAGTTTTGCTGGTCGTTGCGCATCGACACCTGCACGAACGCCTCCAGCTCGAAGCCCAGCACCTCGCGGTTCAGGCACGCCCGGTAGCGTTCGATGACACCCTGTTCCTCCAGCAGGCGCAGCCTGCGCAGGCAGGCGGAAGGCGAAAGCGAGATGCGCTCCGCCAGGTCTAGATTGCTGATCCTTCCTTCTTGCTGAAGCACCGTCAAGATACGGCAATCGGTGGCGTCGAGCGAGATCGCGTTCACATTCGGTCTCCCTTTCCTGTTTGCATCAAATTATGTTCCAACGGGGACCAAAAAACGAGATTTTTTCGCAAGCACATTTCCTGGCGGCCCGCCTATCATTCCTTGCATAGACCGCAAGAGACTAGGGAGACATGAACACACTCTGGGACATCACCCCCGCCATCGACACCGCAACGCCCGTCTGGCCGGGCGACACGCCGGTCGGCATTGAACGCGTCTGGCGCATGGAAGCCGGCTCGCCGGTCAATGTGGCCCGGCTCACGCTGTCGCCGCACACCGGCGCGCATACGGACGCTCCGCTCCACTATGACGCCGAGGGCGCCGCCATCGGCGCGGTGCCGCTCGACGCCTACCTGGGCCGCTGCCGCGTGATTCACTGCATCGGCGCCTCGCCGGTCGTGACGCCGGGGCAGGTGGCCGGCGCGCTGGACGACCTGCCGCCGCGCGTGTTGCTGCGCACCTACGAGCGCGCGCCGACCACGGCGTGGGACAGCGCGTTCTGCGCGGTCGCACCGGCGACGATCGACCTGCTCGCGGCGCACGGCGTCAAGCTGATCGGCATCGACACGCCGTCGCTGGACCCGCAGGACTCGAAGACGATGGACGCGCATCACCGGATTCGCGCCCACCGGATGGCGATTCTCGAAGGCATCGTGCTGGACGCCGTCGCCCCCGGCGACTATGAGCTGATCGCCCTGCCGCTGAAGTTCGCCACGCTCGACGCGAGCCCGGTACGCGCCGTCCTGCGCGCGCTGCCTGCCGCCAACACCTGATCACCGATTATTTGACTGGACCATCATGAACAACCGTGACGAAGCTGTAGCGCTCGACCGCGCCGACCCGCTTGGCTCCCTGCGCGACCAGTTCGCGCTGCCGACCACCACCATCTACCTCGACGGCAATTCGCTCGGCGTGCCGCCGGCCGCCGCGGCGCAACGCGCGCAGACCGTGATCGCCGCCGAATGGGGCGAAGGCCTGATCCGCAGCTGGAATAGCGCGGGCTGGTTCGCGCTGCCCCGGCGCCTGGGCAACAAGCTCGCGCCGCTGATCGGCGCGGCGCACAACGAAGTGGTCGTCACCGATACCATTTCGATCAACCTGTTCAAGCTGCTTTCCGCTGCCGTGCGGCTCGCGAACCAGCGCGACCCGAAGCGGCGCGTGATCGTCTCCGAACGCTCGAATTTCCCCTCGGACCTGTACATCGCGCAAGGCCTGATCGAACAGCTCGACCGGGGTTACGAACTGCGCCTCGTCGACGACCCGTCGGAACTGCCGGCGGCGATCGGCGACGACACCGCGATTGCGATGATCACTCACGTGAACTACCGCACCGGCTACATGCACGACATGGCGGCGCTCACGAAGCTGATTCACGATAAAGGCGCGCTCGCGCTGTGGGATCTGGCGCACTCGGCGGGCGCCGTGCCGGTGGATCTGAACGGCGTGGGCGCGGATTACGCGGTGGGCTGCACGTACAAGTATCTGAATGGCGGGCCGGGCTCGCCGGCGTTCGTGTGGGTGCCGCATCGTCATCAGAATGCGTTTGCGCAACCGCTGTCGGGATGGTGGGGTCATCGCGCACCGTTCGAGATGAATCCGGTCTACAAGCCCGATGACGGCGTGGGCCGCTTTCTGTGCGGCACGCAGCCGATGGTGTCGATGGCGCTGGTCGAATGCGGACTCGATGTGTTCCTGCAAACCGATATGCAGGCGATTCGCCAGAAATCACTCGCGCTCACCGATCTGTTTATCGAGCTGGTCGAATCGCGCTGCGCGGAGTTTCCGCTCAAGCTCGTCACGCCACGCGATCACAAGCAACGCGGCTCGCATGCGAGCTTTGAGCATCCGCATGGTTATGAGGTGATGCAGGCGTTGATTGCGCGTGGCGTGATTGGCGATTATCGGGAGCCGCATGTGTTGCGCTTCGGCTTTACGCCGCTGTATACGCGCTTTGTCGATGTGTGGGACGCCGTCGAGACGCTGCGGGAGGTGCTCGTCAAAGAGACCTGGCGAGCGCCGGAATTTGCCGCGCGCGGTGCGGTGACCTAAGGAGCGCGCGATGACCGATCATATGCAAACGCCGGGCGTTCCTGGTTCGCAAGAAGAGTCCGGTGCTGCGCCGGCGCAGGGGGGGTGTCCTTTTGGTCACGGCAGCGGTAGCGCGGCGGCACACGCTACGCAGACTGCGCACGCGCCGCACGTTCCGGCAGCCGATGACGACGGCTGGCACAACGCCCAGCTCGATTTCTCGAAGTCGATGAGCTATGGGGATTACCTGTCGCTCGGCTCCATCTTGTCCGCGCAGCATCCGCTCTCGCCGGATCACAACGAGATGCTGTTCATCATCCAGCATCAGACCAGCGAACTGTGGATGAAGCTCGCGTTATATGAGCTACGTGCTGCGCTCGATGCGGTGCATCGCGATGAGTTGCCGCCTGCGTTCAAGATGCTCGCGCGGGTGTCGCGCATCATGGAGCAACTGGTGCAGGCGTGGAGCGTGCTGTCGACCATGACGCCTTCCGAGTACACCGCGATGCGGCCTTATCTGGGTAGCTCGTCTGGGTTTCAGTCGCATCAGTATCGGCAGATCGAGTTTCTGCTCGGTAACAAGAATGAGTTGATGCTGAAGCCGCATGCGCATCGGCCTGATGTGCTTGCTGAAGTGAAGGCCACGCTCGAAGCGCCTTCGTTTTATGACGAAGTGATCCGGTTACTCGCGCGGCGTGGGTTTGCGATCGCGCCGGAGCGGTTGGAGCGGGATTGGACCCAGCCGACTACGCACGACGCGTCGGTTGAGGCGGCGTGGCTTGAGGTGTATCGCAATCCTTCGCAATACTGGGAACTGTATGAGATGGCCGAGGAGCTGGTCGATCTGGAGGACGCGTTTCGGCAGTGGCGCTTCAGGCATGTGACCACGGTTGAGCGGATTATTGGGTTCAAGCAGGGCACGGGCGGGACGAGTGGGGCGCTCTATCTGCGCAAGATGCTTGATGTCGTGCTGTTTCCAGAGTTGTGGCATGTTAGGACGATGCTTTAGGCGACGTTGCTGGTCAACAACAAAACATTTGATGACGGTTCTTGCGGCCGCGAAGGCCTCCTCGGACTCGCAAGAACACGCTCTCTCTTTTCCTATGTCGCTTCCCGCATATCGCACTTTACTTGGCCCCTTGCCTCGTACTGCAATGAGCGATCTCAAGAGTCGACCAGTTCGGCCGCAGCAAAGGGCCGTCTGAGTAACGAACAAACTCGAGTTGGTAAAGCCGGTGGGCCGCGTCCGCAAGCAGCAGAACATCCACCACCGCTCCGTCCATATCCCTGCGGATACGTGTGCTGTCCCCACTCGGCAGGCCGTTGATAGCCATCGAGATGGAGTACGAGCAAGGAATCGTCGTACGCTATGGATTCCACGCGCGCGGTTGTCAAATCATGTAGGAGCTTGTCCCGCTCTGCTGGATCAAGCCGCATTGCCACGCTGCGAATGAAGCCTCGCTCGTTCTCAATCAGCTCACGCACGATGTCGAGACTTGGTCGCTGAGGTTTGCATCAACGCTGGTGGCATCCATACAAATTTATTCGTAGACAAGGCGGATCGGCTCCGGAAGTCGCGACACGTGCTGTCGATGGTCAGCGCCTCGACGCAGGTCTCACGGAGCCGATACCGCCTCATGACTCCAACTTTGAGCAGCTCTCCGCCTTACCCGTGCAACACTCCGAGAGGCAGGGTTCGCTCTTTGCCCATCGTGGACTTGAACAGGATGCCGCTCATGCAGTGCCTGTTTTCGTGGGGGGCGAGTCGGGTATAAACCGAACTGTGGACCAGTTCGGTTTCTGCAAATCCCCACCCCACCAACGCACATATTCAAGCTCGAAGAGTCTGTCAGTTGGGTCAGCGAACAGCAGCAGTGCAATCGGCGAGCCGTCTACATCATCCATCAATCCCTCGGCCGGATATAGCCGTTGCCCGGAGTACGGCGCGCGTTGATATCCGGCGAGGTGAAAACGGATTAATGCTCCATCTGGCAATGTGACTTCTGCCTGCGCGCTCGCCAGATCACTCATCAGCCTCCTGGAAGCCTCATCGTCTAGCCGGTGAGCTATGCCGGTGATAAAAGCTATTTCATTGTCGGTTAGTGCGCGAAGCATATCAACGTACCGGAAAGATGGTTCCAACACTCACTGTACCGTCTGGCAACATAAACGCCCGCCACTCCACCAAAACTCCGTCGACCGTCATTCTTCCTACCATGTCCGTATTCGGCGTCATGTCTGAGCTGATATTGTTCACTATATCTGCAACCTCACTTTGTGCGTCCGCAACGTTGACCCCTTCCTGCTCAAGTCGCGATGCATAGTGGGTGGTCTGGAACCTGATATTACCTGCATTGTTCGCCCCGGTCGGCTTACATTGCTTCGCCTCCGTCGCCTGTCGAATGCCATTCTTGGCCACCCACATGGGGTCTTTTGCAAGCTGGTAAACGAGCCAGGCAAAGCGAGCCCCCGACGCAATGGCGCACTCAGGACACACTGGCTCCAGCCCCTGCTCCTGAACAAACTGCAGCGCTTTTACCCAACCCAGCAAATTGACCGGCGGCCCTGCGGGTGCGACACCCGATTCGAAATTGTCGAGCCATTTGTCAATCTCGTCGCTGCCGATCGATACGTCAGGCCCGAGATTTGTCGATACCGTCGCCGTCCGACCAACCACCCGGCCATCCGCCGAATACGTATAGTTCACCTTGAGGAAACGCTTGACGTTTCCGTTCAGAGGTCCAGGATATTCCTGGTACTGGAAAGTAGTGAGACGGCCACGGATGTCATATGCCGGGTTGGCAAAGAAGCCTGGCCCCTCGATTGTGATGACTCTGTGAGCCGTATCACGGAGCCTCATGTTGATCGAGGTGCCGGTCTTCCGGTCGAGAATCGAACGGAGATTCCCAGTCTGGTCTTGCGTGACCCCCCATTCGCCAGTCAATCGACCGTCTTCGTACATCTGCGCAAACGTCACCTGATTCGCAGAGTTGTACACAAGCCCATAGCTTCGGCTTATCCCATCACCAAGCCTTGCGTCGAACCCACTCGCGCCGGTTGAATCGGTCGTCGGACGCTCGCTAATGCCGGTCACGTTACCGTTGCTATCGTAGACGTACGTTCGGAGCCAACCCGGCGAAGCGACCATATACGGACGCAAACTAACCGAGTCTGCATACCGCACTGTCGTGATACCCAAGCCCAACTTGTTGCGAACAGTCGCTTGGGTAGGGCGATTGAACTCGTCGTACACGTATTGGACATTCTTGTCATACGGCGCGATATCGGTCGTCAGGTTACCGAGGGTATCCCAACCCATGCTGTACCCAGCGTCATTGCCAGTCGGGCGCGATGTACCGCCAAACGGGGAGAAATTCACCGTCGTGGCGCGCTGGCTGCTGGTGACGGTCGTCGCACCGCTCCCGTAGGCGAACGACGCATTCCGAGTTGTGTCGGGATGACTAACCGCCGTGGCGCGCCCGTTGGCGTCGTATGTCCATGTCGAGATACGGGAGCCGGTCTCATCGATCACACCCGTCAGGGCGCTCGCGAAACGCGTGTCCTCATAGACATAGCGACGCACGTTGCCATCCGGCCAGGTGACCAATACCAGATTGTTATAAGTGTCATAGCCATACTGCGTGACATTCCCCGTCGAATCGCCCATCTGCGTGATGCGCCACTTCGCATCGTAGGTCAGCCGTATCGCAAGGTCGTAGTACGGATTCGTCCCTGCCGCATGCTCACTGATGCTTACGAGCAAGCCTGGTGCTGGCGCCACGTTTCCAGGGGTATTGCTATCGCTATAAGTCAGCGTAGTGATCCGTCCGTCGTGATCGGCGACGGACAACAAGATTCCTTGTGCGGAATAGGTTTCGGCACTTCCATCGGTCAGGTCATTTAGCGTCCACGAAGACGAACTTTGCGCGAGCGTCAGCGGCGTTCCGTCAGTTGGGCGCCATGCACCGGATGCCTTGCTGAACGACACAGAGCTCCCGTTCTCCCTGTAAGCAACAACCCGGGAAGGAGCGCCGTTCACGGCCGTGAGATTTAGCTGGCGCTGCCAGTTGTGAAACCATAGCGAGCCAAAGCCCGAATCCGGTCGCGTGACGGGTCCGGCTCGATAGGTACGACGGAACACAAACGGCCGGTCGTCACCGCTATGAAAGTCGACTTCAGAGAGAGTGGTTGCGCCGGAGCTCGCATAGACCGGATCCGCTACCGGGCAGCTTCGATCGTCGCTCGTATCATCAGGCGGAGCGGCGCACCACCGCTTGACGACGGGCAGTTCTGCCGTACATCGGTACGTGGCCATCCCAACTGGGGTATTGCTGGAAGCGATAAGCGGACAAGACGACGTGCCTTGAATCGCCCCAGACTTCGGGTAAAGGCCGAAGCAAATCCCGTCTCCGTTTTCAGCATTCGCTCCGAATGCCACCAACAGCAAAACGATCGCCGAAAGCAAACGGGCCAACATGAATGCTGGCCCGTGACATGACATTTTATTTTTCATCAACCGTCCCTTTGCAAGGTGTCGCTAGATAAACGTAAAGCACGACACACTGCATGGGAACGTAGCAAAGCGGCATACGAAATTTCCGAAACTACAACGGCGACCTACCCTCGCCAGAAAAATCGCACGAAACGGCAAGCATTCCTGAATGAAAAATTCTTAAACACTGCAGGCAATACACCCTTCCGACTACCTCGCCGTATACCCCCCATCAATCGCCAACGCCACCCCACTAATCATAGAAGCCGCATCACTTAGCAAAAACAAAATCGGCTCCGCCACCTCACGCGGCTCGGCGAAGCGTTTCAAAGGAATCCCCTCCAAAGCCGGCCCACGTTTAGCCGGATCGCTCCAGGCCAGCACGGCCATCGGCGTAAGCGTCACGGTTGGGTTCACGCTATTCACGCGAATCCCGTACGGCCCAAGCTCAATGCATAGCGCGCGCGTGATCGCATCCATCGCCGCTTTTGACGCGGAATAGCTCAAATGATCATCCAGCGCCACAAGCCCCGCCTCGCTCGACACATTGACGATACTCCCCTGCCGCTTGCCTTCGATCATCCCCCGCGCCACATGGCGCGCCACCAGCGCCGCGCCGCGCGCATTCACCGCCATCACGCGATCGAAACTCGCCGCGGTCGTATCGATCGCGCGCTCCAGCAACGCGATGCCCGCACAATTCACGAGGCCATCGAACGCGTCGAGATCCGCCAGCGCCTCGTCGATGGCGGCCGGATCGCCGACATCGAGCACCAGCGGCTCGCATCCGGTCTCTTCAGCTAGACGCGCCAGTTCGCTGACGTTACGCGCCGCCGCGACGACACTCGCTCCGCTCGCGCACAACAGCTCGACGGTGGTACGGCCGATGCCGCTCGATGCGCCCGTGACGAGAATCGAGCGCCCTGAAAAATCAAAGGTTGTGTTCATAGAGGGTTATAGCCGGTGCATGATCGCGGCTTAAGCTTGCGGATAAGCAGCGCGTGCGGTCCGCGTATGAGCATGATCGTGAGCCGGCACAGCCGGCACAATCGACGGCGCATTCTCGCCGCCCGCATCGCGAGCAGCCGCTTCGTCGGAGGCGTCACCGCTTGCATCGTTCAATTGCTGATAGCGACGAAACTTCGACGGCGCCATACCCTTGGCGACCAGAAACTGACGGTTGAAATTGGACAGGTTATTGAAACCCACCTTGTAGCAGATGTCCGTAATGCTCAACGCGTCGTCCATCAGCAACTGACACGCAAGATTGATACGCATGCGGTTCACATACTGCACGAACGGCATGCCCGTATGGCGGCGAAAATAACGCGAGAACGCGCTCACGCTCTGACCGGCCAGTTGAGCCAGGTCCGACTCGCGCAACTCCGCCGAAAGATTCTTGCCGATATACGACAGCGCATGATTGATGCGCGTCGCCGCGAACCCGGTGGGATCCGCCTGATACGCAGGACTCGCAAGCAGTTCGCTATCCTCAGCAGTCACCAGCATTTCGAGCATCGACATGAACAGCATGAGGCGACGCAAGCCGCGTGCGGCCAGCAACTCCAGAAAGAGCGGCTGGATCGCCGCGCTGGTTTGCGCCCCGAACAACACGCCGCGCCGCGAACCCGCCAGCAAGGCTTCCACCTGACGCCACTCCGGAAAGCTCTCCATGCAGTGCGTGACGAACTCCTGACCGAACTGCAGGATCAGGTTGCGTTGCTCGACGGTTTCGCCTTCGGGCACATCGCTCACCCAGTTGTGCGGCAGGTTCGGTCCCAGCATCACCAGATTGCCCGGCGCAAAACTGCCGATGTGATCGCCGACGAACATCTTGCCCGTGGTCGCCACGATCAGATGGATTTCGTATTCGGGGTGAAAATGCCAGCGCACCGTGCGGTACGGGTAGCCGTGATACCACGCCTTGAACGATTCGTCGCGGCTCACAGCCACGAGTTCGAGATCGGGTTGCACGTGTCTTCCTCCATTGAATCGGCCCGGTACGGCGCGACTGGTTGAGCGCGCCGCCGGTCTTCGGTTTGTATAACGAAAATTAGACCTCAAACCGCTGGCCCGCCACTAAAAACGGCACCGCCGACTAATACTTTTTTGCGCGGCGTTCGTCCGGGCACTTTGTGCATCAAGTTTGATGCAATGCAGCAGCCCCGCAAAGTCGCTCCCTATAACGGCGTGAACGGACTGCCCCTCTCCAGAAGCGCTCGCCACGCGGCGCTGCGCCACAGATTGACGCGTTTGCCGCCTTGACTTTCGATTCGCCGGGTACGATCATTCGCTCACATACAGAGCAAATGCTCCAAATCAGAAAATGCACGCCCAGACTGTGCGCGAAGCGCTTTCGCCACCGTATGGCATGGGACCGTCGTCAGCGCTGATGCGCTAACGACGGTCGACACCGGAGACAGACATGAATAGCGGCCAAAGCGGCGTCGCGGACGCCCACGTGATCTTGCACATCGGCGCAGGATCGTTTCACCGCGCCCATCAGGCGTGGTATCTGCACCGCCTGAACGAGTTGCGCAAGGAAGGCGAACCCCGCTGGTCGCTTACCGTCGGCAATATTCGCGGCGACATGAATCCGGTGCTCGACGCGCTCGCTGCGCAGGACGGCGTCTATACGCTCGAAACCGTGACGCCCGCCGGCAAGCGCGAGTATGAGACGGTGCGTTCGATCGAACGCGTGGTGTCGTGGTCCGAAAGCCTCGACGGTCTGATCGAAGCCGGCGCCGATCCAGCGTGCAAGATCATCGCCTTCACGGTCACCGAAGGCGGCTACTACCTCGACGAACACGACCGCCTCGACACCGCCAACCCGGATCTCGCAGCCGACCTGAAGGGCGGCCACACCACCATCTACGGTGCGCTGGCGGCGATTCTGGAAGCTCGCGTGCAACGCAATGCCGGCCCGGTGACGCTGCAAAGCTGCGACAACCTGCGCAGCAACGGCGAGCGGTTTCACGCCGGCATGAGCGAATTCCTCGAGCGGCGCGGCGCCAACGCGCTCGCCGCATGGCTCGACGCCAACACCACCTCGCCGAGTTCGATGGTCGACCGCATCACGCCGCGGCCGACCCCGGACGTGCGCGAGCGCGTGCTCGCCGCCACCGGTTTCGACGACGCCGTGCCGGTGATGGGCGAGGCGTTCATCCAGTGGGTGATCGAAGACCGTTTCTGCGCCGGACGTCCCGCTTGGGAGCGCGTCGGCGCGGAGCTGGTCGACTCGGTGGTGCCGTACGAAGAGGCCAAGATCCGCATCCTCAACGCCACCCATAGCTGCATCGCGTGGGCGGGCACGCTGGTCGGGCTGAACTACATCCACGAAGGCACGCTCGACGCCGGGATCCGCCAGTTCGCCTACGACTACGTGACCGAGGACGTGATCCCCTGCCTCACGCCGAGCCCGCTCGACCTGGCGCGCTATCGCGATGTCGTGCTGGACCGCTTCAGCAATCCGCACATCCAGGACACCAATCAACGGGTCGCCGCCGACGGCTTCTCGAAGATTCCCGGCTTCATTGCGCCGACGCTCGCCGAATGCTTCGCGCGCGGCGTCGAACCGGCGGCCACCGCGGTGTTGCCGGCGTTGTTCTTCCGCTTTCTCGACCGCTGGCAGGCCGGCAAATTGCCGTACGCCTATCAGGACGGCGTGATGGACGAGCGCGTCGCCCGCGCCTTCTTTGCCGCACCGGATCCGCTGCAGGCCTTCTGCGCCGACCGGCTGCTGTGGGGCAGCATGGCGCAGACGCCGCATCTGGAGAAAGCGCTGCGCGGCGCGCTGGCCCGCGTGGATGCGTGGCTGGCGAAGCGCACCTGAGTTTCAGGAGGTTTGGGGGCGCGCCCACCGCGCCTCCAGGCTTCCGCCCTGCTCCACAACACCCCGTTCCACCCCAGGCCAGGTCTAACGCCCATGGCATCGCCCGCCGTGTGCGGCTAAAGTAGCGCATCCCCAACGACGAAGGTTCCGCGCCCATGTATCTCGGCATCGACCTCGGCACGTCCGAAGTGAAAGTCCTGCTGCTTGCGTCCAATGGCCGCGTCGTCGGCACGGCAGGTTCTCCATTCACCGTCTCGCGCCCGCATCAGCGCTGGGCCGAACAGAATCCCTCCGACTGGTGGGACGGCACGCGCGCCGCCCTGTCCACCTTGCGCGCGAAGCACCCCGACGAGTTCGCCCAGGTGCGCGGCATCGGCCTGTCCGGCCAGATGCACGGCGCGGTGCTGCTCGATGCGCAAGACCGGGTGCTGCGTCCGGCCATCCTGTGGAACGACATGCGCAGCGTCGAGGAATGCGCCGAGCTGACCGAGCGGGCGCCGGAGCTGCATGAGATCGCCGGCAATCTGGCGATGCCCGGTTTCACAGCGCCCAAGCTGCTGTGGGTGGCACGCCATGAGCCGGAGATCTTCCGCCAGACCGCCTGCGTGCTGCTGCCCAAGGATTATCTGCGCCTGCAACTGACCGGCGACAAGGTGTCCGATCCCTCGGACGCCGCCGGCACGCTGTGGCTCGACGTGGCGAAGCGCGACTGGTCCGACACGCTGCTCGCCGCCTGCGACATGACCCGCTCGCAGATGCCGCGCCTGTGCGAAGGCAGCGAATCGTCCGGCACCTTGCGCGCCGACATCGCGCGCGAGTTTGGTCTGGGCGAAGGTGTCGTCGTCGCGGCGGGCGGCGGCGACAATGCCACCAGCGCGATCGGCATCGGCGCCACGCAACCGGGCGACGGTTTCGTATCGCTCGGCACCTCGGGCGTGCTGTGCGTCGTCGGCGACAGTTTCCGGCCGAATCCAGCTTCCGCCGTGCATGCCTTCTGCCACGCGATTCCGGACCGCTGGCATCAGATGAGCGTGGTGCTGTCGGCGGCGAGTTGCCTGCGCTGGGTTTGCAAGCTCACCTCGACCGACGAACCCACCCTGCTCGCCGAAATCGAAGCGCTCGCGCCCGACGCGCTGGCGAGCGCGCCGTTCTTCCTGCCGTATCTGTCCGGCGAGCGCACGCCGCATAACGATCCGTATGCGCAAGGCGTGTTCTTCGGCATGAACCACGCCACCGATCGCGCGCTGCTCGGCTACGCCGTGCTCGAAGGCGTGACCTTCGCGCTCACCGACGGCCTCGACGCCCTGCGCGCGGCCGGCACCGAAGCGAGCGCGCTGTCGCTGCTGGGCGGCGGCGCGCGCAGCAACTACTGGGCGCAACTGCTCGCCGATGCGCTCAACACCACCACCCGCAAGCACGGCGGCGGCGAGACCGGCGCTGCGCTCGGCGCGGCCCGCCTCGGCTGGCTGGCCGCCGGCGGCGATCCGGCGCTGGTGCTGAGCAAGCCGCCGGTGGAAGTGGAATTCACCCCGAACCCGACCCGGCATGCGGCCTTGCGCACGCGGCTGGATGGCTTCCGGGCGTTGTACCGGCACGTACGGCCGCTGTTCGACCCGTCGCGCGAGCGGCTGGCTTAGGGATGACATTCATGCCGGAATCGGCAGGCTGAGCGGCTGCTATCATCGGCGCAAACCACAAGAAGCCCATCGTGCCCAAGTCCAACGAAAAACTCGACCTCGCCACGCGCGCCGCCTGGCTCTACTACGTGGCCGGCAACACCCAGAACGAAATCGCCGAGAAGCTGCAGGTCTCGCGACCGGTGGCGCAACGGCTGGTCGCGTTCGCCGTCGAGAAGAACCTGATCCGGGTGCGGGTCGACCATCAACTGGCCGATTGCCTCGCGCTCGCCGAGCAGCTATCGAAGCGCTACGGCCTGTCGATGTGCGAGGTGGTGCCGGTGGACAGCGACACCTCCGAAGAGATCGACCGCAAGCTGGCGGTCGCCGGCGCGCAGGTGATGGAACGGTATCTGAACGAAGAAAAGCCGATGGTGGTCGCGGTGGGCAGCGGCCGAACCCTGAAAGCCGCGGTCGATCAGATCGCCCAGCTGGACCGTCCGCAGCACCGGCTGGTATCCATGGTCGGGGCGATCGCCCAGGACGGCTCCTCGAACCGCTATGACGTCGCGCTGCACATCTCCGAGAAGACCGGCGGCAAGCACTTTCTGCTGCCCGCGCCGCTGCTCGCCGATAGCGAGGCCGAACGCGCGCAGTGGTGCAATCACCGGCTGTACCGGATCGTCGAATCGTTGACGAGCGAGGCGGATGTCGCGTTTGTCGGGATCGGCAATGTCGGGCCGCACTGTCCGCTGCACGAGGATGGCTTCATCACCGCGGCGGAAGTGAAGGAACTGATGCAGCACAAGGCGGTGGCCGAGATGCTCGGCTTGCCGATCGACGCAACCGGCGCGCATGTCGAATCGTCGACGGGGCAGCGCGTGACCAGCGTCGCACTGGATTCGCCGCCGCGGCGCCCGACGATCGGCTTCGCCGGCGGCGAACGCAAGCGCGATGCGGTGATTGCGGTGCTGAAAGGCGGATGGCTGTCGGGGCTGGTGACCGACGAGCGGGTTGCGCGCGCGGCGCTGGAAGCGTGAAGTCAAGGCGCGCCGTCCGTTGAGCCGGGGCGGCCCCTGCTGAGCCGCCCCGCTCTAGCCCCGCACGAACCACGTCCGCTTCGCCGACATCAGCATCCCCCGATAGACGAGCCACGACACGCCAAAGCTCGCCGGTGCGGAGAACGACTGCGCCAACCCCGGCACATTCATCAGCACGAGGCCAGCGAACGCCCCCGCAAACCATGCCGTCAAACCGCCCGGGTTAAAAGCCGGCACGTGCGAGTCGCGGCACTCGATCTCACCGCCCAGCAGTTCGTCATAGCGGGTCGAGAGGATATGCGCGAGCGCCACGCCGACCCACGCAACCACAAAGATCCCCTGATAAGCAAGCGCCTGCAGTATCTTCGAAAACACGTCGGCCATCATCAAGCCGTAGACGACCACCCCGACGACGAGTGCCCACACGAACTTCGGCGCGCGCAGCCCTGCCGCTTTCTGAAAGAAGGCCTGCATATTGATCGCCGCGAGATAGTAGTTCGCGGTATTGATGCGCGACTGCGTCACCCACACGAACAGCAAGCCCCAGATGCCCATCAGTTTGAGCAACGCGAGCACGACCGACACTTCGGAGAGCGCACCGAGCGACGGGATCGAGCTGACCAGATAGATGCCGACCGCGCCGTTCAAAAGGAACGTCACCAGATAGAACGGCATGCCGAAGTTGAAACGGCCGTGGTACGTCGCATCCTGTTTGCGGCCGAAGCGCGCATAGTCGAACGTGAACATCATCAGCACCCAGACGCCCATGTAGTAGACGAAGCAACTCCACCAGCCGTTGGCCGGCAGCGCGCCCTTGGGTCCGAAATCGAGCCACGCCGGGTTATAGCCGTATTCGTGCGTGGTCAGCACGACCGCCGCCACCAGCCCAAGCAGATAGAACGGCAGCAGCACGCCGTTGAACCTGTCGAGCCAGTGCTGCACGCTGCCGAACACGAGCGGCACGCTATAGCACACGACGATCAGCGCGGCCCACCGATAATCGAGCAGCGGAAACAGACTGTGTGCCGCGACGGCTATCACCGAGCCTTCGAATACCGCGTAGTAAATCGCCGTGGCGAAAAAAATCAGCGTGGCGAGCGCCGCTCCGGCGCTGCCGAACAGCACCCGCGAAAACAGCGCGACAGACAGCCCGGTGCGAATCGCGTAGCGGCTGATGACCGAGTTGACGAGCCCATATGACACCACCGACAACGCCATCCCGATCAGCGCGTTGCGCGCACCGTAGGTGAGTGCGAGGGTCGCGCCCACGACGATATAGAACACCGCGCTGCAAACCGCCCACCACGCCATCGTGAGCGAAAACGCGGGCATCCGGGCGTTCTCCGGAATGGCGAGCGTGGATAGATCCAGCTCTCCTTCGGCTGCTTCCTGTGCCAGGTTGGCCATGATCGTACTCCTCAGTACACCTATGAATTAGGAAATGGCGCCACCACACCGCATGCGGCACAGTGGCGACACGTGAATGACAACCGGTATTGCGAGAAACGGCGAACGTACGACTCCCGCGCTAGCGCAGCAGCACCTCGCGCAGACGCGCAAGCCGCAATTGCGCGTCGCGTCGCGCGGCGAGCGCCTGCGCCATCGTGACCGGTACGAAGCGAGCCAGATGGTTGGGCTGCATTTGACCGATCGCATCCATGTCGGCGCTGATCACCGTGCCGATGGTCGCGTAGCCGCCACCCGACACCGCATCCCGATGCAGGATGATCGGCTCGAGGCCAGCCGGCACCTGGATGGACCCGATCGGATAGCAGGCGTCGACAATGTTCGAGGGATCCGCGCCGGCACCGAACGGCTGCTCGCGTTCGCGGAATGTGAGGGGACGTCCCTGCTTGTAGCGGTAGCCGATGCGATCTGCTTCGGGCGCAACCGCCCACGTGTCTTCAAAGAACGTACGGGCCGATTCGTCCGTCAGACGATGATGGTAGAGCCCCGGCAGCACGCGCAATTCCACCTCCCGCGCGAGCGGCACGCGCAAGGCATCGGGAAGTACCGCGCCTTCGCGTACCGGACCTCGCACACTGCCGACGCTCAGGCTGTCGCCCTTCTGCAGACGCCGTCCCTCAAGGCCGCCAATCGCACCCAGTGTGTACGTCGAGCGACTGCCCAGCACGACCGGCACATCGATCCCGCCCGCCACTGAAAGGTACGCTCGGGCACCGCCTTTCACGTAGTCGAACGTCAGCGTGCTGCCCGCCTTGATACGCAACGCCACATTGCATGCCTGCACCGCGCCGTCGATCTTCGGCGTCATCTCGGCGCCGGTCACCGCGATTAACGTCTCCACGTTGAACAGCAGTTGCGGTCCGAGCAGCGTGCACTCCAGCACCGCCGTCTCCTCGGCATTGCCGACCAGCAGATTGGCCGCCCGCAGCGCGTATTGATCGAGCGCACCTGAGGGAGGAATGCCGACGTGGTAATACCCTTGCCGGCCGGTATCCTGCACCGAGGTAGCCAGACCGGGCTTGACCACCTCGATCGCCTTGAGCAAGTCAGTTGGCATCGAGCACCTCCACCAGTGAGCGGTTGTACGCGTCAGGATCACGCATGAAAGCGTCTAGCGAAAAATTCACGGGCCGCACGCGCAACGAAAACGTGCCGGCCTCGACTTCGGCGAGCGCCTTGTCGTAGGTGTCGCGGTCGATCGGCTTGAACTTCACGATATCGCCGGGCCTGAAAAACACCATGAAGTCACGCAGATAGTCGAGGCGCTGTGCCGGATCGAAGATCGGCGCAGGCGTCACGCCGAACATCTGATAGCCGCCCGCACCCCGCACCGAGTAGATACAGCCGAAGCAGCCGCCGTGACCGACCGTCAGCTTCGGCGTATCGGTGCGCGGCCGCAGGTACTTGGGCACCTGCAAGTGCCGCTTGCGTTCGACCATCTGGAACATGAACGGCAGACCCGCCACGAAGCCGACCATCGAGACAAACCACGGCGACCCGGCGTGCGCAGCGATGAAGGCATCCACGTCACCGTATCCGTTGATACGGGCGGCGTATTGCAGATCGGTCGAGTCGGGATCCTGGTGGCGTTCGCGAAAGCGCATCAGCGTTTCGTGGGTCCACGGGTCGTTGTAGAGCACCGGCACTTCGACGATGCGCGTCGCGATGTTCAGATCGGCGGCGCCGACCTCCGCCTCGATCGTCTGGAGCAGCGCAAGCAGTACATCAGGCGCGATGATGTCCGGGTTGTAGCGCACCTGATATGACGCGTTCGCCGGACAGATCTCGGTGACGCCCGCCACTTTGCGGCGTTGCAGTTCGCGCGTGATCGCCGTCCCCTTGAAGAACGCATCGAGCGACATGTCCTCGCTGATCTCGACGAAGATGAATTCATCGCCACCGAACGTGTACCGAATCGTCATGCTGCCTCCGCGGAAAGTTGGGCGCGCCAGCCGGTCATCCACGCCTCGAGATAGTTGGTGTGATAGCGGCCGGCGCGCACGTCCTCATCGGACAGCAGCGCGCGGTGTAGCAATGCCGTCGTTTTCACGCCGCCAATGCGCAACTCGCCCAACGCCCGCTCGAGTCGCGCCAGCGCCGCGGGCCGGCTCTCGTCGGACACGATCAGTTTGGCAAGCAGGGAATCGTAGAACGGCGGCACGGCGTACCCCTGATACAGCATCGAATCGATGCGCACACCTGGGCCGGTCGGCCACACGAGTTCATCGATCCGCCCGGGATTCGGGCGGAAATCCTGCTCGGGATCTTCCGCGTTGATCCGGCATTCGAGCGCGGCACCCCGCATCGTGATGTCACCCTGACGGAAACGCAACGGCTCCCCATCGGCAATGCGCAGCGTTTCCCGTACCAGGTCGACGCCTGTGATCGCCTCGGTGACCGGATGCTCGACCTGAATGCGCGTGTTCATTTCGATGAAATAAAACTCGCCGCGCGTATCGTCGAACAGGTATTCCAGCGTCCCCGCACTGCGATATCCGACTTGCCGTGCCAGCCGCGTGGCGGATGCGCACAGCACCTCGCGCAATGCCGGGGTGAGCGACGGCGAAGGCGCTTCCTCGAGGATCTTCTGGCGGCGCCGCTGCAGCGAGCACTCGCGCTCGAACAGGTGAACCACGTCTTTGCCGTCGCCTAGCACCTGTACTTCGATATGCCGCGCACAGGCAATGAAGCGTTCCAGATACACGCCGCCATCGCCGAATGCGGCCTGCGCTTCGCGTTGCGCAAGCGGCAACTCGGCGTCGAGCTGCGCGGCGTCGTGGGCGACGCGAATGCCCCGTCCACCGCCCCCGGCGGCCGCCTTGATCATCACCGGATAACCGATGCGAGCGGCAATCTCGCGTGCTTCACCGAGCGACAACACAATGCCGTTACTGCCTGGCACGGTCGGCACATCGGCGCGCTGCGCCGTTTCGCGGGCGCGGGCCTTGTCGCCCATGGTCGCGATCACGGTTGACGAGGGTCCGACGAAGATCAGCCCTGACGCTTCGACCTGCGCCGCAAAGGCGGCGTTCTCCGACAGGAAGCCGTAGCCGGGGTGAATAGCGTCCGCGCCGCATTGCTTCGCTGCGGCCAGAATCGCCGCCGGATTCAGATAGCTCTTCACCGCGTGCGCCGGGCCGATAGGCACGGCTTCGTCCGCCATGCGCGCCGCCAGACTGTCGCGGTCGGCATCGCTGACGGCGGCGACCGCGCGCATGCCCAACTCGTGCGCCGCGCGAATCACCCGCACTGCGATCTCGCCGCGGTTCGCCACCAGCACGGTGCGAATACGCTGCGGCCGATAGAAGCTTGTCGTGGAAGCGTTCGTGTCCAGCCGATTGCTTGCATTTGTCACGTTAGGCCTCGACTCGCATCAGAACCTGTCCGGCATCCACCGGCTCGCCGTCTTCGACGAGAATCTCGGTGACTTGTCCGCTCACAGTCGTTTCGACGTCGCTGAACTGCTTCATCACCTCCACCAGTCCTACCACGGTGCCGTCTGTAACCGACGCGCCTACTTCGACGTACGGTGCCGCATCCGGCGATGCCCGCCGGTAAAAGGTGCCCGGCAAGGGACTGACGATGTCGTGTTGTGCCATCTGTGTGCTCCTCAAGTCTGATTCGATGCTGATACGGCTCTGATGATGGGTGTCAGTGGACCCGTGCAGGCAGCGGCGCGGCGACGCGGATGTCGTGGCGCGTCAGCAGCGCCCGCGTGGACTCGACCAGCTTGAGCGCACCGGGCGTATCGCTGTGGATGCATACCGAGTCGAAGTCGATCGCGATGTCGTCGCCGTCGACCGTCGCGACCCGTCCTTCGACACAGGCGCGCAGCACCTTCGCCGCGACCTGGGCCGCGTCGAGCCGTCCGACCCGCCGCGTAAAAACGATCGAGCCGCTGCGGTCGTAATCGCGATCGGCGTAGAACTCGCGAATCACCGGCTGGCCGAGTTCGCGCGCGATCCGGTAGGTGACCGACGCTTCCATGCAATACAGGAGAAGCGTCGGATCGAGCCTCTGCAGCGTTTCGATCAGCAGGCGCGACAGGCCTTCGTCCCGCGCGGCCAGCATGTAGAGCGCGCCGTGCGGCTTCACATGCTGCACGCTGACGTTGTAGAGCCGCGCGAATTCCCGCAACGCGCCAAGCTGGAAAATGATGTCGTTGACGAGCGCCTGCGGCGACTCGGTGATCGTGCGGCGCCCGAACCCCACCAGATCGCGAAACCCCGGATGCGCGCCGACCCCGACGCCCGCCTGCTTCGCGAGCTGCACGGTGCGCGCCATGATGTTGGGGTCACCCGCGTGAAAGCCGGTCGCAATGTTCGCCGAACTGATGAGCGGCATGATGTCTTCATCGACGCCGTCGCCGATCTGCCATGCGCCAAAGCCTTCGCCCATGTCGGAATTCAAATCGACGCTGTGCTTCTTCATGCTGAATGTCTCCGTGGATCAGCCGCCTCAGTGCGTGAGAGATGCACATCCGGCCGGGTGAGGGAAACATTAACTGCCCGTCGCTCGCCAAAATAGTTCTATTTTTATATGGCACGTTATCTGTTTTTCAGATGTCCTCGCGATCGGGCGGATTCGCCCAGGCCTGTTCGTCAGGACATTCAACCCGACACGACGATCGGAACCGGCGCCGGTTTTTGGCGAAGATAAGATACTGCTTGATGCAATATCCTTTTTTCAGGCGAACGGTATGGCCTTGACCCTACGGCAACTCAAATATTTCGTGGCCACTGCCGAACTCGGCCAGATCTCGCAAGCCGCCATTCAACTGACTATTTCGCAGTCCGCCGTCACTAACGCGATCAAGGAACTCGAAGACAGCCTGGGCACGCAGCTGTTCTTGCGCACTGCGGCCGGCGTCACCTTGACTACCACCGGCCGGCGCTTCCTCAACCAGGCGTATACGATCCTGTCGTCGGTCGATGAAGCAATGCGCATTCCGAACCTCGAGAGCACGCTCACCGGGACCCTCGCCATCGCCGCGAGCTATACCGTACTGGGCTATTTCTTGCCGCATCATCTGCAGCGCCTGAATACGCTGTATCCGCGCCTGACGATTCAACTGCACGAATTGAACCGCGAGTCGATCGAGGAGGGTTTGATCGCCGGTCGCTACGACATGGCGGTACTGCTCACGTCGAACGTCGCGAACCCGGAGTTGATGCTGGAACCGGTTATCCATTCGGTTCGCAGGCTCTGGCTGTGCGCGCAACATCCTTTACTGAAGCGCGAGGTTGTCACGCTCGCCGATGTCGCCGCCGAACCCTTCGTCATGCTAACGGTTGACGAAGCGGCCTATACCGCGCTGCGCTACTGGAACGAGACGCCCTACCGGCCGAACGTGAAACTGCGCACCTCGTCTGTGGAAGCGGTGCGCAGCATGGTGGCGAACGGCAGCGGTGTGGCGATTCTGTCCGACATGGTGTATCGCCCCTGGTCGCTCGAAGGACGGCGGATCGAGACCATGCAGTTGCGCGATGCGGTGCCGCCGATGAGCGTCGGTCTGGCCTGGCGCAGAAACACAGAGTTGAGCCCCGGGATGCATGCCGTGCGTGAATACTTCCGGCACACTTTCATGGAACCACGGGCATTGAGTGCCGGCAACCTGTGAGCGCCGCGTACCCGAACAGGACGCGGCGTTGCGCCGCGTCCGTCGCATCTCAAGCCGCCAGCACCTCAACGATCTTGCGCTGGAAGGCCTTCCCTTCGGCATCGAACAGATGGCAATGCTCAGGCGTCGCGCCCAGCTTCTGCGTCTCGCCCTTCGTATGTCGGTCAAGCGGCGGAATGCGCGCGATGATCCCCTCCGGCGACACGCTCGACTCCGCGTACAGATAAGCCGCGTCACCCAGCGACTCGACCGCCATCGTGCGGGCCGAGATGCCGTCGTCGGTCATGCCGACGTGCAGATGCTCGGGGCGAATCCCAACCGTCACCTTGTCGCCCTGCTTCACCGCGCCCGGCTCCACCGCCACACGCTGGGTCTCGCCGGTTTCGTAGCGCACCGTGACGCCGTCGTGGGTGACCGACTGCACCACGCCTTCCATGA
Source organism: Paraburkholderia sp. GAS38 (assembly GCF_050434965.1). Lineage (NCBI taxonomy): Bacteria > Pseudomonadati > Pseudomonadota > Betaproteobacteria > Burkholderiales > Burkholderiaceae > Paraburkholderia > Paraburkholderia sp. GAS38. The sequence goes on along the minus strand of NZ_JBNDJO010000010.1, from coordinate 110,530 downwards.
AGTTCATCTTCGGCGAACCGATAAACCCTGCCACGAACTTGTTGGCCGGCGCGTGATACAGCATCGTCGGACTGCCGACCTGTTCCACGTTACCCGCCGACAGCACCACGATCTTGTCGGCCAGCGTCATGGCTTCGACCTGATCGTGCGTGACGTAAATCATCGTGGTCTTCAGTTCGTCGTGCAGACGGGCGAACTCGAGGCGCATCTTCACGCGCAGCGCGGCGTCGAGGTTCGACAGCGGTTCGTCGAACAGGAACACCTTCGGCTTGCGCGTAATCGCGCGGCCGATCGCCACCCGTTGCCGCTGCCCGCCGGACAACTGCTTCGGCTTGCGATCGAGCAGGTGGTCGATATGCAGAATCTTCGCCGCGTTGCGCACCGCCGCGTCGATCTCCGGCTTCTTGGTGCCGGCAAGCTTGAGGCCGAACGCCATGTTGTCGTACAGCGTCATGTGCGGATAAAGCGCGTACGACTGGAACACCATCGCAATGCCGCGCTTGGCCGGCGGCACATCGTTCATGCGCGTGCCGTCGATGTTCAGGTCGCCGCTGGTGATGTCCTCGAGGCCGGCGATCATGCGCATCAGCGTCGACTTCCCGCAGCCGCTCGGACCGACGAACACGACGAACTCACCGTCCGCGATGTCGAGATTGATGTCGCGCATCACTTCGTTGTCGTCGTAGGCTTTTCTGATGTTACGCAGCGTTAAGCTTGCCATGATGTGTCTCCGTGTGTTGCTCGTACTACGTTAATCCAGTTTGAAAGCGTCTGCTCGTCGCGCCGTCCTGCTGCGTCGCGATTGCAGCGCGTCTCAATGCGATTCCGCCGTCACGCGCTGGGTCCATTGGTCCACCAGCATCGGCAATTGCGTCATATCGTCGAATACGTGGGCCGCGCCGGCCGCGCGCAACGCACCAATCTGCGACTCGCTCGCATGCCCGCCGCCGATAAAGGCCAGCACCGTCATGCCCGCCGCGCTCGCGGCCGTCACACCCGTCACGCTGTCCTCCACCACCAGGCAGGCGCTGCTCGCAAGGCCAAAGCCGCTCGCCGCCGCCAGGTACACATCGGGGGCAGGCTTCGGCATCGCAACAGCATCCGCGCAGTAGAGCCGGTCGCCGAAGAACGCGTCGAGGCCCGTGCGCGCCAGCACCGTCTGCACATAGGCCCTGAAGCTGTTGCTCGCGCACGCCTTGGGCAGCGCAATCTGCGCGAGCGCCTCCGCGATGCCGGCCACGGCGGGCGCCTGCATCGCAGCGACTTCAACGGCATGGCGAATCGCCGTGATGTCGTCCGCGCTCAAACTGCGGCCGAGTTGCGCGGCGGCGTTTTCGAGCACCCGCTCGATACGCAATCCGAGCAGCGGCAACACCACCGGTTCGACATCGCAATCCGGCCAGCGCGCTTCGAGTTCGTGCACCAGCATGCGCGCCGCCACGGCTTCGCTGTCGATCAGCACGCCGTCGCAATCGCAGAGCAACGCCAGCCTTGTTTCGATCACGGTCATTTAACCGCCCCGAACGTAAGACCCCGCACCAGTTGCTTCTGCGACAGCCAGCCGACGATCAGGATCGGCGCCACCGCCAGCAGCGAAGCGGCCGAGAGCTTGGCCCAGAACAGCCCCTCGGGACTCGAATACGACGCGATGAACACGGTCAGCGGCGCGGCGTTCGAACTGGACAGGTTGATGCTCCAGAACGCTTCGTTCCACGAAAGAATCACCAGCAGCAGTGCGGTCGATGCGAGGCCCGGCAAGGACATCGGCATCAGCAGGTAGACGATTTCCTGCCAGGTCGCTGCCCCGTCGATCCGTCCGGCTTCGAGAATGTCGCGCGGAATCTCGGCGAAGTAGGTGAAGGTCATCCACACTGCAATCGGCAGATTGATCAGCGTGTAGACGATCACCAGACCCGAGACGCTATCGAGCAGCCCGGTGTTCTTCCACAACAGGTAGATCGGCACCAGCACACCCACCGACGGCATCATCTTGGTGGACAGCATCCACAGCAGCAGTTTCTGCGTACGGCGGGTCGGGAAGAACGCCATCGCGTAGGCACACGGCACGGCCAGCAGCAGACACAGCACCGTGACGCCCGCCGAGATCAGCACCGAATTCCACGCGAACGAGAAATAGTTGCTGCGGGCGAACACCTCGCGAAAACTGTCGAGCGTCGGGATGAAGAACAGCGACGACGCGTAAGCCTGCTGCTCGGTCTTGAATGCCGTGATGGTCATCCAGAAGATCGGGAAAAACAGCAGCAGCGCGATCGCCCATGCGAGCACACCGGGAATGGCGCGCTTGAAGACAGCCCATGGCGCGTTCTTCGACGAAGTGGTCGTCGTTGAAACAGGTGAAGCGGCAACGTGGCTCATTTTTCGTACTCCCCTTTCAGGTTCTTCGCGAGCATCCGGACCAGGAAGAACGACACGATGTTCGCCAGCACGACGGCGAGAATCCCGCCCGCCGAGGCCAGCCCGACGTCGAACTGCTGCAGGCCGAGCGAATAGATCAGGTACGACAGGTTGGTGGTCGCCGTGCCTGGGCCGCCGCCGGTGGTCGTGTAGATTTCGGCGAAGATCGACAGCAGGAAAATGGTTTCCATCATCACCACCACCGCAATGGCCCGTTTCAGGTGCGGCAGCGTGATGTAGAAGAACATCGAGAAGGCGCCCGCGCCGTCGATCTTGGCCGCTTCCTTCTGCTCCTGGTCGAGCGACTGGATGGCGGTGAACAGGATCAGGAATGCGAACGGCAGCCACTGCCACGCGACGATCATGATGATCGCGGTGAGTGGATAGTCGGCGAACCAGTCGATCGGCTGCAGGCCGATCGCCCGCATGCCCTGGGCAATGAGGCCGTACACCGGGTGCAGGATCATGTTCTTCCAGATCAGCGCACTGACGGTCGGCATCACGAAGAACGGTGCGATGGCGAGCAGCCGCGCAACGCCCTGGCCGTAGAACTTGCGGTCGAACAGCACCGACATCAGCACCCCGCCCACCACCGTAATCACCAGCACGGAGATGATCAATTCGAGGGTGTGGCCGATCGAAGGCAGGAACGACGGATCGGTCGCGAGGTACTTATAGTTGTCGAACCCGGCAAAACCCTTCTCATCGGGATTGAGCAGGTTGTAGTGCGTGAACGAAAACCAGATCGTCATCGCCAGAGGAATCGCCATCCACAGCACCAGCACGGCGGTGGACGGCGCCGCTAGCCAGCGAGCGGAATTGGCCTTGCGCGTTTCGCGCTCTTTTTCGGTCTGGGGATGGGCATGCATGAGAGGAAGGCGCAGAGGACGCATGATGTGACCACCTGTACGGTAAAGCGCGGGATAGCGCGGCGAATCCGGAGTGAGCCGGCACCGGCCCATGCAGTATGGACGCGGTGAGCAGGCTCGCCCAGAGAGCCGCGACGGCCCACTGTGCTGCCAAGGGCCTGCTGACTGGCGTCAGCCGGCGTGTTTCACGTCACTTCAGGTAGCCAGCCTGGCGCACTGCGCGCTCGGCTGTGGCCTGGCCAGCGGCCAGTGCCTGATCGACCGTCATCTGACCGGCAACCGCGCCGGAGATGCTCTGACCCACTACCGTACCGAACGACTGGAACTCAGGAATGCCGACGAACTGCACACCGGTGTACGGCACCGGCTTAAGCGTCGGATGATTCGGGTCCGCCGTTTCGATCGCCTTCAGCACGAAGTCGGCAAACGGAGCCGCCGCCTTGTACTCAGGACGGGCGTACGTCGACTGACGCGTTCCCGGAGGCGCCGAAGCCCAACCTTCGTCCTTCGCGACCATCTCGATGTATTCCTTCGAGGTCGCCCAGGCGATGAACTTCTTCGCCGCGTCGGCCTGCTTCGACGACTTCGGGATCGCCAGCGCCCACGCCCACAGCCAGTGCGCGCCGTGCGGCGTGACTTCGATCGGCGCCGCAGCAAAACCCACCTTGTCGGCGATCTGCGACTGCTGCTTGTTGTACAGCATGCCGGCAGCCACCGTCGCATCGATCCACATCGCGCACTTGCCCGATGACATCAGCGTCAGGTTTTCGTTGAAACCGTTCGAGCTCGCTCCCGGAGGGCCGTCCTTCTGCAGCAGGTTCACGTAGAACGTGATGGCCTTCTTCCATTCCGGCGAGGTGAGCTGCGGGTTCCACTTCTCGTCGAACCAGCGGCCGCCGAAGGTGTTCACGACCGTCGTCGCGTACGCCATGTTTTCGCCCCAGCCCGCCTTGCCGCGCAGACAGATGCCGTAGATGCCGTTGGCCTTGTCGGTGAGCTTGTCGGCGAACTGCTGGATCTGGTCATAGGTCGGCTGGTCGGGCATGGTCAGCCCCTTCGCCGCGAACAGGTCCTTGCGGTAGTACGTCATCGAGCTTTCGACGTAGAACGGCAGCGCGTACAGCGAGCCATTGTACGAGAGCCCTTCGCGCGCCGTCTTCACGACGTCGTTGAGGTCATAGGCGGCGGGCAGGTTCGTGATCGGGGTGAGCCAGCCGCGCTTGCCCCATTGCGGCGTCTCGTAGGCGCCGATCGTCATCACGTCGAACTGGCCGCTGCCGGTCGTGATGTCGGTGGTGGCGCGCTGACGCAGCACGTTCTCTTCAAGAATGACCCAGTTGAGCTTGATGTCCGGATTGGCCTGCTCGAACGCCGGCGACAGCTTCTTCAGCTCGATCATGTCCGGATTGTTCAAGGTCGCAATCGTCACCGTCGCGGCCGAGGCATTCAGTGCTGCGCACGCGACTGCTGCGGCGCCGACCGCCTTGAGCGCGGGTTTCATGGCTGCTTTCATCACTTGTCTCCTTTCTGGTACGTTATGTTTTACTGCGTTGTTATGCAAATTGGGAGGCGAGCCGGTCAGCTTCATGGCCTTAGCTCATCCAGTTGCCACCGTCTACGTTCAGGGTTTGCGCGGTGATGTAATCGGCATCGGCGGAAGCGAGGAACAGCGCCGCACCGGTCAGGTCTTCGGGCACGCCCATGCGGCCGAGCGGCACCGCCTCGCCGACCAGACGCTTCTTCTCGCCGGGCTTGCGATTCTCATAGCGGGCGAACAGCGCGTCGACCTGTTCCCACATCGGCGTATCCACGACACCCGGTGCGATGCCGTTGACGTTGATCTTGTGCGGCGCGAGTGCCAACGCCGCGGACTGCGTATAGCTTAGTACGGCGGCCTTGGTTGCGCAGTAGTGCGAAACCAGCGCTTCACCGCGCCGGCCGGCCTGCGACGACATATTGACGATCTTGCCGCCATGGCCCTGCTCGACCATCCGCTGCGCGACCGCCTGCATCAGGAAGAACATGCCCTTCACGTTGACGGCGAAGAGCCGGTCGAACACGTCCCAGGATTCATCGAGCAGCGGGCGCATGTCGAACAGCGCGGCATTATTGAAGAGAATATCGATCTGGCCGAAACGCTCCACGGTGCTCGCGACAATCCGCTGGATGTCGTCGCGGCGCGTGACGTCGGCGCTGAGTGTCAGCACGCGCTCGCCGTCGGTTTCGCGCAAGGCGTGCGCGAAGGTGTCGGCCGGCTTGACGTCCACCAGCACACAGCGCGCGCCCTCGTCGAGATAACGCCGGGCCACGGCTTCGCCGATTCCGCTTGCCGCACCTGTGAGGATCGCCACCTTCCCTTGCAATCGCGCTGCCACTGCGTGTCTCCAGTTCGTTTCGAGTTTGACTGCGCAGCGAGCGAACGCTCATTGCGCGAACAATTGCTCTGTTAGTGATCGAATGATCGGATACGCGTTCGGTCATGTCAAGGCGCGAAACAAGATTTCGATGGTGCAGCGCGGCAGGATTGGCGACAAATCTATGAGATACGTTATATCATTGCATCCCCGCCTCACCTCGAAGCACACCCGGGTCGACAGAAGCCCTCGCATTCAACTCGCACCTTACTTTTACGCAGCAGGGAAACCGATGAAAAAACTCAGCTTGAAGTGGCATGACGCACGCCGTGCGCTCAGTCTGTCGAAGTATCTCGTAGCCGGTGCGGCCGTGCTGGCGCTTGGCCAGACCGCTTTCGCGCAGACTGCGAAGATCCAGGTGGTGGCTGCGGAAAACTTCTACGGCGATGTGGTGCATCAGTTGGGCGGCGATCACGTGGACGTCACCAGCATCCTGAGCAACCCGGACGAAGACCCGCATCTGTTCGAAGCCAGCCCGAAAACCGCCCGCGCGCTGCAGCACGCGAGCCTTGTGGTCTACAACGGCGCCGATTACGATCCGTGGATGGCGAAGTTGCTGAACGCCTCGAAGAACAACGCGAAGCGCACGATCATCGTCGCAGCCGACCTGATCGGCAAGAAGAGCGGCGATAATCCACACCTCTGGTACGACCCGGCTACGATGCCGGCCGTGGCTCGCGCTGTCGCCACCGCGCTCGAAACGGCTGACCCGGCGAACAAGACGGCGTACGATGCGAACCTCGCGAAGTTTCTCGATTCGTTGAAGCCGATCGACGCCAGGGTCGCCGAGCTGCACAGCCGCTATGCGGGCGTGCCGGTGACGGCGACGGAACCGGTGTTCGGTTATATGTCGGACGCGATCGGCCTGGCGATGCGCAATATGCGCTTCCAGCTGGCGACGATGAACGACACGGAAGCGAGCGCGTCGGATATCGCCGCGTTCGAAAAGGACCTGCGCGAAAAGCGCGTGCACGTTCTGATCTATAACAGCCAGGCAACCGAAGCCCTGACCAAACGCATGTTGAAACTCGCGCAGCAATCGCACGTACCGACCATGAGCGTCACCGAGACCGAACCGGCCGGCAAGAACTACCAGGTGTGGATGTTGTCGCAACTGGACGCGCTCAGTGCGGCGCTGGCAGCGGGCCAGGCAAACACAGGAACCACTCAATGAATCTGACTGGCCGCACGTCGCAAGGAACCGCGCCCGTTCTCGAACTCGAGGACGTGACGCTGGAACTGGGCGGCCGCGCGATCCTGCGCAATACGAGTCTGCAGGTGAATCAAGGTGAATTCATCGGCGTACTCGGACCGAACGGCGCAGGCAAGACCACGCTGATGCGCGCAGTGCTCGGCCTCGTGCCGGCGGCGAGCGGCACGATCCGCGTCCACGGCCAGCCCGTGGTGCGCGGCAATGCATCGATCGGCTATATGCCGCAGACGCGCAGCGCGCTCGCCGGCCGGCGGGTGCGCGGCCGCGATTTCGTCGCGATGGCGGCCGACGGCCACCGCTGGGGCCTGCCGCACGCCGATGCCAAGACCCGCGCGGACGTCGAACGCGTGCTGGACCTGGTAGGCGGCCGCGCGCTCGCGGCGCGGCCTTTGTCGGAGCTGTCGGGCGGCGAGCGGCAGCGTCTGCTGCTCGCGCAGTGCCTGCTCGGCAACCCGAAACTGCTGCTGCTCGACGAGCCGCTCATCAGCCTCGACCCGCATCATCAGAAGAGCGTGGTCGAACTGGTGCGCAACGTGCAGCAGGAACTCGGCATCGCGGTGCTGTTTTCCGCGCATGAACTCAATCCGCTGCTGCACGCGCTCGACCGGGTGCTGTACCTCGGCAGCGGCGTGGCGGCGCTCGGCACCGTCGATGAAGTCATCACGAAGCCGGTGCTGTCGCGGCTCTACGGGTCGCCCATCGACGTGATGCGCGTGAACGGCCGCATCTTCGTGATGTCAGGCGACGTCGAAGTCGAAAAGCACGATCACGAACATGAAGACGACGCCCACGATCACGGCGGCGCGTCGGGCCATTCGCACTCGCATGGCCACAGCCACGGCCACCATCACGCCTCACGCGACGGACACACGAACGATGTTTGAATACGATTTCATGGTCAACGCCTTCGCGGCGTCGGGGATCGTCGCGGTGCTGGCGGGGATTGTCGGCTATTTTCTGGTGATGCGCGGCCAGACCTTCGCCGGCCATGCGCTCTCGCACGTCGGCTTCACCGGCGCGACCGGCGCGGTGCTGATCGGCATTTCGCCGATCTGGGGGATGATCGGTTTTACGCTGGCTGCAGGTGTCGGCATGGGCGCGCTCGGCGAGAAGCTCGCGGGACGCGATGTGGCGATTGGCGTGATCCTCTCGCTCGCGCTCGGCTTCGGGCTGCTGTTCCTGCACTTCTTCACCGCTTACGCGACCCAGATCACCGCGCTGCTGTTCGGCAATGTGCTGGGCGTGAATGCGTCCACGTTAGGTGTGCTGGCGGCGCTGGGCGTTGTGAGCCTGGCCGCGCTCGCGGCGATCATGCGGCCGTTGCTGTTCGCTTCGCTGCAGCCGGAGCTGGCCGAGGCCAAGGGCGTGTCGCTGCGGCTCGTGTCGGTGCTGTTTCTGGCGATTGCCGCACTGGCGGTGGCCGCGTGCACACAGATCGTCGGCGTGCTGCTGGTGTTCACGTTGATGGTGGGGCCGGCGGCGGCCGCGCAAAACCTCACGACGCGGCTGTCCATCGGGCTGGTGCTCGCGGCGCTGCTGGCGCTTGCGCAGGCATGGCTTGGGTTGACGCTGGCCTTCTATACGGACTGGCCGACCAGCTTCTGGATCACTGCGCTAGCTGCGCTGGTGTATGCCGGGAGTTTGTTGGGACGGCGGTAAAGGCGCGAAGGCGGCGCACCGCGATGACCGCGGATGCGCCGTGTCTACTCTGCGCTTCAGGCAAGCAACACCTTCGCATGATGCGCGAGGTGGTCCTCGATGAAAGTGGAGATGAAGTAGTAGCCGTGGTCGTAGCCTTCATGACGACGCAAGGTCACAGGCTGCCCTGCCGCACGGCACGCCGCTTCGAACACGTCGGGATAGAGTTGCTCGGCGAGATACTGATCGGAGAGTCCCTGATCGATCAGTATCCCCTGCGCGAACTTGTGCGACACGCTCGCCACCAGCTCGCTCGAGTCATACGCCTTCCACGCGGCACGGTCTTCACCGAGATAACCCGTGAAGGCCTTCTCACCCCAAGGACAACGCGACGGCGCCGCGATCGGCGCGAACGCCGACACCGAGCGGTAGATCTGCGGATTGCGCAGCGCCAGCATCAGCGCGCCGTGGCCGCCCATCGAGTGTCCGAAGATGCCGAGGCGCTCGCCGTCGACCGGCAGGTTGGCAAGCACGGTCTCACGCAGTTCGTCGCGCACGTAGGAGTACATCCGGAAGTGCCTCGACCACGGTTCTTCGGTGGCATCGACATAGAAGCCCGCTCCCACGCCGAAGTCCCACGCTGCGCTTTCGCCGGGGATGCCCGCACCGCGCGGACTGGTGTCCGGCGCGATCAGGGCGATGCCGTGGCGCGCGGCGAAGCGCTGCGCGCCCGCCTTGATCGGGAAGGTCTCCTCGGTACAGGTGAGCCCGGCGAGATAGAACAGCGCCGGCACGCGCACCGCAGCCGCTTCGCCGCCGCGCATGGCCTGCGGCGGCAAATACACCGAAAAGCGCATGGGCAATCCGGTAACCTTCGAGTCATGCCGGTAGAAGCGTTGCACGCCGCCGTGGCAGGCGTGCGCAGCTAGCAGTTCGAGCATCGCGCGCTCCCTTGGTTGCTCAGTGAGTCCGGCATCAGTACAGCACGACCGAGCGGATCGACTCGCCCTTCTTCATCAGGTCGAAGCCTTCGTTGATGCGTTCGAGCGGCAGGCGGTGCGTGATCAGATCGTCGATGTTGATCTTGCCTTCCATGTACCAGTCGACGATCTTCGGCACGTCAGTGCGGCCGCGAGCGCCGCCGAACGCCGAGCCCTTCCATTCGCGGCCCGTCACGAGCTGGAACGGACGCGTGCTGATTTCTTCTCCGGCCGCCGCCACGCCGATGATGAACGACTGCCCCCAGCCCTTGTGCGTGCACTCCAACGCCTGGCGCATCACCTTGGTGTTGCCGATGCATTCGAACGAGTAATCGGCGCCGCCGTCGGTCAACTGTACGATATGGTCGACGACGTTCTCGACTTCATTGGGGTTGATGAAGTGCGTCATGCCGAACTTCTTCGCCAGTTCGACACGGCCCGGGTTGATGTCGACACCGATGATCTTGTCCGCGCCCACCATCTTCGCGCCCTGGATCACGTTCAGGCCAATGCCGCCCAGGCCGAACACCACCACATTCGCGCCCGCCTCGACCTTGGCCGAATACACGACCGCGCCGACGCCCGTCGTCACGCCGCAGCCGATGTAGCAGATCTTGTCGAACGGCGCGTCTTCACGCACCTTCGCCACGGCAATTTCCGGCACGACGATGTAGTTCGAAAACGTGGACGTGCCCATGTAGTGAAACAGCGGCTTGCCGTCCAGCGAGAAACGCGAGGTGGCATCGGGCATCAGGCCCTTGCCTTGGGTGGAGCGAATCGCCTGGCACAGGTTGGTCTTGCGCGACAGGCAGAATTTGCACTGGCGGCACTCCGGCGTGTAGAGCGGAATCACGTGATCGCCCTTCTTGAGCGTGCCGACACCAGGACCGACGTCGACGATCACGCCCGCGCCTTCATGGCCGAGAATCGCAGGGAAGAGGCCTTCCGGGTCCGCGCCCGACAGCGTGTAGTAGTCGGTGTGGCAGATGCCCGTCGCCTTCACTTCGATCAGCACTTCGCCTGCGCGCGGCCCTTCGAGATCGACCTCTTCGATGGTCAGCGGTGCGCCGGCTTTCCATGCGATGGCGGCTTTCGTCTTCATGATGAATGCTCCTGTAGTTCCCTGAATCGTTCTCTGAATGCAAGGCATGCAGCCGCGCCGTGGCGCCGGCAGGCATGCCGTGACTTGCGTCCGGTCGTCATGCCCGCTTGCGCGGGTTGTCGAACGGAGCGTGTTCCGTGGCCGGCGCCTATGATCGCCGAAAACGCCGCCATGCGTATTCCAGCACTCGCCGCGTCATTGCTCATACACGACATCGCGCCACGCCATGCGAGCGCCTCCGCAAAGCGCCACTCGCGGGTTAACCCCGCCATCCGGGAAGCGGCGTCAAAACAGCACTATGCGTCGCTTCGAATACACCTCATGGATTTTCACACATATCGCTTTTGCCCGACCCGCTGGCGCCCCTACGAGTTCGCACCGCAGCAAGGGGCTCACAGCCGGTTTGCGCAGCATAGGCATTTCGATTGCCTTTCAAACCGCCCTCACCCATATGATCATCGCGAAGCCGGGAATAGGCCCCAGTGGTCTTGTTGCGCCTTTTCTCTCCGCATACCTTGGAGCCATCCCAAAACGAGATGGTGGAGAGAGACAAGATGCAATCGAACACGGTTCACCCGTGCGACGAGCGACTGCCCGCAGGCCAGTTGCTCACGCTCGGCATTCAGCACGTCCTCGTGATGTACGCGGGTGCAGTGGCGGTGCCGCTCATCATCGGCAGCGCGCTCAAACTGCCCAAGGATCAGATTGCGTTTCTGATCAGCGCCGACCTCTTCTCGTGCGGTATCGCGACGCTGATCCAGACGCTCGGCCTGTGGATCTTCGGCATTCGCCTGCCCGTCATCATGGGCTGCACGTTCGCGGCCGTCGGCCCGATGGTGGCGATCGGCACCAACCCGAGCCTGGGCATCCTCGATATCTTCGGCTCCACCATCGCGGCGGGGGTCATAGGCATCCTGCTCGCGCCCGCCGTCGGCAAGTTGTTGCGCTTTTTCCCGCCGGTGGTGATCGGCGTGGTGATTTCCGTGATCGGGCTCTCGCTGATGGAAGTCGGCATCAACTGGGCGGCCGGCGGCGTCGGGAACCCCGACTACGGCAACCCGGTCTATCTGGGCCTGTCGCTGGTCGTGCTGACGCTGATCCTGATGATCAACAAGTTCGGCAAGGGCTTCATCGCCAACATCTCGGTGCTGCTCGGCATCGTCGCCGGCTTCGTGATCGCGGCGCTGCTCGGGCGCGTCAACATGGCAGGCGTGACGGCCGCCCCGTGGGTCGGCATCGTGATGCCGTTCCACTTCGGCTTGCCGCACTTCGATCCGCTCGCCATCGCGACGATGGTCACCGTGATGTTCGTCACCTTCATCGAATCGACCGGCATGTTCCTCGCGGTCGGCGATATGGTGGATCGTCCGGTGGATCAGAAGACGCTGGTGCGCGGCCTGCGCGTCGACGGTCTGGGTACGCTGATCGGCGGCATCTTCAACTCGTTCCCGCATACGTCGTTCTCGCAGAACGTCGGGCTGATCGGCGTGACGGGTGTGAAAAGCCGCTTTGTCTGCGCGATGGGCGGCGTGATTCTCGTGCTGCTCGGTCTGTTTCCGAAGATGGCCCAGGTGGTCGCCTCGGTGCCGGCATTCGTGCTCGGCGGCGCGGGGATCGTGATGTTCGGGATGGTGGCCGCGAACGGCATCAAGGTGCTGTCGAAGGTGGACTTCGTGAAGAACCACCACAACCTGTTTATCGTCGCGGTCAGTATCGGCCTCGGGCTCGTGCCGGTGGTCTCGCCGCATTTCTTCGAGAAGTTGCCGCCGGCGCTCTCGCCACTGCTGCATAGCGGGATTCTGCTTGCTTCGGTGTCCGCGGTGGTGCTGAACCTCGTGTTCAACGGCGTCAAAGGGGAACGTGCGGCGAAGCGTGAGATCCGCCGCGCCGGACATGATTTCGACGGGCGTGGTGGGAATGACGACGCGGCGGCTGGCGATGAGATGTTGCGGGCGGTGGATCTGCATTGAGGTGAATTGGGTAGAGATACCGACGAACGCGTGACTCTGCGCGCCGGCGTCATCCGGTGCTCCCAACCTAAAGCTAGCTCTCGGCAAGTATTGCGCCGTACGACAAACGAGGGTGCGAGTTTCTCGCGCCCTCGTTTTATGATTTACCGCCTTCCCCTTTTCCGTGACGGCTGGCCCATATCCAGTCCTTCGGGAGCCAGTTCAGGATGCGCTTGCCACAGCGGTCTTAAGAGAAGAGCGAAGAGATGTCCGGCCACGTTCGCGGCTTCGACACGAAATGTTTGAACTTCCTTCGCTGAGCCGCGTTCCTCGATCAACTTCAAAGCATCGATAATCGAGCGGTTTGCCGAGAGTAGCTTCTCGTTGACTTGTGCGGCGAGATCTTTGTTCTCAATCATAATGTGGTTCCTTAGCAGCCGTTGTCGGCCATGCATGAGTTCATGCATCTGAAGAATTGGACATATCCTTTATATTTAGTTATGCCAATGACAGCGCAACCACTTTTAAGGAGTTTGAAATATTATGAAATCCGACGATTCCGAAAAATCCGATTGAATTGTCGTCGCTCAAACTCACGCGGCAAAGAAAAACGCCACGGCAAGCCGTGGCGTTTTTCTTTGCTGCACGCGAAGCGGATTCCGCAAAAGAATCCGTCCGCGCCTGCTGCCTTAGGCTTAGTTCACCGAAGCCGCGGAAGCCGCCGCCGGCGTACTGGCCGCGCTATAGTCGACCGGCGCATCGGCCGGGCGCGGTTGTTCGCCGCTGCGCTCGATCCAGCCGCCACCCAGGTACTGGTACAGATCGACCAGGTTCGTGAGACGGTTCAGACGCGCCGCAATCAGCGATTGCTGCGCCGAGTACAGGTTGGTCTGCGCAGTCAGCACGGACAGGTAGCTGTCCACGCCGTTCTTGTAGCGCAACTCCGACAGAGTCAGCGCGCGCTGTTCAGCAAACGTATTGCGCTCGAGTGCCTGGATCTGCTGATCGTACGTGCCGCGTGCCGCGAGACCGTCCGCCACTTCCCGGAAGGCCGTCTGGATCGCCTTTTCGTACTGCGCGATCTGGATGTTCTTCTGGATGTGGGCGAGATCGAGATTCGCCTTGTTCTCGCCACCGGTGAAGATCGGCAACGTGATCTGCGGCGCAAACGACCACGCCGCGGAACCCGGCTTGAACAGCCCACCCAGCGACGGGCTCAGCGTGCCGAAATTGCCGGTCAGCGAGACCTTCGGGAAGAACGCAGCGCGCGCCGCCCCAATGTTCGCGTTCGCAGCAAGCAGGCTCTCTTCAGCCTCGACGATGTCCGGACGACGCGTCAGCAGATCGGACGGCAAGCCGGCCGGGATGTCCGTGAGGAGATCCTGATCGCCAAGCTGCTTGCCCACCGGCAGATCGTCCGGCAACGGCTCACCCACCAGCAGCACAAGGGCGTTTTCCGCCTGCGCCCGCAGACGCGCCTGCGCCTGCTGGTTCGCCAGCGCCTGCTGGACCACCGTCTCGGCCTGACGCAGATCGAGCTCGGAACCCGTACCCGTCTCGAACTGCAGCTTCGTGATGTTGTACGAGGCCTGCGCCGTGTTCAACGTATCCTGGGTGACCCTCAGCAGATCGTCATCCGAGAGCAAGGTCAGATACTGGTCCGCCACCGACGACACCAGCGCGATTTCCGCCGCCTTGCGAGCCTGGGCCGTGGACAGGTATTGGTCCAGGGCCTGGTCCTTCAGGCTGCGAATCCGGCCGAAGAAGTCGAGCTCCCACGACGCGTTGAGCCCCACCGAATACTCGGTCGTGAGCTCCTGACCCGGTAGCGAAAGATCCGTCGGCGTACGCGTCTTGGTCTCCGAACCCGCCGCGTTGATGGTCGGGAACAGGCTCGAGCGCGCCACCCGGTACTGCGCCTGCGCCTGCTGGATATTCAGCACCGACACGCGCAGATCGCGGTTGTTCTTCAGCGCAAGCTCGATCAGCCGCTGCAGACGCGCGTCGGCGAAGAAGTCGCGCCAGCCGATGTCCACCGCGGCCTGGCCGTTGGCGCTACGCGCCCCCCCGCCCGCCGCGCCCGGCTGCGTCGCGTACACGCCGCTCGCCGGGAACGCGCCGGAGACCGGCGCGGCCGGCCGCTCGTACTTCGGCTCCATCGTGCAAGCCGTTGCGAGGAGCGCGACCGCCACTGCAATCAAAGAGTGTTTTTGCATCTCAATGTCCTTCCTTGCCCGAGCCGTTGCCGCCCTGCGGGTCATGAGGATGGTGCTGGTTATAGTGTTCGAGCGCCTCATCCGGGTCTTCCTTCTCGCCGCCGAACTTCGCACGAACCACGACGAAGAACATCGGGATCATGAAAATCGCGAGGAAGGTGGCGGTCAACATCCCGCCGATCACGCCGGTACCAATTGCGTGCTGGCTCGCCGAGCCCGCGCCGTTACTGATAGCCAGCGGCATCACGCCGAGAATGAACGCGAGCGAGGTCATCAGGATCGGCCGCAACCGCAGACGCGCCGCTTCCAGCGCGGCCTCGATCGGCCCCATGCCTTCACCCTGCTGCAGCTCGCGGGCGAATTCCACGATCAGAATCGCGTTCTTCGCCGACAGCCCCACCGTGGTCAACAGACCCACCTGGAAGAACACGTCGTTCTCGAGGCCACGCAGCGTGGCAGCCAGCAGTGCGCCCAACACGCCGAGCGGCACCACCATGATCACCGAGAACGGGATCGACCAGCTTTCATACAGTGCCGCCAGACACAGGAACACGACGAGGATCGAGATGCCGTACAGAATCGGCGCTTGCGAACCCGACTGGATTTCCTGGAACGACAGACCCGTCCATTCGTAACCGATACCGGCCGGCAGTTTCGCCGCAATCGCTTCGATGGCCGCGTTCGCCTGACCCGTACTCTTGCCCGGCGCCGCCGCACCCTGGATTTCTACCGCGGAAATACCGTTGTAGCGCTCCAGCTTCGGCGAGCCATACGTCCACGCGCCGCTGGCGAATGCCGAGAACGGCACCATGGTGCCCGCACCGTTACGCACATACCACGCGTTCAGGTCTTCCGGGTTCATCCGGAACGGCGAATCGCCCTGCAGATACACCTTCTTGATCCGGCTGTCCGTATCGAGGAAGTTGTTCACGTAGGAGGACGCCCAGGCGATCGAGAACGTCTGGTCGATCGTGGCGAGCGAAACACCCAGCGCCGACGCCTTCTCGTGGTCGATCGTCACCTTGAACTGCGGCGTGTCGTTCAGGCCGTTCGGACGCACCTGCGCCAGCATCGGGTCCTTCGCCGCCATGCCGAGCAGCATGTTACGCGCTTCCATCAGCTTCTCGTGACCCACCCCGGCACGGTCTTCCAGTTCGAAGTCGAAGCCGGCTGCGGTGCCGAGTTCAGGAATCGACGGCGGGTTGACCGGATACACCAGCGCGTTCTTGTAGCCCGCGAAGTGCATGAACAGACGCCCCACCAGAGCCTGGACCTTTTCGTCCGCATGTTGGCGCTGCGAGTAGTCCTTCATCCGCACGAACACCAGACCCGCGTTCTGGCCACGACCCGCGAAGCTGAAGCCGTTCACCGTAAACACGGATTCGACGATGCCCTTCTCGGTGGTGAGCAGGTAGTCCGAGATGTCCTTCAGCGCGTGCGCCGTGGTTTCCTGGGTCGAGCCCGACGGGGTCTGCACCAGCACGAACATCGTGCCCTGGTCTTCATCCGGCAGGAACGACTTCGGCAGACGCACGAACAGCATCCCCACCGCCACGATCACCACCAGGTAGATGATGAGCCAGCGGCCCGAGCGCTTGATCACGTGGTGCACGCCGCTGTGGTACTTGTCGCGGCTCTTCTCGAAGGTCCGGTTGAACCAGCCGAAGAAGCCCTTCTTCTCTTCGTGATGGCCCTGCGGAATCGGCTTGAGAATCGTCGCGCAAAGTGCCGGCGTCAGCACCAGCGCCACCATCACGGACAGCACCATCGCCGACACGATGGTCAGCGAGAACTGCCGGTAAATTGCGCCCACCGAACCGCCCGAGAACGCCACCGGCACGAACACCGCCGACAGCACGAGCGCCACGCCGACCAGCGCGCCGGTGATCTGGTCCATGGCCTTGCGGGTCGCGTCGCGTGGCGACAAGCCCTCTTCGGCCATCACCCGCTCGACGTTCTCCACCACCACGATCGCATCGTCCACCAGCAAGCCGATGGCGAGCACCAGGCCGAACATGGACAGCACGTTGATCGAGAAGCCCACCGCACTCATGATCGCAAACGTACCCAGCAGCACCACCGGCACCGCGATCGTCGGAATCAACGTCGCGCGCAGGTTCTGCAGGAACAGGTACATCACGAGGAACACCAGCACGATCCCTTCGAGCAGCGTCTTGACCACTTCCTCGATCGACAGGCGCACGAACGGCGTCGTGTCATACGGGTACTTCACGACGAGACCGTGCGGGAAGTACTTCGACAACTGCTCGATCTTCGCACGCACCGCGTTGGCCGTAGCCAGCGCGTTGGCGCCCGTGGCAAGCTGAATACCGAAGCCTGCCGTCGGCACGCCGTTGTACTTCGTGTCGAAGTTGTAGTTTTCGCCGCCCAGTTCGATACGCGCCACGTCCTTCAGCAGCACGCGCGAGCCGTCCTGGTTCACCTTCAGCAGAATGTTGCCGAACTGCTCCGGCGTCTGCAGCAAGGTGGCTTCGCTGATGGTCGCCTGCAGCAGTTGCCCCGGTACCGCAGGCGTGCCGCCGAGCGAGCCGCCCGACACCTGGACGTTCTGGTTCGTGATGGCCGTCTGCACATCAACCGGCGTCAGGCCGAAGTTGTTGAGCTTGTTGGCGTCGAGCCAGATCCGCATGGCGTACTGCGAGCCGAACAGCGTGACCGTACCCACACCGTCGATCCGGCTGATCGGATCTTCGATGTTCGAGGCGACGTAGTTCGCCAGGTCATACTTGTTCATGCTGCCGTCTTCAGAGTTGAAGGCCATGACGAGCAGGAAGCTGCTGCTCGACTTGGTGACCTTCGTCCCCTGCTGCTGCACTTCCTGCGGCAGAAGCGGCGTGGCGAGCTGCAGCTTGTTCTGCACCTGCACCTGCGCAATGTCAGGATTGGTGCCGGCCGCAAACGTCAGCGTGATGGTCGCCGTGCCCGAGTCGTCCGAGGTGGACGACAGGTACAGCAAGTGGTCGAGACCACTCATCTGCTGCTCGATCACCTGCGTGACGGTGTTTTCAACCGTCTTCGCCGACGCGCCCGGATAGGTTGCGCTGATCTGGATAGCCGGCGGTGCAATGGTCGGGTATTGCGCGATCGGTAGCGTAAAGATCGACGCGATGCCCGCGAGCATCAGGATGATGGCGATCACCCATGCAAAAATCGGGCGATCGATAAAGAACTTTGCCATGAAACAGGCTCCCTGTTATTACGCGCCCGATGCAGCAGAGGCAGCTTGTGCCGACTGCGCACCGCTGGCGGCCGGCGCACCTTGAGCAGTGGCGTCGGAAGCGGGTGTGGCAGGCAGTTGCGCGGGGACGGTCTTGACTTCCATGCCCGGGCGAACCTTGTCGGTGCCTTGCACGATCACGCGGTCGCCGGCGTTCAGGCCGCTATCGACGACCCAGTTCGAACCGTACGTGGCCGACGTGACGAGCTGGCGCAACGCAACCTTGTTGTCCGCACCGACGACCAGCGCCGTGGGCGTACCCTTCTGGTCATGCGTAATGCCGATCTGCGGCACGACGATCGCCTTGTCGTTCAGGCCTTCCTCGATCCGCGCACGCACGAACATGCCCGGCAGCAGCACGCCGTCCTTGTTCTGGAACAGCGCGCGAACCGTGACCGAACCCGTGCTCTGGTCGACCGTGACGTCGCTGAACTGCAGCTTGCCGGTTTCCGAATAGGTGCGGCCGTCTTCGAGAATCAGCGTGACCTTGGCGGCATCCGGGCCGGTCGTCTTCAGACGCCCTTCCTGCACTTCGCGGCGCAGCTTGAGGCCGTCGAGGCTCGATTGCGTCAGGTCGACGTACATCGGGTCGAGCTGCTGCACGGTGGACATCAGCGTGGCCGCGCTCGCCTGCACATAGGCGCCCGGCGTCACCTGCGAAATGCCGACCTGGCCGCTCACCGGCGACACCACGTCCGTGTAGCCGAGGTTGATCTGCGCCGTATCGACCGCCGCCTTGCCCGATGCGACGTCTGCTGCCGCCTGGCCTTCCGAGGCCACGGCGTTGTCGTAGTCCTGCTTGCTGACCGCATTGGCCGCGACCAGCACCTTGTAGCGGTTGGCCTGGGCGGTGACCGACACCAGATTCGCCTGGGCCTTGGCCAGCGTCGCCTTGGCGCTATTCAAGGCGGCGATATACGGCGCCGGGTCGATCTTGTAGAGACGCTGGCCGGCCTTCACCTGGCTGCCTTCGGTGAATTCGCGGCGCAGCACGATGCCGTCCACCCGCGCGCGCACTTGCGCCACGAGGAACGCATTGGTACGGCCCGGCAGTTCGGTGACGACAGGCACGGCCGTCGGTTCGACGGTCACGATGCCGACTTCCGGCGTTTGTTGTGGCGGGGCCGATTGTTTTGGTCCGCACGCTGCCAGCAAGATGGCAGCCGTCGCGGCACTGATTAAGCGAAATGGAACCCGTTCGACGCGCATGGAGCGACCTCTGTCAAGGCTGAGAGAATGAAAAAGTGCGCGCATCCCTACCCCGGGGACAACAGCGCACACATGCGTCTCGCGACGCGTGACCGGAAGCCCAGTGCTGCGAACCTCGCTGGACATCCATTGGTGAATGGCACCAAACCCGGAAATGCCGCACGGCGCCGACCTTTCCGGTTCGGCGCATTAGCGTTTTGAAAGACAACAGTGACGGATATTAACCGGTCGTCACCGCTTGGGCTATCCGATCGATGGGGTGCTATTATATATACATTCGCGTATGGATGTTAAAGTGTGTTTCACTAACCTTACGGGCTTCGTGCGGCAATAATTGTTCGCAAAAGCCACAACAATCGGATGTATTGTGACGGGCCGCGTTTAAAAGTGCCCGGGAAATCCCGCAAAACAGGCAGGTCAGACGAACATGGTCAGAAGGACCAAGGAAGAAGCGCTGGAGACGCGCGCCGGCATCCTCGATGCCGCCGAACAGGTCTTTTTTGAGAAAGGCGTGTCGCGCACGTCGCTGGCCGACATCGCCCAGGCCGCGGGCGTCACCCGCGGCGCGATCTATTGGCACTTCGCCAACAAGGGCGATCTGTTCAACGAGATGTTCGACCGCGTGCTGCTGCCGCTCGACGAACTCAAGGCCGCCTCGGTCAACCCGGAAGAAGCCGACCCGCTCGGGCGGCTGATCGAAATTTGCACCGTGTGCCTGCGCGACACCGCGGCGGACCCGCGGCGGCGGCGCGTGTTCGACATCCTGTTTCTGAAGTGCGAATTCGTCGAAGAGATGGGGCCGGTGATGGCCCGCTATCAGAGCAATATGCGCGAGGGGCTCCGCAAGCTCGAAGTCGGCTTGCGCAATGCGATCTCCAAAGGACAGATGCCCGCCGATCTGAACACGAGGCTCGCGGCGACCATGCTGCACGCGTTCGTCGGCGGGTCGCTGCGCGACATGCTGCTCCTGCCCGAGTCCGACGATTTCGACGTGCACGCGCAGCAGATGGTCGAAGCGATGTTCGACGCGCTGAGGCTCAGTCCCGCGTTGCGCACGGGGGGCGGTACGGCTTAGGCGTTTGGGCGCCTGCCCGCGCGCGGGTCTTCAGGCCTCTTCAGGCCTTTAGCCATTCACCCCCTTCACGCCTTTGCCAGCCTCGCGCGGGCCTGCTGATTCGACACGTAGATATTGCCGCGCTCGAGCGCCACACCCGCCTCTACCGCCGCGATCCACTGCTGCGTGCTCGCCACCGCCGCGAAGCGCGAATGCAGCACCACGCTGAACACCCGGTGAATCTCCTCTGCGCTGGCAAACCCCGCCTGGTTCTCGTACGACAACGACCCCGTCGCATCCTCCAGAAACTCGACCGTCAATCCGGCGTGCACCGCATGATTGATGGTCGACGCGTCGCAGTTGTGCGTCATGTAGCCGACCACCGTCAAGGTATCGATCTGCCGCGCGGCCAGCCAGTCGGCCAGATCGGTGCCGGTGAACGCGCTCGGCAGATCCTTGACGATCAGGTGATCGCGCTCGCGCGAGGCCACCACCGGATGCAACTCCGCCCCCGGCGTGCCGCGAGCGAAGATCGGCGAGCCGGCCGGCGAGTAGTTCTGCACCACCGCCACCGGCACGCCGGCAGCGCGCGCCGCGTCCATCGCCCGGCCGATATTGGCGAGCGAAGTCTGCACGTCCGGGTATTCGATCGGCAGATCGCCGGTGACATATTCGTTCTGTACGTCGATGACCAGCAGGGCGCGGCGCGGCGTTGTTGACATGGCAAGGCTCCTTCGTTGATTGGGTGGACTCGCCGTGCGTCTGCTGTATTGAGTCGGTGTGCGAGTCTGTGCGGCGCAGCGGCATTGACGGCATTGTTCGCTTTCGCGCGCGCCGCCGACAGTGACCCACATGACAAGCTTCGCTAGAATCGGGCCATTGTGAATTTTCCGGGAAGGTCTGCCGTGGCCCAGCCGCACATCGTCGCCGTTATCGCCTTCGACGGCATCAGTCCGTTCCACTTGTCCGTGCCATGCGTGGTGTTCGGGGAGAACCGCGACGATGGCGGCGTGCCGCTGTTCGACTTCCGCGTGTGCGCCGTCGAACCCGGCGTGCTTTCGACCACCGCGGGGTTTTCGATTGCCGCGACGCACGGGCTTGAAGCCCTCGACGACGCCGACACGATCATCGTGCCCACCTGGCGCGATCCCAATGAGACGCCGCCTGCCGCGCTGCTCGACGCGCTGCGCCGCGCCCATGCACGCGGCGCGCAGCTGGTCGGCCTGTGCCTGGGCGCCTTCGTGCTGGCGGCCGCGGGGATACTCGACGGGCGTCCGGCCAGCACGCACTGGGCATGGGCCGACGACTTCGCGCGCCGCTACCCGCGCGTGCGGCTCGACCCCGACGTGCTCTATATCGACGACGGCGACATCCTGACTTCGGCCGGCACGGCCGCCGGACTCGACTGCTGTCTGCATGTGCTGCGGCGCCTGTGCGGCGCGCAGGCTGCCAACTACGTCGCGCGCCGGCTGGTCGTCTCGCCGCATCGGCAAGGCGGCCAGGCTCAATACATCCAGCAACCGGTGCCGCCGAACCTGCGCGGCGACCGGCTATCAGGACTGCTCGACTGGGTCGCGGCAAACCTCGATGCGCCGCACACGCTCGACACGCTGGCAGAGCGGGCCCTGATGAGCCGTCGCACCTTCACGCGGCGCTTCAGGCTCGCGACCGGTTCGACGGTGGGCGCATGGCTGCTCGCGCAGCGTCTCAGCCGCGCGCAGCAGTTGCTTGAAAGCAGCGATCAGTCAGTTGAAGCGATTGCCGGCATGGTGGGCTTCGGCTCGACGGCCTCGCTGCGGCAACATTTCCAGGAGGCGTTTCGCACCTCGCCGTCGGCTTGGCGACGGGAGTTTCGCGGCGTCTGACACGGCGAGGGGGTGGGCCCCGCCCTCGCTCAGCTCTGGCTGAACCAGTGCGCCGCGTACATCAGCACGGCCACCAGCAGAATCATGACGGCCCAGAGCCACTGCGGCATGGCATGCGGAGTGGGCTCCCGATGCGACACGCTATGCGAAGCGCGCGCCCCGAACAGCGTGCTGGTCGCGCGCCCGCTCAGGCTGCCGCTGTGATCGTGCGGCCGCACGCGCCGCGCCATTCCGCCCAGGTTGATCGGCCGCAGAAACACGTGCTGGCGCCGGCTGTGCGCGCCGCGTGCGCGGTTCGGTCCCTGGCCGTGCTTGGCCTGCACGACCGCGCAGAATTCGGCGAAGAAATCGTCGGCCAGCTCGTGCAGCGCGTTCTCGATCTGACGCGTCGGCAATTCCGCGAGCGGTCCAGTCAAGGTGGCCCACACCGAATAGTCGATCCGCGTGCTGGGCGCCCGGTTCGGGGCCATTTCGTCCGCGCGCAGCGTGACGTCGATCTGCCCGCGCAGCGACCCCACACCCTCGGCGCGCGCCTTGAAGTTGAGCGCGCGATGCGGCGCCTCGGGCTCGGCGGCATTTTTGCTGGCCACATGGGCCCGCACTTCGTAGCGGGCGCGCAACGGTCCGAGCGGCACGGTCAGCGTCAAGGCGTACTCGCCGCCCGCCAGACGGGTGAACGATTCGCAATTGTCGAGGCTGGCGCGCAGCAACGCGAGATCCTGCAGCGCGTCCCAGACATCGGACGGTGCAAGTGCAATCCGTAACGCGTTGTTCAGTTCCATGGCAGCCTCCCCGATGAACGCGCGCCCGCGAGATCAGGACGTCTGATCGATGCGGTCAACGCGCGATGCATAAAACGCCAGATATCCCTTGATCTGCTGGACCCCGTCAAGCGGGCTTTCATAACACCAGACGGCATTCTCGACCAGGCCGTCTTCGGTGCGCAGATGGAAATACGACGCCTCGCCCTTGAACGGGCAATGCGACGTATGGTTGGAGCGTTCGAGCCGCGCCATATTGACATCGCTGCGCGGAAAATAAAACACCTCGGGAAGGCCGGTTTCGGCCAGCGTGAGGGCGGCCTGGGTGTCGGCCATCGTGACGCCCTGGTGAATCACCCGCACCCGGCGCCCGTTGACGGCAATTTCGATGCGATGAGCACTGTTCGATGCAGCGGACGCCTGAGCGCCGTGGGCGGCATCACCTCCGGCGGGGTTTCCTTTGGGCGCCCCACAGGGACTTCCGTTGGTCGTCGAAGCGTCGCTCATGTCACGGCTCCGTATGCGAAAAAAAAGCCACGGGAGACCCCGTGGCTTCATTATCGGCCAATCTTCGGCCGATTGCGCGACCTTCGCGCAGGCGCCGGTTACTGCGTGTTCCAGTAGAACGCCGACTTCGCGCTGCCCGTGGCCGGAATCGTCACCGCCTTCTGCTGATCGTCGCTCTTGTAGCGTGCATGCACCGTGTAGCGGCCCGGACGCAGCTTCACCAGCATGTACGGCCCGCGCGAGGTCGCCTGCAGCACGTCCGCGCCGTGCGCGTCGACGATCTGCACATGCACGTCCGCGAGGAAGTCCGACCCGGGGCCGGTAAAGCGCAACGCCAGCGGCCAGCGCCGCTCCGCGCCCTGCAGGGCCTTCGACTCGTCGCTGCCGACGCCGCCCGACACGAAGGCCACGTCACCCTGATGCTGGATCTGCGGCATGCCGCCGCCGTTGTCGTTGCCGGCGCTCGTGTTGTCGGAGGTATTGCCGCCCGTGGTGTCGCTGGGCTGCTGCGCCCAGGCGCCGCCCGCGAGACCTAGCGTCAGCGCTGCGGTTGCCACAGCCGCAACGAGCCGTCGCTGATTGCCTTGAAGTTTCATTGCATCGCTCCTTTTGAGTCCTGGTAGGTCTGCCCGACTGATAGCTGCAACAGTCGTGCCCGCCTACCCTCCGGCGCCCGCCGCAATCCCGCGTGCCGCCCGGAGCCTGATCGAGCGCCGGGCGGACCTCGTACTCCCGCGAGAAAACGGGCGCAATGCATGAGCAAGACGCCGGTCCGTCGGCAGTTTATGCAAATGGACCGGCAACTTTTACGTCAGCCCAGATCGACCGGCACAAAAATCTGTGCGTTGTCGCGCTGGATCAGCAAGGCGATGCTGTTGCCCGCCTGAGCGATCATCTGCTTGAGCTGATCGACCGTCGTCACCGGGCGGCCGTTGACCGCCAGAATAACGTCGCCCGGTTGAATGCCGGCGTTCTCAGCCGCACCGCCCGACTGTTGCACCAGCAGACCGTGCGACACGGAGGCGCTGTTCTTTTCGTCCGGCGTGAGCGGCCGAACCGCCACACCGAGACGTCCCTGGACCTGCTCGGGCGCATTGTCGTTCTTCGCGACCTTGGCATCCGACATGGAACCGATGGTCACCTTGATGTCCTTGCTTGCCTTGTCGCGCCACACGGTCACGGTCGCCGTGCTGCCGGGCGCGAGGCTCGCCACCTGCGAAGGCAGGTCAGTCGAATCCGCCACCGGCGAACCGTTCACCGCGGTGATCACGTCGCCGGGCTGCAGACCCGCCTTGGCGGCCGGCCCGCCCGCATCCACCGAGCTGACCAGTGCGCCGTTCGGCGTCTTGAGGCCGAACGAGTTGGCCAGCGTCTGGTTCAAGCCCTGCACCGCGACACCCAGGCGCCCGCGGCTCACATGGCCGGTCTTGACGAGGTCGTCCTTGACCTTGATCGCCTCGTTGATCGGAATCGCGAACGACAGGCCCTGGAAGCCGCCGGTCTGCGAGTAGATCATCGAATTGATGCCAATCACCTCACCCTGCAGGTTGAACAGCGGGCCACCCGAGTTGCCGGGATTGACCGGCACGTCGGTCTGGATGAACGGCGTGTAGTTTTCGTTCGGCAGCGAGCGCGATTTCGCGCTGATGATGCCCGAGGTAACCGTGTTGTCGAAGCCGTACGGCGAGCCGATTGCCACGACCCACTGGCCGACCTTGCTCTGGTTCGGATCGCCGATCTTGACGGTAGGCAGGTTGCTCGCGTCGATCTTCAACACGGCGACGTCCGACTGCTTGTCCGCGCCGACCACCTTCGCCCGGAATTCGCGCTTGTCGGTCAGCTTGACCGTGACGACGTTGGCGCCGTCGACAACGTGCGCGTTGGTCAGGATGTAGCCGTCGCTGCTGACGATGAAGCCCGAGCCAAGACTCGCGCTCGGCTGGTCGGACTGATCGCCGCCGTCGCCACCGCCGCCCTGCATGCCGGGCATGCCGCCGAAGAAGTGCTTGTAGAACTGGTAAAACGGATCGCTCGGATCGATCGGCAGTTGCTGCGCATTGCCGGCGTTGTCGCCGCCGCTGCGCACCGCGGTCTGCTTCACCACGTGCTTGGCGCTGATGTTGACGACGGCCGGGCCATACGTTTCAACCAGGCCGGAGAAATCGGGGATGCCGGTTTTTGCTGCGGCCTCGGCAGGCATCATCGCGGCCTGCGCCTGGGTGATGACCTGAGGCGCGGGGACATCGCGATGGCCCGCCACATAGCCGGCGGACAACGCCACGGCAACTGCAACGGCAACAGCGCTGCGGGACAGGGTTTTCGCATTCATCGTGTACTCCTGACAGGGAGAAAGGCTTTGGGGATGGGATGAAGCGTACGTGCTATCGCTTAAAGGAGTCTTAAACAGTGGAACTCCCGCAGATCTGCTCGCTTTTCCTTACCGCGCGCCGCAAATTTTCTTCGGCGCATAGCCCTGAGATCGAAGGCGATCAGAACCGCACGCTGACCTCGAGACCGCCCGCGGGCGAGTCGCCCAACATGACGCTCGCGCCATGTTGAAGCGCAATCCGGCGCACGATGGCGAGTCCCAGGCCGCTGCCCGAGACGTCGGTACGCGCGCGGTCGGCGCTCTCCCCGGCGCGATAGAAACGATCGAATACGCGCTCGCGTTCGGCAAGCGGAATGCCCGGTCCGTTATCGGCGATGCGCACCACTGGATGGCCCGCGTCGACCAGCAGGCTCACGTCCACACGGCCGCCGCGCGGCGTGTATTTGGTTGCGTTGTCCACCAGATTGTTGAGCATCACGCGCAGCGCATCGGGGTCGCCGATCACGGTGGCGGCCTCGTTCGCCTCGACGCCCAGATCGACGCCACGCTGCTGCGCAAGCGGCGTGTAGGCCAGCACGCAATCCGCGAGCAGCGCGTGCAGATCGATCGCCTTGGTTTGCGTGTGACCGTCCGGTTCCGAGCGCGCCAGCGCCAGCAACTGTTCGGCGAGCCGCGTGGCGCGCGTGACGCCGGCTTGCAGATCCGTCAGCGCTTCGCGGCGGGTGGCGTCGTCGGTGGCGCGCGCCACCAGTTGGGTCTGGATCTGCACGGCGGCGAGCGGCGTGCGCAGTTCGTGCGCGGCATCGGCGACGAAGGCCTTCTGCGTATCGAGTGCCGTGGCGAGCCGCTGCAGCAGACCGTTGAGCGCGCGCACCAACGGCTGCACTTCGAGCGGCAGACGGCTGTCAGGCAAAGGATCGAGCGCTTCGGGATGCCGTGTTTCGAGCGCGCCGGTCACCCGGCGCAGCGGCCTGAGCCCGCGACCGACCACCACCCACACCGCCAGCCCGAGCAGCGGCAGCAACACGATCAGCGGCCACAGCGTGCGTAACGCGACGTTGGCGGCAAGCCGGTTGCGCACCGACACCGGCTGCGCCAGTTGCACGACGTTGTCGCCGACGATCGCGCCGTAGACGCGCCAGTCGCCACGATCGGTGCGCTCCGTCGAAAAGCCGAGTTCCGCGCGCGGCGCGAGCGGCGCGCGCGGCCGCGAGTAGTACATCAACGCGCCGTTGCGATTCCAGATCTGCAGCACGATGCCCTCGTCGCCGGTATCGCGCGAGCCGAGCACCTGCGAGAACGGCTCGGACGGCAACGCTTCCGCGATCTCCTGCAACTGGTAATCGAACAGCTCGTTGGCTTCGGCGAGCGCCTGGCGGTAGATCAGCCAGCCGGCAATACCGACGCCCAGCAACACGATGGCGAGCAGCCAGAACAGCAATTGACGGCGAATGGAACGCATCGGCTCAGGCGTCCTTCGCGATCATGTAGCCGAGACCTCGCACGTTGCGGATCAGGTCGGCGCCGAGCTTCTTGCGCAGCGCGTGGATATACACCTCGACGGTGTTGCTGCCGATTTCCTCGCCCCAGCCGTACATCTTTTCTTCGAGCTGGCTCTTCGACAACACGGCGCCCGGCCGCGCAATCAGCGCCTCGAGCAGCGCGAATTCGCGCGCCGACAGCGCCACCGGCGCGCCCGCGAGCGTGACCTGGTGCGACGCGGGGTCGAGCGTGAGGGTGCCGTGGCGGATGGTCGAATCGCTGCGGCCCGACTGGCGGCGAATCAGCGCGCGCATGCGGGCGCCGAGTTCGTCGAGATCGAACGGTTTGACGAGGTAATCGTCGGCGCCGGCGTCGAGCCCTTTGACGCGATCGGCCACGGCATCGCGCGCCGTGACGATCAGCACGGGCAGCGTGTGGCCGCGGGCGCGCAGCGCGCGCAGCACATCGAGGCCGTCGCGCTTGGGCAGGCCCAGGTCGAGCAGAACCAGATCGTAAGGTTCGCCGCCGGCCGCGCTGAGCGCCGCCTCGCCGTCCTCCACCCAGTCGACGGCAAAGCCTTCGCCGCGCAGCGCCTTGCGCACGCCCTCGGCAATCATCCGGTCGTCTTCGACTAGCAATATGCGCATGGCTCTACGATTCCGAAACATTCATGATGCCGCATTCTAGCGCCCGGCCCGGGCTCGTGCGATTGGACCCCCGTCGATTGCTGCAGGTGCGATGCAATTTCACCGCATGGCCGCGGCATGTCTCTACAATGAGCGCTTTTGCGTAACGCGCCATGCGGCTCCGGCTCAGTGACCCCATGGCGGCACGCACAAGTAATGTAACGGCCTCGCATATGGCGATGAAGATTTGCTGCGCGCGGCCGTTACACCACTTGCATGCCCTACATGAGCGCAGCGCTTGGCGCGCCGCGCTTCAGCCGTGACTCTTTGGTTTTTTCGCCCGTTCATGACGCACGCCTTTCTGTCTTTTCTCGTCCGCCGCCTCGCGCCGTCCGCCCCGCCGTACGCCCCTTCATCCGTCCCATTTGCCGCCGCTGCGCGGCGCGTTCCGCTGGGCGCCGCCGCCCTGCTGCTCGCGTGCGCCGCGCTCGCATGCGCCACGCCGGCGCAAGCCCGCATCAAGGCCAAGCATCCTTCGGTCAACGTCAGCACTGTGCTGCCGGCCACCG
The DNA here is from genome assembly GCF_050434965.1 of Paraburkholderia sp. GAS38. Taxonomy (NCBI): domain Bacteria; kingdom Pseudomonadati; phylum Pseudomonadota; class Betaproteobacteria; order Burkholderiales; family Burkholderiaceae; genus Paraburkholderia; species Paraburkholderia sp. GAS38. The sequence continues at coordinate 82,094 of NZ_JBNDJO010000010.1, read as the reverse complement.
TCATGGCCGGCCTCGCGCACGCCCACGTGCCGCTGTCCGCGATCAGCGTGGTGATCGAGAAAGTCGGCGACCGCACGCCGATCGTCGCACTCAACGCCGGCAAGCCGATGATGCCCGCCTCGACGATGAAGCTCGTCACCACCTACTCGGGCCTGTCGATCCTCGGGCCCGACTATCGCTGGCGCACCAGCGCCTATGCGGACGGCAATCTCGACGCCAGCGGCATCCTGCACGGCAATCTGTATATCCAGGGCACCGGCGACCCGAAGCTCGTGCCAGAAGAACTGATCGATCTCGTGCAGAAGATCCGCAAGGCCGGCATCAACGGCATCGACGGCGCGCTGGTGCTCGACAAGCGCTATTTCGACCCGTCGACGCGCGACCTGCCGCCGTTCGACGACGACGCGACCGCGCCCTACAACGTGGGCCCCGATCCGCTGCTCTACGCCTTCAAGTCGCTCTCGTTCACGCTCACGCCGTCGCCCGACGGCAGCGTCGCGATCGACGTGATCCCCGCGCTCGCGCAACTGCAGATCGACAACCAGTTGCACGCCACGGGTGGACCCTGCCGCGGCGAACTACCTACTCCGGCTGTGACGCCGCAACCGAACGGCACGGTGATCGCATCGTTTGCCGGCGACTACGCCGAGCGCTGCGGGCCGCGCACCCTCAACGTGGCGGTGCTCGATCACTCGGCCTTTTTTGCGGGCGGTTTCCTCGCGCTATGGCAGCAGACCGGCGGCACCTTCACCGGTGCGACCCGCGAAGGTCCGGTGCCGGCCGAGGCGCGCCTGATCGCCACGCATGAGGGGCCGGTGCTCTCCGACATCGTTCGCGACATCAACAAGTTCAGCAACAACACGATGGCGCGCAACCTGTTCCTGACCATCGGCGCAGTCACCAGCAAGCCGCCCGCGACACCGGAAAAATCCGCGCACGCGATCGAAGCGTTCCTGCAGAAGAGCGGCCTGAACATGGAGTACCTGTCGCTCGACAACGGCTCGGGCCTGTCGCGCGACGAGCACATCACGGCGCTCTCGCTGGCGGATCTGTTGCAGGCGGCCAACGCGAGCCCGGTCGCGCAGGTGTTCGTCGATTCACTGCCGGTGGCGGGCGTCGACGGCACGATGCGCAACCGTTTGACCTCGCAACCCGTGGGCGGCAATGCGCACATCAAGACCGGCACGTTGCGCGACGTGCGCGCGATCGCCGGCTACGTGGCATCCGCAGACGGCGTGAGCTACATCGTGGTCAGCATCATCAACGATCCACACTCCGAGGCCGCGCGCGCGGCCCACGACGCGCTGCTCGAATGGGTCTATCAGGGGCCCTCGCAACCGATGCAGGACGTGGCCGAGGAACCGCACAGCAAGCCCAGGAAAAACCCGCACAAGCGCACCCAGCATTGAGGATTCCTTCTAGCGAAGCCATGCGCGACAAGCCGCAGAGCGTGTACGCTTGCGGCAGTGTTTGAAGCGCGCGTGAAACGCACCATGGCGCGCGCCGGTCGCGCGCCGCCTGCGGCAGCGTTGCCGGTTCAAACGATAACGACAACGCCCGCTGCGGCATTCGCAGCGGTCAGGGACCACGGAGGAAGACGTCCATGCAATTCGATGCCGAATTGCTGCTGCTCGCCATGGCGCCCGTCTTCCTTGCATGTATCGGCTGGGAGGCGTGGCACCTGCATCGCACGCGTCCCGAGGCGCGCCTTTACAGTTGGCGCGACACGCTGTGCAACGCCGCGCTCGCGCTGCTGCAGCAGGCCGCCGACAAAGTCGCGTGGCTCGCGATCATCCCCGTCTATGCGTATTGCTTCGACCACTTCCGCGTCTACACGTGGCAGCCGAGCTGGGTATCGTTCGTTGTGCTGTTCGTCGCGCAGGACCTGCTCTATTACGTGTTTCACCGCTGCAGTCACCGGGTCCGGTGGCTGTGGGCCGCGCATGTGGTGCATCACTCGTCGGAGCGGATGAATTTTTCGACCGCCTTCCGCCAGAGCCTGATGTACCCGATCGCCGGCATGTGGCTGTTCTGGATCCCGCTCGCCGTCATGGGCTTTCCGCCCAGGCAGATTGTCGCCATCGTGCTGATCAATCTCGGCTTTCAGTTTTTCGTGCATACGCAGGCGATCGGCAAGCTCGGCTGGCTCGAATACGTGCTGAACACGCCGTCGATCCACCGCGTTCATCACGCCCGCAACGACCGCTATATCGATCGCAATTACGCCGGCGTGCTGGTGATCTGGGACCGGTTGTTCGGCAGCTACGTGGACGAGGATGCGCACGACGCGCCGGTGTACGGCATCGTCGAACCGCTGCACACCTACAACCCGCTGAAGGCGACGTTTCACGAATGGGCCTCGATGGGCGCCGACGTGCTGCGCGTGCAGGGCTGGCGCAACAAGCTGAGCGCGTTATTCGGGCCGCCCGCGTGGGCCGCTGCGTATCACGCGTCGCTTGGCGCGCAGAACAGCGAGATCGCCGCGAACGCATCGGACAACCACGCATCTGCAAGCAACCGGTCCGCGTTTCGAACGCCCCGCAGACCGGGGAAGATTCTGTAAGCTGTCGTCACGCCGCCGACGCGGTGGACGCCGCCTGCATCACATGGCAAAAGGCCACATACGAGGAGATGAAGTCAACATGAAACAACAGGGAATGAAACAACGGGGGCTGGTGCGCCTGACTCAGGTCGCGATCGCCAGCGCAGCCTTCGCCATGATTGCAGCCTGCGGCGGCGGCAGCAGCAACAACAGCAGCTCCAGCAGCGCCACGCCGGCGGGCGGTGTGAACCTGCAGGTCGTGTCGTTCGGCGACAGCCTCTCGGATGTGGGCACCTATTCGCCGGTCATTACGGCGGACTTCGGTGGCGGCCGCTTCACGACCAACCCGGGTGAAATCTGGACGCAAAAGGTCGCGGAATACTACGGCGGCACCTTGACGCCGGCCTACCTGGGCGGCTTCGGCCAGCCGTTGGCGGCAGCGGGCGGCTACGGCTACGCGCAGGGCGGCTCGGACGTCGTCAACGCAGAAGGCGAAGGCTGGGCGCCGAATAACCTGGCGGCAACGACAGTGCCGGTGCAGACCCAGGTGTCGGAATACCTGAGCGCGCATGGCAGCTTCAACGCGAACCAGCTTGTGCTGATCAATGGCGGTGCGAACGACATCTTCCAGTACGCGACCACAGCCAATCTGACGGCACTCGCCACCGCGTTGCAGACGACCTATCCGCAACTCGTCGCGAACGGGACGTTCCCGAACACGCAGGCCGGCCAGGTGGAGTTCATCGCCTACTATCTGCAGCAGAACAACACCCAGGTGGCGCAGGCCGCCGCCGCGCTCGCGACGCAAATCCAGACCATCGTCAACTCGGGCGCGAAGCACGTGGTCCTGATGACCATACCCGACATCGGCCAGACCCCGCTCGGCGTCGCCGCGAACGCCCAGACGGCCGGCTCGGCCGCGCTGCTGACCGGCATCACCGCCGCCTATAACGGGGCGCTCGAGCAAGCTGTCGCGCCGCTGATCAAGTCCGGCACCGTGGTCCTCGCCGATGCGTTCACGTGGTTCGACACCGTCTTGCTGCCGAACTACCAGTCGCTCGGTTTCACGGTGTCGAACACGGGTACGGCGTGTAACCTGACGGCGATGGCCGCCAACGCCACCGCCTACGCCACGGCGAATCCCGCTGTGCTGAACGGCCTGACGCCGGCCGAGTACGGCTCGCAGTTCGCCTCGTCGCTGTTCTGCTCGCCGCAGAACTACACGGTGTCCGGTGCCGACCAGACCTACGTGTTCGCCGACACGGTTCACCCGACGACGCACACGCACGCGCTGTTCGCGCAGTACGTCGAACAGCAGATCGCTGCGACGGGCCTGGGCAAGTAAGTCATGAGGGAAGCGGCGGGTCTGGGTGATCCGCTGCTTTTTTCACAGGCCGAGCAAGGCCTTCGCTTTCGGCATGGCCATCAGGATGATGTCCACCATTCCGTCCGCTTCTGCTTGCGTGATTGGAGGCAGTGGCTGGAGGCAGTGGCGCGGTGCAGGTGGTCTGGTTGCGCCGCGTGCGGGCGTCGCTGATCGGTTTGAGCGCGCCGGGTCCGAGACCGAGGCTGCCACTGCTTTCGTGGGAATCTACCCCTGTGCCTCGAATGCCGCCGCGGCCCGGCCGAGCCGGTCGTTCACCGCGATCCATTCGATCGTATCGGGCAGCTTTTCGATCAGGATGCGCGCGACGTTCGCGCGGTCGAGTGCCCGCAGCAAGCTGTACAACTCGCGCGCATAGACATGAGGATCCTCGGGCGCCGCCATGAAGTGCACGCCGTCGGCGTCCGCCCAATGACCCGCGCGCGACACCCGTGCGACCAGGGCGACCCGCTCGCCCGCCTCGCGCGCCGCCAGCAAGGGCTCCAACGCTTCGAAAGGCAATAGCGCAAGCGGCGTGCGCGGCGCGTAGTGCGCCTTGAGCGTGCCGGAGGCACGCGGCGCCGTCGCATCCGAACCATCCGGCAGACGCGGCGCTTCCCCCAGCACCTCGGCAATATCCTGCGGCGTGACATGTCCCGGGCGCAGCAGCGCCGGAAAACCGCGCGACAGATCGAGGATGGTCGACTCGATGCCGACATCCGACGAGCCGCCATCGAGCACGTGAATCGCGCCGCCGAACTCTTCGCGCACGTGTTGCGCCGTGGTCGGGCTGACATGGCCGAAGCGGTTCGCCGACGGCGCAGCCACGCCGCCATGACCACCGCGCAGCGCGCTGAACGCTTCGAGCAACGCTTGCGCCACCGGATGCGACGGACAGCGCAAACCCACCGAGTCCTGCCCACCGCTCACGGCCGCGGGAATATGCGCGGCTCGTTTGAGGATCAGCGTGAGCGGCCCCGGCCAGAACGCATCGATCAAGCGCAGCGCTTCGGGCGGCAGATGCTCGGCCCAATAACCCGGGTCGCCGTGCGGTGCGAGATGCACGATCACCGGATGATTCGCCGGCCGCCCCTTCGCCGCGTAGATGCGCGCCACCGCGTCCGGGCTTTGCGCGTCGCCGCCCAGGCCATAAACGGTTTCGGTGGGAAACGCGACGAGTTCGCCCGCGTCGAGCAACGCCGCAGCATGCTCGATTTGCGCGGCGCTGACCACCGGTTCTTCCGGCGTAGCGCCGGCGGGTTGGGTTGCTTCGGCGGCGCTCGCCGCCTGAGCAGCCGCCGCAGTCGCAGTCGTGTTCGTACGATCAGCAGGTTTGGCTTGATCCGGCATGATGGCGAGCGCGTCAGCTCTTCAGGATATGCAGCAGCCGGGCGCAATCGCGCGCGGCCGTGCGGGCTTCGTCGAGCGTCGCCGCGGTGAAGTTGATGTGCCCCATCTTGCGGCCGGGACGCGCCTCTTCCTTGCCGTACAGATGCAGACGCGCGGCCGGCATCGCCGCCACCTCGTGCCACGGCGGCGTGACGGCGGCGCGCTTGCCTCCGTCAGGGAACCAGACGTCGCCGAGGATGTTCAGCATCACCGCCGGCGAGTGCTGGCGCGTGTCGCCGAGCGGCATGCCCGTCATGGCGCGCACCTGCTGTTCGAACTGGCTGGTCGCGCACGCATCGACGGTGTAGTGGCCGGAATTGTGCGGACGCGGCGCCATTTCATTGGCAACCAGCGAGCCGTCTTCCAGAATGAAAAACTCCACGCACAGCACGCCGATATAGCCGAGCTTGTCGGCAATCTGCAGCGCGGCCTGCTGCGCCTGGCTGACGAGCGTCGGACTCGCGTCCGGTGCGGGCACGATGGTGTGCGACAGCACGCCGTCGCGGTGCGTGTTCTGCGCCAGCGGATAGACCACCGACGTGCCGTTCGCGCCGCGCGCAATCAGCGCCGACACTTCGAACTTCAACGGCAGCCGTTTTTCCAGCACGCAAGGCACGCCGCCGAGCGACGCATGCGCCTCGCGCACTTCCTCGGCATTGCGCACGCTGACCTGGCCCTTGCCGTCATAGCCTAGGCGGGCGGTCTTCAGAATGCCGGGCAGCACGGCGTTGAGTGTGGCGTCGTCGAGCGCGGCGAGCGCGTTCGACGATTCGATCACCACATGCGGCGCCACCGCGACACCCGATTCGACGATAAACCGCTTCTCGGCGATCCGGTTCTGGGCCACGGCGACACAACGACCGGCCGGACTCACGAAGGTCGTGCGCGCCAGAAAGTCGAGGCTCGTGGCCGGCACGTTCTCGAATTCCGTCGATACCGCCGCGCACAGCCGCGCGAGTTCGGTAAGCGACGCTTCGTCGTCGTAGGCGGCGCGCAGGTGACGGTCGGCGACGGCGCCAGCCGGACTGGCTTCGTCCGGATCGAGCACGGCCACGCGATAGCCCATCGCCTGGGCGGCAAAGCAGAACATGCGGCCGAGCTGGCCGCCACCAACCATGCCAAGCCATGCGCCGGGCAGAATCGGTGAAACCGGTGTGTTGTCTGGATTCATCTCAGTGGTCGGTCACGGGCGGCGCGTAGGGATACGCGCCGCACCGGGGGTCAGGCTAGGGACATCGGGATATCGTGGCGCTTACAGCGCCGGCAATACCATGGCGTGTGCCGCTTCGTTCTGGCGCACGCGGAATGCTGCGAGCGCGTTCGCGTATTCGGTCGACGTGACGCTCAGGATCGACACCGCGAACAGCGCCGCATTGGCCGCGCCCGCTTCGCCGATGGCGAACGTCGCGACCGGCACACCCTTGGGCATCTGCACGATCGAATGCAGCGAGTCGACGCCCTTCAGGTACTTGCTCGCCACCGGCACGCCGAGCACCGGCACCGTAGTCTTGGCGGCCAGCATGCCGGGCAGGTGCGCGGCGCCGCCGGCGCCCGCGATGATCGCGCGCAGGCCGCGCTCGCGCGCGCCTTCCGCATACGCGAACATTTCGTCGGGCATCCGGTGCGCGGATACGACCTTCGCTTCATACGGTACGCCGAATTCCTGCAGGATCGCAACGGCGTGCTTCATGACTTCCCAGTCGGAACTGGACCCCATCAGCACGCCGACGAGCGGCGCCGCATGCGTGTGGGCTGTCTGTGCCGCGTGGGCAGTCTGGACTTGGCTCATCTGTGAGACTTCCTCATCTTCCTAATCTGCGCTCGCGCCGTTAAGCGAGCTTCTGCCCGGTCAGGCGCTCGAGCGCTTCCTGGTACTTCGCGGCCGTCTTCGCGACCACTTCATCGGGCAGCTTCGGCGCCGGCGGCTCTTTCTTCCACGATTGCGTTTCGAGCCAGTCGCGCACGAACTGCTTGTCGAACGACGGCGGATTGGTGCCCACCTGGTACTCGTCCGCCGGCCAGAAGCGCGACGAATCGGCAGTCAGCGCTTCGTCCATCAGGTACAGCTTGCCGTGGTTATCCAGGCCGAATTCGAATTTCGTGTCCGCAATGATGATGCCGCGCGTAGCCGCGTAATCCGCCGCTTCCTTGTACAGCTTGATCGAGATCTCGCGGATCGTGGCCGACAGTTCGGTGCCGATGCGGCGTTCCATGTCGTCGTACGTGATGTTCTCGTCGTGGTGACCCATTTCGGCCTTGGCGGCCGGCGTGAAGATCGGCTCGGGTAGCTTCTGCGCGTTTTGCAGACCCGGCGGCAGTTCCACGCCGCACACCGAACCGGTAGCCTGGTAGTCTTTCCAGCCGCTACCGGCCAGATAGCCGCGCACCACCGCCTCGACGAGGATCGGCTCGAGGCGCTTCACCACCACGGCGCGGCCCTTCACCTGCTCGGCTTCGTCCGCCGCCACCACCGACTCAGGCGCCACGCCCGTCAGATGATTCGGCACGATGTGCTTCAGCTTGTCGAACCAGAAATTGGCCATCTGGTTCAGCACGCGACCCTTGTTCGGAATCGGCTCGCCCATGATGACGTCGAACGCCGACAGACGGTCGGTAGTGACGATCAGCAACTGGTCGTTGCCCACCGCATAGTTGTCGCGGACCTTGCCGCGGCCGAGCAACGGCAGCGAGCGGAGCGTGGATTCGTAGAGGGTAGACATCGTCGTAGTTCGCTAAAAGTGGGGCAAAAATGAGACCGGAACAAAAGGGAAACGCCGTTCCCCCTATGATGCGGGAACGGCGAAACGGACCGCAACCTGGCCGGATGGCCAGGTCCGTACTGTACTGCCTGCCTAGCGGACAACCTGCGAAAGGCCGCCCGACTTGTACTTCTCCGCAATTTTATCAAGCGCGAGCGGCTTGATCTTGCCTGCCTGGCCTTCGGCGCCAAAGGCGACGAAACGGTCCACGCAGATCTGCTTCGCTGCTTCGCGCGCCGGCTTCAGGTAGTCGCGCGGGTCGAACTTGCCCGGATTTTCCGCCATATAGCGGCGGATCGCACCGGTGATCGCCAGACGCAGGTCAGTATCGATATTAACCTTGCGCACGCCGTGCTTGATACCTTCCTGAATTTCTTCGACCGGCACGCCGTAGGTTTCCTTCATGTCGCCGCCGAATTCGCGGATTTCCGCGAGCAGCTCCTGCGGCACTGACGACGAACCATGCATCACCAGGTGGGTGTTCGGAATGCGCTGGTGAATTTCCTTGATGCGCTGAATGGACAGGATGTCGCCGGTGGGCTTCTTGCTGAACTTGTACGCGCCGTGCGAAGTGCCGATGGCGATCGCCAGGGCGTCGCACTGCGTCAGCTTGACGAAGTCGGCCGCCTGCTCCGGATCGGTCAGCAACTGCTCGCGGGTCATCTTGCCGTCCGCGCCGTGGCCGTCTTCCTTGTCGCCCTGCATCGTTTCCAGCGAGCCCAGCACGCCGAGTTCCGCTTCCACCGTCACGCCGATCGAGTGCGCCGCTTCCACCACCTTGCGCGACACGTCGACGTTGTACTCATACGATGCCACCGTCTTGCCGTCCGCTTCCAGCGAACCGTCCATCATCACGCTGCTGAAGCCGCTGCGGATGGCCGCCATGCAGACTGCCGGCGACTGGCCGTGATCCTGGTGCATCACGACCGGAATATGCGGATACGACTCAATGGCCGCTTCGATCAGATGGCGCAGGAACGGCTCGCCCGCATACTTCCGCGCGCCCGCCGACGCCTGCATGATCACCGGGGCGCCGACCTGATCCGCCGCCGCCATGATGGCCTGCACCTGCTCCAGATTGTTCACGTTGAATGCCGGAAGGCCATAACCGTTTTCGGCGGCATGGTCCAGCAGTTGACGCATTGATACGAGAGGCATGCATTACTCCTTAGATTGAAACGAATCCTGTGCCGTCGGCATCTATTTTTGACAATTTTATCGCGAAGCATGCCGCATACCCGTGAGCAGCAGGCTCGGGGCTCGCCGCGAGGCTTGCCCCAAAAGACCTGCGCTCCGCCTCTCGCGGGGTGATGCGGCTGCTTCGCCGTGCCGATCCTAAGCAGTCTTAATGCCGATCAATACGGTTCGCCGACCCGTACGATCTTCAGCGTGTTCGTTCCACCGGCCTGACCCATCGGCTCGCCGACGGTCAGCACAACCATGTCGCCGCGCGATGCGTAGCCCTTGCTCACCACCGTCTCCAGCGCCTGTTGCAAGGCGGTGTCGCGGTCGCTGCTGGTGTCCAGATGCAATGACGTCACGTTGCGGTAGATCGCCATGGCCCGCTCGCTGCCGACGCGCGGCGTGAGCGCGAAAATCGGCACATGGGTCCAATGACGCGACATCCACAGCGCGGTCGAGCCCGATTCGGTCAGCGCGACGATCGCCTTCGCGCCGAGGTGGAACGCCGTGAACAGCGCGCCCATGGCGATGGACTGGTCGATGCGGGTGAACGTGCGGTCGAGGAAATCCTTGTCCAGCTCCGACTGCTCGGACTTCTCCGCTTCGACGCAGATCGCGGCCATCGTTTCGATGGTCTGCACCGGGTACTTGCCGGCGGCCGATTCGGCCGACAGCATCACCGCGTCCGTGCCGTCCAGCACCGCATTGGCGACGTCCGACACTTCGGCGCGGGTCGGCACCGGCGCGTAGATCATCGACTCCATCATCTGCGTGGCGGTGATCACGAACTTGTTCGATTCGCGCGCCATGCGGATCATGCGCTTTTGCAGCGCCGGCACGGCGGCATTGCCCACTTCCACGGCCAGGTCGCCACGCGCGACCATGATGCCGTCCGAGGCGTCGAGGATGCCTTGCAGCGCCGGAATCGCTTCCGCGCGCTCGATCTTGGCGATCATCTTCGGCTTGATGCCGTACGGCGCGCCTGCGATGTTGGCGAGCTGGCGGGCCATTTCCATGTCGGTGGCGTTCTTCGGGAACGAGACCGCGACGAAATCCACCCCGAGCGACATGGCCGTGCGGATGTCTTCCATGTCTTTCGCGGTGAGCGCCGGCGCCGTGAGGCCGCCGCCCTGGCGATTGATACCCTTGTTGTTCGACAGCTCGCCGCCGATCTTCACGGTGGTGTGAATCTCGCTGCCGAGCACGCGCACGACGTCGAGCACGATCAGGCCGTCGTTGAGCAACAGCACGTCGCCCGGTTTCAGGTCGCGCGGCAGGTCTTTGTAGTCGAGACCGACGCGATCGTCGTTGCCGAGTTCGCATTCGGAATCGAGGACGAACGGGTTGCCGGGAATCAGCGTGGTCTTGCCGTTTTCAAACTTGCCGACCCGAATCTTCGGGCCTTGCAGGTCGGCCATGATGGCAACTTCGCGGCCCGCCTGACGGGCCGCTTCGCGCACGTATTCGGCGCGCTGGCGGTGGTCGTCGGCCGTGCCGTGCGAGAAGTTGAGGCGCACCACATCGAGCCCCGCCTTAATCATTTGCAACAGGATTTCGGGCGTGCTGGAAGCCGGGCCGATGGTGGCGACAATCTTGGTGGCGCGATGCATGAGTCTCCTCGTCTGGATGGGATCGCTGGAAAGAGCGCTGCGAGTCGGGTGCGGAGGCTGCGCACCGAAGGATGCTGCCAGGGGCTGCGCGCCAGTTGAAACCGGCGTCGCTTTATGGGATGAAGCGGTGTTCGAGACCGGCGTGCGGGACGCCAGCGGTGCTGCGGATAATGCGCCGCCGGCATGACCGGCGGGTGAAATAGCGGGTGAAACGGCGGGAACCGCGGACTGCGGTGTCCCGGCGGAGCGTGCGGCACGCTCCCCTGCTGGTGCTGACTTCGCTGCGGTGGCCGCCGGGTGTTTCGCCGAAGGCTTCACCCGCGTCTTTGCAGTTTTCGGCGATGGGGAGCGCGTCGCCACGTTAAGCCCGCGATTCCAGGACAACGACCGCCGGCAGCTTCTTGCCCTCGAGGAATTCGAGGAAAGCGCCGCCGCCCGTCGAGATGTAGCTCACCTTGTCGTGGATGCCGTACTTGGCGATGGCCGCGAGCGTGTCGCCGCCGCCTGCAATCGAGAACGCCGGCGAACGGGCGATGGCGTCTGCCAGGGTCTTCGTGCCGTTGCCGAACTGGTCGAATTCGAACACGCCGACCGGGCCGTTCCAGACGATCGTGCCGGCCTTTTCCAGTTGCGCGGCGAGCGCCCTGGCGGTGTCCGGTCCGATGTCGAGGATCAGGTCGTCGTCCTGCACGTCGGCTACGGCCTTGACTTCAGCTTTGGCGGTGGGCGAAAACTCCTTGGCCGTGACGACGTCGGTCGGGATCGGCACCGAGGCGCCGCGCGCTTTCGCTGCGTCGAGAATGGCTTTGGCTTCGTTGACCAGATCGGCTTCGGCGAGCGACTTGCCGATCTTCAGGCCGGCCGCCAGCATGAACGTATTGGCAATGCCGCCACCGACGATCAGCTGGTCGACCTTCTCGGCCAGCGACTTCAGAATGGTCAGCTTGGTGGACACCTTCGAGCCGGCGACGATCGCCACCAGCGGACGCTTCGGCGCGCCGAGCGCCTTGCCGAGCGCTTCGAGCTCAGCGGCCAGCAGCGGGCCGGCGCACGCCACCGGCGCGTACTTCGCGATGCCGTGGGTGGTGGCTTCCGCGCGGTGCGCGGTGCCGAACGCGTCGTTGACGTAGATGTCGCAGAGCTTCGCCATCTTCTGCGCGAGCTCGTCCGAATCTTTCTTTTCGCCCTTGTTGACGCGGCAGTTTTCCAGCAGCACGAACTGGCCGGGCGCCACGTTCACGCCGTTTTCAACCCAGTTCGCCACCAGCGGCACGTCGCGGCCGAGCAGTTCGGACAGACGCTTCGCAACCGGCGCAAGCGAGTCTTCCGGCTTGAGTTCGCCCTCGGTGGGACGGCCCAGATGCGAGGTGACCATGACGGCCGCGCCCGCGTCGAGCGCAGCCTTGATGGCCGGCACCGAGGCGCGGATACGGGTGTCTTCGGTGATGTTGCCTTGATCGTCCTGCGGAACGTTCAGGTCGGCGCGAATGAACACGCGCTTGCCGGACAGCTTGCCTTCGGCGATCAGATCGGAGAGACGCAATACCTGGTTCATGAGCGTTGGGTTGCGAGTTGATTGGAAGGCGGTGATGGACAGCGCGCGAACAGCCTCCGCTCAGGAGCCCCGCAGGGGTGGCTCCTCGAACAGGCGCCGACGGCATCTGCCGCAGCGTCGCGCAGTGATCCGGGAGTCGAGTATTTTAACCGATTGCCATCCCGTTCTGCCCCGCGCCCGCCCGAATGTCCCGTATTTGGGAGATACGGCAGCATGCTGCATCGCAACATCGGCGCGGCGCTCACTGAAAAACAAGACGCAGAACCGTGAAGGTCAGCATCCCGACCACGATCGTGCCGAGCATCGTGCGGCGCCACAGGAACCAGGCGAGCCCGGCAAGCGTGGCGTAAAAATCGTGATTCGACAGCGCGAACGAGAGTCCGTCGGGGGTCGCCAGCACGTCCGGCAGCACCACGGCGGCGAGCGCCGCAGCCGGCGCATAACGCAGCATACGCTGGACGCGCTCCGGCAGGACGGTGCGTTCGCCGCCGATCAGGAACAGCGCGCGCGTGAGCGCCGTGACGAACATCATGCCGAAGATGGCGATCCAGATTTGCGTGCTGGTCATGGGGCATCTCCGTGGGAATCGGCGGCGGCGCTGCGGATGCGCCGCAAATCGGCCCGCTCGATCAGCAGGTCGGCGCCGCTGCCGGCGACAATCGCCGCCAGCACCGCCAACGGCAGCGCCAGCCGGTACGGCAGGTCGAAGCCGAGCAGCGCGACGATCGCGGCAATGCAGACAGCGACGAGCGTCGACCGGCTGTTGATGGCCGAGACCATCACGGGAATCAGCGCCAGCGTCCCGGCGAGCGCGAGGCCCCACTTGTCCGGAATCATGCTGGCGAGCAGGATGCCGATGATCGACGACACCTGCCAGGACAGCCAGCTCGCACTCGCCATGCCCCAGTAATAGGCTTCCTTGCCCGGCACGTAACCGGTCTGAAAGCTTTTCTTCTGAAACAGCAGATAGATGACGTCGCCGTTGAAGTAGCCGAGCACGATCCGGCGCCACATGGGCAGATAGGAGAAATGGGGCGCCAGACCCGCACTGAAGATCACAAAACGCGTATTCACCATGGCCGCGGTCAGCAGCACGGTCCAGACCGGCAATTTGGCGGCGAGCAGCGGCAGCACCGCCAGTTGCGACGAACCGGCATAGCAGAGCAGCGACATGGTGAGCGCCTGCGGCAGCGTGAGCACGGATTTGCTCATCGCGATGCCGGTGACGAGACCCCAGGAGAAGATCGCCATCAGCGTGGGCGAATAGTCGCGCAGGCCTTCGCGGAAGGCACGGCGGTGGAGATCGGACAGGCTAGCGAGCATCAGCGGACGGCGAGACGCGGGGTGGCGCCGCGACAGCATGGAGTCGGCGCCAGGTCGTCGAGCACCCGCTGGCGCATTCGGATTTGTATTATGCGTGCGCCGAATTATAGCGTCCGCCGTGCGGCCAAATGCCCGTTCCGTGTGCAAAAGACGTTAAAATAACGGACTTCGCCGCTTGCCGGACATCGGGTCGGCCTTGCGCAACACCCTTCACAAACGCACTGCTGGAGAATCGTATGTCAATGGCCGACCGCGACGGCAAGATCTGGATGGATGGCAAGCTCATCGATTGGCGCGACGCCAAGATCCACGTGCTCACGCATACCCTGCACTACGGCATGGGCGTCTTCGAGGGCGTACGCGCCTACAAGACGGCAGACGGCGGCACCGCCATTTTCCGTCTGCAGGAACACACCAAGCGCCTGCTGAATTCGGCCAAGATCTTCCAGATGGACGTACCGTTCGACCACGAAACGCTCGCCGCCGCGCAGCGCGAAGTGGTGCGCGAAAACAAGCTCGAGTCCTGCTACCTGCGCCCGATCATCTGGGTCGGCTCGGAAAAGCTCGGCGTCTCGGCCAAGGGCAACACCATCCACGTGGCGATCGCCGCCTGGCCGTGGGGCGCGTATCTGGGCGAAGACGGCCTGAAGAAAGGCATTCGCGTGAAGACCTCGTCGTTCACGCGCCACCATGTGAATGTCTCCATGGTCCGCGCCAAGGCATCGGGCTGGTACGTGAACTCGATCCTCGCTAACCAGGAAGCCACCGCCGACGGCTACGACGAAGCGCTCCTGCTCGACGTGGACGGCTACGTGTCGGAAGGTTCGGGCGAAAATTTCTTCCTCGTGAACAACGGCAAGCTGTACACGCCCGACCTGTCGTCGTGCCTCGACGGCATCACGCGCGACACGATCATCACGCTGGCGAAAGACGCCGGCATCGAAGTGATCGAAAAGCGCATCACGCGCGACGAGGTTTACACCTGCGACGAAGCGTTCTTCACCGGCACCGCCGCTGAAGTCACGCCGATCCGCGAACTCGACAACCGCACCATCGGTTCGGGCTCGCGCGGTCCGATTACGGAAAAGCTGCAAAGCGGCTTCTTCGACATCGTCAACGGCAAGAGCGAGAAGTACGCGCACTGGCTCGCGAAAATCTGATTCTGAAAATACAGCAGGCCGCCCTAGCCGGCGCGCCTGCGCCCTGTCTCCACAGAGAAAGCCCACATGAGCGAAATCAAGGAAATGCCGCTGGTCGAACTGTCGGCAAAAGACCTGCCCGCCTACTGTCCGAACCCGTCCATGGCGCGCTGGAGCGCCCATCCGCGGGTGTTTATCGACGTCACGCACGGCGAAGCGCGCTGCCCGTATTGCGGCACGCGCTACAAGCTGCGCGACGGCGAAGTGGTCAAAGGCCACTGATCGCCGCGCACCCGCTGGGCACGCCCATCACAATCAGGCCGCAACCGCGGCGAGGCCCGACACACGGGCTTCGCGCGAGGTATGCGGCCGCTTCCCTATTTAAACCCGAACGCCGCGCGCAGATAGGCGCAGCGCTTCGTTTCGACTCCGGAAATCCACCCTGATGCGTCGCGCGTTGGTTATCGCACCGAACTGGATCGGTGACGCATTGATGGCGCAGCCGTTGTTCTCGCGCCTCGTGAAACTGCATCCGCGCATCGTGATCGACGCGGTTGCGCCCTCGTGGGTCGCACCCGTACTCGAACGCATGCCCGAGATCCGCGACGTCTACGCCACGGATCTCGCGCACGGCAAGCTGCAGATGCTGCGCCGCTGGCAGTTGTCCAGCGACCTGCGCGACGTCGGCTACGACGCGGCTTACGTGCTGCCGAACTCGCTGAAATCAGCGCTGATTCCGTGGATGGCCGGTATTCCGCTGCGCATCGGCTATACCGGCGAAAGCCGCTATGGCCTGTTGAACGTGCGCCACGCGAATCCACGCAAGGACGCGCGGCCGCCGATGGTCGGCCACTACGCGGCGCTCGCCTACAAGCCGGGCGCCAAAGTGCCCGACGACCTGCCGATGCCGCGGCTCGACGCCGACCTGAACGAAGCCTCGCGCGTGTCGGCTCGCTTCAATCTGGACACGCGGGTGCCGCTGCTGGTGTTCTGCCCCGGCGCCGAATACGGTCCGGCCAAGCGCTGGCCGCCCGAGCATTTCGCGGCGCTGGCGCAAATCGTCGGCCAGTCGTTCCCCTATACGCAGATCGTCGCGCTCGGTTCGCCGAAAGACGCACCGCTCGCCCAGGCCATCGCCGAGCGCGCGCCGAACGTGCGCAACCTGTGCGGCCAGACCGCGCTGGGCGAAGCGTGCGCGCTGATCTCGCGCGCCAACGCCGTGGTCACCAACGATTCCGGACTGATGCACGTGGCGGCCGCGCTGCGCCGGCCGCTCGTGGCCGTGTACGGCTCGACCGATCCGCGCCACACGCCGCCATTGTCCGAGCTTGCGAAGGTACAATGGTTGCATCTCGAATGCAGTCCCTGTTTTGAGCGCGAGTGTCCGCTCGGTCACCTGAACTGCTTGCGGCAACTGAGCGCCGAGCAGGTTTTCGGCGATCTGCGCGGCATGCTCCTCGCGCAACGCTGAACCGTCGGACAGCCGCACGCCGCGTTGCAAGCACGCCACGCGGCGTCATCCCCGCGCCCTGGAGCGCGGGCATCCTCGCGGTTGTCCCGCCGGGTTGTTCCTGGTTGTCCTGTTTTTACTGCTGCCCCGCAACCGCGCGCGCCGCGCACAAGAGACTGACGAGCCATGCCACGTTTTGCCCACATCTTCGAAGCCGCTGCGGATACCCTCAACGCCTATTACCAGGCGGTCGCGGAGGTCAATATCGACAGTTTGATGGGCCTGTGGATCGATGAGGAATTCGCGAGCTACATCAGCGCCGACGGCGCCCACCTGCACGGTCTCGATACCATTCGCGCGGGTCTGGCCGTCCAGCTCGCAGCCACGCCGGTTTCGATCGAACCCGTCGACATCCGCGTGTACGACAGTCTCGGCACGGTGGTGTATGCGATTGCAGAAGCGCACCGCCCGGCCGATCCGAAAGTCGCGCCCACCATGGTCTTCACCACCTACGTGATGGTCCACGAGCGCGGTGAATGGAAAATCGCACATATTCACGCAAGTGCGATGCCGAACGAAGCGGCGAATCAGTTTGCTGCCAAAATGCGTCATGGTCAGGGGTCTTTGCACTGACGTTGCACGTTTCTGCTTTTTCCGGTCGCAGGTATGAGTACGACGCACAACAAGAACGCTTCCCCCGCAACTGCCGTCGTGGCGGCGGTTGAGGCGAGCGTCGACATGTTCTATCGCGCGCCGCTGTGGCTGCCGAACAGCCATGTCCAAACCATTGTTCCCGCTCTGTTCGCCCGCCTTCCCGCGGTGGCTTACCGGCGCGAGCGCTGGGATACGCCGGATGGCGATTTCATCGAACTCGACTGGCTGGTGACCGGGCCGCAGGCACCGCAAACATCGAATCACGCCGGCTCGTCCGACACTCCGCTGTTTGTCCTGTTTCACGGCCTCGAAGGAAATTCCGGCTCACACTACGCCCGCACCTTGATGGCTGCGGCGCACGCGCGCGGCTGGCACGGCGTCGTGCCGCACTTTCGGAGCTGCAGTGGACCGCTGAATCTGTTGCCGCGCTTCTATCACCTCGCCGATAGCGCCGAGGTCGACTGGGTGCTGCGACGACTGCGCGAGACGCATCGCGGCCCGATCGTCGCGGCGGGCGTTTCGCTGGGCGGCAACGTGCTGTTGCGCTGGCTCGGCGAGCGGCGCGAAGACGCGTCGTTTGTCAGCGCGGCGGCGGCGATCTCCGCCCCGCTCGACGTGCATGCCGGCGGCCGGGCGTTGTCGCAAGGCTTTGGCAAGATCTACACGCGCAACTTCCTGAAGACGCTGAAGGTGAAGGCGCTGCAGAAGCTCGAACAGTATCCGGGCCTGTTCGACGCCAACGCGGTACTCGCCAGCCGTACCATGTACGAGTTCGATAACGTCGTCACCGCGCCGCTGCACGGCTTTCGCGATGCCGACGACTATTGGACCCGGGCGACCACCCGGCCGCTGCTGCCGGAGATCACCGTGCCCACCCTCGTGCTCAATGCGCGCAACGATCCGTTCCTGCCGGGCGCGGTGCTGCCGGCGCGGCATGAGGTATCGGGCGCGGTCGAGCTCGATCAGCCGCAGCATGGCGGCCATGTCGGCTTCATGACGGGACCGTTTCCGGGGCGTATCGACTGGCTGTCGCAGCGCGTTTTCAACTACCTCACCCCATTCGTCGACCATGGATGACATCGTTCGCCAGGCGCTCGCCAAATGGCCCAACGTGCCGCATTGCACCGGCTGGCTGCTGCTCGACCGGCGCGGCAACTGGCGCATGCGCGACGAGGCGGCCCAGGCGCGTGGGGCACCGGGTGAGCCGATCCGCCATGCGGCGTTGCTGGCGTTCATCAACCGGAACTATGAAGCGGATCCCAGCGGGCAGTGGTTCTTTCAGAACGGGCCGCAGCGGGTGTATGTGGAGTTGGGTTATACGCCGTGGGTGGTTCGGCTTGCTGCGGCTGACGATGGTGGCAGTGGCGCGAGTGACGGCGACGGCGATGACGGCGGCGATGGCTCGCTGACGCTGACGTTGACGGATCAGGCGGGAAACGCGTTTGAGCCTGTCGCGGCGTATCTGGATGATGAAGGCGGTGTGCTGTTCACGGACTCATCGACGCCGCCGCGTATCGCCGTGCTGCACGATCACGATCTCGATCTGTTCTCTGAGCACGCCGAACTGGCGGAGGACGGTCACAGCGGGCGGTTCCACTGGCGCGACGGCATCACGCTGCCGTTGCAGCCCGTAACGCATGCCGATGTGGCGGCGCGGTTTGGTTTTGTGGCGAGTCCGGCGCAGGCGGTTGTTCAAAAAGGCGCGGGGTTGTAGTTGGCCGGCAGCGAGGCCATCGCCCGCGGCACCGCGCTGTTAAGATAAGCGCCCTCAGAAGGAGCCCCACCATGCCTGAACTCACTCACTTCGACGCCGCCGGCCAAGCGCATATGGTGGACGTCGGCGCCAAACAGGAAACCAAACGCATCGCCATTGCGCGCGGCTCGATCCGCATGTTGCCGGAGACGTTTGCGCTGATCCGCGACGGCAACGCGAAGAAAGGCGATGTGATCGGGATCGCGCGCATCGCCGCGATTCAAGGCGCGAAGCGCACCGCCGATCTGATTCCGCTGTGTCATCCGCTCGCGCTAACGCGCGTCAAGGTGGATTTCGAACTCGACGAGACGCTCCCTGGCGTGCATTGCACGGTGCAGGTGGAAACGTTGGGGCGCACGGGCGTGGAGATGGAAGCGCTGACCGCCGTACAGGTGGGTCTGCTGACCGTGTACGACATGTGCAAGGCGGTGGATCGCGGCATGACGATCACCGATGTGAAAGTGCTGGAGAAGCACGGCGGGAAGTCGGGAGATTGGGTGGCGGCTTAAGCGCCGCTGCGCCCAACCGCCCCCCTCAAGCCGGACAGCGACGGCGCTCAGTTGTCGCTGTCGTCATCGTCCTGGTTGACGTCCTTCGGCGGCGTACCGTACCGCTTGACGAGTTCCGCCTTGAAGCTCGCGAGGCTCTTCTGCTCATCGCACAGTTCGTACAGATAGCCCTGCTGCGACGGCCAGTCATGCAGCTCCTCCGAAAAAATCTTCAGACGCGCCACGGTATCGAAGGCGGCATTCGTATCGCCGCTCAGCGCCTGCAGCACCGCATAGCGACGCAATACCGTTTCCCCCGGCAGCAGCGCAAGCGCCTGCTTGTGCATGGCCAGCTTGTGATCCAGATCCATCGCGTTCATCGGCAACAGCGTCGCCATCCCGTATTCGCCCCACGCGCGGAACAGGAACGACGGATCGTCGGCATACTGCTCGGCCGGACGCGCGCCGTAGTACAGCACCTCGGCGCGGTTATAGTCGCGGCAGACCGGATACAACGCCGCCAACCCACCGAACACGATGACCGCGTAGACGCCAAACGACACGCGCCCCGGCACCAGTCGCAACGAACGCGTTTCCAGCAGACCGAACACGAACATCGCCGGCAGCAGGAAGAACATGTATTGCTGCGGATACTCGACCAGTGCATGCATCACCAGCACGCCAATCAACGCGATGCCGAACACGCGCGCCGCAGTGTGCGGTGCACGCACCACGCGCACGAGCCAGGCCAGCAGACCCAGCAGCACGATCGCCAAGCCGATCAGCCCGGTCTTGCCCAACAGATCGAGGAAGATGTCGTGCGAGTTGTTGGCAATCTCGACGCCGCCCAGCGTGCGGACAAAATCGTACTGGTAACGCGGAAACTCGCCCCAGCCGACGCCCAGCAACGGGTGTGTCTTGAACATCGTCCAGCCGTATTTCCACAGCGCGAGGCGCGGGGCAATCTGGCCAGCGTCCTTGAAGCGGTCGGCCGCGGACTCCGCCAGATCGAGCTGGTAGTGCACGTTGGCCCAACGGACCACGGCATTGACGATGAAGAACAACACGCCAAGCGCCACGGGAATCAGCCATTCGCGGTTACTGCGGCGCAAGGCGGGATTGCTGCGGATTTCGGCAAACGCCATCCAGAAACCGGCCACCACGATCACACCCATCTGCAGCCACGGACCACGCGAAACAGTCAGCGCCAGCCCCGTCGAGAAAATAATCGACAGCAATGCCCACGCGATCACCGGCAAGCGCCGCGTCTGCACGAGGAACAGGGCGCCGGCCATCGCGAAGGCAATATAGGTGGCGAGGTGATTGGCCTGCGCCATATTGCCGAACGGCCGGCGATCGACCGTGATGTTGTACGCGACGACCAGCGGCGTCACCTTGGTCTCCAGATGAAACACCTGGATTACCTGGCAGAACACCGCGAACAGCCCGCCGACGATCAGCGCCGCCGCCGCCCAGCGCAGCACCGTCTCGGTCATCTTGACCCGGGTGAAGCTGTAGCCGGCGTGAGTCGCCATGAAGGCCGCCAGCAGGTAGCCGCCGCCGAGCCAGTTCATCGACGGCTGGGCGACCGGCAGCACGAACGTCTGCGCGACCAGCAGCAGCCCAAACAGCAAGGGCACCAGCGCGACCACCGGCGACGCAAACGTGACGCGCGAGCGCTCCGTCCAGACCAGCAGCACAACGGCGGCGCTGGTCAGCACGTACAGCGTCAACGCGGTAAATTCCGCGTAAAACGTCGGGATCGGATACGTATGGTTGACTACGGCGTAAGGAAGAATCAACGCACAAGCCAGCAGTACCAGAGATAAATAGCGCGCAAATGGGGTGGGCATGAGTAACCGGGGGCGTCAGCAACCGGCGCACTATACAAAAAAATCCTCCCGCTGTGCGCCGGACAGCCCAAATATCCCGAAATCACACAGCTCCGGCACCCTTACGCCATCTCCACGCCTGACTGAGCCTCAACTCCGGCATTCAGGCGGCGCCAGGTTAGACGGTAAGGTCGGCGCGTCGGCAGGTGCCGGCCCAGCACCCGGCGCGGGCAATGACGACGCGCTCTTGCCGCCGGCAAAACACTCCCAGGTCACCGTTCCCGGTTGGGTCGCGCCCTTGACCAGCGCGACCCGTGCAGTCGGCGTATCGGCGTTGTCGGGCACCGACGGCACCAGCACCAGCGTATTCGAGCCGGCCGGCGCCACGCGTGTGGAGTAGGCGACGGTGATCTGGCCGGTATCGTCATCGACGCTCACGGACTCGACGTTGCGCGTGGCCGTAGGCGGGGCATAGCCGCCGCCGAGCGCGCTGCCGCTGGCCGCGTTTTCCGCCACCGCAAGCCGCGCCGAAGCGGCGAGCGACAAGCCCTCGCCCACGCGGCTGCGGGCCAGATAGTCCTGGTAGGCGGGAATCGCATACGCGGCGATCACCCCGACGATGGCGAGCACGATCATCAGTTCGATCAGCGTGAAGCCGAGCTTGCGGCTGGCGCGCACGATCCGCGCGGGCCATTGCACGCCGGGGTCGGCGATGGGTGCGCCCGAGGCAGGGTCGTCGCGCCGCAACAGGACGCAACGGAATGAAGAGGTGAGAACAGTAACGGTCATCGGCAGGCTCCTGAAACGAAAAACGCCTGCTCCGTGAATCGGAACAGGCGCCTTGATCGTAGCCAGCCGCGCGGATCCTAAACAGTCAGCCGAATGGCTAACGCGAGGCCTCTACTGCCGGATGGTCCGCAGACCACGCCACCCTCAATGCGAAGGTGGCGGCGCGCCGGGCGGCAACTGTCCGGCGGCCCGGCTCGCGTTGCGGCGCTTGAGCAGGTAGCCGAGGATCACCACGAATAGCGCACCGGCGATACTCGTGCCGTACTCGGCCACCGGCGAGTCGAGGATCGGCCAGCGGTCGCCGGCCGGGTCGTTGATGATGAGGCCGCCGGCAATCCAGCCCAGCAGTGCCGCCCCGAGCGTAATGACGATGGGAAAGCGGTCCAGCAGTTTCAGCACCAACTGACTGCCCCACACGATCAGCGGGATGCTCACGATCAGCCCGAAGATCACCAGCGCGAGGCGATGCTCCGGATCGGCCGCTTCGGCCGCGCCGGCAATCGCGATGACGTTGTCGAGGCTCATCACCGCGTCCGCGACGATAATGGTTTTGATCGCGGTGATCAGCTTGTCGGCGGGCTTGATGCTGTCGTGGGCATCGTGCGCGGGCGCCATCAGACGCACGCCGATCCACAGCAGCAGCAGGCCGCCGGCGAATTTCAGCAACGGCACGTCGAGCAGCACCACCGCGAACGCGATCAGCGCGACACGCAGCACGATCGCCCCGGCCGTGCCCCACAAAACGCCCTTCACGCGCTGAGACGCCGGCAGGTTGCGGCAGGCGAGCGCAATCACCACCGCGTTATCGCCACCCAGCAGGATGTCGATCACGATGATCTGAATGACGGCGCCCCAATGGAGCGTGGTGAAGAACTCGAGCATGAACAGAAAACCAAAGAATGCAGAGCGCGCAGTCGACCGCGATGAGGCTGCATGGGACCAGAGTAAGCGCGAACTCTGACCGACAGCCAAAGCGCTAACTCTGGTCGACAAAAAAGCGAGGGAGCAATTACTCGCTCCCTCGCTTTAGGACTGCGCTCTTACGAAAGGAGTTCGTAAGAGTATCAAAAAACAGGCCGATCTGGCCGGCCTATTTCGATTTACAGCATCGCCTTCAGAAGACGCGCCATTTCCGACGGGTTCTTCGTGACCTTGATACCGCAAGCTTCCATGATTTCCAGCTTGGCTTCTGCCGTATCGGCACCGCCCGAGATCAGCGCGCCAGCGTGACCCATGCGCTTGCCGGCCGGAGCCGTGACACCCGCGATGAAGCCAACCACCGGCTTCTTCATGTTGCCCTTGATCCACTCAGCGGCATTCGCTTCGTCCGGACCGCCGATCTCGCCGATCATGATGACGGCGTCCGTATCCGGATCGTCGTTGAACATCTTCATGACGTCGATGTGCTTCAGACCGTTGATCGGGTCGCCGCCGATACCGACTGCCGACGACTGGCCGAGGCCGATCGCCGTCAACTGGCCGACTGCTTCATACGTCAGCGTGCCCGAACGCGACACGACGCCGATGCGGCCCTTGCGGTGGATGTGACCCGGCATGATGCCGATCTTCAGTTCGTCCGGCGTGATCGTGCCCGGGCAGTTCGGTCCGAGCAGCAGCGTCTTGCGGTTTTCGCGACGCATACGGTCCTTGATCTCGATCATGTCGCGGACAGGAATGCCTTCCGTGATACAGATTGCGAGATCCAGATCCGCCTCGACGGCTTCCCAGATTGCTGCCGCTGCGCCTGCCGGCGGAACGTAGATAACCGAAACGGTTGCGCCGGTTTCAGCCGCCGCTTCCTTCACGCTTGCGTAGATAGGAATGCCTTCGAAATCTTCGCCGGCCTTCTTCGGGTTCACGCCGGCGACGAAAGCTTCGCGGCCGTTTGCGTATTCACG
Source organism: Paraburkholderia sp. GAS38 (assembly GCF_050434965.1). NCBI lineage: Bacteria > Pseudomonadati > Pseudomonadota > Betaproteobacteria > Burkholderiales > Burkholderiaceae > Paraburkholderia > Paraburkholderia sp. GAS38. Next base: position 58,368 of record NZ_JBNDJO010000010.1, on the reverse strand, counting down.
GCAAGCACGCGTGTGGAACTGACCGGTCTTGCCGGTAATGCCCTGCGTGATGACCTTGGTGTCTTTGTTGATCAGAATCGACATGTATTGACCTCTGTTCGTCTGGCGCCGCGAGCGGGGCGGGATTGTTCTTCACCCGCGTCGCTCACGCGCCGCCATTCGTAATCCTGGTTAATCCTTGGCAAACCCGCCCTGGCAAACCCGCCTTGGCAAATTCGCCTGGAAAACGCCCGGCAGGCTTACGCCTTGCCCGCAGCGGCCGCGACGACCTTCTGAGCCGCTTCTTCCATGCTGTCTGCCGCGATGATCGGCAGGCCGGATTCAGCCAGCATCTTCTTGCCCAGGTCTTCGTTCGTGCCCTTCATGCGGACCACGAGCGGCACCTTCAGCGAGACAGCCTTCGAAGCCGCGATCACGCCTTCCGCGATCACGTCGCAGCGCATGATGCCACCGAAAATATTGACCAGAATGGCCGTCAGATTCGGGTTCTTCAGCATGATCTTGAACGCTTCCGTGACCTTCTCGGTCGTGGCGCCACCGCCCACGTCCAGGAAGTTCGCCGGTTCGCCGCCGAACAGCTTGATGGTGTCCATCGTTGCCATTGCAAGGCCAGCGCCGTTCACGAGGCAGCCGATGTTGCCGTCGAGCGAGATGTACGCGAGGTCGAACTTCGATGCTTCGACTTCAGCCGGATCTTCTTCGTCCAGATCGCGGTAAGCCACGATTTCCGGATGACGGAACAGGGCGTTCGAGTCGAAGTTGAACTTGGCGTCCAGCGCGATGACCTTGCCGTCGCCGGTCAGGATCAGCGGGTTGATTTCGGCCAGCGATGCGTCGGTGTCCCAGAACGCCTTGTACAGGCCTTGCAGGATCGCGCGTGCTTGCGGCAACGAAGCGGCGGGCACGCCGATCTTCGTGGCGAGTTCATCCGCTTCCGAATCTTTCAGACCGACCGACGGGTCGACAGCGATCTTGTGGATCAGCTCAGGCGTCTTTTCCGCGACTTCTTCGACGTCCATGCCGCCTTCGCTCGAAGCCATCACGACGACTTTCTGCGAGACGCGATCGATCACGAGGCCGACATACAGTTCCTTCTTGATGTCAGCGCCTTCTTCGATCAGCAGGCGATTCACCTTCTGGCCTTCCGGGCCAGTCTGGTGCGTGACGAGTTGCATGCCGAGGATCTGGTTCGAGTATTCACGAACCTGTTCCAGCGACTTTGCGACCTTCACGCCGCCACCCTTGCCACGGCCACCCGCGTGGATCTGAGCCTTCACGACCCATACCGGGCCGCCGAGCTCTTCAGCGGCCTTGACCGCGTCATCCACCGAGAAGACCGGCTTGCCGCGCGGTACCGCGACGCCGAATTTCCGCAGGATTTCCTTACCCTGGTACTCGTGAATCTTCATGCGTGATTCCCTTCAGTCTGAGAGTTGGATTGAACTTCGTTTCCGCTGCTGTCGTTCAAACGGGACGTGCCGGCGCCGTTGCCGTTTCCGGCGGCGTGGCGTGTTTGTTCGCTTGCTGTATCCGCACGCTCCGCTGAACGCGGCGCGTGGCCATACCAGCGCGGATAAAACTGTCGCACCGCCTCGCCGTCGAATCGCAGCGCGTGGCAGCGACCCAGCTGGAATGGCGGCTTGTCGTTTGAGTGTTCGTCTGAGGCTTTGGGTGAACCGTCCCCTGATGCGTCCCCTGGAGCCGCTTCGTGCGGCGGCTTACTATCGTTCGTGTTCCACACTTCACCGGCGAACGCCTGAATGGCGGCCGTGGGAAGGAAAGCGCACAACTCGGTGAGATGCGTGCAACCTGCCGTGCCTCCCAGCAAACGGGCGGCTTCGCGGCGAAAGTTGTTGAACAGATTGAGCCCGATGAGGGCCCGATAGGCGGGATTGGTGGCTTCGCACAGACCGGGATAGGGCACCCAGTCGGACGACGCTTGCGCGTCGACAACGTTGAGCTTGCGATCGATCGTAATGCGGAGCCAGAGTTCATGGATCGGCAGACCGTTGGGCCGGACGCCCGACGCAAGTGCCACATCACGTGGCTTTTGGTCGGTGAGACACGCCTCTATGTCCCACAGGCCGTCCTCGCGCTCATAGGCTTCCGCACGAATTGCGCGGCGATGGCGCAACTGACGGGAGACGGGCGGGGAAAGCGGCATGCGGAAGGAAAAGGCCGAATTGGAAAACCCCTTGATTTTAGCATACCGGGTATTTGAGACAGGTTGGATTGTGCATAGCACCAATCCGGGGCCGGCGGATGCGGCCTGGTGTCGCGTCGGGCGTGGGCGCCAAACGGTTCGGACGGGGGTGTGGGTTGCTGGGTGGTGTGGGTGTGAGTTGCTGGGTCCGGCTGCGTCCTGGCTGCGGCCCGCTGCGCGTCTGATGTTAGCCGTCGTTAGCCGTTAGCCGTCAGCCCACTCGTCCTCGATGCCCTTAAGGATCTTGCTGATCGTCGCGCCGGAGAATCCGCGCGCGGCGAGAAAGCGCGCCTGCTTTGCTCGCTCAGCCTGGGTTTGCGGAAGCTCGCCGTATTTCTTGCGCCAGACCGCCTGGGCACGCGCCAGTTCGGTTTCGCGCAACTGGGCGCTCGCCTCCTCGATCAACGTCTGGCCGACCGCGTGCCGCTTCAACTCACCGACAATCCGGTTGGCGCCAAGACGTGACGAGCGACGGTGGACCAGGCTCTCGGCGAAACGCGAATCGGATAGCCAACCCTCGCTTTCAAGCGAATCGAGCAAAGTCTCCAGAGAATCGGTCTCTTCGACGAAGGGCGTCAGCTTGCGCGCGAGTTCGGCGCGGCTGTATTCGCGGCGGGACAGGTAACCGAGCGCGCGGCCTTTCAGCGAACGAGCGGGGCGCTGGGATTTTGCGGCGCGGTCGTCATCGGACGGCGCCTCGCCGGGCGTGCGGCGCGAGCGGGTGTAGGTGGTTTCTGCGGAAGCGCTGGCGGCATCGCCAGAATCCGGCGATGTGGAACTGCCGGAAGTACGTTGAGACGCAGACGCGCGGCCCGAAGCCTGATCGTGCGCGTCGAAAGACTCGAACGGGTCGAAGGAGTCTCCGTCGGGATCACCGTCACGCGGGCCGTCCGCATCACGTCCTGCATGAGATACAGGCCGGCCCTTGCGTATCACGCGACGATCACTCCTCTTCGCCCGCGACTTCAGCGCTTGCGCCCACGGCGGCTTCCGCCATTGCGTTCACGCCCAGCGATTCACGGATGCGATTTTCGATTTCGCGTGCGATCTCGGGATTCTCACGCAGGAATTCACGTGCGTTGTCTTTACCCTGACCGATCCGGTCGCCGTTGTAGCTGTACCAGGCGCCAGCCTTGTCGACGATCTTCGCCGACACACCCAGGTCGATCACTTCACCCTGACGCGAAATGCCTTCGCCGTACAGGATGTCGAAAATCGCCTCGCGGAACGGCGGCGCGACCTTGTTCTTGACGACCTTCACGCGCGTTTCGTTGCCGATCACTTCGTCGTTCTTCTTGATCGAACCGATCCGGCGAATGTCCAGACGCACCGACGCGTAGAACTTCAGCGCATTACCACCCGTGGTGGTTTCCGGGTTGCCGAACATCACACCGATCTTCATACGGATCTGGTTGATGAAGATGACGAGGCAGTTCGTACGCTTGATCGTGCCGGTGAGCTTGCGCAGCGCCTGCGACATCAGACGCGCTTGCAGACCCGGCAGCGAGTCGCCCATTTCGCCTTCGATTTCAGCCTTCGGCACCAGTGCCGCGACCGAGTCGATCACGATCATGTCGATGGAACCCGAACGCACCAGCGCGTCGCAGATTTCCAGCGCCTGTTCGCCCGTGTCCGGCTGCGAAACCAGCAGATCGTTCACGTTCACGCCGAGCTTGCCGGCGTATTGGATGTCCAACGCGTGTTCCGCGTCGATAAACGCTGCTGTGCCGCCGAGCTTCTGCATTTCGGCGACAACCTGCAGTGTCAGCGTGGTTTTACCCGACGATTCCGGCCCGTAGATTTCGACCACACGGCCACGCGGCAAACCGCCGACACCCAGTGCGATGTCAAGACCCAGCGATCCCGTTGAGACCACCTGGATATCTTCGACTACCTCACCTGCGCCGAGTCGCATGACCGACCCTTTGCCGAACTGTTTTTCAATCTGCGCGAGCGCGGCAGCCAATGCCTTGCTCTTTTCAGCAGTCAGTCCAGCCGAGCCTTTCTTGCTTTCTTCCATGAATCGTCCTTTGCTATGATGAACGGCGTCTGAGGCAGATGTGCAGCCCATTCATCACGGACAGCACGCTAAACGCAGACACTGTATAAAAAAACAGTAGTTTTGGCAAGCACGATTCGCACGTGGAGACATTTATGTGCGATCGGGGTGCGCCACACTACCCACAAAAATCGTTGGAGACCGCTGCGCGCCGGGCGATATCACGGTGCCGGCAAAGCCAGGCTGGCGCATCATGCGAATTCTCATTGCCGAAGATGACAGCATACTCGCGGACGGTCTCGTTCGATCACTCCGCCAATCGGCATACGCCGTTGATCACGTGAAGAACGGCGTCGAAGCCGATACCGCGCTGTCGATGCAAACGTTCGACCTGCTGATACTCGATCTCGGCCTGCCGCGCATGTCCGGGCTTGAGGTGCTGCGCCGTCTGCGGGCGCGCAATTCGAACCTGCCGGTGCTGATCCTGACCGCGGCGGACAGCGTCGACGAACGCGTCAAAGGCCTCGACCTCGGCGCCGACGACTATATGGCCAAGCCCTTCGCCCTCAACGAACTCGAGGCGCGCGTGCGGGCGCTGACCCGCCGCGGCGCGGGCGGCGGCCCGACGGTGGTGCGGCATGGCTCGCTGTCGTTCGATCAGGTTGGCCGGATCGCTTATATCAACGAGCAGGTGATCGAGTTGTCCGCGCGCGAACTGGGCCTGCTCGAAGTGCTGCTGCAGCGGATCGGCCGGCTGGTGTCGAAAGAGCAACTGGTCGATCACCTGTGCGAATGGGGCGAAGAGGTCAGCAACAACGCGATCGAAGTCTACGTGCACCGGCTGCGCAAGAAGATCGAGCCGAGCGGTGTGCGCATCATCACCGTGCGCGGCCTCGGCTACTGCCTGGAAAAGGCCACCTCGGCCACGCCGGCCGGAGCGGCGTCCGACACGCACGCCTCACGCTCGACGCCCGAACCGGCCGCGCCCGCCTCGCCCGCATCCAGCGCGATGCCCGCGAGCCACCACTTCAAATAGAGACCACCCATGTCCGCACGCGTAGAGCGCGCCACAGCGCAAGCGGCGGACCTCGACGACGAGGCGCGCGACGCCCGCTACGCGAACCCGTTCGCGCCGCCCGACGAAACCGAAGCCGCCGCCGAGGCCCGGCCGCGCTCGCTGTTCGGCGAAATTCTCGACTGGATGCTGGCGCCGCTACTGCTGCTGTGGCCGATGAGCATTGCGGTCACGTATCTGGTCGCCAAGTCGATCGCCAACGGCCCGTTCGACCGCGCGCTCGAAACCGATGCCTATGTGCTGGCGCGGCAGATCCATCCGGTCAACGGCGTCGCCGAACTGTCGCTGCCCGATGCGACGCGTGACTTCCTGAGTGCGGACAACGTCGACAAGGTGTTCTACCAGGTGCTCGGCACGCGCGGCGAACTGGTGGGCGGCGATCGCGACATGCCGCTGCCGCACGAGGAAGACCGGCCGCCGCCGGGGCTCGTCGAGTTCCGCGACGACGTGCTGCGCGGCAACGACATCCGCGTCGCCTATACGACGGTCGAGTTTCCACAGACGCCTGGCGCGCTGCCGGTGCTGGTGCAGGTGGGCGAGACGCTCGACAAGCGCAGCCAGCTCGCCAACGACATCATCAAAGGCGTAATCCTGCCGCAGTTCGTGATCCTGCCGCTGGCGATCGTGCTGGTGTGGTTCGGACTGTCGCGCGGGCTCGCGCCGCTGCACGCGCTGCAAGCCCATATCCGGGCGCGGCGTCCGGACGACCTGTCGCCGCTCGAATCGCGCCGCGCACCGCCGGAGATCGAACCGCTGGTCACGTCGTTCAACGACCTGCTAACGCGTCTCGAACAGAATATGGAGCTGCAAAAGCGCTTCATCGCCGATGCAGCCCACCAGATGAAGACCCCGCTCGCCGGCCTGCGCACCCAGGCCGAGCTGGCGCTGCGCCAGGACGTGTCCGAGGAAGTGCACCGCTCGCTCGAGCAGATCGCCACCAGCTCCGAACACGCGGCGCGGCTCGTCACACAGTTGCTGGCGTTGGCGCGGGCGGAAAACCGGCTGTCGGGGCAGATTTTTGCGCCGGTCGAGATCACCGAGGTTGCCCGCAACGCGGTACGCGACTGGGTGCAGGCCGCGCTCGCCAAGCAGATGGATCTCGGCTACGAAGGGCCGGACGAAGCGGTGGAAATAGACGGCAGTCTGCTGATGTTGCGCGAGATGCTCTCCAACCTGATCGACAACGCGATCCGCTACACACCGGCCGGCGGACGTATCACCGTGCGGGTGAGGCCGGACGCGGCCACGCGGCAGGTCCATCTGGAGGTGGAAGACACCGGCCTCGGCATTCCGGTCGCGGAACGGGCGCGGGTGATCGAACGCTTCTACCGGATTCTCGGCCGGGAGGGCGACGGCAGCGGGCTTGGCCTCGCCATCGTCCGCGAGATCGCAACCATGCACGGCGGCACGCTGACGATCGACGACAACGTCTATCAATCGGCGCCGCGGCTGGCCGGCACACTCGTGCGCGTCAGCTTAAAGGTACGCGAAACGGCCCGGGACTTACCCTAACCGCCCGGCGCCCAGAAAATATAAATTCGCGAGATGCCGACAATTTATTTGACGATGCTCGACACTTGAATGCATCTTGGCAGACAAAGACCGCATCCGACCCCACCTCCCTATTCTCTTTGTTTTGAGATACCGCGTCAGTAGGCCGTAAGTTTCCACTCCAATAATCCGATCACGGGCGCGTCTTCCGGGCGGGCCGCGTATATATCAATATTGGAGACGACATATGGCAACCGTTGGCGGGCAAATCTCCCACGTGCCGATGACGCACGAAGAGAAGCGAGTAATCTTCGCATCGTCGCTAGGCACGGTTTTCGAGTGGTACGACTTCTACCTGGCCGGCTCACTCGCGATCTACATTAGCAAGAGCTTTTTCTCCGGGGTCAATCCCACCGCAGCCTTCATCTTTACGCTGCTCAGCTTCGCGGCAGGCTTCGCCGTGCGGCCGTTCGGCGCGATTGTGTTCGGGCGTCTCGGCGATATGGTCGGGCGCAAGTACACGTTCCTGATCACCATCGTGATCATGGGCGTCTCGACTTTCCTGGTCGGTTTTCTGCCCGGATACGCGGCGATCGGCATGGCTTCGCCGGTGATCTTCATCGCGATGCGGCTGCTGCAGGGCCTCGCGCTCGGCGGCGAGTACGGCGGCGCGGCGACTTACGTCGCGGAACACGCACCGGCCGGCCGGCGCGGCTTCTACACTGCCTGGATCCAGACGACGGCCACGCTCGGCCTGTTCCTGTCGTTGCTCGTGATTCTCGGCGTGCGGACGTCGATCGGCGAGGACGCGTTCGGCGTCTGGGGATGGCGCGTGCCGTTCATTGCATCGATCATCCTGCTGGCGGTCTCGGTGTGGATCCGCTTGAAACTGCATGAATCGCCGGCATTCGAACGCATCAAGTCGGAAGGCAAGACCTCCAAGGCGCCGCTGACCGAAGCATTCGGCCAATGGAAGAACCTGAAGATCGTGATTCTCGCGCTCATCGGGCTGACGGCCGGCCAGGCCGTGGTCTGGTACACGGGGCAGTTCTACACGCTGTTCTTCCTGACGCAGACGCTCAAGGTTGCCGGTTCGAGCGCCAACATCCTGATTGCGCTGGCTCTGCTGATCGGCACGCCGTTCTTCCTGTTCTTCGGCTCGCTGTCGGACCGGATCGGCCGCAAGCCGATCATCATGGCCGGCCTGCTGATCGCCGCGTTGACGTACTTCCCGCTGTTCAAGGCGCTCACGCACTTCACCAACCCGGCGCTCGAAGCCGCGACGCAAAAGTCGCCGATCGTGGTGATCGCCAATCCGGATGAGTGTTCGTTCCAGTTCAACCCGGTGGGTACGGCGAAGTTCACCTCGTCGTGCGACATTGCGAAGAGCGCGCTGTCGAAGGCGGGCTTGAACTACGACAACGTTGCGGCGCCGGCCGGCACCCTCGCGCAGATCAAGGTGGGCGATACGGTGATCAACACGTTCGACGGCAAGGCGGCGGACGCGAAGGCGCAGGGCAAGGCGTTCGACGAGTCGCTCGGCTCGACGCTCAAGGCCGCCGGCTATCCGGCCAAGGCCGATCCGTCGCAGATCAACTGGCCGATGAGCGTGGTGATCCTGACCATCATGATGATCTACGTGACGATGGTGTATGGGCCGATTGCGGCAATGCTGGTGGAGATGTTCCCGACGCGGATCCGCTATACGTCGATGTCGCTGCCGTATCACATCGGCAATGGCTGGTTCGGCGGGTTCCTGCCGGCTACCGCGTTCGCCATCGTGGCGGCGAAGGGCAATATCTACTCAGGGCTGTGGTATCCGATTGTGATCGCGCTCATCACGTTTGTGATTGGCGTGCTGTTCGTCAAGGAAACCAAGGACTCGGATATTTACGCGAAGGATTGAGGCTTGCGCCTCCCGCCGCCGGGTCCGGTTAGGGTCTCGGCGGTGAAGGGTGAAAATGTTGGGCGGCAGGGGTTGACAGCTCCCACCGCCATCTTCATAATCTCGCTTCTTCTTTAGGCGAATTAGCTCAGCCGGTTAGAGCGACGGAATCATAATCCGCAGGTCCGGGGTTCGAATCCCTGATTCGCCACCAGTTTCGCTGACGGCCCCGCCCCTCTTCACTGAGCGGCGGGGCTTGTTGTTTGGGCGGTAAACTCGCGCGCTGCCGGCGAGGCCGTGCGCGTTGACACCCAGACTCAACGGTATGGCGAAGGATAGGGTCGCGCTTTCGCGCTTGATGTTTTACGCCATTCGGACCGCCTTTGTCATGCCCGCAGACTGATCACCGCCGCGCGCATCGCCTCCAGGTTGTCCATCGCGGCATCCACGGTGGTCTTTTTCGGCGCCAACTGCTCCCCACGCGCCTCGCTAGGTGCGCATCCGAAACGTTCCTTGAACGCGCGCGCAAATGTCGTCTCGCTCGCGAACCCCACGCCATAACCGATCTCGCCGACGCGCTCACGCAGCCGCTTCGGGTCGACCAGGCGACGCATCGCCTCATCCAACCGGCGTTCCCGAACGTGTTTAGCCACCCCGCCCGATACCGCAAAAAGGTCATAGAGAGCGGTTCGGGAAACCTTTAGCGCTTTGCAGAGCGACGCGACGCCCAGTTCAGGATCGATCAAATGGCGTTCAATGTGCGCCTCTGCTTGCGTGCGCAGCATCGGGGCCAGGCGCGGGTCGTCTTTTGTGACTTCACGCTTAATCGCCTTCGGCAACAGGCACGCAGCGAGCAATTCCAGCGTGGCCTCCGCCGCAACGCTCGATTGCTCGTCCGTCATCTCGCTCAAGACCTGTGCCAAGGCGCGCATGTGAGACGCGACGAGCGCGCCGACAGGGTCAGCCGCATCCCAACAGGCGCCGTGCAGAACAGCCCCTTGAGGCATGCGTTTGTCCAGCGCTCGCCGTGGAATGCTCAGAGTCAGCATGGGTGCATCACGCGCAAAGCCAATGTTTTCGCGCGACATGTCGCGAACAGCGACGGAGTTGAGCGGCACTCGCTGCTCGCCCTCCGCGGACGCCGACATCAGTTCGCCGCCAAGCAGGCAGTGGACGAGGTATTGGTCCAAATCGGAAGTCGCGATGCGCTTCCGCGTCCGCCGGAATTGCACTTCGTCTTTCGCGGCGTGATGTGTGAGCAGCATCGTGCCGCCAAGGCTCCAAGCGGTTATCTGGGCGGCCAGATCTGATTTCGACCGCTCAATCTCATACATGGGGCGCATCACTTCGCGCCAAATTTCTTCCGCGTCGTCCGCTTTAAGGCGCGCGCTATCAAATCGCAATGGCTGCGGCATTGACAACCCCTTTTGGCTTTTCCGCATCTTATTCGCGAAACCTGTCATTCAAAAGATCGAGAACTCACAAAACGACACGTTGGACAAAACGACGGGTTTTCGTGGACAAAATGAGGGACGCTCCGGGTGCCTTTTGTCGATCATTTGCACAACGGTCAGGGCGCGACGGCAAACAACAAAGTCGCTCCGACCATCATCGGGGAATCGTCATGTCGAGAACTATCAATCCAAACGCAGGCCGAGCGTCGCCAGTTGTCGAAGCAAAAGATGGCCGCGCCACTCGATGCGATCTGCATCGCGGAAACCTTCGTTATGCCTTTGGCCGCGCCCACGCGCTGCAATGCGGCCGCGCTCGTTGTCGCTCAGCCTCGTGGCGCCTGGCCATCGCTGCCCGACGCCTCACTTGTCATTTGTCGCCTCCTGGCGTCACAAAAAACGACGCGAGACGCTCGTATCAGCTTCGCCACGCACAAAAAGTTGACGCGTAACGCTATAGCGAGAACGCAATACGCCTCATTTAACGCACGGAGATCGACGGATTGGACGTCGATGCTCCGGCAACAGCCAGGACCATCATGAAAAGAACAGCAATTTGCGCCGCAGCGGCGGCGTGCATGCTCGCCGCATGCGGCGGAGGGGGCGGTAGCAGCGGCGGGGAATCTTCCAGTGGCACAAGCTCGAGCGCCGCAGCGCCAAGCGTCGCCCTGCTCGCCGCGCCGGGCGCAAGCGCCGGCTCGTTCGCCGCGACCGGCGACACGACAACGGATGCGCTCAACTTCATCAACTATCAGCGCGCGCAAATCGGTCTGCCAGCGCTTTCGTCGCAGACGGGCGTGGCCCAGGCGGCACAAAACCATTCGATCTGGGAGCAGGACAACGACATCGTCGGGCACGACGAGACTTCGGGACAAGCGGGTTACACCGCAGCGACGCCACTCGAACGAGTCAACCTCTATTACTCGACTCAGTCCGTCGGCGAGATCACAGCCGGATTCTCAGGGCCCTTCGCAAATTCCACGGAAGCGATCACAGGGCTCTTTGACGCTCCGTTCCATCGCGCGGTTGCCCTGTTCGATTCAGTGCATGCCGGGGTTGGCGTCGCGAACACAACAAGCGATTCCCAACTGTCGACGCTGACTGTCGATTTCGCCGACTACAAGCAGTTCATCGCCGACAGCCAACTCGTCGCGTGGCCATACAACGGCATGTTGAACGTCGACACCTCGTGGTTCGCCAACGAAAGCCCCAATCCGATGGCGCAGACGACGCAATCTCAGCCGTATGAAAACACGGTGGTCGGCTATCCGGTGACGCTAACGGGTGGAGACAACGCCGCGTTCTCGAACGTGTCGTTCGTTATCACGGATTCCACGGGCGCAAGCGTCCCGTGCCAGGAAGTCGACAGCTCGAACAACTCCGAGGCGGCGCGCGAGGCCATGTGCGTACCGTTCTCGCCGCTGAAAACGGGCACGACTTACACAGTTAAAGTGACCGGCACGCTCTCGAACACGTCTCTGGCCGCGACGCCCTTCTCGCTGTCCTGGGCTTTTACGACCGCCGCGACCGCCAACACGCCGATCGGCGCGCCGACGTCGACCAGCTCGTCAAGCGCAAGCGAAGCCAATGCCTTGAAGCAAGTCGCACCGCGGCGAATCATCCTGAACTGAAGAGATTTCGACATGAAACAACTAATCGAACGCGCGGCCACCGTCGGCACCATCTGCGTCTCTGTTCTGCTGTCAGCATGCAGTGGCTCTCCGAGCGAGGGCGATGTGCGCGCCGCGCTGCAAAAGCAAGTCGAGGCCGGGCGCGCGCAAGCCGAGCAGCTAATGGGCAAGAGCGCCTTCCTGGACAAGCAAATCGACCAGCAAAAGCAGGCAGTCGATGGGATCAAGCTCATCGGCTGCAAGAACGATGGCGACAAGGCCTACGTATGCGACCTTGAATCCAATGGCGGAGCCAGTCGCGTTCGCATGCTCAAAGGCTCGGATGGATGGATCGCCAGCGACGTCGGCAAAGGCTGACGCGCGGGCAGTCGGCAACGGCAAGCGTTGAGCGGCGGTCGCCCACTTTTTGAACCATTTTGGATTGCTGATTATGGACCTGACTTCACTCGCCGCTTCAGCGGCAATCGCGGCCTCCGCCGTGTCTCCGGCGAGCTTTCCCGCTCCCGTCGCCCAGCCGGCGCCGCTTACGCAAGCTGACGCGCCCGCCTACGTCACGGGCGAGACCTGGACGTTTCAATACAGGAACGACCTTGAACCCGCCAAAAATTCAACTTACACGCAGACTGTCGCGCGAGTCGAGGACGGCCGCGCGATAGTCAACGGTGGCGCGACGATCCTCGACGCCAACGGCAATATCGTGAAGCTGGGAACGGCCAGCTACGAGCCGAGCGATGGCAAGCTTCGCTTCCCTTTACGCGTCGGCGACGAATGGACCTCGTCCTACGCCTATCACTCCGGCTCGTGGGAAGCCATCGGCCAGCGGCAAACGAAGGTCGTCGGCGTGGAGCGCGTTGACACCGCTGCAGGCTCGTTCGAAGCTTTGCGCGTCGAGCAGCTCGTCTCATGGTCCGCAGGCGGGGGAAACAAAGGGGGCGGGCGCACTAGCGAAACGGACTGGTATGCCCCGAGCGTCGGTCGCATCGTGAAAGCCGACTTCTCCGACAAAGCAGCCGGCGTCGCGCCGACGAGTACCCACGTCGAGCTAGTCAAGTTTTCCAGGCCCTAATGACCCTTTCAGCGGCCCCTTCGCCGACGCCCGCCAACCGCGCGGCCTCGGCGCTTTTCCAAGGAACAACCATGCAAGCGCAAAAACCGAAGATCGCAAGCGTTGAAACCCAAATGCAGCGCAGCAAGAACATCGGTCGCACGATGTTCATTTTCATCTTCTCTTTCGTCATGTCGATTCCAATCCTAAACATGCTTTTCGGGTTCGGAATCGTAATTTTCCTGACTATGCCGATCCTCACAACGAGCGCTCAGCGAGCCGTCGATTTCGGCTGGCTGCTGCTTGGAGCAGCGCTGTGCATGTTCGGCTTCTTTTTGCCGGGCATTTTCTCCGGGCCTACGTCATCCGGCTTTTTTCACGGCTGGCTGCTCGAGGTCTTTCTGAATGCCGCAGTCGGATGGTTCATCCTCGCCAGCAGACTTGGCCACCTGTTCGTGAAGTCGGCGAGCGAGGCGTGACGATTGCGAGTTCCGATGGTCAAGAGCAACGCTCCCTCCCGGCCCAACAAATTGAACCTTTGCCTCACCGCGCGTGTCGAGTATAAACACACCTTCCGAGAGTAAAGCCCCCCGATGAAGAACCTCGCAGCCTCAGCCCTCCTCTCCCTCGCCGCCCTGTCTGCCCACGCGGCTCCGAACCAGCAATGGAAAGATGCCTCGACCACCTTCGCGACCTTGATCCAAAGCGGATACAAGCTTGTCGCGGTGGACCATGCCCCGTCGCCTGGCAGCCTCAGTCTGGTCACAACCGTCTACTACCTGCAAAAAGACGCGAGCATGTTCGCGTGCAATGAGACTCACCGCGTCGCCGACGCGAAAACAGGTTCGACAACGGGTGAGTTCACATGCTCGGAACTGGTTCAGCCTTACGACTCGACCATGCCGCCTCAACAGTAGGCTCACCGGGAACAGACATTCATAGCCTGGACCAGCGCATCCTGCTCCGCCGGATTCTGAAAGAACGCTTCCAGACTCACGTGCTCCTCGTTGGCGACCTGCTGAAGGCAACGCGCGTTATTGGACCTCACGCTCGACGGCGCCTTCGCGACAGCCAATACAAACAAGCCGAGTATCAATAGCATGTTGGCAATGCCAACCACCCACTGCAGTCCCTCGCCCGAAACAAACCCTCTCCAACCTGCGACATCTCTATTCGCCACTGGCTTCTGCACATCCGAATTCATTTCGCATTCCTATATATAACGTAGTAATCAGTCCAACCAGCAAGCGTCGATCGCGCCTTACCGCGCCACCGGCAACAAGCTATCGAAAGCGCGCTCCACCCAGCGCACCACAGGCCATCGATCGAACCTACGTCGTCGCCCAACGTACTCGCTAGTTAAAGTCACTTCCGCTGGACGCTCGCCGTCTGCACTCAACCAGATGCGTTCGCCGCGCGCGACCCGGATCACATCTCCCGCTTGCAGCCAGTGGTCGTACGGAGAAAAGATGCGCGTCAACCAGACACGCTCGCCATGAGCGCGGATTTCGCAGTGGGCCATCACGCGCCACGACATGGTCTGCCGCGGCAGAAGGCTTAAGTGAATCACCATCCTCGGCACATGCATCGCGCGCACAGAATGGTCATGAGGGAAGCAGGAACAATCGGACTGCTGGCTAGCGTCGTGCATGGTCATCTCCGTCGATTGAGCCGCGAGACGGAGGAGCCACCAAAAGAAAAAGGCCTCATCCGTTTCCGGCGAGGCCTTGTGACTTGCGCTACTGCAAATTGCTAACGCACACACGCCTCCGATGATTCGTACCAACGTACGATCATTCGGTGTTTAGTCGCGGTGGCGATATGGGCGGGCGCTTTCATGTCTTGAAGTTTCTATTGCACGCTATGGCTTGTCAATAAAAAGTTGCCAAAACGTGCGTGAGGCGCGACACGCGTGACGCCACGTTTTGCGCTCATGCAGCGTGCATTCGCAAGCTGCGCGATCCAGCATCGAACTATTGATGCTGATCCGCCCGCACAGTCCCGACCACCGAAAGCACCGCGTCGATCACCGCATCAGGGCGATAAAACTGAATGTAGTGGCTCGAGTCGTTCACGAGTTGATGCTGACTTCTCGACGACCACGTCGCCTCGTCGTCCTGCATCTGCTTCCAGACCGCCTTGATTTTCTGCCCTTGCGTAGCCGTGATCTGCATGGACTGAAGCTCCGCATCGGAGAACGGCGCCATGGCGGTCAGCACAAAAAGCGGCCGGTTGCCGAGCTGGCGGAAAGTCCCCGCTTCGGTGAGCGTCTCGTTTAGCGCTTCGTCTTCAAGCATCATCGGACCGAGAGACGTGGGCGCGTACGCGCGAATCGTCTCGACATCGTGCAGATCCTGGTGCGACTCCTGCGGAACCAGAACGGGCGCAACGGGACGCAACGCGCCGGTCCAGGCGAGCGACGCGGCGAGTTTGCCGAGGAAGATGCTCTGCTCCGGCATCACACCCTTGAGCCGTTGCGTCTGGTCCGGATGCGAAGCATCCACGAACACCAGACCCGCGACGTCCTGACCGTAGTAATGGGTATAAGTCATGATGTAGGGACCGCCCAGCGAGTGCCCGACCAGCACGAACGGACCATGCTCGCCGGCTGCGTTCAAGGTCTTGTGCAGATCCTCGGCCACGGTCCGGCCGTTTTGAGCGCGACCTGGCGCGTCGCTCCACATGATGCCTGCGCGGCTATACGAACAGGCTCTCGTGGTCTTAGCCACCGCATCCTGAACAGCGGACCAACTCAGCGACCCATTGATATCCAGACCTGATTCGAACACAACCGTGGGCGATCCCGTGCCTCTGCAATCAAGCTGAATCTTGCGGCCACCGATATCGACTAGCGTCCCCTGCGCAGGAAAATCCCGCGTCACGTGATGCCGTTGAATGAACTCATAACCACTGCCTGTCAATACGACTAAAGCAATCAGCGCAACAAGCGCCGATGCAATACGAATAATCCATCGCTTCACGACTGTCCCTTGTCCGAACCTGGCGAGGGGGCAGTATGCTCCGCGAAGAATGCAACCGCCAACCGGCGACGCAAACCTGCTGCCCGACTACTCCACTAATCCCAGGTCAAGCGGAAAGCAGATCTCAAACGTCGTCCCACGACCTTCACGCGACTCGAAGCGGATTTGCCCATGCAGTACGCGGCAAAGCTCCTTGACGATCGCAAGGCCCAGCCCTGTGCCCGGTATATCGTCACCGGCGGCGCGCTCGAATTCATCGAACACCCGGTCCGCATCCGAAGCCGCGATCCCAATGCCCGTATCGGAGACCCGGATAGACCAGTGGCCCTCTCCCGCGCCGCCGATAGCCAGTTCGATTTCGCCCGTGGCCGTGTACTTGGTCGCGTTCGACAACAGATTGAGCGCCACCTGCTTCACCTTGAGACGATTCGAAGTCACGGACACGAGTTCGGCGTCACAGGCGGTTTTCAGGCGCAAGCCTTTTGCTTCGATAGCAGGTCGGCACGAAGTCACCAGTTCGTCGAACAACGCCCTCACATCAAACGGCTCCGCTTCCGACGGACTGTTATCGCCCAGCACGACCGAATACTCCACCATCTGGTCGACCAGTTGCTTCATATCCGCCGCCTGACGATGGGCCAGCGTCAACGCGGCCTCAGCCTTGGCCGGTGCGCGCCCGATCAACGTCAAGGCCACCGAGAACGCATTCAGGAAATTGCGCAGGTCATGCACCACACTGCGGGTGATCTGCATGCGCGACTCATGGAGATCGCTGACCAGCCGTTGGTTGAGCTTCAATTCGTGATTCGCGCGTTCGAGCTTGCCGGTGTAGTCGTCGATTTTCCGGTCGCGCTCGCTCACCACCTCGCGGATCGACGTCAAGGTGACGAAACTCAACGCTTCGGCAATCAGGCGCCGGGCCCGTCTTTCGTGGCGGCGCGTGAAGCCGCTTTCGGTATCGGCGAATGTCTCGAGAGCCCCGGCCAGCGTCTGATGGAACAGATCGAGTTCACGCACCAGTTCCTCGATCCGGTATCCCTGGCGCCAGCGCACGAGACCATGCATGCGCGCGTCGCGTTCGATGGCCGGCTCCACCTTCTCGAGATCCTCCGCGTCGAGCGCGGCGCACAACCCGTCGAGAATCTCCGGCAGGTGATCGGCAAGCTGTTCGTACGTCAGTTTGTCGGCCTCGATCAGGTCGACGTCGCCGAAGACCTCTTTCATCCACTGCTCGGTCAAGCGAACCCGCTCGCTGCGGAGAAAATCGGCGAACCCGCGCAGAGGCCCTTTGGGTGTATCAGTCATAACGGCCACTCGGTGAGTAACGTTTCTACAAAAAGGAATCGACATCTACCGTATCGAACGCGGCACGCGCTGTATCGACGACGCTCTTCATCCGAACATTCGCCCCGGTCAGATCTGCCGCCGCAGGCCCGCAGCCCTTTGCGGCAGGGGTTCGGACCGGCCACGCGCGCCCCACGGCCCTTGAAAGCGAAGTCATTATGACCCCAACCACACGCAATGGAACGGCTTTTGCGTGCCTGTAACGGCTAAAACGACGTTCACGAACTGGCCATTGCAAATGCACTCGATTTTGCTTGTGGATGACGACCCGGAAATCCTCGCCGCATGGCAGGCCATTCTGCTCGACGAAGGTTATAGGGTATGTTGTGCACGCAACGGTTTCCAGGCACTCGAGCGTCTGAAGGAAAGCATCCCGGATCTGGTGATCACCGACTGGATGATGCCCCTGATGGGCGGCGCCGAGCTATGCCGCCAACTAAAGGCTCATCCTGACCTCGCCCGCGTGCCGATCATGATTCACTCGGCCGCGCCGCCCAGCGTCGAAGAGGTGCAAACGTGGAATGCCTGCCTGCGCAAGCCCGCGCCCATGCAAATTTTTCTGACTACGATCGAACAACTCTGCAAGGGTGACCGACCGCCGCGTTGATCGCGCCGTGGCATGAGCCTTGCTGCACGCTTAAGAACCCGTATTAAAGGCATTCGAGAATTGCACCAAGCCCCGTCCCCATCACTCTGTCAAACCTGGAGCGCCCGCAAGATTCGTGTCCTCAACGTCCACCCGCGCGTGCTGGTGGTCGACGACAACGCCGACGCGGCCGAAGCGCTTGCCACCTATCTTTCTTACGAAGGCGTTGAAACGCGCACCGCCGGCGGTTGCGGCGAGGCACTGCGCTGTGTCAGGGACTGGGTCCCGGATGTGGTGGTGCTCGACATCATGATGCCGGAGCGCGACGGCTTTGAAACCGCTCAGGCCTTGCGCACGTACTTACCCACGACGAACCTTGGAATCGTGGCTTTTACGTCGCTCGATGACGATCATGTCCGCGAAACCGGCACGGCGCGGCACAACTTCGACGGTTACTGCCGCAAAGGGACACCGCCGGTCGCCCTGCTCGCACTGATGCAAAAACTTTGGCGCTAGACGCATCCACCCGACCCTTTAGCCCCCACGCAATGACGCAACCCAAAAAAATACTTCTCGTCGACGACCAGGCCGACGCCATCGACGCCCTCTCCATGTTGCTGGAAATGGACGGGCACGAGGTCCGCACTGCGTACAGCGGCGCGGATGCATTGGCCGCGGTCGAGACGTTCGTTCCGGACCTGGCCTTGATCGACGTCTCCATGCCGGATATGAGCGGCATGCAGCTCGCGCGGATACTGCGGTCCAACGCGAGTCTCGCCGGCACACGGCTGATCGCGCTAACGGGCTATGCCGGCGAGGCAGATAAACGGGCCGCCACGGAGGCCGGCTTCGACGTGCACGTGACCAAGCCGGTGTCGGCGGACCAGTTGACGAGGCTCATCGCGCAGGCGGACTGACGACCACCGTACCGCATCACAGCGACCCCCGTGCCCTGGCGGCATGGTTGTTGCGCCAAAGCAGGAAAGGCATCTGAATGTTGGAACCATGTCTACCATTCTGCTCGTCGACGATGAGATCGATTCGCTCTGGCTTTTCAAGCTTGTGCTGGAGGAGCGCGGCCACCACGTGATCGTCGCGGAAGACGGCAAGACGGCCCTGGCGAAAGCGAGCCGCTGTCTGCCCGATCTGATCGTCACCGACTGGAACATGCCGGGCACCGACGGCGTGGAGTTGTGCCAGCGCCTGAAATGCTATCCGGCGCTCGCCCAGATTCCCGTGGTGATGTCGTCGGGCCGCACGCCGCCCGCGGACAAATCGGCGCTCTGGAATGTGTTTATTCGCAAGCCAGTCGAACTCGAGACGCTCGAATCGGCCGTCGACTCCTTGCTGATGATGCGCCTCGCCGGCCCCCAATCGCGAACGAACGCACCCGCCCCGCCTGCCGCGCGATGGCAGCCGGTCCCGTGGAAACTCTGGGTTTAGCGGGCATGGCCTGCTCGGAAACGGACGGGCCAATCCGTCGCGCGAGCGCACCCTCTATCACCGTTTAGCGATCCACAATCCGGCTGAGATTGCCGCGCACCCGCTGCAGCAACGCGATCAACTGCTTCGCCTCCTCGTCGCTGAAGCCGCTCAGACCCTCCGCGGCCACTTCGTCGCCGACCTTGCGCGCCTTGCCGAGCGCGCGCTCGGCCTTGGCGGTCATGCGCACCTGCCGTTCGCGGCGGTCCTCGGGATTGCTCCAGCGCTCGATCCAGCCGCCCTCTTCCATGCGGTCCAGCAGACGCCCGGCCGAAATCGGCGCGACCTCGAGCAGGTCCGCGAGACGGGCCTGGTTGACGTCCCCGTAGTGGGCGAGATAAGCCAGCACACGGCATTGCGCGCGAGTCAGATCGAGGCTCGACTTGGCGAGATCGTCGAAACGCTTGCCGGTCAGGCGGCCCACGTCCGAAATCAGGAAGCCGAAGCGCTCTTCGAATTGGGTTTTCATCGCGCGATTATACGAAAGCCCCGGCTAAGCGGGCGCCGAACAGCGGCCCCGCCCTGTACGACTGCACCACACACCACACCCGTACAGTTCCTGGTATTCGCACGGCGTCCTCATCTATATACTAAGCATGCTTACTATCTATTCCAACCCGAGTCTCCACCCGCCGCCCGCCCCGCCCACCCATGTCTTCCGACTCAATATCTGGGAGTACTGCCGCTGCGCTGAACCGGCCCATGATCACCGTATCGATCATGCTCGCCACCTTGATGCAGACGCTCGACAGCACCATCGCCAACGTGGCGCTACCGCACATGCAGGGCACGCTGTCGGCGTCGCAGGACGAAATCACGTGGGTGCTGACCTCGTACATCGTCGCCGCCGCCATCGCCACGCCGCTGACGGGTTGGCTGTCCGACCGCTTCAGCGTCAAGCGGCTGCTGGCGTTTTCGATTGCCGGCTTCACGATCGCCTCGGCGCTGTGCGGCCTGTCCGAGACGCTGAGCGAGATCGTCGCCTCGCGTTTGCTGCAGGGGATTTTTGGGGCCTCGCTGGTGCCGTTGTCGCAGTCCATCCTGCTCGACATCAACCCGCGCGAGAAGCAGGGGCAAGCCATGGCCGTGTGGGGCATGGGCGTGATGGTGGGGCCGATTCTCGGTCCGACGCTCGGCGGCTGGCTCACGGAAAGCTATAACTGGCGCTGGGTGTTTTTCATCAACCTGCCGGTCGGCGCATTTGCGCTGTTCGGGGTCCTGACGTTTCTGCCGAGCAAGGCGCCGCGCCATGACGTGAAGTTCGACGCCTTCGGCTTCGCGACGCTGGCCCTCGCGATCGGCGCGCTGCAGGCCATGCTCGACCGCGGTGAGCAACTCGACTGGTTCGGTTCGCACGAAATCGTCATCGAAGCGCTGCTGGCGTCCATCAGCTTCGCGTTCTTTCTCGTCCACACAGCGACGGTCGGCAAAACTTCGTTCTTCAAATACGAGTTGCTGAAGGACCCGAACTTCGCCACCGGCACGTTCTTCATTTTCGTCATCGGCGCGGTGATGTATGCGACGCGCGCGCTGCTGCCGCCCATGCTGCAGACGCTGATGAACTATCCGGTCGCCACCACCGGTCTGGTCACGGCGCCCAGCGGCGCCGGCACGATGATCGCCATGCTCTGCGCCGGACGCCTGCTCAAACGCATCGACGCGCGCCTGCTGCTGCTCGCGGGCTTCCTGATTTCCGCGTTCGCGCTGTGGCAAATGATGAACTACACGATCGTGCTGTCCGCCTCGGATATCGTGTGGCCCGGCGTGATCCAGGGTTTCGGACTCGGCCTCGTGTTCGTGCCGCTGAGCGCGCTGACGTTTTCCACCCTCACGCCGGAACTGCGCGCCGACGGCACCGCAACCTACAGCCTGATGCGCAATATCGGCAGCAGTATCGGCATTTCGATCGTGCAGACGCTGATGACGCGCGGCACCCAGGTCGCCCATGCGGACCTGGCGGCGAACGTCAACATCTTCAATCCCGTCATGCAGCCCATGCTGGAGAACGGCTCGCGCTACGACATCGCCGTGATGAATGCGTCGATCACCCAGCAGGCTTCAATGATCGCCTACCTGAACGACTTCAAGCTGATGTTCGTGGCCACGCTGCTGGTGGTGCCGCTGCTGCTGTTGATTCGCCCTGCGCACAAAGCGCCGGACGCGTCGGTTGCGCACGCGGCGATGGACTAGCGCGCGTAGCGGCGCGCTCGACGCTCAGCCCTCGATGCGCCGCCGCGTCACGCCGAGCAAGCCCGCCATTGCCTGCTGCGCGCCGGCCGCGTCGCGTGCGCGGATCGCTTCGAACACCGCCGTGTGCTCGGCGAGCGACGCGTTGTAGACCTCCGCGCGCTTCGCATTCAGGCGCAACTGCGCCTCGAGCGTGCGTTCGATCAGCGTGCCCAGCGGGATCAGCAATTCGTTGCTGCACGCCGTCAGCACGCTCAGATGAAAACGCAGATCGGCCCGCACCCATTCGTCGACGTTGCGCGCGGCCACCATCGCCGCATGCGCCGCGTCGAGCGCGGCAAACGTCTGCGCGGTATGAGAGGCCGCCGCCAGCGCCGCCGCATACGGCTCGATCATCTCGCGCATTTCCTGCAGCTTGAGCGCGAAGGCCATCGGCTCGGCCACCCGCGAGTACCAGTCGAGTACGTCCACATCGAGCAAGTTCCACGCCGCGCGCGGTCGCACGCGCGTGCCGATCCGCGGACGCGACTCGATCAGCCCCTTGGACGTCAGCGTGCGCAGCGCTTCCCTGAGTACCGTGCGGCTCACGCCGAAGGTTTCCATCAACTCGGCTTCGCGCGGCAGGATGGTCTCCGGCGCGTAGTCGCCGCGCAGAATGGCTGTGGCCAGCAGATGGGCGACGCGCCCGTGCAGATCGTGCTGAATAAGTGCTCTCCCCGCCGTCTTCCGGCGCTCTTCATTGTCGAAACGACCGCGATTATCCGGCATCCCGGCCACAGCACCTACACCGGAAGCGCATGGAATGCGTCCGCCAATAGTACTATTAATAGTATTTAAAGGCGATTTTGTTGTAGCATGTGACTCCTCAGATATCGCGCTGGTGGACGCAGACGCATCCACCAGCATCCGCCACTCAAGGATCGGCCTAGCAGGCTCAAGGAGACACGCACCATGAAAATCACCAAGCTCGAAACCTTCATCGTTCCGCCGCGCTGGTGCTTCCTCAAGATCGAGACGGACGAAGGCATCGTCGGTTGGGGCGAGCCGGTCGTCGAAGGCCGCGCGCATACCGTCGCGGCGGCCGTCGAAGAGCTGTCGGACTATCTGATCGGCAAAGACCCGCTGCTGATCGAAGACCACTGGCAGGTGATGTACCGCGCGGGCTTCTACCGCGGCGGCCCGATCACGATGAGCGCGATTGCCGGCGTCGACCAGGCCCTGTGGGACATCAAGGGCAAGCACCACGGCGTGCCCGTGCATGCGCTGCTGGGCGGCCAGGTGCGCGACAGGATCAAGGTCTACTCGTGGATCGGCGGCGACCGTCCGAGCGACGTCGCCAACAACGCGCGCGCCGTGGTCGAACGCGGCTTCAAGGCGGTGAAGATGAACGGCTCGGAAGAGCTGCAGATCATCGATACCTTCGACAAGGTGCAGGGCGTCATCAACAACGTGGCGGCCGTGCGTGAGGCGGTGGGGCCGAACATCGGCATTGGCGTGGACTTCCACGGCCGCGTGCATAAGCCGATGGCGAAGGTGCTCGCCAAGGAACTCGATCCGTACAAGCTGCTCTTCATCGAAGAACCGGTGCTCTCGGAAAACGCCGAGGCGCTGCGCGACATCGTCAATCAGACCAACACGCCGATCGCCCTCGGCGAGCGGCTCTACTCGCGCTGGGACTTCAAGCACATCCTCGCGGGCGGCTATGTGGACATCATCCAGCCGGACGCCTCGCACGCGGGCGGCATTACCGAGTGCCGCAAGATCGCCTCGATGGCCGAAGCCTATGACGTGGCGCTCGCGCTGCACTGCCCGCTCGGCCCGATCGCGTTGGCCACCTGCCTGCAGATCGACGCGGTCAGCTACAACGCGTTCATCCAGGAACAGAGTCTCGGCATCCACTACAACCAGGGCAACGACCTGCTCGACTACATCAAGAATCCCGAGGTCTTCAAATACGAAGACGGCTTCGTGTCGATTCCGCAGGGCCCGGGGCTCGGCATCGAGGTCAACGAGGAGAAGGTCCGCGAGATGGCCAAGGTCGGCCACCGCTGGCGCAATCCGGTGTGGCGCCATACGGACGGCAGCGTCGCCGAGTGGTAAGCCTGTGATGCGATGAAACGCCGCCTGCGGGCGGCGTTTTTGCGTCGGGTGAGATCCGGCGCGCAAGCCAATAAAAGAAGGAGCATTAAGTGGAGACAACCACGTTCGAAACGCAAGCCGCGACCGGCAAGCGCCACCGTCTGCTGGTCATGCTGTTCATCACCGTCGTCATCACCTATCTGGACCGCAGCAACCTGTCGATTGCGGCCACCGCCATCGCGCAGGACCTGCAACTCGATCCGGCCCACATGGGGCTGGTGTTCTCGGCCTTCGGCTGGTCATATGCCTTGCTGCAGATTCCCGGCGGCATGCTGGTGGATCGTGCGCGGCCCCGTCTGATGATGGCGCTGATCATCGGCCTCTGGTCGCTCGCCACCGTCCTGCAGGGCTTCGCCAGCGCGTTCGTGCTGCTGCTGTCCTTGCGCGTGCTGCTCGGCGTGCTCGAAGCGCCGGCCTATCCGACGCTCAACCGCATCGTCACCACCTGGTTTCCCGATAGCGAGCGGGCCCGCGCCATTGCCGTCTACACCTCGGGCCAGTACGTCGGTCTCGCCTTCCTGACGCCTGCGCTCGTCCTCACCCAGCAGCACTTCGGCTGGCACGGCGTGTTCATCCTCACGGGACTCATTGGCGTGGTGTGGGCGCTGGTCTGGTACGCGCTGTATCGCGAACCGTCCGAGACGGCGGGAATCAACCAGGCGGAGCTCGATACGATCCGTCGCGGCGGCGGCCTTGTCGAACTCAGCAGCGCCCGCGCGTCTCAGCCACGCTACAGCGCCGCCGACTGGCGCGCCGTGCTCGGCAACCGCAAGCTCTGGGGCATCTATATCGGCCAGATCGCCGTGACCTCGACGCTGTGGTTCTTCCTGACGTGGTTTCCCACCTACCTCGTCAAGTACCGCCACATGGATTTCCTGAAGGCAGGCTTCATGGCCGCCGTGCCGTTTCTCGCCGCCTTCGTCGGCATTCTGGCCTCCGGGCTGATCTCCGATGCGATGATCCGGCGCGGTGTCTCGGCCACGGTCGCACGCAAGGTGCCGATCGTCACGGGCCTGCTGCTGTCCACGACGATCGTCGGCGCGAACTTCGTCGACAGTCCGTCGATGGTGATCCTGTTCATGGCCATCGCGTTCTTCGGCAGCGGCTTTTCGTCGATCACCTGGGTGCTGGTTTCATCGATGGCGAAAAAAGAACTGCTCGGCCTCACCGGCGGCATGTTCAACCTGATGGGCAATCTGTCGTCGATCTGCGTGCCGATCGTGATCGGCCTGCTCGTCAAAGGCAACGATTTCGCGCCGGCCCTCGTGTTCATGAGCGCGGTCGGCGTGGTGGGCGCTTTGTCGTACCTGTTTCTGGTCGGCCGGATCGAACGGATCCGATAAGCGTCTCCACGCCTGCCCGGGGATGTTACGGGCGCCCGACGGCCACGGCGTCTCAGTTACGTAACATTCCGGACAGAATCCGTCTAAAAACTCCGTCCGGGGCCTGCTCACGATTCCTCCTCAACACCTGAAAGCCTTGCCGCACAAGGCTTTCAGGCCGTCACCCCGGCACGCGCCGCGCGCCTGGCCCGCTCTTTGCTCTATCGCATGCAAAAGACGATGCGAGAGACCATCATGGGCGAATTTCTTCCTGACTATCTGATCCGCGAACAGGCGGCCGTGGGCGCGCTAGTGGTGTTCGGCGTACTGCGCGTAATCGGCGCGGTAATGGCGTTTCAACGCGGCTGGCGCATCTCGACGGTGGAGAAGTGCTTCCTCGCCGCCGCCGTGATCTATTGCGCGCCGCAACTGTTCGACCTGCTGACCCAACTCTACGGCGCACACGCCGCCAGCGCCGAACTCGAAGGCAAGGTAAGCGGCTGCGCGATCGCGCTGTTCTGCGCGCCGATCCTCGGCCACAAGCTGGGCTTCGAATAAGCCGCATAGCTGCAACGGACCGGGCAGCCGGCGCGGGTCATCAGGCGTTGAGCGCCCGGCCCGACCGAAGCAGCCGATAAGAACCGAGTGGACGACCGAACGGGATGAAAGCGATGCTTCTGTCAAAACGAACCCCATACCGCGGCGGCGACGTGCTGACGCTCAAATCGGGTGGCCGTGCGATGACGGCCACATGGGTCGGGCCGGTGGTGTTCGCACCGGGCACCTGGCTGATCTGCCAATGGTTCGACGACGACGGCGAACTGCGTCAGGAGATGTTTCCTGAAACGATGCTGGAGCGGGTGCCCAAGGCGCTCGCCGCTTAACCTGCAATAACGGGGCAACCGGCTCCTGCCGGGCGACCGTGTGTTTAACGCCGCACATGTATGCTGTGCGGCGTTTTTTTGGCTGGGACGCGGTGGGGCGAGACGCCACGGGCCGGGCTGCTATAGGCCGGGCCGTGATTGATCGGGCCGCGAGCCGCGACCCGCGCCCTCAGCCCAGCGGAACGAACGCCGGCACGCTATGCGACAGCGCGGCCGCCGCGATGAACACGCCGATCATCGCCAGCGCTTCGAGGTACAGCACGTTGGTGAAAGTGTGAGCGTCCATCGTCGACGCGGTGCGGCGCAGCCGCGGCAGCGCCAGGAAACGGTTCAACCCGCCGAGTACCAGCGCCAGCGCGACCAGTGCCAGCTTGAGGATCAGCACATGTCCCCACGTGCTGATCTGAATGGCCTCGAACGACCCACCCGATCCCCGCACAGCGTTGAAGATCCCCGTTAGCAGTACGAACACCACCGCGACCAGCGACACGTTCGAGACCTGCATGGCCGTGCGGATCAGGATGCCGCGCGCGGTCGACGTGCCGAGCGCCGGCAGCACCGTCAGGCCGGCCGTCACGACGAGCCCGCCCCACACGCTGGTGGCGAGCACGTGCAAGGTCTGCACGCCGATCGCGGCGGACGCCGGTCCGGCATCGGCCGCATGACCGAGCGACGCCTTGCCCGCGCCGATCGCGATCACCGCTAGCCACAGCAGCGCATTGCGCAAGGTGCTCGCGTGCGAAGACATGGCGGTCAACAGCAACACCAGCGCACCGACAAAGGCAACGCTCCACGCATAGCCGACGTGCGTCTGCGACAGCACCGTCGGGATCACGCCGAACGCCTGCGGCAAGGCGCTGCCGCTCATCGCCGCGGCCTGATACAGCAGCCAGCCGAGGTCGGCGAGCACCAGCACGACGGTGGCCGTCAGCATCGAGCGTTGCGCACGCAACCATGCGGGACGCGCCGGCGCGACCTTGGCCTGGGCATCTTTCGCGAGCCACGCGCCGAGCAGCGCCGAACCGACCGCATACGCAAACGCGACATTCATGAGCGCGGCCATGGCGACCTGCCCGATCCACAATCCGTCGACCCTCATTTGACAGCCAACGCGTGAGTGCCCTGGATACGATGGCCGGCAGCCGAAGCCGCGGTCCATGTGATGGTGGAGCGTCCGGCAGCGAGTGGCTGCGGCGCTGAACGGGGGAAATCGGATAGCTTCATGAAAGGCGGATTGCTTGTCGAAAATACAGGGGGAAGGGATGCGCGCAGCGCAGCAAGACACCGGCGCCCCGGGAGTGTACGCTTCGATGGTCCGTGTGCGTGTGGGTTCAACTTAGTTGCAGGCCGACGCCGCGCAATGGTCAGCGAAGGGTTGCAAAGCCGATCCCAAAAGCATGTGAGACACGCCCGATACACACTGCGCCAAACTGTCACATCGGCGTTTACGAGGGGAACGATGCAGCCTGTGGCAAATAGTCACCATCACCCAGCGATGATAGAATGCTGCGTCGCGCCAGCCCCCCGTTGCCCTCAAGCCGAGCCGCACGAAGTTCGGTCGGGTCCCCGAATTTGATGGAGTTACGCGTGTCTTCTAGACGCATTTTCCGCCCGCTGCTCGCCCTGCTGCTGATCTCGGCCGCAGGCGTCTTTAGCGCTGCGAAAGCGCAGACTCAACCCAAGACTCCGGACACGATGGAAGCGCGCGTGCAGGCCTGTGCGGCCTGCCACGGCACGCACGGTCAGGGGACGGACAACGACTACTTCCCACGCCTCGCGGGCAAACCGGCTGACTACCTGTACAACCAGCTCAAGAACTTCCGCGAAGGGCGTCGCAAGTACCCGCCCATGAACTACCTCGTCACGTATCTCTCGGACGACTACCTTCATCAGATCGCGGCGTACTTCTCGCAGCAGCGCCCGCCGTACCCGCCTCCGGCCAAACCCACGGTCTCGTCGGATACGATCGCGCGCGGCCAGGACATCGTGCTGCATGGCGACGCATCGAAACAGATCCCGGCTTGCGCCGCGTGCCACGGCAAGGCGCTGACCGGCATGGAACCGGCCATCCCGGGTCTGGTCGGTCTGCATGCGGACTACATCAGCGCACAGCTCGGCGCCTGGCGCTCGGGCTCGCGGCATGCCATTGCGCCTGACTGCATGCACACCATCGCCACCCGCTTGACCGATGACGACGTGAATGCTGTCGCTTCATGGTTGTCCACCCAGACGGCACCGCAGAATCCCGTGCCGGCTCCGGCCCGTTCGATGAAGACTCCGCTTGCCTGCGGCAGCGAACCGCAATAAGGCACCGGGAGAGATGACCAAATGAAACGCAAGACTGTGTTCGCCCTTTCGGCAGTCGTCGTGGCTGCGGCCGCGGCCCTCGTTCCCGTCCTGTGGTCGGGCGGCGACAACCTGCACAACGGCAGCGCCATGGCCGCCACCCCCGCCGACCAGGCGGATCTGATCAAGAAGGGCGAGTATCTCGCCCGGGCCGGCGACTGTATTGCCTGCCACACGGTGCGCGGCGGCAAGGAGTTCGCCGGCGGCCTGCCCATGGCCACGCCGTTCGGCACGATGTTCACGCCGAACATCACGCCTGACGATCAATACGGCATCGGCAAGTGGACCCAGGACGACTTCTACCGCGCCATGCACACCGGCCGCTCCAAGGACGGCAGCCTGCTGTACCCGGGCTTCCCGTTCACGAGCTACACGAAGGTCACGCGGGCCGATGCGGACGCGATCTACGCGTACCTGCGCTCGGTCGCGCCGGTCAACGTGCCGAGCCGTCCGCACGAACTGAAGTTCCCGTTCAACAACCGCAACCTGCTGATCGGCTGGCGCACGCTGTTCTTCCGTGAAGGCGAGTACAAGGCGGATCCGACCAAGTCGGTGGAGTGGAATCGCGGCGCGTACCTGATCGAAGGCCTCGGCCATTGCGGCATGTGCCACACGTCGATCAACGCCATGGGCGGCCCGGTGAACTCGGCCGCCTTCGCGGGCGGCCTGATCCCGCTGCAGAACTGGTACGCTCCGTCGCTGACGTCGAACAAGGAAGCGGGTCTGGGCGACTGGGACATCAAGGACATCCAGGATCTGCTGAAGACCGGCGTGTCGCAACGCGGCGCGGTGTTCGGTCCGATGGCTGAAGTGGTTCACAACAGCTTGCAGTACATGTCGGACGAAGACATCCAGGCAATGTCCACGTATCTGAAGACCATTCCGCAGAAGAGCGAAGCGCCGGAAAATCTGCAACTGGAAACGTCGGCGCAGTTCGGCACTGAACTGCTGCAGCAAGGTCAAAAGGTCTACACGGACAACTGCGCGAAGTGCCACGAGGCGAACGGTCTCGGCCAACCGCCGAACTTCCCGCCGCTGGCCAACAACCCGTCTATCCAGATGCCGTCGGCGGTGAACCCGATCCGCATGGTGTTGAACGGCGGGTATCCGCCGAGTACGGATGGCAATCCGAAGCCGTACGGCATGCCGCCGTTCGCGCAATCGCTGTCGAATCAGGAAGTCGCAGCCGTGGTGACCTACATCCGGATGTCGTGGGGCAACCACGGCACGGCGGTGTCGCCGCAGCAGGTGGCGGATCTGCGTTCCGCGCCGCTCGACTGAGCGACGCAAGAGGTAAGGAGGGCGCGGCCTGCGGGAAATCGCGGCCGCGCCCTTCTGTTTTTTGGACCGGGGCCGGACATCGTCG
This sequence comes from Paraburkholderia sp. GAS38, assembly GCF_050434965.1. Classification (NCBI taxonomy): domain Bacteria; kingdom Pseudomonadati; phylum Pseudomonadota; class Betaproteobacteria; order Burkholderiales; family Burkholderiaceae; genus Paraburkholderia; species Paraburkholderia sp. GAS38. The sequence continues at coordinate 28,951 of NZ_JBNDJO010000010.1, read as the reverse complement.
TGCACAATGGCACACATGGACCGGGTAGGAGAAGATGTCGTGCATGTCGGTGAGCGTTTTAACAGCATTACCCACCTCGTCGGCGCGGTGCTGTCGGTGGCGGGGCTGGCTGCGCTCGTGACGATGGGCGCGCTGGAGGACGATCCGTACAAGGTCGTCAGTTTCAGCGTCTACGGTGCGATGCTGATCGTGCTGTATGCTATATCCACTCTGTACCATAGCGTGCGCAACCCGCGCGTGAAGGCGGTCCTGCAAAAATGCGATCATTCGGCGATCTACCTGCTGATCGCCGGCAGTTACACGCCGTTCACGCTGGTCACCTTGCGTGGGCCGTGGGGCTGGTCCCTATTCGGGGTAAGCTGGGGGCTTGCGGTCCTTGGCATCGTGCAGGAACTGACGCTCGGGCGCCGCACCCGTAGCGTTTCGATGGTGCTGTATGTCTTGATGGGATGGCTCGCGCTCGTTGCCATTCGTCCGCTGGTCGAAGCATTACCGACCGCGGGCACCGCATGGCTCGTGGCCGGCGGGGTCATCTACAGCGTCGGCATCTACTTCTTCATCAACGACGAGCGCATCCGGCACGGACATGGTATCTGGCACCTGTTCGTACTGGCGGGCAGTCTGTGTCAATTCGTCAGTGTTGCGCGCTACGTCGCGTAACACACCACGACGGCGAACTTAAAGCCAGTCAACGTGTCTTGATAGCGCGTTGAAGCATTCGGCACACGCTGGCGTGTGCCGCCGATTTCCCTGCGACCGGATCTGGGCTTTGGCCTCGAATGCGCGCCTCTCGGCTGCGCATTTGCCGTTCGCGATACCGCATTGCAAAGAGTTTTTATGTCTTTTGATTCCCTCGGCTTGTCCGAACCGCTGGTCCGCGCTGTACACGAGCTCGGTTACACCTCTCCTACTCCGATCCAGTTGCAGGCCATTCCGGCCGTGCTGAACGGCGGCGACCTGCTCGCCGGCGCGCAGACCGGCACCGGCAAGACGGCCGGCTTCACGCTGCCGATCCTGCAGCGCCTGAACACCATGCCGCCGGTCACCACGGCCGCCGGCAAGCGCGTAGTCCGCGCGCTGATCCTCACGCCGACGCGCGAACTCGCCGCGCAGGTCGAAGAAAGCGTGCGTGCGTACGGCAAGTACCTGAAGCTGAAGTCGACGGTGATGTTCGGCGGTGTCGGCATCAATCCGCAGATCGACGCGCTGCGTCGTGGGATCGATATCGTGGTGGCCACGCCTGGCCGTCTGCTCGATCACATGCAGCAGAAGACCATCGACCTGTCGCATCTCGAGATTCTCGTGCTCGACGAAGCCGACCGCATGCTCGACATGGGCTTCATCCACGACATCAAGCGCGTGCTGGCCAAGCTGCCGCCGAAGCGCCAGAACCTGCTGTTCTCCGCGACCTTCTCCGATGAGATCAAGGCGCTCGCCGACAATCTGCTCGATTCGCCGGCCCTGATCGAAGTGGCCCGCCGCAACACGACGGCCGAGCTGGTGGCGCAAAAGATTCACCCGGTGGACCGCGACAAGAAGCGCGAGCTGCTCACGCACCTGATCAAGGAACACAACTGGTTCCAGGTGCTGGTGTTCACGCGCACCAAGCACGGCGCGAACCGCCTCGCCGAGCAACTGACCAAGGACGGCATCAGCGCACTGGCGATTCACGGCAACAAGAGCCAGTCGGCCCGCACGCGCGCGCTGGCCGAGTTCAAGACCAATACGCTGCAGGTGCTGGTGGCGACCGATATCGCCGCACGCGGCATCGACATCGACCAGTTGCCGCACGTGGTCAACTACGACCTGCCGAACGTGCCGGAAGACTATGTGCACCGCATCGGCCGTACCGGTCGCGCCGGGGCGTCGGGCGAAGCGGTGTCGCTGGTGTGCGTCGATGAACTGCAGTTGTTGAAGGACATCGAGAAGCTGATCAAGCGCGCCGTGCCGCAAGAAGTGATCGCCGGTTTCGAACCGGATCCGAACGCGAAGCCGGAGCCGATCCTGCGCCGTGGCCAGGGGGGCGGCGGCGGTGGTGGTGGCCGTCAGCCGCGTCAAGGTCAAGGTGCACCCAAGGGTGACGGCGGCGGCCGGCGCGACGGCGGTTCCGGCAAGCCGGGGCAGCGCTCGGGACAGCGCCCGGCGGGCGCCCAGCAGCAGGCGAAGCCGCAAGGCGCCAAGCCGGCTGGCTCGGCCGCGCAACCGCAGGTGCGCAAGGACAATCCGCGCCACGAGACGACGCGCCATCACGGCAAGCCGGGTCCGGCCACGCATGACAACGCCGGTGCGACGCATGCGCCGCGCAAGCCGCAGGGTCAGGGCAAGCCGCAAGGCGGCAACCCGGGCGCGTTGCTGAGCGGCGCCAAGCCGCGTGGCGATGCGCCGCGCAGCTCGCAGCCGCCGCGCAATGGTGGGCAGCGCGGGCGGTGAGCCTGGCTGCCTAGCCGCGTCAACGGCGGGCCGCCGCAGCGGCCTGCTTCAGGTGCTCGATCTGCTGTTCCCACCGATCGAGCACCGCCGCTCCTCCCTCCTCCAGTTCGAACGTAATGCCGCCTGTCAGGCGCGCATAGGGCACGCGCTGCGCTTCGCCGGTATCGATCGCGCCGATAAAGTGGGCGAGACCGCTGCTGTCTCCAGGCACCGCGGCCAGCGGCTCGAACTGCAACTGCACCTGATAGAACGCTTCCTCACAGACGAACGTCAGCGCCGCACGGCCGCTGCGCGCGAGCACACCCGCCGCCCGCGATTGCGGCCATAACGCGACGCACAGCGTGCGCGAGTCGGGCGCATACAACTCCCCTACTCCCAGCAGCGAGGTCCGCACATGGCTATTGTTTGCGTCGGTCGTTAGAAAGGACGCCGTAAAACCCGTCTTGCTGGCGAGAGACGTGCCGTCGAACAATGCGCGCGGCGCAGCCGGCCATTCGTCGAACACGATCTGTTCGAGCGGGTGTCGGGATGCAGAATCGGTCATCGCCTGACTCCGGTTCATCAATCGTCTTTGAATCGAACTACGAAATGAAGAATGGCCCGCACAGGCGGGCCATTCTTCAAACCTTTTGCCGAGTCGGCGAGCCGCTAACCCAGCCCACGCCGCTAGCGAAAGAATACATGCTGCGTGATCTTGGCGAGCGGGTAATGCACGCCGGGTTGAATCCGCGCGGGCAGATCGAGCGGCTTGAGCAGCATCTTCACGCACATGTCCGCCGACAGATTGCGACGCACCAGCGTATTGATGCGCGCCGCCCGGTCGCGGTTATAGGCGGAATCGTGCACGCGCTCCGGATAGCGGATCGCAAACACATGCCGCAGCGCGATCTCCGAGTCTTCGTTCTTGATTTCCAGCACGCGGCGCATCAGCGCACCCAGCACAGCCAGGCGGCCATTGCCCTCGATCTTGTTGTACTTCTTGAAGTATTTGAAAAAGTGCTTGTAGTGACGGACTTCGTCGGTGCGGATGAGGTCGGTGATCTCCTTGAGCACCGGTTCGTCCGAGCATTCGCCGATCGCGCGATACAAGGTCGCCGTGCCCGTCTCCACCACGCAGCGTGCAACCATTTCAAGCGCACGCGTCTTTTCGAAGTCTTCGACGGAGCACGTCTTCGAATACTCCTCGAAGAAATTGCTGAAGGCCGTGTCCCAGTCGAATTCCGGCCACACGTAAGCGATATAGGTCTTCAGGGCCCGGCCGTGCTGCATCTCTTCCGGCTCCCACTCGTTGTTGAGCCACGCCGACACTTCAGGGTCGCCGTTGAAGAAGGTACTCAGATTGCTGGTGTAGAGATCCGTACCGCTTTCAATGAACGAAGCGGCGCACAGCAGAAGCAGCAGATCTTCGTTGGCCACGGCCCGTTGCCTGTCAATCCGGCTGAGGTCGATGTCCTCAATCCGCCAGGGCATCACATGGTTACGCTCAGTGTGCATTTGTTCCTTGCTCCGAAAGCTATATCGACTTCTAGAGCGTGCCCAGAACCGCCTGCGTTTCGCCCGGCTGCTTGTCGCGTCGATACAGCGCCTTGAATTAGAGTTAACCCCTTGTATCTTGCATCTTAGCTGGTGTTCCGCAACTCTGCAGATAACACAGCACAGACCATACCCACGCGCGGCAGTTCCGACGGCCGGTAGTCGAAATGTTCCAGAACAACACAAAGCGGCCGCAGCGCACAAAAAAGGCAGCCTGCGACGCGCTGCCCGCCGTTGGACACACTGCGATAGACGACGCGCAACGTAATGCGCGGTAAGGCTCAGCGGCCGGGAAGCGGCTGCGCTGCGGGCCGCGCGTTTAATGCGCGAAGGATATGCTGCGCCCCACACGGCGTCTGCGCCAGGCGACGATCGCAAGCGACAGGCCGGACAGCAACGCAGCCGCCAGCACGTAATAGCTGGGCGCAAGCTTGTCGCCGGTCAGATGGATGAAGGTCTCTACGATCGTCGGCGCAAAGCCGCCGAAGACCGTCACGCCGATGCTGTAGCCGATCGAAAGACCCGTCGAACGCACATGGGTCGGAAAGATTTCGGACATCAGGGCCGGCATGGGCCCCGAATACGCGGCCTTGAGGATGCCGGCCGTGCCTTGCAGGAGCAACAGCCAGCCGACGGTGGGGTGACTCTGCAGCAGTGCGAACATTGGATAGATCAGCACGCCCATCAGTAACGATGTGCCCAGCATGATACGGATACGGCCGATGCGGTCGGACCACGCGCCCATCACCGGCGACAGCACGAGTTGCAGACCGCCGTTGAGCACCACGGCGCCGAATGAGACGGCCGCCGGCATGTGCAACTGTTTCACGGCATACAGCGGCATATAGAGCTGCAGGACGTATACGCCCACCGTCGATTGCGCGACGATGCCGATCGCAAGAAGCAGGTTCACCCATTGGCTGCTGAACGAAGCGGCCGGGTCGCTTGTCTTGCCGCGGGGCGTGCCGCTCGGCTTGCCGCCTGATTCGTCATGGTCGCGTTCGCGGCGCAGCGCCAGAAATTCGGGCGTCTCGTCCAGATGCGAGCGGATGTAATAGCCAATCGGCCCGATTAGCACACCGAACAGGAACGGAATGCGCCAGCCCCAGCTACTCAGGTGCTCGGGCGACATCCACGCGGTGAGCAGCGAGCCGAACGCGGCCGCGAGAATCGCCGCAAGCCCCTGGCTGGCGAACTGCCAGCTCGCGAAATAGCCGCGCCGCGTGGGGCTGTGTTCGACCATGAAGGCCGTCGCGCTGCCGAACTCGCCGCCCACCGCAAACCCTTGCACGAGCCGCGCGACCAGGATCAATACCGGCGCCGTGAGGCCGATCGCCGCATACGGCGGCATCACGGCCATCGTCAAGGTGCCGACCATCATCAGCGCAATCGAGAGCGTCAGCGCCGCCTTGCGGCCCTTCCGGTCGCCGTAGATGCCAAGGATCACGGCGCCGAACGGCCGCATCAGGAACGAGATGCCGAAGGTGGCGATGGCCAGCAGCGTCGAGAGCCACTCGTCGTGCATCGGGAAGAACTGCTTCGCGATGAGGCTGGCGAAGTAGCCATAGACCGAAAAGTCGAACCATTCCAGCGCATTGCCGACGGACGACGAGAAGATGATGCGCCGGACCATCGCTTTCGACACCGGCGCGGCGGGATAAGGAGCGGCCGCCGCAGCGGCAGGCGAAGCGAGGTCGGTCATGGTCGGATCTGCAGAAGACGCGGGGCAGCCCCCAAGGTTTGATCCTCACCCAGGGCTGCCCCACGCAAAGCGAAGGGGCGTAGCGGCGTTCAAAACCCGGCGGCAAGCCCGTCACGGCGGCTGTCGCTGGCCGCGACGTAGCCGCGTTCAGGATCGTTGCGATCGAGCTTCCAGATGTACTGACCCGAACCGAAGTCCATATACGGATCGTCCACCGACTTGATCGTATGGCCAAGACCTTCGAGCGCGCGGGCCGTGTTGGCGTCGAGCGTCGCTTCGATATCGATCGTGAAATCGCGGTTCACCTTCCAGCGCGGCGCGTCGCACGCCGCCTGCGGCTGCTGGCCGTAATCGAGCATCCGTACTATGGATTGCAGGTGACCTTGCGGCTGCATGTCGCCGCCCATCACGCCGAAGCTCATCACCGCTTCCTGCTTGCCGTCGACCTGTTGCGTGAGGAAGGCCGGGATGATCGTATGGAACGGCCGCTTGCCGCCCTCCACGACGTTCGGCGACTTCGGGTCCATCGAGAAGCCGCAGCCGCGGTTCTGCAGCGCAATGCCGCTGTCCGGCACGACGATGCCCGAGCCGAAGCCCATGTAGTTCGACTGGATGAAGCTCACCATCATGCCGCGCTCGTCGGCCACCGACATGTAGATCGTGCCGCCGGCCTTCGGCATGCCGAAGTCGAACTGCGTCGCGCGCTTCGGATCGATCAGCTTCGCGCGCGAGCTCAGATAGGCGTCGTCGAGCATCTGCTCGGGCGTGACATCCATCGAACGCGGGTCCGCGACGTAACGGTAGACATCGGCGAAGGCGAGCTTCATCGCTTCGATCTGCAGATGCTGCGATGCGACGTTGTCCACCGCGAGCGAGGCCACATCGAACTTTTCGAGGATGCCGAGCGCGATCAGCGCGGCAATGCCCTGGCCGTTCGGCGGAATCTCATGGACCGTGTAGCCGCGATAATCCTTGGCGATCGGCTCGACCCAATCCGCGCGGTAGTTGCGCAGGTCTTCCACCGTCATGGCGCCGCCGCCCTCGCGCGCGAACGCCGCGATCTGCTCGGCGATCTCGCCTTCGTAGTACGCCCGTGGCCCCAGCTCGGCCAGCTTGCGCAGGGTCTTCGCATGACCGGGGAAACGCACCAGCTCGCTCACTTCCGGCGCCCGGCCGCGCGGCATGAAGGTCTGGGCGAAGCCCGGCAGATCCTTCAGCTCGGGCACGGCGGCCGCCCATTTGTAGGCGACGATGCTCGCCACCGCATGACCGCGCTCGGCGATTTCGATGGCCGGTTCCATCAGGTCGGCAAACGGCAGCGAACCGAATTTCCGATGCAACGCCTCCCAGCCCGCAATCACGCCCGGCACCGTCACCGCATCCCAGCCGCGCTTGGGCTGCTTCGCGAGACCATGCTCTTCACCGTACTTGCGCTTGAAGTAGTCCACATTCCAGGCCGCCGGCGACACCCCCGACGCATTCAGGCCGTGCAGCTTCTCGCCATCCCACACCAGCGCGAACGCGTCACCACCGAGGCCACACGAGACCGGCTCGACCACCGTAATGGCCGCTGCTGCCGCGATCGCCGCGTCGACCGCATTGCCGCCCTTCCACAGCATGCGCAAGCCGGCCTGGGCTGCGAGCGGGTGCGAAGTCGAAACGATGTTGCGCGCGAAGACCGGCAGGCGCGGTGTCGGATAAGGGTTTTGCCAGTTGAAGCGGGTCATGTAGAGGACTCTCGGAAAGCGCGGCCCGGCTCGGTACCTCCGCCGGGGCCATTAGAAAACCAGCACGGAACGAACCTTCGATTGCAGCGCGAACCGGTCGAAAAAACAAATTCATTTATCAAATGAATAAATGCAGAAATCCTCTGAATAGCCGGACCTGGGTTGGGCTGCGCGTCGGATGCGATCGTGCGCATGTCGCGTACGTTGGCGGACAACCCGTCCGTTGGTCTTACAATAGCTCACCTAAATCATCGCTCGCTCCTGGCGCTGGTTGCCGCATCCGGCGCCGACGCAATCACCTGACCCGAGACACATGACCCGAGACCCCCGCCTGACCCTCAACGCACGTCAACAGGAACTGCTCGAGTGGGTGCAACGCGACGGCTTCGTAACCGTGGACGACCTGGCTGCTCACTTCGACGTCACCCCACAAACGATCCGGCGCGACGTCAACTGGCTCGCCGACATGAACCTGCTGCGCCGCTACCACGGCGGCGCCAGCCTGCCCACCAGCTCCGAAAACGTCTCGTACACCGCGCGGCAACGCATGTTCCATGACGAAAAGCGGCGCATCGCGACACTCGTGGCCACGCATATCCCCGATCAGGCGTCGCTGTTCATCAACCTGGGCACCACCACCGAAGAAGTGGCGCGCGCGCTGAACCGCCATCGCGGACTGCGCGTGATCACCAACAACCTGAACGTCGCCAGCATGATGAGCGGCTATCCGGACTGCGAGGTGCTGGTGACGGGCGGCATCGTGCGGCCGTGGGACAAGGGCATCGTCGGTGAGCTGGCGATCGATTTCATCCGCCAGTTCAAGGTGGATTTCGCGATCATCGGCACTTCGAGCATCGAAACCGACGGCACGCTGCGCGACTTCGACACCCGCGAAGTGCGGGTCGCCGAGGCGATCATCGAGCACGCGCGCACGGTGTTCCTCGCCACGGACCATTCGAAGTTCGGCCGCCCGGCGCTGGTCCGCCAGGGCCATCTGAACCAGATCGACGCGCTTTTCACGGACGCCGCTCCGCCCGCCGACATGACTGAAACGCTGGCGGCGGCCGGCACTCAGGTCTATGTCGCGGAGTGAGGGGTTGACCGAATCTGCCAGCCGGAAAACGCCATCGCGGCTTTGCTGCAGCGCACGCCAAACCTCGAGTGAAATCAAGGATTTGCCCGCCCGTCCAGACCGCCTCTGAAGGGCCGGATTGTCAAATGGAAAATTTTCGGGGGACGATTTGGGGTTCAGTGTGCGGTTGACTACACTCCAGTTCCCCGACGCCATTTTTCACGGCGCGCCGGTTCGAATTGCTGTTGCTCCCACCTGATCCTGTCGCGGATCGCGCTGCGCCTGCCGCCCCGCTGGCCAGTCGCCCCCAGGGCCGTCCGCGCAAAGCCTGACATGGAGAGAACGATGCTGAGTCCGCATGAATTCGCCACGTTGTTGCTCGTCAAGGATGCTCCCAATCAGGTCGACATGGATCGAGAGGAACTGGATGCGCTGTTCGAACGACAGCTCGTTCAACTCGAAAAGCTCGCCTCGGGCCTGAAACAGTGGCGCGTCACGGACATCGGCGATACGGCAATCCGGGCGATCAAGCGTCTTTCCTAGTGCGTCGGCGTGCCGAGGCGCACAACGCCAGCCAGGCGATCGGTCCGCGCTCCGTCTGCGTGGACCGGGCGCGCGCCCATGCGCTAACGCGCGTCACGCCCATCCAATCATTCTCCGATCCGATTCCCGCTCTGTTTTGTTGTGCCCGCTTGATTTACGCAGTAAATTGACGCGATGGACCGATGCGTCATCCGGCATGCCCAAGACACTCTCCGACGAAGACATTCACCAGTTCCGCGAAGCCATGCGCCGCATTGCCGAGAACGCGTTCGCCACGCGCGGCGCGCAGGGCGTCACGATGCGCGAGCTGGCCAGGGAACTGGGCTGCAGCGCCATGACGCCCTACCGGTATTTTCGCGACAAGGACGAGATCCTTGCGATGGTGCGGGCCGCGGCGTTCACCCGCTTTGCGCAGCGCCTGGAAGCGGCCGTGCTCGCGGCTGACCCCGCCAACAGGGGGACGGTGCTGAGCGACGCCTACGTTCTGTTCGCCCTGGATGAACCGCACGCGTACCGTCTGATGTTCGATGTGGCCCAGCCGGACGATGCCGCCCACCCGGAACTTGCCGCCGCCTCGCAACGCGCATGGCGCCTGCTGGGCGCGCATTTCGAACCGCTCGTGGCGGCTGGGCGCCTTGAAGGGGATCCGCGGCTGATTGCCTACGCCTACTGGGCAAGCCTGCATGGCTTTGCGATGTTGGCGCTCGCTAACCAGTTGCCGCCGCCCGAAGGGCAGCAGAGCGCGCCGGAAAGTGACGCGCATCCGGGGCCGAGCCGCGAAGCCGTGCTCGCGCAGCTGCGAAAGATGCTATGGCGGGGCGCGCTGGCTCAGCCGGCGTCGAAGTAACCGCTCACCTGTCCAGTGCTCCCGGCTCACCACCCGCGTGCCGTACCGCTAGCCGCTCAACCACTGCGCAAGGTCGGATCAACCGCCGCCCGCCAGCTCAGCGCCCTCGCCCGCTGATCCAGGAAATACGCCGCCCATTGATTACGCGCCTGCGGATCGCTGCTCGCGCCGAGCGTCGAGTAGTGCTGCGCGATCGAAGTCTGGAAGGCGCAGTAATCCGCCGTCGATACCTTGCCGCGCCGGTTGGCGATATACGCATCGTAGAAGGTCGTGTAGACCGACTGCGCGTCGTTGCCGTAGTCCACCGGCGCCGCGCTGCACATCTGCTGCAACGCGGCGAACGAGGGCGCGCCCAGACTGCCGTTGAGGCTCGGTGTGCTGACGCATCCCACCAGCAGCGCCGTCACGCCAGTTACCCAAAGTCCCCGCATATTTCACCTCGACATGGCTATTGCCATGAGTATCGTCGGTGGCAGACCGTTGCGCCACACCCTCGGACTAATGTTCATACAACTCGAACTTTACTTTTTCGATTTTGTTCATTAAAGTTCGAAAACGAACACTATCGGTTCGATAGGTTTTCTTTACATGACGCAGAGGACACAGCAGGTGACGCAAGGCTCTAGATACGATTTGCTCGTCGTGGGCGGCGGGATCAACGGCGCCGGCATCGCTCGCGACGCCGCGGGGCGCGGCCTGTCCGTGTTGCTCTGCGAACAGGACGATCTGGCGGCACATACGTCGTCGGCCAGCACGAAACTGATCCACGGCGGACTGCGTTATCTCGAGTACCGCGAATTCGGGCTGGTGCGCAAAGCGCTGCAGGAACGCGAAACGCTGCTGCGCGCGGCGCCGCACATCATGTGGCCGCTGCGTTTCGTGATGCCCCACATGCCGAACCTGCGGCCCGCCTGGATGATCCGCGCCGGCCTGTTCCTCTACGATCACCTCGCCCGTCGCGAACTGCTGCCGCCTTCGCGCGGCATCGACATGCGCCGCCATCCGGCCGGCGCGCCGCTGGTCGAATCGATCCGGCGCGGCTTCGTGTATTCGGATGGCTGGGTCAACGACGCGCGGCTCGTCGTGCTGAATGCGCTCGACGCCGAAGAACACGGCGCGACGGTGCTGACGCGCACCAAGCTCGTCAACGCCGTGCGAGCCGGCGGCGAATGGCATGCGCAACTGCGCCGTGCCGACGGCACCCAGCTCGACGTGCGCGCCGGTGCGATTGCGAACGCCGCCGGCCCGTGGGTGGGCGAACTGCTGCATGGCGCGCTGGGCCGCGACGCGAACCATAGCGTGCGCCTCGTCAAGGGCAGCCATATCGTCACGAAGCGCCTGTTCGAACACGATCACGCCTACATCTTCCAGAATCCGGACAAGCGGATCATCTTCGCGATCCCTTACGAGCACGACTACACGCTGATCGGCACCACGGACATCGAATACCGCGGCGACCCTGCGCAGGTTGCGATCACCGCTGACGAAACGCAGTACCTGTGCGATTCGATCAACCGCTATTTCAAGCAGCAGATCACGCCGGCCGACGTGCGCTGGACCTACTCGGGCGTGCGTCCGCTGCTCGAGGAAGAAGGGGCGGACAACCCGTCGGCCGTCACGCGCGACTACCGCCTCGAACTCGACGCGCCCGCCGGCGAAGCGCCGCTGCTGTCGGTGTTCGGCGGCAAGATCACAACCTTTCGCAAGCTTGCCGAAGAAGCCGTCGACGAACTCGGCCGCGCCCTGCACAACCCGGCTCCGGCCTGGACCGCCGGTGCGCCGCTGCCCGGCGGCGATATCGCTCAAGCGAATTTCGAACGCTTCCTCGCGCAGTTCAAGCAGCAATACCCGTGGCTGCCCGCCGATCTCGCGCACCGCTATGCGCGCGCGTACGGCACACGCGCCAAAAGCGTGATCGGCCAGGCGCACTCGCTTGCCGAACTCGGCCGCGCCTTCGCGCCAGGACTTTACGAGGCCGAACTGCGCTATCTGCGCGACACCGAATGGGCCCGCAGCGCGCAAGACGTGTTGTGGCGCCGCTCGAAGCTCGGCCTGCACGTCGAGCCCGGCACGCTGGCGAGCGTCACGCAGGGCATCGACGACTGGTTCGCCAGCTCGCCCGTCGAACGCAAACCGCTCAGGCAAACCACGGCGAGCCAGCACGCTTAGGTAAACATAGGACATACACGTGGCACGGATGAGTATGTGCCATGCATAGGGACACATTAGAACCCGTCAGTACAACCAGGCACTAATCAGCCCATTGCGTCCAACGCAGACGCGATCGGCACACGGCACAGATAACACCGCATTCCGGCGCGCAACCCGGCAACCGGAATGCACGAAGCCACGGCAGTTGCAGCATCTAAAAAACAACAAGCCGTTCCCGTTGCCGGATCGTCGATCCGGTGATTCATAACATGGAGAAGAGACAATGCAGGATCAGTACATCCTCGCGCTCGACCAGGGCACCACCAGCTCGCGCGCGATGCTTTTCGACCGTCAGGGCAACGTTATCTCGACGGCCCAGAAGGAATTCCAGCAAATCTATCCGCGTCCGGGCTGGGTCGAACACGACCCGCAGGAAATCTGGTCGACCCAGGCGGGCGTCGCGGCCGAGGCCGTCACGCGTGCCGGGATGAACGGTACGTCGATTGCCGCCATCGGCATTACGAACCAGCGCGAAACCACGATTGTCTGGGATCGCGAAACCGGCCATCCCATCTACAACGCCATCGTCTGGCAGGACCGCCGCACGGCCGACTTCTGCGATGAACTCAAGGCTCAGGGCCTCGAAGAGAAAGTCCGCGCCAAGACCGGTCTGCCGATCGACTCGTATTTCTCGGCCACCAAGATCCGCTGGATTCTCGACAACGTCGAAGGCGCGCGGGAAAAGGCCAAGCAAGGCCGTCTCGCGTTCGGCACCGTCGACAGCTGGCTGGTGTGGAACTTCACCAAGCACGGCCTGCACGTCACCGACGTCACCAACGCGTCGCGCACGATGCTCTTCAACATCCACACGCTGCAGTGGGACGACGAACTGCTCCAGGCGCTCGACATTCCGCGCAGCATGCTGCCCGAAGTGCGTCCGTCGTCGGAAGTCTACGGTCCCACCAAGACCACGGTGTTCGCCTCGAAGATCCCGCTCGCCGGTATCGCAGGCGACCAGCACGCCGCGCTGTTCGGCCAGATGTGCACGCGCTCGGGCATGGTGAAGAACACCTACGGCACAGGCTGCTTCCTCGTGATGAACACCGGCGACAAGCCGATCGAATCGAAGAACAACCTCGTCACGACGATCGCCTGGCAGATCGGCGACCAGATCAACTACGCGCTCGAAGGCAGCATCTTTATCGCCGGCGCGGTGGTGCAGTGGCTGCGCGATGGGCTGGGCATCATCAAGAGCGCGGCGGACATCGAAACGCTCGCGCGCAGCGTGCAGCACAGCGACGGCGTGTACCTGGTGCCGGCCTTCGCGGGTCTCGGCGCGCCGCACTGGAATGCACGCGCACGCGGCACGCTGTTCGGCGTCACGCGCGGCACGACCTCGGCGCATATCGCGCGGGCTGCGCTCGATTCGATCGCCTACCAGTCGCTCGACGTGCTGAAGGCGATGGAAGCCGACTCGGGCATCCGCATCGGGGAGTTGCGCGTCGACGGCGGCGCCTGCGCGAACAATCTGCTGATGCAGTTCCAGGCCGACATCCTCGGCGTCGACGCTGTCCGTCCGAAGGTCAGCGAAACGACCGCGCTCGGCGCAGCGTACCTGGCGGGTCTCGCGGTGGGCTACTGGAAGGACGTCAACGAGCTGCAGAGCCAGTGGGCGCTCGATCGCCGCTTCACGCCGGATCTGGAGCCGGGCGAGGTCAAGAGCAATCTGGCCGGCTGGCAACGCGCGGTCCGCGCGGCGAAAGCCTGGGCCGATACGCCGTGATCGTTCGTTCTGACACACGCCGAGGGGCGTGTCTCCATTGACACAGCATTGAGGCCATGAAGCCGCGTCCGAGGCGGCTTCCCTAACAAATATATTTTGGAGAACAAATCATGTCACCCTATATTGCCGAATTCATCGGCACAGCGATGCTCGTCCTGTTGGGCAACGGGGCCGTCGCCAACGTATTGCTCGCCCGCACCAAAGGCAAGGGTGCCGACCTGATCGTCATCGTGATGGGCTGGGCGATGGCGGTCTTCATCGCGGTCTTCATGACGGCGTCGTTCAGCGGCGCGCATCTGAATCCGGTCGTGACGATCAGCCTCGCGCTGGCCGGCAAGTTCGCGTGGAGCAAGGTGGGCGGCTATATCGCGGCGCAGATGCTCGGCGGCATGGCGGGCGCGGGCCTCGTGTGGATGGCTTACCGTCAGCACTTCGAGAAGGAAACGGATGCCGACATCAAGCTCGGCGTGTTCTGCACGGCGCCGGCAATTCGAAGCGCCCCGCATAACTTCCTGACCGAAATGATCTGCACTTTCGTGCTGATTCTCGGCGTGCTGTATCTCGCTTCGCCGCAAGTCGGGCTCGGTGCGCTGGATGCACTGCCGGTGGGCCTGCTGGTGCTCGGCATCGGCATTTCGCTCGGTGGCCCGACGGGCTATGCGATGAGCCCGGCACGCGATCTGTCGCCGCGTCTGATGCACGCGCTGCTGCCGATTCCCGGCAAGCGCGACAGCGACTGGCGCTATGCATGGGTGCCCGTGATGGGCCCGCTCGCCGGCGGTGCGGCTGCCGCATGGATCTACCTGCACGTCCATTGATGCTCATACCGGCCGGGAGCGAAACGGCCGCGCAGACGCCGACAAAGCACGTATCATGATGCTTTAAAGTTTGCGCACGGGCCTCGCGGCCTACGCGCCTCTCGCTCCCTGTTCCGGCATGATCGATCATCTCATCTGTGACTGCGACGGCGTTCTCGTCGACAGCGAAGTTATCGCTGACCACGTACTCCTCGAAACGCTCTCGGCCACCTTCCCCGGTCTCGACTTCACCAGCGCCGTGAAGACGGCGTTCGGTCAGCAGACTTCGCGCTTTCTCGAAGGTATCAAGACGTCGTTCGACATCGAACTGCCTGCCGATTTTCTCGAGACGGTCGAGCACAACGTCGAACTCGCGCTCAGTTCGAAACTCACCGCGGTGGGCGGCGTGCGCGACGCGCTGCAGCGGGTGTCGTTGCCGGCAGCGGTCGTCTCGAATAGCCGTATGAAGCGCGTGCAAGCCTCGGTGCGGCGCGCCGGGCTGCAGCAGGTGTTCGGCGAACGTGTCTTCAGCGCCGAGCAGGTGGCGCGGCCCAAGCCCTACCCCGATGTCTATCTGTTCGCCGCGCAACAACTGGGCGTGGAGCCGGCCAAATGTCTGGTGGTTGAAGACAGCGTCGCCGGTCTGAACGCCGCACGCGCGGCCGGCATGAAGACGATCGCGTTCGTCGGCGCGAGTCATATTCCGGAAGGCTATGCGGATGCGCTGCGCAAGATGGGCATGACCCGCATCATGGAGCATATGGACGAACTGCCGGCGCTCGTCGAAGCCGGCGTGCGCGGCGAGTTCGGGGAAGTGCAGTCTTAAGGTGCCGGCCCGGGTGGCAGTGTGAAGGGCAAAACCCACGCTCGCCGATCGTGCGCGGGCTCTGCCCTGCATCACACCTCCATCACGCTTCGTCCACGCAGCACTCGCGCGCCGCCGCCAGCGCGGCACGGAATTCCACCAGTTCGGCAATCGTCAGCATCGGCAGATTGTGTTGCGCCGCGAAGCGCTCGACATCCGCGCCGCGCGTCATCGTGCCGTCTGCGTTCATCAATTCGCATAGCACGCCGGCAGGCCGGAGACCGGCGAGAATCGCCAGATCGACCGTGCCTTCCGTATGGCCGCGCCGCGCCAGCACACCGCCGGGCGACGCGCGCAGCGGGAACACGTGACCAGGACTGACGATATCGGTCGGCTTGGCGTTCTCGGCAATCGCGGCACGAATCGTCGTCACGCGATCCGCTGCTGAAACGCCGGTCGTCACGCCTTCACGCGCTTCGATCGACACCGTGAACGCCGTACCGTGACGGCTCTCGTTGCGGGCGGCCATCGGCGGCAAATGCAGCGCGCGCACCTTGTCGTCGGGCAGGCACAGGCAGACGATGCCGCTGCACTCGCGGATCAGCAGCGCCATGGTCTCGTTGGTGAGCCGCTCGGCGGAGACGATCAGATCGGCTTCGTTCTCGCGGTCGTGGTCGTCCTGCAGGACCACGGCGCGGCCATCGCGCATGGCTTGCAAGGCAGCGGCGATGCGCGGCGGAGCCGGTTCGCTGGCGAGCTGGGGGAGATCGGCGAACGCATCGTCTGCAATCGTCGAAGGGGCAGGAAAAGTAGTCAAGGACATGTGAAACGCTCTCGCAAAAGTTGGGCGAAAAACGTTTCAGGGCATTGCAAACAGGCAGCACTCGCCCCGGCGGACGTTCAACGGAACGCCCACGCTCCGCCCAGAAATGCGGGCAGCGCAACGGGGACCGACATGACTATCTGCACATCTTCTTCCATCCGGACTATGACCGTCGGCTCTGGCATCGCACCAGATCTGCTGACCCCGCTGCGCCTCCGATCCTCTGAAGACATTCACAACGCGGGCGCTCGCGGGCTCGCCGGCAAGCGCGATTGCGCTGCCTGCATACCGCCGGTGGGGAATTTCACCCCGCCCTGAAGACGCACTGATTGCCGGAATTTCCGGCAGGTGAAGCATACAACAGCCACGCTCGGTCTGCAGCGCAGCGGGTACGGATTAGAAAGGCACCTCGCGTACGAGTACGCGGGCCGGCGCCATCAAACCGGCGCGGCGTGGTGCCGAGCCGCATCGTGCGGCACATCCCAGCGCGGCGGCGTTTCCGCATTCAGCGTGACGCGAAACGCGCGCGCTTCGGTGTCGCCGGGATTGCGCAGGCTATGCGGCTGGTCGGCGTCGAACACGATCGCGTCGCCGGTGGCCAGCAACTGGCGCTGATCGTGCACGCTGACTTCCAGCGTGCCCTCGCTCACCACCAGATTGACCGTCGTACCGGGCGCACGGCGGATGCCCGGCTCGGTATGCAAGGGCGCAATGCGTAGCTCATGGAATTCGGCGGTCGCCGGTTCCGCATCGGGATACAGCGGCCGCGCGGAATAACGGCCGTTCGAGCTGACGAGGCGAGTCGCCCGGTCGGCGGGCAGGTGTTCGAAACCGTTGGTGGCATGACGGCGCAGGAACGCGGCAACCGAGACCTTCAGCGCCGCGGCGACCTTGCACAACACCTTGATCGACGGCACGCTGCGAGCCGATTCGATCTGCGCCAGCATCGCACGCGAGACGCCCGAGGCGCGGGCCAGCGCATCGAGCGACAACTGCCGCTCAGCCCGCAAGCGGGCCAGATTGACACCGACCAGATGTTCCAACGCATCGAAGGGTTCCGCGGCCCGCGGCCCTTCGAGAGCGTCACTCGCGGGATCGCGAACCAGCGCAAGCGGGGAATGCATGAGTGCCTCCAGTAGCGCCGCCACATGGCGGGCAAAGGGTTAGTGGAGGCAAGATAGCACCGCGATTCGTTACGCCCAACGAAGTTATCTTCACACTGTTATCAGTATTGCGGAGGACGTTTCTGGCAAAGCTTGTGCCGAATCTTCATATCGCCTCGCCGACCGCGCCCTTACGGACCGGCGCATCCATGCGCGCCGCCAGCCAGGTGAGCAGCAGCGCCGCGAGGGAGACGACCGCGGCCACCCAAGGCAGCGCGTCGAGCCCCATGCCGTGGCCGATCGCCAGCCCGCCAAGCCATGCGCCGCCCGCATTGCCGAGGTTGAAAGCGCCGATATTCAGCGTCGACGCCAGGTTCGGCGCAGCCGTGGCCTTCTCGACCACGCGCATCTGCAACGGCGGCACCGTCGCAAACGCGGCGATTCCCCAGACGAAAATCGTCATCGCGGCGGCCACCTGCGAATGGCTGGTGCGCGTGAAGATCG
Source organism: Paraburkholderia sp. GAS38 (assembly GCF_050434965.1). Lineage (NCBI taxonomy): Bacteria > Pseudomonadati > Pseudomonadota > Betaproteobacteria > Burkholderiales > Burkholderiaceae > Paraburkholderia > Paraburkholderia sp. GAS38. The sequence continues at coordinate 11,131 of NZ_JBNDJO010000010.1, read as the reverse complement.
CCATCACCACGGCGAGCGCCAGCAGAATGCCCATCAACGACGGCATCAGCGCGCGGTCGGCGAGCTTGCCGCCCACGGTGTTGCCGATCGTCAGGCCCACGCCGAACAGCACCAGGATCAGCGTGACGCCGCGCGGCGAGAAGCCGCTTACCTGCTCGAGGATCGGCGCGATGTAGGTGAACACGACGAACACGCCGCCGAAGCCCACGATCGTCATCGCCAGCGCCATCCATACCTGCGGGTCTTTCAGCACGCGCACTTCGTGGGCAAGGCCGGCCGGGCCGGTGTCGTGTTTGTTCGGCACCAGCGCGGCGATGCCGGCGAGCGATGCCACGCCGAGCGCCGCCACCACCCAGAACGCCGTGCGCCAGCCGAATTCCTGGCCGATGAAGGTGCCGAACGGCACGCCAAGCACATTGGCGAGCGTGAGGCCGGTGAACATCAGCGCAATCGCACTGGCGCGCTTTTCCTGCGGCACCAGCGACGCGGCGACCACCGCGCCGATGCCGAAGAACGAGCCGTGCGCGAACGACGTCACGACCCGCGCAATCATCAGCACGGAGTAGTCCGACGCCACCGCGCACAGCACGTTGCCGACGATAAACACGCCCATCAGCAACTGCAACGCGAGTTTGCGCGGCATCTTGCTGGTCACCACGGCGAGCAGCGGCGCGCCGACGGCGACGCCCAGCGCGTAGCCGCTCACCAGCAGACCCGCGGACGGAATCGACACCGCCAGATCGCGCGCAACCTCGGGCAGCAAGCCCATGATCACGAACTCGGTGGTGCCGATGGCAAAGGCGCTAATCGCTAGCGCAAGAAGGGGAATAGGCATCGCAGAAGTCCGGCTTGCGGGCCGGCCAGAGAATTTCAGTAGGCGCATTGTCCCGGCTGCACGTCAGTTTGAGAATGGGCGTAGCATTTGAAGCATTATCAAATTATTTTGAAGAATGGATGGATAACCTCGGCGACATCCGCCTCTTCGTCGAAGCGGCGCAGTTGGGCAGCCTGTCGGCGGCCGGGCGCAAGCTGGGCCTGACGCCGGCGGCCGCCAGCGCCCGTCTGACGAAGCTCGAAGCCGGCCTGAAGGCGCGCCTGTTCGAGCGCACCACCCGGCAGTTGCGCCTCACCGACGAAGGCCGCCTGTACCTGAACTGCTGCCGCCAGGCGCTGAGGGCGCTCGACGACGCCGAGGCCCTGCTGCAGGCGGGTCAAAATGTGGTGCGCGGCAAGGTGCGCATCTCGGCCACCTCGGACTTTGGCCGCAACCTGCTGATGCACTGGCTCGACGAATTCAACCTGCTCTACCCCGAGGTGACGTTCGCGCTGACGCTGTCGGACTCGCTCTCGAACCTCGTGCAGGAAGACATCGACCTCGCGATCCGCTTCGGCGTGCCGCAGGACAGCTCGCTGATCGCCCGGCCGCTGGCGCCCAACCGGCGTGTCCTGTGCGCCGCGCCCGAGTACATCGCGCGGCGCGGCGAGCCCAGGGACCCGCTCGATCTGGCGCGCTTCGACTGCATCGTGCTCGGCACGGCGTCCGGTCCCGTCAACGAATGGCGCTTCACGCGCGGCGAGGAGATCCAGCACTACACGGTGCCGCTCGAGACGGCCCGCGAGACCAACGACGGCGCGGTCGCCCGCGAATGGGCGCTGCGCGGCTACGGGATCGTGGTGAAGTCGATGTGGGACGTGGAAGCGGATCTGCGCTCGGACGGCCTGAAAGTCCTGCTACGCGACTGGCGGTATCCAGATGCGCCGCTGCACGCGCTGTACCACCGCAACCGCTTCATGGCGCCGCGCGTGCGGGTGCTGCTGGATTTTCTGGCCGAGCGTTTCGCCCAGGTGTCCGGCGAGCTGGAGGCCCTGCTCGGCCTGCCGGCGCTCGGGCCGCTGAATCAATCCGCGCGCGGCGAAGGGCTATAATATTCGCCTACGCTGTCAACGTGCCGCTCATACCTTGCCACAGCCGCCTTCGGCTTCGGCCCTCGCGCCGCGCCTCGGTCCGCACACGTTTTCGCCTCTCTTCACTCTTAACGACGCCCCCAGATTAATCACTGCGACCGGCGAAACTCGATGACCAAGAAAGTTTATGTAAAGACCTACGGCTGCCAGATGAACGAGTACGACTCCGACAAAATGGTCGACGTACTCGGTGCGGCCGAAGGCCTCGTCAAGACCGACACCCCGGAAGACGCGGACGTCATTCTCTTCAACACCTGCTCGGTGCGCGAAAAAGCGCAGGAAAAAGTCTTCTCCGAACTCGGCCGCGCGCGCGAGCTGAAGGAAGCGAATCCGAATCTGATCATCGGCGTGGGCGGCTGCGTGGCGAGCCAGGAAGGTGCGTCGATCGTCGCCCGTGCGCCGTATGTGGATGTGGTGTTCGGCCCGCAGACGCTGCACCGTCTGCCGCAGATGATCGACAAGCGCCGCGAAAGCGGGCGCCCTCAGGTCGACATCTCGTTCCCGGAAATCGAAAAGTTCGACCACCTGCCGCCGGCGCGCGTCGACGGCCCGAGCGCATTCGTCTCCATCATGGAAGGCTGCAGCAAGTACTGCAGCTACTGCGTCGTGCCGTACACGCGCGGCGAAGAAGTGTCGCGCCCGCTCGACGACGTGCTGACCGAAATCGCCGGCCTCGCCGACCAGGGCGTGCGCGAAGTGACGCTGCTCGGCCAGAACGTGAACGCTTACCGCGGCGGCCTCACGCTCGGTTCGTCTGAGATTGCGGACTTTGCGACGCTAATCGAATACGTCGCGGAGATTCCCGGCATCGAACGCATCCGCTACACCACGTCGCATCCGAAGGAATTCACGCAGCGCCTGATCGATACCTACGCCAAGGTGCCGAAGCTCGTCAGCCACCTGCACCTGCCGGTGCAGCACGGCTCCGACCGCATCCTGATGGCGATGAAGCGCGGCTATACCGTGCTCGAATACAAATCGGTGATCCGCAAGCTGCGCGCGATCCGCCCGGACCTGTCGCTGTCCACCGACATGATCGTCGGCTTCCCCGGCGAGACCGAGGAAGACTTCGACAAGATGATGACGCTGATCCACGAGATGCAGTACGACACCAGCTTCTCGTTCATCTACAGCCCGCGCCCCGGCACGCCGGCCGCGAACCTGCACGACGACACGCCACGTGAAGTGAAGCTCAAACGCCTGCAACATCTGCAGGCTACGATCGAGGAAAACGTCGCCCGCATCAGCGAGTCGATGGTCGGCAAGGTCGAGCGCATTCTGGTCGAACGGCCCGCGCGCAAAGACCCCAACGAACTCGCCGGCCGCACCGAAAACAACCGCGTGGTGAATTTCCCGGTGCCGCCGGCATCGCACGCGCGGCTGATCGGCCAGATGGTAGACGTGAAAATTGTCCAGGCGTACCCACATTCGCTACGTGGCGAGCTCGTGATGGTGCATGACCCGCTGTACAACGACGCGCCGGCCACGACCCATTAAGCGCACTGAAACCGACAGGATCGATCCACCGCCTTGAAGACCACTCAGCAGCATCTGGAATTCACCGCACCGCGCGAAGACAACGCGCGGCTCGCCAACCTCTGCGGCCCGCTCGACGAAAACCTGCGGCAGATCGAGCAGGCGCTCGATGTCACGCTGCAACGCCGCGGTCACCGCATCTCGATCCGCGGCCGGGGCGCGAAGCTGGCGCTCACCGCCCTCGAAAACTTTTACAACAGCGCGCGCGATCCGCTGTCGGTCGACGACATCCAGCTTGCGCTGGTCGAGTCGCGCCATCCCGCGCGCGGCCGCAGCAACGGCGCGGAGAGCCCGGACGCGCGCTTTCGCCACGACCCGGATCATCCGTTCGACGAACCGGCCGACACCGGCGACGAAGACCTCGAAGCGCTCGGCCCCAAGCTGTACACACGCCGCGCCGATCTGCGCGGCCGCACGCCGGCGCAGCGCGAGTATCTGAAGCAGATCATCGCGCACGACGTGACCTTCGGCATCGGGCCGGCGGGCACGGGCAAGACGTATCTGGCAGTGGCCTGTGCGGTGGACGCGCTGGAGCGCGATCAGGTCAAGCGTATCGTGCTGACGCGTCCCGCCGTGGAAGCCGGCGAGCGGCTCGGCTTTCTGCCGGGCGATCTCGCACAGAAGGTCGACCCGTATCTGCGGCCGCTGTACGACGCGCTGTACGACCTGCTCGGCTTCGACAAGACCGCAAAAATGTTCGAGCGCCAGATGATCGAGATCGCGCCGCTCGCCTATATGCGCGGACGCACGCTGAATCACGCGTTTATCATTCTGGACGAGGCGCAGAACACCACGCCGGAGCAGATGAAAATGTTCCTGACGCGGATCGGCTTCGGCTCGAAGGCCGTGGTCACCGGCGACACGACCCAGGTCGACTTGCCGCGCGGTCACAAGAGCGGGCTGATCGAAGCGCAGCAGGTGCTGTCGAACGTCCGTGGGATTGCGCTCACGCACTTTACCAGCGTCGACGTGGTGCGGCATCCGCTGGTGGCGCGCATCGTGGAGGCTTACGATGCACACTCGCAGAAGAACGCCAACCCGGCCGATGCGCGTTGAATCCGCTTAAAACGCTACGACACCAGGACGCATGAGCCGCACCCCGAAACTGACGCTGAACCTGCAATTCCCCGCCGCCAAGGCCTGGCCGGAGCACAAGGCGATTCTACCGCGTGCTACCGTGGCCGGCTGGATCAAGGCAGCGCTCTTTGCCGATGCGGAACTGACCGTGCGCCTCGTCGACGCGGAAGAAGGCCGCACGCTGAACCGCACCTATCGCGGCAAAGACTATTCGACCAACGTGCTGACCTTCGCCTACGCCGAATCGGAAGACGATCCGGTCACGGGCGATCTGATCCTGTGCTGCCCGGTGGTCGAGAAGGAAGCCGCCGAGCAGGGCAAGCCGCTCGCCGAGCACTACGCGCATCTTCTGGTGCACGGCACGCTGCACGCGCAAGGCTACGATCACGAGGTCGAAGAGGAAGCGCAGGAAATGGAAGCCATCGAAACCGAGATCCTCGCCAAGCTCGGCTTCCCCGACCCCTACCAATAGCCGCCTGAACAATCCGCCGTGAGCGCCCCTTTCCCCGAACCCGACGACGACCGCCCGCCCTGCCCCGGCTACCCGCCGGCGCTCGGCGAATCGCGGCTCCTGACGGACGAGGAACTGCACGCCTCGCTGGAATGCGCCCTGCGCGACTGGGACCGGAAAAGCGACCTGTGGCTGTTCGGCTATGGCTCGCTGATCTGGAACCCGGGGATGCCAACAGTCGAAGGTACGCGCGCCAAGGTGCATGGCTATCACCGCGGACTGTACCTTTGGTCGCGGGTAAACCGCGGCACGCCGGAGCAGCCGGGGCTCGTGCTGGCGCTCGACCGCGGCGGCTCGTGCACCGGCATTGCGTTCCGGCTGGCCGCCGAGGGCGCGATGCCGCACCTGGAAACCTTGTGGCGCCGCGAAATGGCAATGGGCTCTTACCGGCCGGCCTGGCTGCCGTGCAATCTCGCCGATGGCCGGCGCGTCGACGCCCTCGCCTTCGTCATGCGCCGCGACGTGCCGAGCTACACCGGCAAGCTGGCCGATGAGATCGTGCAGACGGTGTTCGGCTGCGCCTGCGGCCGCTACGGCACGACGCTCGACTACGTCAGCCGCACTGTGACGGCGCTGCGCGAAAGCGGCATGCCGGACCGCGCGCTCGAAGCGCTGCTGGCGCGCTGCCGGGAAGCCGGCAGCGACGGCGGCTGAGTCGCCTTACACCCGGCTTTCCGCCGCCGATTTTTGCTCCAATGCGCATCGGCCGTCTTTATCCGTTAGGATTGACCCAAGCCCCCCGACCATGCGAAGTGGCCGTTGACTCGCCGGCGAGCCCGGCGGGACACGGTCCTGCCATGTGCGTGGTGTATCCTTAATGCTCTGCAACAGCGCGCCCAGTCTTGCCGGGCGCACCACCATGAACGACACGTATCCCAGTCGACACCGAACTAGCGACAAACCACAGGAAAAACGCTCCCTGCTTGAGCGTCTGACCGACTTCATCTCGCCCGAGCCCGAATCCCGCGGCGAACTTCTGGAAATCCTGCAGGACGCCCATGAGCGCAACCTGATCGACGCGGATTCGCTGTCGATGATCGAAGGGGTTTTCCAGGTCTCCGAACTCTGCGCCCGCGACATCATGATTCCGCGCGCCCAGATGGACGCGATCAACATCGCGGAAACGCCGGCGGAATTCATCCCTTACGTGCTGGAGAAGGCGCACTCGCGCTATCCCGTCTACGAGGGCAATCGCGACAACATCATCGGCGTGCTGCTCGCCAAAGACCTGCTGCGCTATTACGCAGAAGAGGAATTCGACGTGCGCGGCATGCTGCGCCCGGCCGTGTTCATTCCGGAGTCCAAGCGCCTGAATGTGCTGCTGCACGACTTTCGCGTGAACCACAATCACATCGCGATCGTCGTCGACGAATACGGCGGCGTCGCGGGCCTGATCACGATAGAAGACGTGCTGGAGCAGATCGTCGGCGACATCGAGGACGAGTACGATTTCGATGAAGAAAGCGGCAACATCATCGCCTCGCCGGACGGCCGCTACCGCGTGCGTGCGCTGACCGAAATCGAGCAGTTCAACGAAGCATTCGGCACGCACTATTCGGACGAGGAAGTCGACACCATCGGCGGGCTCGTCACGCATCATTTTGGGCGCGTGCCGCATCGCGGCGAGAAGGTGCGCATCGACGACCTGATCTTCGAGATCCTGCGCGGCGACGCGCGGCAGATCCACATGCTGCTGGTGCGCCGCGACCCGCTCGCGGGCCAGCGCGAGCGCGAAGCGCAGCACGTGCAGACCTGAGTTCTTCCCTTTCCTTAACACCGACCGCGCAATAATGGCCGACCCGATCACTTCCCGTCTGCGCCGTAGCGTGACGTCCGCCGTCGCGCAAGCGCCGGGCCGGACCTTGCCGCGCTGGCATTACCTCGTCGCACTGATCGCCGGTGCGGCGAACACGCTTTCGTTCGCACCGACGCCGCACGGCGGTTGGCTCGAACTGGCGATCTTTGTGTTTTTCTTTGCGTGGCTCACGCGCACTAACGGCTGGAAAAGCGCCGCCTTGACGGGTGGTGCGTTCGGCTTCGGCAACTACGTCACGGGCGTGTGGTGGCTGTACGTCAGCATGCACGACTACGGCGGAATGGCAGCGCCGCTCGCGGGGGCGGCGCTGGTGCTGTTCACGTTGTATCTCGCGGTGTATCCGGCGTTGGCTGCGGGCGTGTGGTCGTTTTGCGCCGGTCATGCACGCAACGGCACGCTCGACGACAAGCCGTTTTCTCCGACGTGGCACGGTGCGTTTGCGTTCGCCAGCGCGTGGGCGGTTAGTGAATGGCTGCGGGGCTATGTGTTCACTGGATTTCCGTGGTTAGCGAGCGGTTATGCGCAGGTGGACGGGCCGCTGGCGGGGTTTGCGCCGGTGGCCGGTGTGTATGGCGTGGGCTGGATGCTGGCGCTGGTCGCGGCGTTGATCGTGCAGGCGCTGGTGCGTCTGCGTGAGCCTGCGGAAGCGCGTAACGGCGCCACGCGCGTGGCTCGTGTCGTGCCTGCGGGGATGGTGGCGATTGTTCTGATCGCGGCTGGCATGTTGCTGCCTTTGGTTGCGTGGACGATTCCGGCCAATGCGCCGCTTAACGTGCGGCTCCTGCAAGGCAACGTCAAGCAGGAGATGAAATTCGAACAGGCCGGCATGATCGCCGCCATCAACGAATATCAGCAGATGATTACGGCGAAGCCCGCCGATCTCGTAGTGACGCCGGAGACGGCGATTCCTGTGTTCATCCAGGAGCTGCCGGACCCGTTTGCGATCGCTGTTCGTCACTTTGTGGATACGACCGGGACGTCGGTTTTGTTCGGCGCGCTGGGCGGCACGATTACGCCTGATGGTCACCTGACTGATGTGACCAATAGCCTGTTCGGCATCACGCCCGGCTCGCGTGAGTTGTACCGCTACGACAAGCATCATCTGGTGCCGTTTGGCGAGTTCGTGCCTTGGGGCTTTCACTGGTTCGTGGCGATGCTGAATATTCCGCTCGGGGATCTGGCGCGTGGGGTGCCGGTGCAGAAGCCGTTCCTCGTGCATAACCAGCCGGTGGCGGTCGATATCTGCTACGAGGATATTTTCGGCGAGGAGATTGCAAGATCGATTCGTGAGAGCGATACGCCGGCGGGGGTGTTGGTTAATTCCACTAATCTGGCGTGGTTTGGCGACACGATCGCTCTTGACCAGCATCTGCAGATTGCGCGGATGCGCTCGCTCGAGACCGGACGGCCGATGCTGCGGGCGACTAATACCGGCACTACAGCTGCTATTGATGCGCATGGGAACGTGTTGGCGCGGCTTGCGCCTTATACGGTAGGGGCGATTGATGTCACCGTGCAAGGGACCTCGGGGAAGACGCCGTATGTGAGCAGTGGGAATAATACGGTGCTGGCTGTTTCGCTGCTTTTGCTGGCGTTTGGGTTTGCGTTTGGGCCGGGGGGACGGCGGGGGAAGAGGGGTGGGTAGACGGCCTTGTGAGATCGGCCCGATTGGAACAACGCGGAAAACAGCGCGGGGTGGACCCGCCCCTACACCGTCTTTGATTCCGTGCACAGTATCGTTATCTCAGATATCCAGATCCAGCCGTCCAGCGTAGTAATCAGCCTGCCCGCGGGGTAACTTCCCTGCCCGCCTGAGCGCCGCCTCCTGTTTCAGGTTTTCGCGGGGATATGATCGGGGCGTTCTCGACCCACTGGTTTTCTACTATGAGCATCGCCGCACGACTCGCCACCCTGCGCAAGCAGAAGGGCCTGACACAGCAGGCACTGGCCGACGCCATCGGCCTGCACATCACCCAGATCAAGCGCTATGAAGCCGGTACCTCGCAACCTTCCCTGGAGGCTATCAAGAAGATCGCCAGGACCTTGCGTGTGACCACCGATTCCCTGATTTTTGAGGAGGAGGAGCTTGAGGCTGACGCCGATCTGACCATGCAGTTCCAGGCCATCGCCAGCATGCCAAAGAAACAGCAGGCCGTTATCAAGCAACTGCTCGAAGGCATGATCATCAAGTACGAGGCCGAACGATGCTCGTCCAGACTGAAGTGATGTAAACGCAGCGCGGGCGATGAGTGCTACCAACACTCACCGCCCGCTGACCACCACTAACTCGCACAAGGAGTTGATCATGGCTGATGCCAATCATAAAGCACGTCCACCCGTCACCGAACGGTCTGTCACCATCCAGGAATCCTGGCGCTATCAGAAACCGGCACGCCTGCCCTTCCATATGTGCAAGGAACCGGCCACCTTTCCGTGGATGAAGCTCTCCGGACGATGGATCGAGACCGCCGGTTTCGAGCCCGGACAGCGCGTACGTATCACCAACACCAGAAGCTCCTTATTACGCCGCTTTGAATACAGAAGGGCCGCTCGCGCGGCCCTTCGTTCACGTAACGACGTTAGATCATCGGAGCGCGGCAATTAAACGAGTTGAACCAGCCTTCCGGCCACTCTTCGCGCTCGCTCAACATCTGCCTGCAATCCCATCTGTTCTGTCTCTGCCCATAACAGATATTTGATCACGTCCTCAACCGACTGCCTTTGCGCAATGAGCGCGCAAACCTTGGCGACATAGGCGTCGTATTCATCCTTCGCGGCATCTTCCCCCCCGATACCTATTGGATCCCACTCACGAAGCAGAACCTCTTTGACTGCATCCTGCAAGGCTTGGCTATGCCGCTGTTTTCCGCTCATCGGTTGCCCCTCTATTGGCCCCAAACCGTTACAACCCGACCTGCTGGGTTCAGCACTACAACGGCACCGGCCCCCGTGTACCTGGTAGTCCCATTCGATCGCTCGGTAACGCTGATTGGATTGTTCACCGCGTCGCACATAGCGCCCGGTGAAACACCTCGGTTAATAGCCTGATTCAAGCCATGCCGCGTAAATCCCGTGATTATCCCTGCCTCACCAAAGGGATCACTGAACTGAAGCGGATTCCCAGCCACATAAGCATACGCATTCGTCTGCCCACTCGCCCAGCCGATCGGGTCTTCACTGATGAACCTTGCGGTCGCTGGGTTGTAGTAGCGATTGCGGTAGTAATACACCCCCGTCCCATCATTCTCCCGCCCGGTGTACTGCTGCGAATTCACATCCGCGGCACCCGCCGGCGTCGTCACCCCATACGGCTGGTACCTGTACTGCGTCTGGCTCTGCTGGTTCGCATCGGTCAGCGCAATCACATTGTTATTCGCATCGCGCAGCACATAGCGATCCCCACCCGCATCATCCCCAACCCGCCGGTACGTCAGCTCATCCAGTCCACCCTCCGGGTACGGCGAGAACACGCGAATCCGCCTTGACCAGTCGTTATCCGGAATCGTGAAGCTCAGCTCGTCGCCAATCCAGAACGACTGCATCCGGTGGCCATTGACCGTCTGGTCCCGGCGACGCCCGGACATGTCATAGCTGAAGCTCGCCGTCACCGCACCGCTGATCTGTCCCAGCAGGCCCTGCGCGTTCCAGCTGTACTGGTTCGCCCCGTCGCTCGCGAGACTGCCGTTCAGGTCGTAGGTGTAGGCCATGCCCGCCCAGCGCGTGAGCTGGTTCGCGCCGTTGTACTGCGCGTCGCTCACCGCCTGCGGCAGGTCCACCTTCGCCAGGCTCCCGCCTGCCCTCGTGCGACGCCCCGCCGCGTCGTAGCCATACGTCAGCTCGCCCAGCACGCTGCCGTCCGCGCGCCTGTACGTGATGCCCGTCAGCTGGCTGGCCGCATCCCACGCGTAGTCCGCCGTGATGCCATTGGCCAGCGTCGCGTGGCTGCGCCGCCCGAGCGCGTCGTAGCCGTAGCTGAACGTGCGCACGTCGTGGTTGAGCTGGTACTGGATCTGCGTGACCCGGTGCTCCGCATCGCGGCTGTAGTCCACCGTCGCATCGCTCATCTCCATGCGCGACAGGTCGCGGCTGTCCGGCGCATAGCGCAGCCACACCGTGCCCTGCTGGCTCGCATGGTCGAACCAGCCGTTGAGGTAGCCCGTCACGCTGTCGTAGTAGCGGTACGTCGCCGTGGGGGCCTGGCCGTCGCCCGCGTCCGTACCCAGTTG
>NZ_JBNDJO010000009.1:0-312339 GCF_050434965.1 Paraburkholderia sp. GAS38 | reverse complement strand
CGGTGTGAGCCCGCTTTCTTTGCTTACTTTCTTTGCGGCGGCAAAGAAAGTAAGTGCCGCCCCGCACAGGGGCGAAGCTAATAGACCGATAAGAATGCAAGGAAAGGCCAACACCCGAAGAAAACAGCCAAAACCAAGGCGCCGCAGGCAAAAAACATCAAAGCCTCTGCTCAACAGCCAACGCAAAGATCCTCTTCCACTGCTGGGCTTCGCTTTGACCCCGCATGGGCAGCATCCAGACAGGACACTTAGCATCCCGAACCTTCAGAACAAGCTGAAACCCCTGATCGGCAGCCTCAACGTCAGCGCCCTGAATATCAGCAAAAATATAATCCCCGCGCACACCATGAACATCCACGCTACACAACCTCTTCCCGGCAGCCAGCCGGACCCCACCCCATTCAGCCTTCAATTCATGCGTCCAATCCCCGTCATGAATATTCGCCGCCACCTCGCGCCGGCGCCGCAGCCAATAAACAACCGCCGCCGCCACTAAAGCAGCCACCACCACCGCAGCCCCCACCGCCACACCCAAACCAAATTGCGCCGACAACGCATCAAACGACCACACCGCGCCATAAATCAGCCCGCCGAGCACCGCCAGACCCACAACGATAGGCATCTCGAATCACCCCGCAAAACAAACCGGCCATCAGCGTAGCACGGCGTGTCCGCGGGATCATCAGCAAGAAACTATTGCATCATCCAGTAACCAGCACACCCAGCGCGGTAGCACCACAAACGCAAGACAACCATCCAGCCGCCCGCAAGGCATCAATCACCCCCGCCCTCACTGCGCCTTATGCGTGGCCGCCCACTGCTTCACCGCCTCCAGCGTGTTCTCAACGTGCTTGTCCGGCGACAAACTCGTGTACTCGTAAATGATCTTGCCGTCCGGCGCAATCACATACGACACCCGGTTCGCCATCGAATTGTGCATCGGCATCCCCGCGTCGTAGGCGCCAATCACCTTGGCATCCGCATCGGCCGCGACCGGGAACTTGCTGCGGCATTCGCTAACCGAAAACTTCGTCAACGTGTCAATGTTGTCGTGCGACACCCCAATCACCGTCGCGCCGTACTTCTTGTATTCGTCCACCGCATCCGCGAACTCATGAGCCTCGATCGTGCAACCCTTCGTGAAGGCCGCCGGGTAGAAGTACAGCACCACCGGCCCCTTCTTCAATTCGTCCGCCAGCGTATAGGTGTAAGTCTTGCCGCCGAGCGATGCCTGAGTCGTAAAATCCGGTGCCGTGTCGCCAGGCTTGAGCGTCGCAGACGCCGTCAGTGAATGCAGCGCAAACCCCGCCGACAATACGGTCGCCAGCAATACCGGCATAAACTTTCGTTTCATCTCAAGCTCCTCCAGGCGTTGACGCACGTTGGTCCGTGCAATGAATGAAGTCATGCCCCCGCGTGCCTCCCGCTGACACGTCGAGCCATGACTCATCCGCTATTGGACCACGTCCCGACAAAGCACGCTGGGTCATCCCGCAACCAGGCCCCGGCCAGTGGCATGAACGCCGGTATGACGTACTGCTGGCGCAAGCGTGTCGTCATGCAATGCATATCAAGGGAAGCGGCCGGAGCACGGCCGCGTAAGGGGCCCGCTACTCCATCCCCGCATGCGCGCCGAACCACGCCGCCGCGGACAGGTTCAACTCCGCCAGCACCTCGGGCGTCAGTGCCTCGAAACCGTCCGGCGCCTCCGTGCCGGTAGCAAGCGACGCCGAGTCGGCACGCTCGTCGGCAGCCGAGGCGATCTTCAGCAGCGCGCCCAGCGCCCCACTATGCTCGACGATCGCATCGCGGATCTGCGACGCCAACCCTAGCTTGTCGAGCGCCTCGGCAGGCGTCGTCCCCAGCACCACGTGCACCAGCGAAAAAATCCCGGTCATGAACGCGGCGTCCGCAAAGTCCTCGTCCGACGGACGCAGCCAGCGCGCCGCCAGTTCCATGAAACGCGAGCGGGTGCCGGCCAGTTGCACGAGCGGATCGGAGCGCCACGGCAGGTCGCCGCCGTCCGCATAGAGCAGCAGTTGGGCCCAGCGCGCAATCTGCCGCGTGCCAGTGGCGATAATCGCTTCGCGCAACGAGGCGATATTGCGCCCGAGACCGAACGCGCTCGAATTGACGAGGCGCAACAACTGCACCACGACGTTCGGGTTGAGCTTCAACTCCGCCTCGAGCTCGATAATGCCGGCGTCGCTGGCAAGCAACGCCAGCAGGCGCAGCAGCGCCTGGCGCGACGAGCGGTTGCGCGGCGCGGTCAGCACCTGCGGGCGGGCGAAGAAGTATCCCTGGAACAGATGGAAGCCGAGATCGCGCGCCAGCGCAAAGTCTTCCCGCGTCTCGACCTTCTCGGCAATCAGCGTCTTGCCCTCGGCGCGCACCACAGCGGCCAGCTTCGGCAGGGCCTCGCGGGGTGTCACCAGAAAGTCGATCTTGACGATATCGGTATGCGGCAGCACGGAGCGTAATCCCTCCGTCAGTTCGCTGACGTCGTCGAGCGCCACCTGGAAGCCGGCGCGGCGCAGCTCGCCGAGCCGCCGCACGAGTTGCGCATCGAAACTGACCGTCTCGAGAATTTCGAGCACGAAGCGCTCGGGCGACATCAGATGCACGATGTCGTCGAACAACAGGTCGCGGCCGATGTTCACATAGCCGCGGTGATGTCCAAGCACCGCCGAAACGCCGATCCCGCCGATCGTGCGCGCCACCACCTGAGCGGTCGCCTGCGCATCGTCGCTGACTTCGGCATAGTTGTGCGCACCGGCGCGGAACAGCAGTTCGTAGGCGTTCAGCGCGCCGCTGCGGTCGAGAATCGGCTGGCGTCCCAGATAGACAAAAGGCGCCTCAGCCGCCACCTGAGCGTCCTGGGCGGATTGTGCAAGCACCTTGACGTGCCCGGGCTTGGACCGGGCAGAGAACGGATCAGACATGGCTCATCGGTGCATGAATTCAGAAAGGCTGCTCAACGGACGCGGTTTGCCACGGCCGCTTCGAGGTCAGGCTTGCTATCAATAACGGACAGCCAACCGCGCCACTTTAACTGAATCCGCAAGGCATCGGTCGGGCACCGGAAGCGTCAATCATTACATTGAGTTTTTTTACCGTAACTTTTGCAGTAACCGCTAAAGATTTTGCCAAATAGGTCGTTATCTCGTTCTGATAGGCGGCTTCATACCTCCCGGCCATCCGTGCCGGGCCGGCGGAAGTGAGCCGTACCGCCTGCAGACGAACACAGGTTGCCAGCGAGAAACATGGAAGCGAACAGGATCACCGCGCCCCGCCGGGGCTCCTTGCGCACGGTCATTGACCGGGTCCGTGCGTTAGGCCGCCGCGCGGACGGCTTACCCCAGCCGAGCGCCAGCCGCTCGCCCCTCGAGCAGGCCGTCGGTGCGGTCGACCTGCTGGCCCACGTCGACCGGGAGTTGCACTTCCTCTACGTGTCCGAGGCGAGCCTGCGCTTTATCGGCTACCACCGCGAATATTTGCAAACCATCACCCTGCACGACCTGGTCGCCCCCGCCGACATCGAACGCCTCGACACGCTGCTGGCCCGCGCGTCGGCCACCGGCGGCGTCGAAAAAACCACGCTCGACCTGATCAAGTCGCTGACCTACCCGGTCACCGTCGAGTTGCGCGTCGTGCGCAGCAGCCATAACGGCATCGAAGGCTTCGCAATTGCCGGCTTCGACGTCTCCGCCTGGCGCGCCACCGAAGAGCGCCTCACGCACGCGCTGCATCACGACCGCCTGACGGGCCTCGCCAATCAGTCCGCGCTGGTGCCGGCCCTGCTCGACGCCCAGCAGCAAGCCGACGCGCACGGTACGCCCGCCGCCCTGCTGCTGCTCGACATCGACGATTACCAGCGCGTGAACCGCGCGCTCGGCTACGACGCCGGCGACGAGATGCTGCGCGACACGGCGCGCCGGCTGTCCAATACCGCGACCCAGGGCGAAAAGATCGCCCGGGTGGCGAGCGACGAGTTCGCCATCCTGGTGCCGGCGGCGGCGAGCCGCACCGACGCTGTCGCCGCCGCCGAAGCGCTGGCCCGGCGCCTGCTCACCGCGATCCAGCAACCGTACGTGTTCAAGGGCCAGCAGGTGCACCTGTCGGCGAGCATCGGCATTGCGCTCTATCCCGACGTGCATCACGCCAACGACACCGCCGCGCGCGACAATCACCTGCTGCGCTGGGCCGACCATGCCCTGCTGCAGGCCAAGGCGGCCGGCGGCAACACGCTGGCGTTCTACGTGCCGGACGACAACCCGGCCGACGCCGAACGCCTGAAGCTGGAAGCCGACCTCTACGACGGCGTGCGCAACGGCGAGTTCTCGCTGCACTTCCAGCCCATCACCAGCAGCCAGAGCCACGGCGTGGTGGGAGTCGAGGCGCTGATCCGCTGGCTGCATCCGGTGCATGGACTGGTGCCGCCGTCAATGTTCATTCCGCTCGCGGAGTCCGTCGGCCTCATCAACTACCTCGGCAACTGGGTGCTCAAGATCGCCTGCATGCAGTTGATCCAGTGGGACGCCCGCGGCATCAAGCTCCAGTACGTCGCGGTCAACGTGTCGCCGCAGCAGTTCCGCGACCCGCGTTTCAAGGACAGCGTGCACGAAGCGATCGCGCTGACCGGGATCGACCCGCGCCGCCTCGTGTTCGAGATCACCGAAAGCCTGCTGATGCACGACCCGGCGCATGCCAAGGGGCTGCTCGAAGACCTGACCGCCATGGGCATCCGGTTTGCGGTCGACGACTTCGGCACCGGCTACTCGAGTCTCGCGTACCTGCAACGATTCCCGCTCGCCAAGCTGAAGATCGACCGGAGTTTTGTCGAGAATCTGCTAACCTCCCGGAACGATCAGGCAATCGTTAGCGCGGTCGTCGGTCTTGCGCAGACACTCGACCTGGAACTGGTCGCGGAAGGCGTGGAAACCGAAGCACAGCGCACGCTCCTGACCGAGATGGGATGCGATCATATTCAGGGCTGGCTCGTCTGCAAGGCGTTGCCATCCGAGGAACTGGCGCAGCGCTTCGAGGCGCGCACCTTGCATCTGCACGAAGCGGCCTGATGCAGCCCCGGCAGAACAGGCGTTTGCGCATCGCACACCGGCTTCGCGCCGGTCTGCCACTCACTGGAACAGGTATGGCTTTAGCGGGATTCACATGGTAAAGGCAGCGGTGCTCGACAGGCTCTGGTCTCGAATGAGCGAGCGCGGCGATTTCCCCATGCTGTCGCAATCGCTGCGCACAACCATGGCTGCAATGAACAACGACGATCTCGACTTCTCGGGTCTCGTGCAGGTCGTGCTGTCGGATTTTGCGTTGACCCAGAAGGTGCTGCGTCTCGCCAACTCGGCGATGTACATGGCCTTCGGCGGCAATATCACCACCGTGTCGCGCGCCCTGATGGTGCTCGGCATGGACGCGGTCGGTCACCTCGTGGTCGGCCTGAAGATCGTCGATCACTTCCATCACAGCGTGCCGCGCCGGATCGACGCGAAGCTCGAACTGAACCGCACCCTGCTGTCGGGCTGTGTGGCCCGCAAGCTCACCGAGCGCGGCGACCTGCGCGCCGGCGAAGAAGCGGTGGTCTGCACGCTGATGCGGCAGATCGGCAAGCTGCTGGTGGTGTTCTATCTCGACACCGAGTGGGATCAGATCCGCCGCCAGATCGAAACCAATGTCGACGAAGCGGAGGCCTGCGCCGCCGTGCTCGGCGTCACCTTCGACGAGATCGGCGCGGAAGCCGCGGTGCGCTGGCGCCTGCCGGAGATGATCCGCGCCGGCATGGGCGAGTTCGACCCGCATGACACCGACGAGCCGAAGCAGGTGCTGTGGCTGCGCGCCATCACCAACTACTCCACCGACGTCGCGAGCGTCCTGACCACGCCGAACATGCCCGACTGGCAGCGCGAGGCGCGCATCGCCGAGCTCGCGCTCCGCTACGGCCGGGCCCTGAACACCGACCCGGACGTGCTGGTGGAGATGAGCGTCGCGCTCGCCCGCGAAGAAGACGGCGAAGGCGTGATGCGCGAGATTGTCGAGCTGCGCGCCAACGCCGATGCGATCGCCCGCGAAGCGCTCGACCCCGAGGCGCGCATCAGCGCGGGCGTCGAAGATCTGCGCGCGCTGAAATCCGATAGTGCGCTCTCGGCCGCGCTCGCGCTCGCGTCCGAAACGGTGCATGCGGGTCTCGGCTTCGCGCGCACCGTGATGTTCGTGCGGCACAGCAGCGGCATGTTCAAGGCGCGCATGGGCTTCGGTCCGAAGATCGAGGCTGCGTTGCCGGGTCTGTCGTTCAATACGGCGTTCGAGCCCGACGTGTTTCATCTCGCCATTGCCAACTCGGTGGGCATCTTTATAGAAAATGCCCGCGACCCGAAGATGGTGGCGCGCCTGCCGGAGTGGTTCCGGCGCAGCTTCGCCGATACCCGTTCGTTCGTGCTGCTGCCGGTGATGGGCGAAAATCAGTCGACCGTCGCGCTGCTGTATGGCGACTGGTGCCAGGCCGACGAGGCGCGGCGGATTTCGCAGGGAGAGATGGCGGCCCTGAACGAACTGGCGCGGGAGTTAGGGCGTTTTTTTTCCCACGCGCCGATGCAGGAGATGGAGATGCTGTGAAGGGGTAAGCAGCCCGGTCACCACCGGACTGCAGCGCCGCGCACCGAAACCCGGACGCGGCCCCCTTCGCTGGACTGCCGGAGCGAATCCTCCGGGTCAGTCCTCCGAGATTAATCCTCCCGGGTTAATCCTCGATACGCTCCAAGCCTTTTGCCTCGGCGCTGCGATCTGCAACGCCTGCCCACGCCGCCGCGGCCAGCCCAAGCTCCGCGACTTCGCTCACCGTCAACGGCGCGAGCCGCACGCATGCGGCTTCGATCTCCGTCCACGCCCCGCGCTCGAGCGCATCCACAGCGGACAACAGCAAGCCCAGCACACCTTCGCGGTGCAGGATCGCCGCCTGGATCGGCTTCGACAAGGTCAGCACGTTGAGCGTGTTTTCCAGCGAACCGCCGAACACCGCATCCACGAACGAAAACACCCCGGTCAGGAATGCCGCATCGGCTTCGTCGCGGCCGGCTTCCGGCAGGCGCAGCACGGCCAGTTCCATGAAGCGCGCGCGAGTGGCGGCCAGTTGCAGCAAGGGATCGTCTTCCAGCGCGACCTTGCGGCCGTCCGCATACAGCAGCAGTTGCGTCCAGCGGGCAATCCGGTTCGTGCCGGTTGCGTTGATCGCCTCGCGCAGCGTCGTCACCTTGTGGCCGACCGCGAGGCCGCTCGAATTGGCCAGCTTCATCAGGTGCATCACCAGCACCGGGTTCAGCTTCAGTTCGGCTTCGAGTTGCGCGACCGTCGGGTCGCCGGCCAGCAACTGCAGCAGGTTCAGCAACGCGTGACGCGGCGCACTCACGCGCCGCAGCGTCGCGGTGTGAGCACGGGCAAAGAAATAGCCCTGAAACTTGTCGAAGCCCAGATTGAGCGCGGTTTCGAAATCCGTTTGGGTGTCGATGCCCGCCGCAATCAGCAACTTGCCCGCCGACTTCAGCACGGTGGCGAGCTTCGGCAGCAAGGCCCGCGAGATCTGCGGGAAATCGATCTTCACGCCCTCGGCATACGGCAGCAGACGGGCGAAGGTGTCGTTGGGGATGACCACGGCGTCGAGCACGAAGCGGTAGCGCCGCGCGTGCAGCACGACGATGCGCGCAATCAGGGCATCGTCCACTTCGATATCGGGCTGGATTTCGAACATGAAGCGCTCGGCCGGCACGAGTTCAAGCGCGTCGTCGAACAGCATCTCGCGGCTCACGTCCAGATAACCGGGGTGACCGGCCAGCGCGCCGCGCACACCTGAATTCAGCAATGCGCGGACCACCGACTGCGTCAACGAAGGCACGACGGCGGCGCCTGGTTGCGGTGCCTCGGCGGTATTCGCGTTCGCGTCCGCAGGCCTGGCCGGCGCATGGGCCGCGCCCTCGCCTGCCGGCGCTTCAGGCACGCAATGCAGCTTGAGTTCGAAGCCGCACAACATGCCGTCCCGATCGAGAATCGGCTGACGGGCGAAACAGGCCTT
Organism: Paraburkholderia sp. GAS38; assembly: GCF_050434965.1. Lineage (NCBI taxonomy): Bacteria > Pseudomonadati > Pseudomonadota > Betaproteobacteria > Burkholderiales > Burkholderiaceae > Paraburkholderia > Paraburkholderia sp. GAS38. The sequence goes on along the minus strand of NZ_JBNDJO010000009.1, from coordinate 304,259 downwards.
GACTGGTACGCCGTCCGTCCCGCCGGATGTCGCGCCGCCCCGGTTAGGATCGTCGACTTCGTTGCTGGTCATTCCACTCCCCCGATAAGCGCCCTGCGCTCACTGCTGTTTTCTGTTCTGGCATGCGGCGTGATCGCGTCCGAAATTAGACCCGGAACACGGCTGCAAACGCCGTACGACGCCGCTTTACGACGTTTGACAATTTTAGCGCAGGCCGCTGGGCTCAGGCGTGACAAGCCGTCATTTTCCAAAAATATTCAATTCTCAATTCGACGCTGCCGGCAAGCGGCGAATCGACGATACTCTTGTGCAGTGCAGAAGTCAGAAGCGTTCCAACCCGCGTTTAACCACCAAGGAAAAACCATGGATGTCAAAAGCGTGCTGTCCAATGCCTTCGCCATGCCGATTACGAGCCCGGCGTTCCCGATCGGCCCCTACCGGTTCATCAACCGCGAATTTCTGATCATCACCTACCGCACCGACCCGGACAAACTGCGCGCCGTTGTGCCCGAGCCGCTGCAGGTGGGCGAGCCGCTAGTGCATTACGAATTCATCCGCATGCCCGATTCGACCGGCTTCGGCGACTACACGGAGAGCGGCCAGGTGATTCCGGTCTCCTACAACGGTGTCGCCGGCAGCTATACGCTGGCCATGTATCTCGACGACCATCCGCCCATCGCCGGCGGTCGCGAACTGTGGGGCTTTCCGAAGAAGCTTGCCAAGCCGGTACTCGAAGTGCATACCGACACGCTGGTCGGCACGCTCGACTACGGTCCCGTGCGCATCGCCACCGGCACGATGGGCTACAAGCATCGCCAGCTCGATCTCGTGCAGCAGAAGAAGCGTCTGGAAGCGCCGAACTTCCTGCTGAAGGTCGTGCCGCACGTCGACGGTTCGCCGCGCGTCTGCGAACTGGTCCGCTATTACCTGCAGGATATCGACCTCAAGGGCGCATGGACCGGCCCCGCCTCGCTGCAACTTTCGCCCCATGCGCTGGCGCCGGTTGCCGAATTGCCGGTACTCGAGATTGTCGAAGCCCGCCACCTGCTCGCGGATTTGACGCTCGGCCTTGGTGAAGTCGCGTTCGATTATCTGAAGTAGTCTGAATCCGCAAAACGCGGACACATCAAAAGCAGCGGCCGGTGTGCCCATCCGCTGCCGCCGCAAACGAAACCGGCCGCATAAGCGGCCGGCTTCGATCCATCCTGCAGCTTGTGCGCGGCGCATACGCGCGCCGCCTTGCAAGCGGGTCACCTCGTGACGCGTAATGCCTGCATCGTTACTTCAGCACGACCTTGACGCTAAAGTACTTCGCCGCGAAGCGGTCGATCGTACCGTCCGCCTTCAGCTCCTTGAGCGCCTCGTTGAGCGCGTCCTTCAGCGCCTTGTCACCCTTGCGGATACCAAAGCCGACGCCGCCGCCCAGCAGCTTCGCGTCGCTGACCGGCGGGCCGGCGAATTCGAAGCCCGCACCTTGCGGACGGGTCAGGAAGCCCTTCGACGCGGCTTCAGCGTCCTGGAACGCGGCATCCAGACGACCCGAGGCCAGGTCGGCGTAGATCTGGTCCTGCGTCTGATACGGCACGACGTCGACACCGGCCGGCGCCCAGATAGCCTTGGCGTAGGTCTCCTGGATCGTGCCTTGCAGCACGCCCACGTGCTTGCCCTTCAGCGATGCCGGCGTCGGCAGCAGGCCGCTGCCCTTCTTCGCGATCATCTGGTTGGGGATCGTGTAAATCGGATCGGTGAAGTCGATCGCTTCGCGGCGCTGCTCGGTGATGGTCATGTCCGAGTTGATCGCGTTGAACTTGCGGGCCTGCAACGCGGGGATCAGGCCGTCGAACGAGTTCTCGACCCACACGCATTTCGCCTTGAGCTTGGCGCACACCGCATTGCCGATATCGATGTCGAAGCCTTGCAGTTCACCGGCCGGCGTCTTCGATTCGAACGGAGCATAGGACGCTTCGACGCCAAAGCGGATTTCCTTGATGTCGGCTGCCGATGCGCTGCCTGCTGCTGCGGTTGCCGACGCAAAAACTGCCAGCGCGGCCATGTTTCGCCAATTCATTTTCATTCGGTGTCTTCCTCTTCTACTGGTATGAAATCAAACAGAGTTGAATCTGCGCTGCATGACTGCAGCGCCGAAGCTGCGATTCAAACTCACGCGGCCGACGTGGTGCAGCGCAGCCGCCGCGAGGGCGGGATTGTACAGGGTCGGCGGGTGGACGCGGCTCGCTCAGGCAAGCTCAGGCAAGCGCGGCCAGCGTTTCCTCGGTCGTCTCCACCACCAGCAAACCGGCGCGCAAGCCAGGCTTCACAGTGGGATTCGGAAACACGATGCGCTCTTGCGCATGACGCACGGCATAGCGGTACTCACCATCGCGTGCAAGCAAGGTGCCCTGCTCGTACGGCGTGAAATTCGCCACGTCCGCGGCTATCAGCATTTCGAAGGCGTCGCTTTGCTTGGTGATCTGGTCGATCACGGTGAACACGCGTGGCAACGGCACCGCCGCATCGCCTTCGACACCCGCCAGCAGGTGACGCAGCGCCTTGTCCGTCCCCGCGAAACGCGTCAGGTCGTTCTGGCCGAACGGCCGCACCTTACCGAGTTCGAGCGTGCAGGCTTCAGCGCCACACGCATGCGCGGTGAAATGCGAATACGTGTTGCCTTTCGTGGTGTGCAGCAGCACGGCGGCAATGGAGGCATCGCGCAACCATTCGAACATCGCGCGCGACAGCGGCGCACCGGTATGCGGCAGCAGCGCGAACTGCTCGAACACCGAGGCACGGATGGCCGTGTGCATGTCGATATGCCAGCGCGCGCCGGGCGCATACGAGCTGCCGGCGAAGAACTGCGTCGCCGCGCGTTCCAGGGCCACCGCACGCGGCGCTTCGTGACTGTGCGGCACCTGGGCATGCCGGCCGCTGAAGAGGCGGTTCAGGTCGTCGTCGAGATAGCGGCACGCGCCGCGCATCGCCTCGACGTTGCCGAGGATCACCAGCAGACGGCAGACCAGCGTCGCCTGCCCTGCTGCGATATCGCGCACCAGTCGCGAGAGCAATTCGATCGGCGCGGTTTCATCGCCGTGCACGCCGGCCGAAGCGAGCACGCTGCGCACGTCCGCCGCTGCAGCCGCAGCCGGTTCGAGTTGCAGGATGCCGTCGTCCAGCCACGTCCACCGCACGCCGTTGGCGCAGACGCCGTGCGCGTCACCTTCTACCGGACGCGTGCCGGCCAGCGTATACGCGAGAAAATCGCTCAGTAGCGCGCTCATGCCGGCCTCAGCGCTGGAAGTCATACAGCGAACCCAAGCCGAGAATCTGCGTCAGTTCGTCGAGCGCCGTGCGCGATTCGCGCAGCAGGCTCGGATCGGTCAGGTCGGCCGGCGCGAGACGATCGCGGTAGTGCTTTTCGATCCATGCATCGAGGTGGCCGAACAGCGCGTCGTTGATCCATACGCCAGGCGTCACCGCGGCGCGTTCCGCCTCGCTCAGCACCACCCGCAGACGCAGGCACGCCGGGCCGCCGCCATTCTTCATGCTCTCGCGCAGATCGAACACCAGCACGTCGTCGATCGGGCCGCTACGCGAGGTCAGGCTATCCAGATACGCGGCGACGCGCGCGTTCTCGCGGCATTCCTGCGGCACCACCAGCACCTGCTTGCCGTCGGGACGCGTCAGCAACTGGCTGTTGAACAGATACGACGTGACGGCATCCGACACGCTCACTTGCGCGTCCGGCACTTCGATCACGTCGAACTTCGCATCGAGCTGGGTGAGCTTCGCGCGCAGATCGTCGTACACCGCTTTCTGCTCGACGAACGCGAGCTCATGGCAAAACAGCGTGTTGCGATTGCCGACCGCGATCACGTCGTTGTGGAACACGCCTGCGTCGATCACGTCGGGATTTTGCTGCGCGTAGACCGTAGTTGCTTCAGCAAGACCATGACGCTGCGCCACCGCGCGGCTCGCCTCGAAGGTCTGCCGCGCCGGAAAGCGCTTCGGCTCCGGTCCGCGACGATATTCGCTGCGGCCATAAACGAAGAATTCCACGCCACGTGCGCCATATTCCGCGCAGAAGCGCGTGTGATTGGCCGCGCCTTCGTCGCCGAGCGCCGGCGTGCCGGGCAGCGCTTCATGCACGGCGAAACGGTCGCGGTCCGCGAAGATCGCGCGCAGCGTGCCGCGCGTCGATTCGTGTTCGATCGCGCGGTGCAGCTTGCTGCACAGATTGGCCGGCGTGAAATGCACGCGGCCGTCGTGCGTGTCGGCGGAGGGGCTGACCGTGGCCGCATTCGCAGTCCACATCGCCGAGGCGGAACTGGCTGCGGCAAGCAGTTCGGGCGCATCCCTCGCGACCCGTGCGATAACCGTGGCGTCGTCGCCGGAAAAGCCGAGCTCGCGCAACAGACGCATCGACGGCCGCTCCTGCGGCGGCAGCACGCCCTGATGAAAACCGAGGTCGGCAAGCTGCTTCATCTTGCGCAGCCCCTGCTTCGCAGCGGCCTTCGGATTGGCGACGGACTTCTCGTTGTTCTGCGACGCAACGTTGCCGAACGACAGGCCGGCGTAGTTGTGCGTCGGGCCGACGAGCCCGTCGAAATTGGCTTCAGTGGCTTGCATCGTCGATCCTCAGAAATGAAGGCCCGGCGACACGCTCGCGGGCATTTGCAGTTGCGCGCTTTCGACGGAGGCCATCGGATACGCGCAGTAGTCGGCTGCGTAATACGCGCTCGGACGGTTGTTGCCCGAGCGTCCCGTGCCGCCGAACGGCGCCGCGGACGACGCGCCGTTGGTGGGCCGGTTCCAGTTGACGATGCCGGCGCGAATCGCGCGCTGGAAATGCGTCCACAGCGTTTCGTCGTCGGCGAGCAGGCCGGCGGACAGGCCGAATTCGGTGTCGTTGGCCTGCTCGATGGCGTCGTTAAAGTTAGCATAACGGACGATCTGCGCGAGCGGTCCGAAGTGCTCTTCGTCGGGCAGATCCTGCAGGCCGGTGACGTCGAGAATGGCCGGCGTCACAAAGCCGAGTTGCGGGTCGCGCTGCTCCATCGTCAACAGCGACTTCGCACCGGCTTCGAGCAACTGCGCCTGCGCCTGAACGAGGCGTTGCGCGGCACGCGCCGAGATCACCGCGCCCATGAACGGCTGCGGTTCGGCGTTGTATTCGCCCACCGCGATACGTGAGGTCACCTCCGCGAGGCGCTCGATAAAGCGGTCGCCGAACGCGTCGTTCGGCACGAAAATACGGCGTGCGCAGGTGCAGCGCTGCCCCGCCGACAGAAACGCCGACTGGATCGTGTGATGCACGGCGGCATCGAGATCCGCCACCGGTCCGATGACGAGCGGATTGTTGCCGCCCATCTCCAGCGCCAGCACGATCTCCGGACGGCCGCCGAACTGCTTGTGCAGCAGCGTGCCGGTGTCCGAACTGCCGGTGAAGAACAGGCCGTCGATCTGGCGATGATTCGCCAACGCAATGCCGGTATCCTTCTCGCCTTGCACGAGGTTCAGCACGCCCGCCGGCAAGCCGGCTTCGCGCCACACTTCGACGGTCGCACGCGCCACGCCGGGCGCCAGTTCCGACGGCTTGAACACGACCGCGTTGCCCGCAATCAGCGCCGGCACGATGTGCCCGTTCGGCAGATGGCCCGGGAAGTTGTACGGCCCGAACACGGCCACCACACCATGCGGACGATGCCGCAATACCGCCGTGCCGTCGGCCATCGGCGCACGCTTTTCGCCGGTGCGCTCGTTGTAGGCCTGAATCGAAATCTCGACCTTGGCCGCCATCGACGCGACTTCCGTGCGCGCTTCCCAGAGCGGCTTGCCAGTTTCGCGGCCGATCGCTTCGGCCAGCGCTTCCTTGCGCTCGGTCAGCAGCGCGGCGAAGCGGCGCACGATCCCGCAGCGCTCATCGAGGCTCAACGCCGACCACATTGCAAACGCACGGCGCGCGCTGCGCACGGCGCGGTCGACGTCGTCCGCGGAGGCGCTATGACCTTCCCATACCGTCGCGCCCGTACCGGGGTTGCGCGAGGCGAATACGTGTCCTGTGCCGGCGGCCCATTCGCCGTCGATGAAAAGCTCGGTCATGATCATCCTTGTTTGTGTTTCAACGGCAGCACCCGCACCGGGTCGCCTGCCTTCACGTCGAGTGCCGCGGCTTCTTCGGCCGTCAGACGGAACACGCCGTCCTGCGGCACGCCCGCGGCGGCGCCGACGCGGAAATCGCCCAGCGAAGTATTCGACACCAGCGACTTCGGCCCATCCTGCGGCGCGGGCGCGGCGCCCGGCGCGAGGATCTCGACCGGCACCACCACGCTCTCGCGCACCGTGCGCAAGTCGGCGATATGGCATTCCAGCACCGGACCCGCATCGAAGATATCGACGTGGTTCTCGTAGCGCAGTCCTTCGGATTCGAGCATGCGGCGCGCGGGAATCGTGTCGTTATGCGTGAGGCCCACGCAGTCCTGCGCCTCCTGCGGCAACAGTTCGACATAGACCGGATAGCGCGGCATCAGCTCGGCGAGGAAGGCCTTGCGGCCATGCGAGCTCAGATAATCCGCGGCGTTGAAATCGATCTGGTAGAAATGCGAACCGACCGCGCGCCAGAACGGCGAGGTGCCATTGGCATCGAAGTGGCCGCGCAACTCCGCACACAGACGCTGCGGAAACCGCTCGCGGAACTGCGCGAGGAACATGAAACGCGAGCGCGACAGCAGACCGCCCACCCCGCTCGTGCGATAGCGCGGGCTCAGGAACAGCGAGCACACTTCGGCATAGCCGGTCAGATCGTGCGAAATGTTGAGCGCGCGCATCCGTGTCCAGATGCCGAGGTCCTGGCTCGCATGCACGACCGTGCTCACGCGATAGTTGTAGAACGGCTGCTCCAGGCCCACCGCGGTTTCAATGCCGCACACGCCCGCCACGTCGCCGGTTGCCGTATCTTCCATCACGAAGAAATAGCCGGCTTCATGCGGCTCGGCCTGGTCTTCCATCGTGCGGCGCGAGCGCGCGACGCGCGCCGCGAGCGCATCGCGATCCGGCTTGAAGGTGGTGAGACCGGGACCGGTCTCCTGAGCGAGCGCGACGAGCGCGTCCACATCGCCCGTCTGCACGACGCGAACGACGATCATTGTGCTTCTCCCGAAAGGTCATCCGGCTGTGCTTCCTGCCGATGCAGCGGCACGCAGCGCACCGCGTCGCCGTCCTGCACGCCGAGCGCCGCGCGCACGGCTTGCGGCAAGGGTGCGCCGCCCTTCTTCTCAGCAGGCAGATCGGCCAGCACGCAGCGGAACTCGCCCGTGCGGTTGCTGGCGATCAGATAAGTGGCGCCAAGCTGGGCGCCGCCGGCCTCATGCACCGCACGCGTTTCGTTGCGCGTGACACAGGCGCTGCGGTCGATCTGCGCCGTCAGCACCGGACCCGCATCGAAGATATCGACGAAGCGGTCCGTCTCGAAGCCTTCTTCGAGGTGGATCTCATACGCGAGCAAGGCCTTTTCATCCGGCTCGCCCAGCACGCGCTGCGCCGACTCCGGCAGCAGCGGTACGTAGACCGGATAGCTCGGCATCACTTCGGCGATAAAGGTGCGGCTGCGGCCGCCCGATTCGATTTCGATGTCGGCAAAGTTGCGGCCGAAAAACTTGCGGCCCACCGCTTCCCAGAACGGCGACACGCCCTCGTCGTCCGTCACGCCCAGCAGCAGCGAGAACACCTCGGAGGTGAAGCGCTTGCGATTCGCGGCGATATACATCATGCGAGCGCGCGACATCAGATGCGCGGCGGCGTCGCCACGCAGCGACGGGTCGATATAGAAACCGGCCAGCCGGCTCTTGCCGGTGAGTTCGTGCGACATGGTCAGCGCGTGAATCTTGCGGTTCACATGCAGCTCGCGCGAGGCATGAATCAGCGCGTCGTTGCGAAACGCGTAGAACGGTTCCGAGTAACCGGCGGCCGCGACGATGCTCGCGGTGCCCAGCAACTTGCCGGTCTCGCTGTCTTCGAGCACGAACAGATAGAACTCCTCGCCCGGAAAATCGACTTCCGCGCGAAACGAATCTTCCGACAGCGCGACGCGCGCTTCGAGGGCACGGCGGTCATGCGGCAGCGAGTGCAGCACGGGTTGAGCCGTGCGCGCCATGTGTTCGAGCGCATCGAGATCGGCGAGGCGGCCGGGGCGTACGAAGAGCATCGTCGTTCCAGTGGTGAGTGAGGGTTCAAGCGGTGAAGCAAGCATTGATACCTACGCGGCGTGATGCGGCGCGCTGTTCGCCGGGCACAGCACGCCGCTCGCCGCGCATCAGCGTGCCGGCGCGTCAGCCGTGGCGCCGACCACCGCTTCGATCGCCTTCGCGAGTCGCGCGAAGCCTTCGTTCATATCGTCGAGCGGCATGATCAGCGAGGGCACGAAGCGCACCACGTCCGGACCGGCCATCAGCATGATCACGCCATGTTGTCCGGCGGCAGTGACGAAATCCTTCGCACGGCCCTTGAACGCATCGGTCAACTCCGCGCCGATCAACAGCCCCTTGCCGCGCACTTCCTTGAAGATGCCGAAGCGCTCGTTGAGCTTCGCAAGATGGTCCTTCAGCGCGACACTGCGCGAACGCACGCCTTCGAGGAGCTTCGGATCGCTGATCAGTTCGACCACCTTCTCCGCGATGGCGGCGCCGAGCGGATTGCCGCCGTACGTGGTGCCGTGCACGCCCACCTTGAAGTGCGCCGCGAGCGCCTCAGTGGTCAGCATGGCGCCGATCGGGAAACCGTTGCCGAGCGCCTTCGCGGTGGTCAGGATGTCCGGCGTCACGCCCGTGTCCTCGTACGCGTAGAAATAGCCGCTGCGGCCCACACCCGTTTGTACCTCGTCAAAAATCAGCAGTGCGCCGTGCTGGTCGCAGGCTTCGCGCAACGCCTTGAGGAAGGCCGGGTCCGCCGGAATCACGCCGCCTTCGCCCTGGATCGGCTCCACGATCACGGCACAGGTTTTCGCGCCGATCGCCTTGCGGGCCGCTTCGGTATCGTTGTACGGCAGGTGCACGATGCCTTGCGGCACCGGACCGAAGCCTTCCGAGTACTTCGGCTGGCCGCCGACGCTCACGGTAAAGAACGTGCGGCCGTGGAACGACTGCGTGAACGAGATGATTTCGTCCTTCTCGACGCCATGACGGTCGAAGGCGACACGGCGCGCCAGCTTCAGCGCGGCTTCGTTGGCTTCGGCGCCGGAGTTGGCGAAGAACGCGCGGTCGGCGAAGGTCAGCGCTTCGAGGCGTTTGGCGAGGCGCAGCACCGGTTCGTTGGTGTAACCGTTACCGATGTGCCACAGCTTGCCGCCCTGCTCGGCCAGCACCTTCAGCAGTTCGGGGTGAGCATGGCCGAGCGCCGTGACGGCGATGCCGCCGGCGAAGTCGATATAGTCGCGGCCCTGCGTATCCCAGACGCGCGACCCGAGACCGCGGTCCGGCACGAAGGCGGCGGGCGAGAACACCGGCACCATCACTTCGTCGAAGGTCTGGCGTGTCACAGTCAGGTCGTGGTCGTTCATGGCAAGTCCTCGTTACAGGTAACAGGTAGTACCGTTAGTTTAGGAAACCCCGCGCGAAACGTCTTGCGCATACGCGACGGGTTCTATCGGGCTTGTCGCCGCGGGCGGCCGTAGCCGGCGCCGCAGGCGGCTAGCGCTCCGTTTCATCGGGGCGTTCGATCAACGCGGCCGGGCGCGGCTCGCTCGCCGCGCCGCCGGTCGCGCCGGTTTGTTTTTCGATCCAGTTGCGGCGGTCCTCGCGCGGCGTCACACCAAAACGCTCGCGATAAGCGTTAGAAAAGTGCGCCGCCGACGAAAACCCGCACGCCAGACTGATCTGCACCACGGATTTGCTGGTGCGCTGCAGTTGCGTGCGCGCCTTCGAGAGCCGCAGCCCCAGGTAGTACTTCGACGGCATCGAGCCGAGATACTGGCGAAACAGCCGCTCGAGCTGGCGCCGCGACACGCCGACCAGACCGGCGATTTCGTCGCTGGTCAACGGGTCTTCGATATTCGCTTCCATCAGCAGCAACGCGTCGTTCAGGCGTGGATGGCGCTCGCCCGGCGCGGTGACGAACGGAATCCGCTGACGCTCTTCGCCGGCGCGCAGCACACCGACGCCGAGCGTATCGGCGATGCGGTCGGCCAGTTCGGGACCGTGGTCGCGCGCGATCATCGCCAGCATGAAGTCGACGGTCGCCTGGCCGCCCGCACAGGTGGCGCGATCGCGGTCGATTTCGAAGATCTGCTGGGTGACGATCGAGCGTTCGAACTGCTCGGAGAACTGCTGGTAGGTTTCCCAGTTGACGCTCACGCGATAGCCGGACAGTTGCCCCGCCATCGCGAGCCACCAGACCCCATGGTGGATGCCGGTGACGAGCGGCGTGCGCTGACCGACCCGCGAAAGGCTCGCGAGAAACAGCCGGTAGTCGGCAAACTGCTGGAAGCGCTCGCTGACGACGATCAGCCAGTCGCACGCAATGGCGTCGCCGAACGCGGCATCCGCGGGCCATTGCGCGCCGCCCGCCAGTTGCACGGGCCGGCCGTCCCACGAGCACACCTGCCAGCGGTACAGCGCGCGGCCGTCGATCTCATTGGCGAGATTGAGCGCATCGACAATCGGCCCGACGCCCGACATCGACACCGGCGGCAATGCGACGATGGCTACCTGGGCGGTGCGGGTCGGACTGGGCGTGCGGGCCATCAGTGGCGTGCCATGCGGGGCGGCGGCGAACGCGTTACTTGAGGCTGCCGGAGAGGAACTGCTTGAGACGTTCGCTGCGCGGCGCGCTGAGCACCTCGGCGGGCACGCCCTCTTCCTCGGTACGCCCCTGATGCAGGAACATCACATGATTCGACACGTTGCGCGCGAAACCCATTTCGTGGGTGACGACGATCATCGTGCGGCCTTCCTCGGCGAGCTTCTGCATCACCTTCAGCACTTCGCCGACCAGTTCCGGGTCGAGCGCCGAGGTGGGTTCGTCGAACAGCATCACGTCCGGATTCATGGCCAGCGCACGGGCAATCGCCACGCGCTGCTGCTGGCCGCCCGAGAGATGCGACGGATACTGCTTCTCCAGGCGCGGCGCGAGACCGACCTTCTCGAGATATTCGCGGGCCCGCTCTTCGGCTTCGCGGCGCGACAGGCCGAGCACATGAATCGGCGCCTCGACGATGTTCTCGATCACGTTCATGTGCGCCCACAAGTTGAAGTGCTGGAACACCATCGCGAGCTTCGTGCGAATGCGCTGCAACTGCTTGTGGTCGGCCACTTCGAGGTTGCCCTGACGGTCTGCCCTGGTGCGCACCGCTTCGCCATCCACGACGATCTGCCCGGCGTTCGGCCGTTCCAGAAAGTTGATGCAGCGCAGGAACGTGCTCTTGCCCGACCCGCTCGCGCCGATGATGCTGATCACGTCGCCCTTGTTGGCGTTCAGCGACACGCCCTTGAGCACTTCGTTATCGCCATAGCGCTTGTGGATGTCCTGCACGGCGAGCTTGCAGGCTTCAGTTTGAGTCGTGTGGAGCAAGTGGCTCTCCCAAGGTGAATGCAGACCGTCGTGTCGCCACGGTGACGGGGACGACGGGGTGAACCGCAGCAGGACCGCGCCGCTCAATGCGGCCGCGCGGCCAGATACGCCAGCCAGTGCCGCTCGGCGCGCCGGAACAGCGCCACCAGCGCGAACGATACAACAAGATAGATCAGCGCCGCGATGCCGAACGCGCTGAACGAGTCGTAGGTGGCCGAATTGGCGTCGCGCGCCACCTTAAGGATGTCCGGCACGGTCGCCGTGAAGGCCACGGTGGTGGCGTGCAGCATCAGGATCACTTCGTTACTGTACAACGGCAGGGCACGGCGCAAGGCTGACGGCAGGATGATGCGGCGATACATGGTGAACCAGCTCATCCCGTAAGCGCGGGCCGCCTCCACTTCACCATGCGAGGTCGAACGGATCGCCCCGGCGAAAATCTCGGTCGTATAGGCGCAGGTGTTCAGCGCGAACGCGAGAATAGCGCAATGGAAACCGCTGCGGAAGAACGCGTCGAGCACCTGATGCGAGCGCACGAACTCGAGGCTGTACATGCCGGTATAGATCAGCAGCAATTGCACGTACAGCGGCGTGCCGCGAAACACGTAGGTGTAGAAACGCACCGGCATCGACAGCCAGCGTTTCTTCGACACGCGCGCCACCGCCAGCGGAATCGCGCACACAAAGCCAATGCCGATCGACGCCACCAGCAGCCACAAGGTCACCGCGAGGCCGGAGAGACGCTGGCCGTCCCAGTAGAGGAAGGCCCGGCCGAATTGGGAAAGGATTTCGATCATGGTCTTCTCAAAGCTCCGCGTGCCGTACGCCAATCGAATAGCGCTTCTCCAGCCAGATCAGCACGAGGTTCGACATCGTCGTGATGGCGAGGTAGATCAGCGCGGCGATCAGGATGAAGAAAAACATGTTGAAGGTGCTCTTGCCGGCGTCCTGGGCCGCCTTGACGACGTCGGCGAGACCGATGATCGACACCAGCGCGGTGGCCTTCACCAGCACCTGCCAGTTGTTGCCGATGCCCGGCAGCGCGAAACGCATCATCTGCGGAAACAGGATGCGGGTGAACACGCGCGCCCCGCTCATGCCGTAGGCGGCGCCCGCTTCGAGCTGGCCGCGCGGCACCGCGAGGAAAGCGCCGCGAAACGTTTCGGTGAAGTACGCGCCGTAAATGAAGCCGAGCGTGATCACGCCGGCCACGAACGGATCGATGTCGAACTGCGGCAGATTCAGCGCGTCGGTCACGTTGTTGACCGCGATCTGGATGCTGTAGAACAGCAGCAGCATCAGCACGAGATCGGGCACCGAGCGGATCAGCGTCGTATAGGCCGTGCCGAGCATGCGCAGCGGCCGGTTCAGCGAGAGCTTCGCCGCCGCACCGGCCAGCCCGAGCAGGACCGCAGCCGCTAGCGACAACACCGACAGCTCGATGGTCTGGATCGTACCGGCGAGCAGCACCGGACCAAAGCCGTAAAGGAACACGTTTGTCTCCATCCAGGTTTGCAAGGGGGCGGGCCGCGCACGCTTCACGCGACCGTTGCAGGCCATCCGGCAGGCATGGCGCGGATACTCGCAAGCGAAAATGATTTGCTCAAACAGGCGACCGGCGGCGTGTTGCAACGCAGCATTGGACGATTCCGCCGGCTGACGGCGCGAGACCCCTGTTTTAGCGGGTGATATGCGTTTGTAAGGGCTGCGTGCGACAGCTCTGCGCGCCGCGATTTAGCATGTTTCGGGTCGCTTTTTCGATAGACCGCGCGGCGCGCGCTGCCGTGGGTTTTGCCGTCACGACCAGGGCAAACCCCGCTACACTGCGGGGACGCGGGGTGCTTGAGCCGCGCCGGATGGCGAGCCGGCAGCCCATTTTGCCGTGCGATCGCACACGCTTTCTTTACCGAGGACCTGGTGTATGACCTCCCGCTACGACTCCGCGACGCTCGACGCCTATTCGAAGGACGCCGCCCGCTACAGCCAGGAATGGCTCGACCAGCCGCCGCCCAACGACCTTTACGCGCTGCTGGAAACGCATCTGGTGCCGCGCGGCTCGACCGCCGAGATCGGCTGCGGCAACGGACGCGACGCAGCGTGGCTCGCCGCGCACGATTATCTCGTCAGCGGCTTCGATGCCTCGCCCGCCCTGCTGGCCGAAGCGCGCCGCCTGCATCCGCAGATCGTGTTTCGCGAGGCCACCCTGCCGGCGCTCGCGGAGATCGAGGAGCGCTTCGATAACGTCGTCTGCGAGACGGTGATCATGCACTTGCCGGCCGAGGCGATTCCGTTGGCCGTCGATAACCTGCGGCGCCTTCTGCGGCCCAATGGCGTGCTGTATCTGTCGTGGCGCGTGACCGAGGGCGAGGACAAGCGCCAGGCCGATGGCCGCCTTTACGCGGCGTTCGAACCGCAGGTGGTGGTGGACGCGCTGGTCGATTGCGCGATTCTGCTGTTCGAAGACGTGACGAGCGAAAGCTCGGGCAAGCGGATTTGCCGGGTAATCGCGTCGAAGAATGCGGGCGGGGGTTAAGGGCGGCGCACGCAGCCGTCCTTAAGTAACGCTTACTCGAGGGGCTCGCCCGAGCGGCCTACTCGATCCCGAGGCGCGCGCGAATCGCCGGCAGCATGTGCTCCACCGCCGCGCGACCTTCCGCGATGGCAGGCGCCGCGCGGTGGAAATCGAAAATCCCCATGCCGCCCAGGCGCGGCTGAATCAGGATGTCGGCGGGCTCACCCGCGAGCCGGCTGCGCGTGATGCGCACCTGCATGATGTCGATGCTCTGCGCGACCGAACTCAGCATTGACGGCACGCGCGCGCTCGGCTCCGGCGCCACGCGCACGTCGTTCGATACGACGTCGTCGGCCGGCGCGAGCCAGCGCGGCCACGGCTTGCCGTTCTTGCGCAGCGTGCCGGGCGGCGGCGCATCCGGATCGAGCGCCGGCGCCGCGGCGGTGATGCCGCCGAAGTCGCGGCCGTTGAGAATATCGTTGTTCAGGTCCACGGCGATCACGCAATCGGCGCGCATGCCGCGCGCCACCGACACCGGCACCGGATTGCTCAGGCCGCCATCCACGAGCCACACGCCGTTGTGCCAGACCGGCGTGAAGATACCCGGAATCGCAATCGACGCCCGTACCGCATCCACCACACTGCCGTCCTGCAACCAGGTCTCGCGGCCCGAATCGAGTTCGGTCGCCACCGCCGCAAACGGCATCTGCAACTCACTGATCTCGCGGCCGTTGAACTGGTTGGCGAACACCTGGATCACCTTGCGGCCGCCCAGCAGGCCACCGGAAATGCGCAGGTCGAGCAGGCGCACCACCGTCTGCCAGGTCAGGCGCGACACCCATTCCTCGAGCCAGTCGAGATCGCCGTTCGCATAGACCGCCGCGACCAGTGCGCCGATCGAGGTGCCGCACACCACGTCGGGCTTGATGCCGGCGTCATGCAGCGCGCGAATCGCGCCGATATGCGCCCAGCCCCGCGCGGCGCCGCCGCCCAGGACGAGACCAATGCGCGAATGAGGGCGTCGTCGCAGCATGTTTTTCTCCTTATCGTCCGCGTATCACGTCTGAACGCGATGTCGTATAGACCTTGTGAAACGCATCGAAGTGCACATTGAAGATGCCCTCTTCGGTCACGCCGCCTTCGCGCCACTTCCAGCTCCAGACGGTTTCCGGTTTGAGCGGAAACACGGCGACCTGCCCCGGCTTGCCGAGCAGCCGCCGCACTTCGTCTTCGCTCATGCCCATCTGGACTTTGGCGAAATTGGCCGCGGTCAGCACCTGGGTGATGGCTTGCAGCTTGCCGTCGCGGTCGATGTCGACCATGTAGGTATTGAGCCCTTGCGGCCCGCGCGGATATTCGAAGCGTTTGGAGCCGTCGGTGAAGGTGCGCTCGGTTTCGGGCGTGCCCATCTGGCTGCGAATCTGCGCTTCCGTCGTGACGCCGGGCGTGAGGCCTTTCAACAACAACGCGTCCGGTTTGACGGCATTGAAGAATTCCTTGAGTTTTTGCACAGCACGTTGGCCCTGTTGGTCGTCGCACCCCGCCAGCGCAAGCGATGCGGCCAGCATGGCGACGGTAAACAAGCGGAAGCTCGAAGCCATCTGTCGTTTCGGGGTCAAGTCCGTTTGATGAAGGTTGGACGACAGGATAGCAAAACCGCAGGCGCGCACGCAGCGAGGCGGGCGGCGGTGCGCGAACGGGCAACGGGATCGGAGAACGGCAGCACGGTGACGACGCAGTGCAATGCGCCGTTCGTGCTACAGGGGAGGCAACGGGAACCAGCCGTTAGAGACTGCACACGGCTGATGGTGGAAAGCAGACGGCCTGCGACGGCGGGCCCATGACGAACGACCTGAAACCGACGACACGCAGCGGTCCGGCTCCGAACGAAGCAATCGGCCGCCGACGGCCGCCGATCATGCGCTCTCGCCCGGGACAAACCGCTGCACACGGCCGTCTGGTCCCTCGACTATCTTGCCCAGGTGCCGATAATTTAGACGCATTGCGCGGATTAGGCGAGCCAGCGTTTACACCGAATCGGCTGAGGAATGAGTTGTGCTTACCGGCCGGCGAAAGCCGCCCGCCCTGCGGCTTGCAACACCGAGTCGTTCTGCGGCGTATGGATGCGCGCGCACAGCACATCCCGATAGTGACGTTCGAGCGGATTGTCGCGGGAAAGCCCCGGATTGCCGCTCGCCTCGACGGCGATCTGCACCGCTTCGATCGCCTGATTCGTCACCGTATATTTGACGAGCGGCGCCTCGTCGAGTGCGACCCGCTCGGCGTGCGCCGTCGCATCGAGCAACACGCGGTTGCTGAACAACAGCGCATCGATGCGGCCGAGCGTCTGCTGAAACGATGGGAGGCTCGCAAGCGGCGCGCCAAGATTGGCAGGCGAACGCGTGGCGGCCCATTCGGCGAACCAGTCGCGGGCGGCATGCGCCACGCCGTCGTACACCGCCGAGAGCAGCACGCTCATCCACGCCACGCCGAGCGCGTCCAGTCCCGCGCCGGGCTCGCCGGGCAACTGGACATCCACGGCATGGGCGACCGGCACCAGGACGTTGTCGAAGACGATTTCATGGCTGCCGGTCGCGCGCATGCCGAGATGATTCCAGGGCGCCCCGACCCGCACACCCGGCGTATCACGCCGCACCAGCCACACGCCGACGCGCGGCGGCGTCTCGTCGCTGCGCGCCCACACCGCGAGCCAAGTCAAACCGGGGCTGCCGGTCGAATAGATCTTGCTGCCGTTGATGACCCAGCCGTCGCCGCTGCGGGCCGCGAGCGTGCCCGGCAAGCCGCCGCGCGCCGGGCTGCCGAGTTCGGGCTCGACGCGCAAGGAGTTGATCAGGGCGCCGTCGCGCACGGCATCCTCTGCAACGCGTTCGCGCAGATCGCGAGGCCAGCGCGGATTGCCCTGCAAGCGATGGTGAAACAGGTATTGCATGACGAGGACGAGCGCCGTCGACGGCTCGCTGCGCGCCACCGCGCGAATCACGTTCAATGCCTGCGGCAGGCTCGCGCCGGCGCCGCCGAGCGCTGCCGGGACCGTCAACGACAGCAAGTCGTATTCGTGCAGGCGCGCCAGATTGCGATGCGGAAACTCGCCGCTGCGATCGTACGCTTCGGCGGTAGCGGCGAACTCGGTGGTGAGTTCGGCGAGCACGGCGTCGAACTCGGCGCTGTCGAGCGGTGGATGGCGGCGCGCCGCAGCGCGCGCAAGGCCAGCATCAAAGTCAGGGGCGTTCATACGAGCTCCGTGGCGCCGTTCTCGAGCCACCCGATCGATCGTCAGGGGTGCTGATGGATCGCGGATGACGAGTGGCGGATTGCGTTCTATGGCAAAGGAAAACTGCGGTCGAAACTCGCGCGCACGTTGAGGTGCGCGGGGATGACGCTGGCGGCTTCGTAGGTGTCGGCGGTACGTTGCTGCGCGGCGATCACGCTGTCGTCGATGGCAACCGGATGCACCTGGCCACGCTGATAGACCGTCTTCAGCACATCGGGCGGCAAACCCGTCACGCGCGATTGCATTGCCGCCACTTCATCCGGATGCGACAAGGCCCACTGCTGACCGAGCGCCACCCGCCGCAGAAAATCCGCCAGCACCGCGCGTTTGCCGGCGATCGCGCGATCGGTGGCGACCTGGTAGCTCAGCCCTTCCGACAAACCGACACCATTGGCGAGGATACGGTCGTGATCGCGCGATTCGCCGAGCGCCGTGTACGGATCCCATACCGACCATGCGTCCACGCTGCCGGACGCGAGTGCGGCTTTGGCGTCGGCTGGGGCGAGGAACACCCAGGTGACGTCGGAGAGCGGTATATGGGCTTTGTTCAACGCCGCCAGCGCGAGGAAGTGACCAATCGAACCACGCGTCGTGGCGATGCGCTTGCCCTTCAGGCTCGCCACGTCGGTCAAGGGCGAATGTTCGTTGACGACAATCGCCAGATCGACGGGATGCGAGCGGGTCGCGGCGACGGCGCGTACCTGGGCGCCCGCCGCCAGCGCGAACACCAATGGCGCATCGCCGAGGCCGCCCACATCCACGGCGCCGGCGTTCAGTGCTTCGCCGAGCGGCTGCGCGGCAGGGAAGTTGAACCACTCGATCTTGTACGGCAGGTCTTTCAGTTGGCCCGACGCTTCGAGAATGCCGCGCGTCTGTAGCGACTGATCGCCGACTTTGAGGACTGGCAAGTCGGCGGCGCATGCCGCGTTGCTCCATGACGCGAGGGCCACGGCAGAGAGTGCAAGTACAGCGCCGGCGAATGCTCCGACGAGTACGCGCCGGAGCCCAAACCGAGGCTGCAGACGCGACGGCACCCACGCGCCAGACGCAGGCACTGCAAAAGACACAGGGAACGCTCGCTGTGCGAAGGAGCCTCGTGAGGGAAAACGTGTCGTCGTCATATCGTTCGTTGCGGATCGGTGAGCGCTGCTGCAAGGCTTCGTCTACGTGCCTCGACGCTGCGCATGGCACGCATGAAGCCAGAACCAGCAACGACGATACGGCACACACTTGTATAAGACAAACGCATTATTCTTCTAAGCAAATATGCGGATGTTGGACGCCCAACACCATGCGCGACGCGCATTGCAGGTATCATCGAATGCACGCCTGCCTGCCCTCTTACCTCATCGCTCACCATGAAGATCGACGATATCGAAGCCTACGTCGCCGTCATCCGCGCCCAGTCGCTGCAACAGGCGGCGCAAACCCTCGGTCTCACGCAACCGGCCATCACGCGCCGGCTGCAGAATTTCGAAGAGGCGCTAGGCGTCGAACTGCTCGATCGCAATACCCGGCCGCTAAAAGCCACCGCCACAGGGCGCGTCGTCTACGAGCAATGCCGCGTAATCCAGCGCGAACTCGACGTGCTGCGCGAGCTGGTTGCCAACGACACGCCGCCGGTCGGCGCCCTGCGCCTCGGCGTCGCACAGACGATCGCCGATATCGCCTTGCCCGATGCCATGCGCGAGTTGCGCGCCGCCTATCCCGACCTGCAAGCGAGCGCATCGAGCGGCTGGGGCAGCCAGTTGCTGCAGCGGGTCGAAGCAGGCGAACTCGACGCCGCGGCGATGCTGCTGCCCGCCAACAAGACCTTCGCCGAATCGCTTGCCGCGCGCTCGCTCGGACGCGTCAAGCTGGCGGTCGTCGCGCCCAAGGGTCTGCTGAAAAAGCGCGTGCAGACGCTGGCGGAATGCCAGTCGATCGGCTGGGTGCTGAATCCGGATGGCTGCGGCTTCCGTGAGGGCTTGCAGCGTGCGCTGACCGGCCTCGGTCTCGCGTTGAAGCTGAATCTGGAGACGCTCGGCACGGAGCTGCAACTGCAGCTCGTCGCGGACGGCAACGGCCTCGGCCTCGTGCCGCTGCCCCTGCTGCAGGCAAGCCGTCACGAGGCCGAACTGGACGTGCTCACGCTCAGCGACTTCAAGCCGCTGATCGACATCTGGCTCGTGCATCCACGCGTGCTGGGCAAGCTGCAGCAGCCGGTGGAGCGCTTCGGCGCCGCGGTGGAGCGGCAGTTCAAGGCCGCGCGTTTGCAACGCGCGGCTTGAGGGCGCACAGAGCGCCCCACCCGCGGACGACAACGCCGCTCAGATCACATGAAACCCGTGTGTCCCGTCGCGCGCCAGTTGCGCCACCAGCCCGTACTCCCACTCCAGATACGCGTTCATCGCTTCGCGGGCGTTATCCGTGCCTTCATACGGGCGACGGTAGCGGTCGATGCGCGGCGAAGCAAGGTGCGTCTCGCCGCTTTCGACCGGCAGTCCCGCCGCGATCCAGGCACTGGTGCCCCCGCTCAGCACCTGCACCGGCTTACCGCTCAGCGCGGCCAGTTCCGGCGCCACGAAGCGCGCGAGCGCACTGCTCCCGCAGGTGAGCACATAGCGTTGCGCATCCGGTAGCTTGGGCAGCGCGTCGGCCAGTTGTCCGCGCAGCGCCCACCACGCGCCCGGAATATGCTGCTTCACGTAGTTGGCGCTCGCCGTGAAATCCAGCACCACCGTGCCGGACGATTGCAGCAAGGTCGCCAGCGCCGCAGGCGAAATCTCCTCGACCGCGGGCGGCGGCACCGCATTTCTCACGGCGGGCGCCGCGCCCTCTTCCGTGAAATCGGCGGGCGTCAGGCCGTCGATGACGTACACCTCGACGTTCATCTGCGCGAGCCAGGAAGCGGTCATATTGGCACGCACGCCGTCGCTGTCCGCGAGAATCACGCGGGCGCCGCGCACCGGCGCGAACATATCGGTCTCCTGAACAAGCTGACCGCCCGGTGCGCTGCGAAAACCAGGCACGTGGCTCGCCTGGTACTCCTGCGGCGAGCGCACGTCGAAACGGTAGATGGTGCGCACAGCTTCCTCGGCCCAGCGGCGCGCTTCGTCGCGCGAGGTGCGGCCCACCTCGGCGCGATCGGCCACCGCCCGCGCCGACGCCGCCGCGGCCGCCCGCACCGCATGGTCGGTAACCGGGTCGAAGCGCCGCGTGCTGCCGTGCGCCAGTTCCTGCCCGGCGAGCGTCCAGCCGATCGTGCCGTTACGTAACGCCACGACCGGGTTCGGTACACCCGCATTGATCAGCGATTGCGCGCCGATGATGCTGCGCGTGCGCCCCGCGCAATTGACGACGATCTGCGTCGACGGGTCCGGCGCCAGTTGCCGGGCGCGCAACACCAGCTCCGCGCCCGGCACGCTGACGCTGCCGGGAATGTTCATGGTCTGATACTCGTCGAAGCGGCGGGCGTCGAGCACCACCACGTTCGCCTCGCCGTCGAGCAGCGCCTGCACTTGCGGCGCTTCGAGCGACGGCGTGTGCCGCTCGCTCTCCACCAGTTCGCCGAAGGCCTTGCTCGGCGCGTTGACGTCCTGGAACAGCTCGCCGCCGGCCTCGGCCCAGCCGCGCAAACCGCCGGCGAGCAGCGTGACATCGGTGTAGCCCAGCGCGGCGAAGCGGCTCGCCGCACGCACGGCAAGCCCTTCGCCGTCGTCGAAAACCACAATCGGTACACTGCGGCGCGGCAAACGCAGCGGCGCTTCAAGTTCAAGTTTCGATAACGGCAGATTCGCCGCGAACAACGGATGGCTGCGCGCGTGCGGGTCTTCCTCGCGCACGTCGAGCAGCGCGATTTCGCGGCGCTCGAGCAGTGCACGGCGCACGTCTTCGAATGAACGGGTACGAAATTCAGTTGCAACGGTCATGAGATGGCAATCTCCTTCGATACATTCCAGATATTCGGTAACACGTCGTTCGAGTATCCGGAGATAAACGCCTTGCGGCCGCCGTGCTCGGGATAGACCGAACGCGACACCGCACCGATATTTGCACCATAAACGTGAATGCTGATCGACACACGGTCCTCGTAAGCATTGCTGACACGGTGAATGTCGCCAATGCGCGGCGATACCGCATCGACGGCACCGGTTTCGAGCCGTCTCGCCGTACCGGAAGCAATCAACGTGCCGCGTTCGTCGAGATGGTACGGTTGCGCGATTTCCGCACCGCGTAACACGCCGATCAGTCCCCAGACAGTGTGATCGTGAACCGGCGTCGCCTGCCCCGGCCCCCAGACGAAACTCACCACGGAAAAGCGCTGTCGCGAATCCGCATGCAGCAGGTACTGCTGATAGCGCTCGGGGTCGGGACGCGCCCACGCGTCGGGCAACCAGTCGTCGTGCGCGATCAGCTCGCGCAGCGAGGCGGCGCCCGCGTCGAGCAGATCGGCTTCGGGGGCGGCATCGTCCAGCAGCGCGGCGATCCGGCCGACAAAGGTGCGCAAGCGGTCATGCCGCAAGGGTTGGCTCATGAGGTCGAGAAGGAAGCAAAGGTCAGGGAAAGGCGCGGCGCGCGCGGTTGAAGCGCCCGGAGACGTTCAGGCGGCCGGTGCGGGCGTTGCGTTGCAGGTGTCTACGTTCCAGCGTGGTGCAACGTCCGCGGGCCGGCAAAAAGGCGCGTTTATCGTTTCGTGTGATTAATCGTAGACGTCGGGCTCGGCTTCAACCAGCCCCTCCAGCAGGCTCTGAAACGCAAACAAGGCGCCGCCCGGCCGCCCCACCTGTTCATGCGTCAACGACGCGATCTCATGGTTAATAGGCTGCGGCTTGCCCGCGGCCTCCGCGAGCAATTGCGCGTGGCAGGCGTTATCCAATGCGATATACCACCACGCCGCCGCTTCCACGGTTGGGCCTGCTGTGAGAATGCCGTGATTCTTCAGGATCACGCCTTTATGGTCTCCCAGTGCGGCCGCGATGCGCGCACCTTCGTCGGTGTCGAGCACGACGCCGCGGAAGTCGTCGAATAGTGTGTGGTCCTGATAGAACGCGCACGAGTCCTGGGTGAGCGGATCGAGCGTGCGGCCGAGCGTCGACCACGCCTTGCCGTACAGCGAATGCGTATGCGCGGCGGCCACCACATCGGGCCGCGCTTCGTGAATCGCGGCATGAATCGCGAAGGCCGCCTGATTCACCGGCCCCTCGCCCACCACGATCTCGCCTTGCGCATTCACCAGCAGCAGATCGGAGACGCGAATGCGGCTGAAATGCTTGCCGAACGGATTGACCCAGAAGTGATCGGGCCACTCCGGATCGCGCGCCGTAATATGGCCCGCGAGTCCTTGATCGAAGCCATAACGCGCAAACAGACGAAACGCGACCGCGAGACGCTCCTGGCGATGGCGGCGCTCGTCAGCCACGTTCTCGCGCGGCGGCACTTCGTCGAACCAGAATTTGCGCAGCGGTGCGTGGCGTTGCAACGGCGCATGCGATGGCGGTTGCGACGCCGTTTGCACCGTCGAAGCATCCGCGGGATGGGCAACCGTCAGGGAAAGATCTGTCATCGTGTCTCCGTTCAAGCTGCTGCGCGGGCGCTGAGCGCGATGCGTTCGCGCGTCGCGGGAATCAGCGTGCGGCCATAGTCGAGCGCGTCTTCGAGCGGATCGAAACCGCGAATCAGGAAGGTCGTCACGCCCAGCGCGTAGTACTCGGCCAGCGTATCCGCAACCTGTTCCGGCGTGCCTACCAGCGCGGTCGAATTCGAACGGCCGCCGATCTCCTTCGCCACCGCGGTCCACAAGCGCTCATCCGCGCGGTCCGCCGTGCCGGCCGCCGCCAGCAGCCGGCGCGCGCCTTCGCTCTGCGCCGGTCCGCCGACGCTCAGGCCCTGGGCGGCGCGCAGGCGCTTCGTCTCTTCGAGGATATGCTCGGCGCGTTCCCACGCCGCGGCTTCCGTGGCCGCCAGAATCGGCCGGAACGACACGGAGAAACGCACGGTGCGCCCGTGCCTGGCGGCTTCGGCGCGCACGCGCGTCACCTGTTCGCGCACCTGCTCCTTCGATTCGCCCCACAGCGCGTAGACGTCCGCATGACGGCCCGCGATTTCGAGCGCGGGCGCCGACGCCCCGCCGAAGTACACCGGAATATGCGGCTGCTGCAGCGGCTTTACTTCGGAGAAGCCGCGCTCGAAGCGATAGTACTTACCCTCGTGATCGAACGGCGTGTCCGAGGTCCAGATGCGGCGCAGGATCGACACGTACTCGTCGGTGCGGGCGTAGCGCTCGTCGTGCGAGAGGAAATCGCCGTCGCGGCGCTGCTCGGCGTCGTCGCCGCCCGAAATGATGTGCACCGCGAGGCGGCCGCCCGAGTAGTGATCGAGCGTAGCCAACTGGCGCGCGGCCAGGGTCGGCGCGACGAAACCCGGCCGGTGCGCGAGCATGAAGTGCACGCGCTGCGTGACGCTGGCGGCATGCGCCACGGTCAGAAGCGCATCCGGGCTCGTGGACTGGTGCGGTACGAGCACGCGGTCGAAGCCCGCTTCCTCGTGCGCCCGCGCAAACTGCTCCACGTAACCGATATCTATTGCCGGACCTTGCGGCGCGTGCGTTTCCGAAACCTTGCGGGTCTGGATCATGCCGATGAATTCGACTGCCACGTTGCGTCTCCCTGATGATCGACAGAACGCCGGGGGCACTGGGCACAAGCCGGCGGCGACACCCCGGACAGGGTGTCAAGCGAGCATCAAAGGTAGCACTGCAACATGCGTTCGTTAAATATTGATAGTCGATAAAGATATCGCAATTGCATGTTTGTGACGGCGTGGGCCGGTTGCTAACCTCGCTTCGCGACGACGGACTCCGCCGATGATGCGGAGCGTGCCGCCCGCTTCGATCCCCCTCTTCCTGGAACTACGCCGATGACCGCCTTTCGCTCCGACCGCCGCCGGATCCTGCACATCCTCGCCGCCTGCGGCATCGCGCCTGCTGCCGCGTGGCTCGGTGCGGCGGATGCGCGTGCTGCGGCGCCGGAACTCGTGTTCGGCGATCAGGCCGGCGGGCTGCGCGCGCTGGCTGAAGCGGCGCATGTGCTCGACGGCGCGCCCTATCCGTTTCGCTGGGCCAACTTCCAGGGCGCGGCGCCGCTCTTCGAAGCGCAACGTGCCAATGCCGTGGATCTTGCGCCGGCGGGCGACCTGCCTGTGCTCGCCGCGGCGATCGGCGATCCGTCGTTGAAGATCGTCGCGACCCGGGTGGGAACGCCAAGCTCGCTCGGCATCGTCGTGCAGGCGGATTCGCCGCTGCGGCATGTCGCCGATCTCAAGGGCAAAACCGTGGTGGTGTCGTCGGCACGCGGCAGCATTTCGCAGTACCAGTTGTACGGCGCGCTCGCCGAGGCGGGGCTCACGCGTGACGATGTGAATGTGCGCTTCGTGCTGCCCGTCGATGCATTTGCGGCCTTCGAGTCTCGCCAGCTCGACGTCTGGGCGACCTTCGATCCGTACTACGGCAGCGCCGTGCAACGCGGCGCACGCGTGTTGCGCGACGGCAGCGGCATCAATACCGGACTCGCCTTCATTACCGCGTCCGGTGCCGCGGCGGCGGACCTGGCGAAGCGGCCGGCGCTCATCGATGCGCTACAACGTTTTCAACGCGCCGGCGCGTGGGCAGCGGGACATCCCGAGGCATACGCGCAGGTGTATGCGACGTTGACGCGTCTGCCGATTGAGGCGGCCCGCATCATCACCGTTCGTTCGGCGCTGAAGCAACGCCCGGTGAGCGACGCGGATATCGCCACGCTGCAGCGCGTCGCGGACGAGGCGTTCGAACAGCGGATGTTGCCCGCGAAGGTGGATGTGCGGGCGATCACGTTGCAAGGGATGGGCTAGCGGCTTTATTGCTCGCCGAGAAGCCTCGCGACGATCGGCTCCAGCGACGCGAAATATTGCTGCTGCTTGAACGCATAACCGGCTGCATTCGGATGGATGCAGTCGGAAGCCATCGAGGTAGTCCGCCAGGCCGGTAACTTCAGAAACGCGTCGTATAGAGGCAATACGATCACGTCGTTACGGCTTGCCGTGGCATTTTCTGCCGAAACATATCGCCGTGAATCCGCGATCGAGATCCGAAAGCAGATCGGATTGGGCTCGGCAATCACGGGGATTTTCCCGGAGGCCTGCACGGTGCGAATCCAGCGCTTCAGGTTCGACGAGAACGTTCGCACGGTGTTTCCAGCAAGGGCGTCGTTGATCTGGCTGTTCGTGATCACGATATTCGCATTGCCTTTGGAAAGTTCGGCAGCAAGCGGCAGAGTATTGCCATATTCGGCGGAGAGGCCCGTGCCGCTCAGATCGGTCTCGAGGGTCGATCCGGGGGCGCTGTGATCGACAATCGTCACTTTGCCAGGCCCGAACTTCTCGTTCATGGCGATCTGCATGCGTTGCGCCGGGCTCTGCGGATATCGAGCAGGGGGACCGTCCGATATGACAACCGCGCCCCAAAACGTCGAGTCGCCGCGCCAATCGATCACGACTGTTTTAAGGGTGGCGGCCGCCGCAATCCCGTCATGCTGGCCGAAGCGTTCCCCGAAAGCCAGGGCTGACATCAGGACGACTGACGCAACAAGCCTCCGCTTCATTTCCCCCTCCTTTCGATTTGCCCGGGTTTCTATTAAAGAGGCTGCCGCTTACAACACATGTATCCCTCGGATTTGCTCACGCCCCAAACCATAGCGGGTGGACGACAAAGTCCCGCATATTGCGGGTCGTCAAGAACATAATTCTTCGGGAGGGGAGGCAGTTCGGACTATTGGCCTGGACAGGTTGAGAGGCGGAATCGGCACTAGCGCTCGACGCCTGTTCCGATGTAGGTTTCAGATACTGAGGAGCGCACCCGGCAATGAGCGTAGTGGAAATGCGGATGCATGCTGCGTAACCCATTTGAGCAAATCGCATTTTTTCTCTTCTTCTAAACGAAAGGCATAACGCGGACGAGACATGAAAACAGAAAATGCGCACTTTGTCATCCGCGTCCGGGACCCGCGCGCTGGACTGCCTCGTGCGAGGTAATCTGCGGGAAACGCAAATATCTCCTGTCGTTTAGTGGAGAGAAGCTCCATCTTCGCTTCGAGGATGGGGATGGCCGGGTCGTGCCGGTTGATGGCGAGCGGCGGTGACATCGCCGAACCATCCCCACCGCCTCCCAACCTCCGCTACTTGCCAGGAGAGAAGCGCAGTACACCCAAACAAAATCTCGCGCATGCGTTTGACGAGCGCCAGCGACAAGCCCACCTCCCGATCGACGCCAAACATCTGCGCGAGCAGCACAACCGCCGCATCCTGCACCCCAACCCCAGCGGGTACAAAGAAGGCCGCATGCCGCACCGCTTGCGTCAAACCTTCAATAGCCAACGCCCCAGCCAACGAAACCGGATGCCCGAGCATATCCAAAGCCCACCAGGTCTCAACCGCTCCAAGCAGATAGCCGCTCAACTGCCACACAAAAGCCCGCAACAACAGTCCGGCGCGGGACATGAGCGCATCGAGATCCGCATCGAGCTGGCGCCCATCCATTCCCTGCAGAACGGAACCAGACGGCCCTAACAACTGCCCAGCCCAACGCTCGATCGCATGAAACACCCCACCTCGCCGCACCAAAACCACTGCAATCACAGGCAACGGCAACGACAGCAGCAAAGCCACGCCAACGGTACGCAACACATCCGCCTGATGCGTCGACGCGACGATCAACACCAGACCCAGCGCGGAAAACGCATACTGCACAGCCATCGTCACCATCACTTCGACGATCACCGACGCGCTCACGCCACTCGCATCCGCCACACGCCATCGCGCGAGCCGAATCCCGACGATCTCCCCACCGATGCCCGCCACCGGCAACAGGCGGCTCACGGCCTCGCGAACCGTCGCGACCCACCAGAGAAACACGAGAGACGCGCGCTTACCGAGCAACAAGTGCCATGCATACGCATCGAGCAACAGCGGCAGCGCATGAAACGGCACCAGCCACAGCAACGCAAAACCCGCCTGGCCGATCACCTGCATCAGGTCGCCCACACCCGCGTGCAGTACCAGCCCGATCAGCAGCGCGATACCCAGCGGCAAACCCGCCCATTGCAGCCACTGCAAGCCCTTCATGACGGCTGCACCCCACGGTCATGGGCCTGGCCGAATACGTCGGCAAAGCCACCACGTGTGGCGCCGGCCGCTTCGATCGCGGCTTCCACGCGTGGCGACAACAGCGCGGCCAGTTCGTCCGCGTGCCGATAGCCGCGCATCCCCTGCGTCAACGCGCCCTCCCCCACCACGGCCGGATGGCAATAGATTTCGCCCACACCGTCCGGCAAATGCGCCAACGCCTCGAGCAACACGCCTTCCGTCATCCGCCCGGTGTTCGCAATGCCCACCACGTAATCGTTGTGAGCAATCCCCGCGCGATCGAGCCGGTCCCGCACGAGGCCAATCCACGGCTTCAACCAGAGCGGCTCGCGCGACTCGCACGGCAGACGCATCGCCCGCATGCCGTAGTCGCGGCCAATCTCGACGATCAGCCCGAGCACCGTCGGATGCAGATGGAAGTGTTTGTGGGTGTTGACGTGATCGAGCGGCAATCCGGTCTTCGCGAACGCTTCGAACTGCGCGCGGATCTCCAGCGCCAGCTGTTTGCGTACGTGCGGCAAAAAGAAAAAGCGAAAGCCGTCGCGCACCATGTTGTCGTCGAACCGGCCATCGGCGTCGACCAGCGCCGGAATCGCATCGCGCGGCAGGAACGCCGCGCCGTCAGCCAGCACCAGATGCAGGCCGACGCGCAACTCCGGCAGCCGGTGCGCACGCGCTATGGCGTCGCGTGCGGCAGGCGCCGCCACCATCAGGCTCGCCGCAGTCAGGACACCATGCAGATGCGCGCGCTCGACCGCTTCGTTGACCCGTTCGTGCAGGCCGAAATCGTCTGCCGTGAAGATCAACGTACGTTGCGCAAGCCGAGCCTCGTGCGTCATCACGCTTCGTGAGCGCGCAGGAAGCGGAAGAACTCCACGCCTTCGCGCAGACGCCGCTTCATCATGTCCCAGCTCATGAGCATCTCGCGCACGATCTCCCAGATCTTCGAGGGCCGGAAATAGAAGCGCTTGTAGAAGCTCTCGACGTGGTGATAGATCTCTTCGCGCGACAGATGCGGATAGCCGATCGCCGCCAGTTGCACGCCTTCCTTGCTCACCAGATTGATCACCTTGTTCTCCTGCAACCAGCCGTTCTCCACCGCCTGGTTGTAGAGCGTCGTGCCCGGATACGGCGCCGCCAGCGACACCTGGATCGTGTGCGGGTTGATTTCCTTGGCGTACTCGATCGTCTTTTCGATCGTCTCCTGCGTCTCGCCCGGCAGCCCCAGGATAAACGTGCCGTGAATCTTGATGTCCAGCTTGCGGCAGTCCTCGCTGAAGCGTCGGGCGATGTCCGTGCGTAGACCTTTCTTGATGTTCAGCAGGATCTGGTCGTCGCCCGACTCGTAGCCCACCAGCAGCAGGCGCAGGCCGTTTTCCTTCATGATCTTCAGCGTCGAATACGGCACGTTCGCTTTCGCGTTGCAGGACCACGTCACGCCCAGCTTGCCGAGACCGTGTGCGATTTCTTCGACGCGCGGCTTGAAGTCGGTGAAGGTGTCGTCGTCGAACATGATCTCTTTGACCTCAGGCATGTTGTCGCGGATCCACTTCACTTCTTCCAGTACATTCTCCACCGAGCGCGTGCGGTAGCGGTGCCCGCCTACCGTCTGCGGCCACAGGCAGAACGTGCACTTCGAACGGCAGCCGCGACCCGTGTAGATCGAGACATACGGATGCTTCAGGTAACCGATGAAGTAGTTTTCGATCTTCAGGTCGCGCTTGTAGACCGGTGCGACGAAGGGCAGCTCGTCCATGTTCTCGAGGATCGGGCGCGCCTCGTTGTGTTCGATCGAGCCGTCCGCTGCGCGATAGCTCAAGCCCTGGATCTGCGCGAGCGGTTTGCCCGCGGCCACTTCCTGGCAGGTGAAATCGAACTCTTCACGGCAGACGAAATCGATCGCCTCGCTCGCGGTCAGCGAGTTGTGCGGATCCACGGCGACCTTCGCACCCACCATGCCGATCATCACCGACGGCCTGCGCTGCTTGAGGTCCTGCGCAAACATCGCGTCAGTGGGAAACGACGGCGTGCTGGTGTGGATGATCACAAGCTCATACTGCTGCGCAATCTCGAGCGAAGCCTCAACGGACAAACCATCCGCCGGCGCATCGAGCACGCGGCTATCCGGCACGAGTGCCGCCGGCTGCGCGAGCCAGGTGGGATACCAGAACGAGCGGATCTCGCGCTTCGCCTGATAGCGCGAACCCGCGCCGCCATCGAAACCGTCATACGACGGGGCCTGCAAAAACAGCGTTTTCATGAATGCTCCGACCAGCTTCGTTGATTCTGATGATTGATTGATCCTGCGATCCTGCACCGACGCGCCGGATAAAACCGGGCGCCCATTGTTCGATCCGCGGACGAGCCTATCCGCGATCGGACATCTCCACAATCGACGTGCGCGGTTGCGCGACCCGGTTCACCACCGACATCCGCGCGCCGCGCCACACCACGTGCGAGCCGAATACCGCGCCCAGCCACTGCAGCGCGAGCAGCGTGTCGCGCAACGGCACCAGCGGCAGATCGCGCCAGAACGTGCGCGAAATGCGGGCGCTGCGCGCATGCAACAGCACCCGCGCGACGACACCCGCCGCCGTGCTGACCGAGAACGTCAGCGCCATCAACGGATCCGCGCCGCCCGAGCCGATGCCCCCGTTGTTCAGTCCGGCCGCCAGCAACGCGCCGACCAGCAGCCAGGGCGAGGTAAACGTAATGATGAGCGACGCGAACCCCGACGGATTCACCGAACGGATCGTGCGCAACCAGCGCATCTCGCGCAGCCACAGTGTGACGAAGGTGGGCTCGATCACGTCGGTGGCCACCATCACCGACGACAACACCGTGTTCAGCCCCAGCGTGCGCGCGTGTTCGGCCAGCCAGTAGTCGTCGGCCAGACAGTCCTTGAGCGCCTCGAAGCCGCCGATGTTCTCGAGCGTCGTGCGCCGCAACGCCAGGGTCGCGCCAAAGCCGAAGCGGCGCGAGCCGCCCGCGTGCGCGACACGTACCGACGGCGCGAACCATTCGTTGATAAACAGGGCTCCCACGCGCGGCCAGAAGCCCCCCACGCTCTGCGCGCGATACAGGCAGGTGACGACGCCCGTATCGGCGTCGGCGAGCGGCGCGGTGACCGTGTCGAGATAATCCGGCTCGACGGCAATGTCGCTGTCGGCCAGCACGATCACGTCATGACGCGCACGCTGCGCCATATTGATCAGATTGCTGACCTTCAGGTTGCTGCCATGCACGCGCGAATCGATCACCAGTTCGATGTCGCATTGCGGATACGCGGCCTGCAAACGCCGCACTACGCCAATCGCCGGGTCGACCGGAGACGACACGCCGAACAGCAACTGAAAGCGCGGGTGCGCCTGCTCGCAGAACGTCACGAGGTTTTCGTACAGACGCGGCTCGGTCCCGCACAGGGGCTTGAGCACGCTCACGGAAGTCCAGCCGAGGTGACACCCGGCGGCCCGTTTGCCGAAAAACGGCATGGCGACTGCGGCAACGCCGGCATACACCGTGGCGGCACAGCACAACCCAACCAGCAGCCACTCCAGAACAGATAGCGAATGCACCGTCATTGGCCGCCACTCCGTCTCCCGGTGGCCCGCCTCACGGTGGCAATGGCAGGACTACGCGACAAGACATGCACCCACACACTCGCTCGCACGGTCAGAACTCCTTCTGCTTGCGTCAGAACAATCGGCGTCGAATTGACGCCGCTGCTTTAAGCAAAGCGTGCAAAAGACATTCACCGTAATTTCCCGTAATATTGCGGCGGCTATATGACAGATAATCGAAAGCCAATAGACAGAGATCACCGTGCCATTGCAATGAGCGGCAAGCAGGTTGATCCGACTGCGTTTCTGCCAGTTACCGCAAGGTGCTGAAATTAAACGGTTAAGGCACCACGACCGCTACCGGAGCGGCAAGCGTGGCGCGCCTTTGAATGCCAATTGAATGCCAATCGCACGCGCATTCATGGTGCGAAAATTGTAGCAGCGCTGGCGCAGACTTGCTTGCCGCGTGCAGTCAATTGTTCTGTGAACTATTGATCCAGGCTGCATGTTTTACATTTTTATAACTCTGCGTTGTTAGTCTGACAATAATCATGGCTTTGTGACAATAATGATGTTGCCGGCGTTAATGATCTAATCAATCGGTTGAATCGCGGGGCCCGCTTGCTTGCGCATTCCGCGCAGGCGGCCTGCGGCAACACCCTGCTGCAGGTGTGGACTTGTGCAGCCCGTCAGCGGGAATGAATCCGCTTTGGCACAATCCGGTTTTGCCTTTGCTGTCGACGGCCTTACGGCGTGCGAGCACTTCGCTCCATGCGAGCTGCGCGGCGCAGGGCTTCGGATGAATTTGCCATGATCCCTTTTTCGGTTCTCGACCTCTCCCCCATCACCGCGGGCGCGAGCGCGGCGCAGGCGTTTGCCAACACGCTCGATCTCGCCCAGCACGCCGAAAAGTGGGGATATCACCGCTACTGGCTCGCCGAGCATCACAACATGACCGGCATCGCCAGCGCGGCGACCTCGGTGGTGATCGGCCATGTGGCGGGCGGCACTCGAACCATCCGCGTCGGCTCGGGCGGCGTGATGCTGCCGAATCATGCCCCGCTCGTGATCGCCGAGCAGTTCGGCACGCTTGCCTCGCTCTATCCGGGCCGCATCGATCTGGGCCTCGGCCGCGCCCCCGGCACGGACCAGACCACCGCGCGCGCCTTGCGCCGCGAGCTGCAAGGCAGTGCGGATTCGTTCCCGGACGATGTGGTCGAACTGCAGCGCTATTTCGCCGATCCGGTGCCGGGACAGCGCGTGCGCGCCGTGCCGGGCGCCGGGTTGCACGTGCCGCTGTGGCTGCTCGGCTCCTCGCTCTTCAGCGCGCAACTGGCGGCCGCGCTCGGCCTGCCGTTCGCGTTCGCCTCGCACTTCGCGCCGGACCATATGCTGACCGCGCTGCGTCTGTACCGCGCGCAGTTCCGTCCGTCGGCGGCGCTCGAGAAGCCTTATGCGATGGTCGGCGTGAACCTGTTCGCCGCCGATACCAACGAAGCGGCACGGCGTCTGTTCACGTCGTTGCAGCAGCAGTTCGTCAATCTGCGGCGCGGCACGCCGGGGCAATTGCAGCCGCCGGTGGACCGCGTCGAAGCGGCGGAGATGGAATTGAACAGCGTCGCGCAGTCGCTGGCGTGCTCGGTGGTCGGCGATGCGGAGACCGTGCGGGCTGGGCTGCTCTCCGTGATCGAGCAAACCGGCGCCGACGAGTTGATGCTGACTGCGCTGATCTACGATCACACCGCGCGGCTGCGGTCGTATGAGATTGCGGCGCAAGTGCGCGAGGCGATTGTCGGCGGAAAGTGATGGGGTGGCCGGCGGCGTTCGCGCCGGCCGATGAAGTCCAGCGCAATCTACTCGCAGAAGGCTCGCGCGCTGGCCGGGCGCCTTGCCCGCGGGAAGGCGCTATCGCCCATCTCCCAGCAGATTAGGAGTTATCCGATTCTTCCTCGAATCTCCGCCACGTTAAGGTACCACATGATTTAAACCATGTAGTTACCTAATCAGGATACGGGGCCACTGGGAGGAGAATGATTAACCGACGACGCTTTATCCAGGCTGGAACGCTTTCATCTTTAACCGCGATCTCATCGGTCACGCGGCCGGCGCCAGTAACGCCTCCAGCGAACAACACCCAGCAACACGGCTACGCATTAACGAATGCCGCGACTGCGAGGAAGCGCAAAAACGGGACATGGGTATTCTGGGTTCGTATTGTGAATTTCGACCAACCCGGTGTTGATATATCGGCGAATCTTCAGATCGCTACCGACAGGGGATTCCAGCAGATTATTGACGTCTTGCCGATAACGCTGTCTGCGCCAAAGTCGTTCATCGCGCAAATTCCATATGCTCCGCGCGCAGGCAGTACACAACTTTATTACCGGTATGTCATCGGACAGGATGCGTCAATAGCGCCTGCGGTCAGTGCGGTGGTGAATAGTATTTCGCCTTGGGACAATGAATCGAGAGCGCAATAACTATGGCTCACTCAGAATTTGCGGTTCAGGTGCTGGAAGCAGGATCAAATAACATGAACACCTATCAGACTCTGATGGACGCGGTTCATAGCGGTTCAGATTCACTTTCAATCGTACAGAATACTGTGGGTGTCATCGCAATCGTGACTAACATTGTTCCGATGCTGAAACCCGTAAGAGTTATGGCAAACGGATTGGTAGCCACGACCGCAATGGCGAAGATTGTTGCCGACTGGTCAGATCCGGCGAAACGGGTCCAACCCGGAGACGTGCTAACGCTGGTGTCAGCATCAGGCGCTGTGACAATTCAGTTGCTGGTGTGGGCAGAACTTGGCGAAGGCGTGGCGCTAACGGTGGCAGGGTTGGCGCTCGCTGCAGACGTGCAGTCAGCAGCCCAACCTTACCTGCCTTCTCTGAAAATCTGGCTTGGGAATGTTATTCAAACCATTTTGCCCATCATGGACCCAATATCCACCGACAGTTCGTCGCTTTATTGGGCAAGCATGCCAACGTACAACGGCTACTCACTGGCTACCTACGACGAGATTCTCACGCAGAAAGGCTTGTTCGTCTGTCTGAGCGATCAAGGCACGAGTGGGTTTCTTTCTGTCAATAGCACACCGGTCCCCGGTAGTCTGACCTCTGTCAACGAGGACGCGTATAAGGAAGACTACTGCCGATATTTGAGTGTTGAGCAGGGATGGAGCGATATAGTCAGCGGGATGGATTACTGCAAAAACGTCAAATACAGATAGAAGAATGCGATCGATGCTTATCCGGATCAAACTCGCGCTTTTGGTGTGGCTCATAGCCTCCACATGCGAAATTGGGATTGCCGTTGTCCTGATTCGTTCGCAGTTGCTGCCCTTACCCGGTGTAGCGGCCGTATTGGTGGCAGTCTGCATTCATCCGCTAGTACTTCTGTATTGCCTGAAACGGCGCAGATGGGCTTACGGTACCTTGGTCCTGCTTGCGCCACTGAGCCTGCTCTGGTGGCCCTTGGGTAAGCCTTTTCTCATTCAACTAGGTGGCTGGTCCTTTCTGGTCGCCGGGGGATTTATCGCTCTACGCTTCGGCGCATTGGCGCTCATCCGTGACAGGGCATCAGAAGCCTGGATCGAGTCGCATACATACGGCGCTACATTCTGGTTTGCCCGCAAGCCAACCTTCACGCCAGGTATCCGGGAAAAACTAATCCAACTTGTCGCAGCGATGCTGCTTGGACCCGCGCTAATTGGGTACGTGAGCGGCTGGAATCGGCCCGTCGTCCTTCTGTGTAGCGCAGTGGCAATGTTCCTCGTCGTCTTGTCCATCGTTCTGGCGCGCAAACGGGAATCGTAGAACGGCCACCTGAAGGGCATCGCGCCCCCACGGGCGACCGTCTTCTGTTCATGGCCCGACTACAACCTGTGCGCAAGCGGCCTCGCCCGGAAATCCGCGAAGAACCGCAAAATAGACCCGAGGCAGTCTTCGCCGCCTGGCGGTGAACCACGTAGCAGTACGGTGCCGGCACAGAAAGCCGTTTGAACGCTCACCGATTCCCCGGCCCCGCCGCCAGCCCATCCAGCAACGCCTTGTTAAACGCCTGCGGATCCTGCATCTGCGGCGCGTGGCCCATGTCCGCGAACTCCACCAGCGTCGCATGCGGAATCGTCCGTGCGGCGAGCCGCCCCAACTCCGGATAGTGACCAAGCGTGGCGCGCACCTCAGGCGGCGCGGCGTCCTTGCCGATCGCCGTCGTGTCCTTCTGGCCGATCATCAGCAGCGTCGGCATCTGCAGCTCGCCCAGTTCATAGACCACCGGCTGCGTGTAAATCATGTCGTACAGCAGCGCGGAATTCCACGCCACGATCTGCTTGCCCGGCCCGCGGTACATGCCCGCCAGCATCTGCACCCACGGCTCGTAATCCGCGCGCCACTGACCCGCGTAGTAGGTCGCCTGCTCATAGCGGCGGATGCCGTCGGCGCTCGTCTTCAGCTCTCGCTCATACCATTGATCGACGGACAGCGACGGCACCCCTTTCGCTTTCCAGTCCTCGAGGCCGATCGGATTGACGAGCACCAGTTGCTGTGTGGCTTGCGGATACATCAGCGCATAGCGGATCGCCAGCATGCCGCCGGTCGAATGCCCGATCATCGTGGCGCGGCTCACGCCCAACGATTCGAGCAGCGCATGCGTGTTGCGCGCGAGTTGCTGGAAGCTGTACTGATAGTGCTCGGGCTTGCTCGATTTGCAAAAACCGATCTGATCCGGCGCAATCACCCGATAACCCGCTTCGCTCAGACGCTGGATGGTGGGCTCCCATGTGGCGGCGCAAAAATTCTTGCCGTGCAGCAGCACGGCCGTGCGGCCGTTCGCGTGGGCCGGCTCGATGTCCATATAGGCCATGTGCAGCGCCACGCCCTGCGACGTGAAGTCGAATTGCTCGACCGGCGCCGGGTAGTCGAAACCTTGCAGTTCGGGTCCATAAGCCGGACCGTCGTTGCCCGCTTCGGCGGCGCTCGCCTCGGCGGGGCCGCTGCCGGCGGCATGCGCCGCACCGGACAAGGCAGACGCGGCCAGCGCGCAAGCGCACAACAAGGCAACCAGGGGATGACGGCTGAAATTCATAGGCGAGGGTCCGGCGGAGTCAGTTTCTGCAAGCAATCCCGGCAGGCGGGCGGACAGGCGTCCAGCGCCGACCAGGAGCGGAGCCGCCGATTCTACGTGGACCGCCGCATTCGTGCTCTGAGGCAAGCCTGCCCTCACGCGCCGGGCGCTTCGGACAACGCGAACCGCAAAGCACATCCCCGCCCCACAGGCACGCATATTGCCCTTCGACATTTGCCCAGCTATGCGCCGTGCCGCACGGACGCGCCGCCTGGCGGCTGCGATCTTGCGCAGGACACCGAAAGTTGCGATACCTCGCAATAAGATGGGCCTCCACATAATCCAGACTATTCGCGGATGCCAATTCAGTGCTAAAAATAGCAAAGGATCGTCAAGGCACCGCGACAGAAGGCAGCAACTGGACCAGAATCGACAAGAAAAACGACCAGCATAAGCATCCGGGGCACACCACCAGCAACCACGTTGCATGGGACCGGAGTTAGCACCCAACCGCCAACTCCGCTCCACATAGGAGACACAGCATGGAAACTCCGGCAAGCCTCAACGATCTGCAACGCACCACGCTCGCCATCGTCCTTGCGGGCGGACGCGGCACACGGCTCGGCCCGCTGACCAACAAGCGCGTCAAACCGGCCGTGCACTTTGGCGGCAAATACCGGATCATCGACTTCGCGCTGTCCAATTGTCTGAACTCCGGCATCCGCCGCATCGCGGTCGTCACGCAATACAAGGCGCATTCGCTGATCCGCCATGTGCAGCGCGGCTGGGGTTTCCTGCGCGGCGAGTTCAACGAGTTCATCGACCTGTGGCCCGCGCAGCAACGCGTCGAAGGGGCGCACTGGTATCGCGGCACGGCGGACGCGGTGTTCCAGAACCTCGACATCATCCGCTCCATCCGGCCGAAATACGTCGTGGTGCTGGCCGGCGACCACATCTACAAGATGGACTACACGCGCATGATCGCGGACCACGTCGAAAGCGGCGCGGACTGCACGGTCGGCTGTATCGAGGTGCCGCGCATGGACGCGGTGGCGTTCGGCGTCATGCACGTGGACGCGAGCCGCCGCGTGACCGGCTTCGTCGAAAAACCCGCCGACCCGCCGGCGATGCCGGGCCGCCCGGACATCGCGCTCGCCAGCATGGGCATCTACGTGTTCAACGCGGATTACCTGTACTCGCTGCTCGAAGAGAACATCACCACGGCCGACACCGATCACGACTTCGGCAAGGACATCCTGCCGCGCGTGGTCACGCAAGGCCATGCGATCGCCCATCCATTCAGCATGTCGTGCGTGTCGTCGGACCCGAACGTCGAGCCGTACTGGCGCGATGTCGGCACCATCGACGCCTACTGGGCCGCCAATCTGGATCTCGCCTCGACGATCCCGACGCTCGACCTGTACGCCCCCGACTGGCCGATCTGGACGCAACAGCAGCAGTTGCCCCCCGCCAAGTTCGTGCGCGACATGAACGGGCTGCAGGGCTCGGCCACCAACCTGATCGTATGCGGCGGCTGCGTCATCTCGGGCTCGCAGATTTCGCGCTCGGTGCTGTCGTCGAATGTGCTGGTGAATTCTTTCTGTAACATCAATGAGGCAGTCTTGTTGCCGCAGGTCACCATCGGCGCCAGTTGCCGGTTGCGCCGCGTCGTCATCGACCGCGGCTGCGCGATTCCGGACGGCACGGTGATCGGCGAAGATCCCGTGCAGGACGCCGAACGCTTCTACCGCACCGAAACCGGCGTCGTGCTCGTGACGCCGGAAGCGTTGCGAGGGCAGAAGGCGGACCACTAGCGCGGGGGCCTGCACACTGACACCCATAGCCGTCACCACCGGAAAACTGCCCATGACGATTCGCGCCCTGCACGTCGCAAGCGAGCTGTATCCCCTCCTGAAAACAGGCGGTCTTGCCGACGTGGCGGGCGCCCTTCCCCCCGCGCTGATCGAGCGGGGCGCGGACGTCCGGGTGCTGCTGCCGGGTTTTCCGGCAGTCCTCGGCGGCCTCTCCGACCTGCGCACGGTGGCGCGGATCGGGCGCCGGTTCGACGCACCGCATGTGACGCTGGAACAGGGCACACTGCCCGCGAGCGACCTCGTGGTCTACGTGATCCGCGCCGACAGCCTCTACGACCGCCCCGGCAATCCCTACCTCGACGCCGAGCATGTGCCGTACGGCGACAACGCCCAACGCTTCGCACTGCTCGGCTGGACGGCCGCGCAGCTCGCCCAGCAGCTCGATCCGGCGTGGGCGCCGCAGATCGTCCATGCGCACGACTGGCACGCCGGCCTCGCCCCTGCCTATCTGAAAGCGGCCGAGCGCCAGCATGGCAAGGCCTTCGCCCACAGCGTATTCACGGTGCATAACCTCGCCTACCAGGGCGTGTTCCCGGCGCATCTGTTCGGGCAACTCGGACTGCCGGCCGATTACTTCCATATGCAGGGCATCGAGTTCTACGGACAGTTGTCGTTTCTGAAAGCGGGCCTCTACTACAGCGACCGCATCACCACGGTCAGCCCAACCTACGCCCGCGAAATCCAGACGCTTGCCCAGGGCGGCGGCCTCGACGGCCTCCTGCGCAACCGCACGCACGACCTGTCGGGCATTCTGAATGGCGTCGACTACAGCGTGTGGAACCCGGCCAGCGACGCCCTGCTCCCCGAGCACTACACCGCCTCGCAACTGTCGGGCAAGCACGCCTGCAAGACCGCGCTGCAAAAACGCTTCGGCCTCGCCAGCAAAAGCGACGCCTTGCTGTTCGGCGTCGTGAGCCGCCTCACGGAACA
Source organism: Paraburkholderia sp. GAS38 (assembly GCF_050434965.1). Classification (NCBI taxonomy): domain Bacteria; kingdom Pseudomonadati; phylum Pseudomonadota; class Betaproteobacteria; order Burkholderiales; family Burkholderiaceae; genus Paraburkholderia; species Paraburkholderia sp. GAS38. The sequence goes on along the minus strand of NZ_JBNDJO010000009.1, from coordinate 265,310 downwards.
GAAGGGCCTCGACCTGCTGCTCGCGGTGCTGCCTGAAATCATCAAACGCGGCGGCCAACTGGTCGTATTCGGCACGGGCGATGCCGCGCTGGAGAAAGGCTTGCAGCGAGTGGCGCATGCTCACCCGGAGTCGGTGGCGGTCGAACTGGGCTTCGACGAAACGCTCGCGCACGCCATCATCGCCGGCAGCGATGTGGTGGCGGTACCGTCGCGCTTCGAGCCCTGCGGTCTCACGCAGCTTTACGCCCTCGCTTATGGGTCGCTGCCGCTCGTGCATCGGGTGGGCGGCCTCGCGGATACCGTAGTGGACGCCTCGCTGGAGAATCTGGCCGACGATCTCACGACCGGTTTCGTGTTCGAGCGCTTCGAACCGGATGCACTGGGCGCTGCGATCCGCCGCGCTTTCGCGCTGTACGCCCGTCACACCGAGTGGAAAGCCACCCAACGGCGCGCGATGCACCAGGACTTCGGCTGGGGCGCCTCGGCCGAGCGCTATCTCGCGCTGTATCGCGAACTGGCCTGAGCGAGCCGGGCGGCTCGGGCTGGCCTCAGGCCGCGCGCCGCCGCCCCGCTCCGTGACCGTTCAATGATGGCTCGGCGCAACACCACGGGGACGGATCATGCCGGCCCGGCGAAACTCATGTATTGTTGATTAAACAGGTACGCCACGGGCGATTGTTCTCAATCGCCCGTGGCCATAAGCGACCCTTAACGGCGACCAACGGATAGCGCCGGCGAAGACATCATGAAAAACGTCCTGAGCATCCAGTCACATGTCGTCTTCGGGCACGCGGGCAACAGCGCCGCCGTGTTCCCGATGCGTCGCCTCGGCGTGAACGTCTGGCCGCTCAATACCGTGCAGTTCTCCAATCACACGCAATACGGCCACTGGACCGGCAGCGCCATCGACGCTTCGCAGATGCAGGACCTCGTCGAAGGCATCGGCGCCATCGGCGTGCTGCCGCGCTGCGACGCGGTGCTCTCGGGCTACCTCGGCACGCCCGACCAGGCGCAGGCGGTGATCGAGATCGTCAAGGCCGTCAAGGCGGCCAATCCGCGCGCCTGGTATTTCTGCGATCCGGTGATGGGGATGGCCACCGGCTGCAAGGTCGAACCCGGCATCCAGGAGTTTCTCGTGCGCACCATGCCCGAGGTGGCCGACGGCATGGCGCCGAATCACAGCGAATTGCAGCGGCTGGTCGGCCGTGAGATCGAAACCGTGGAAGAAGCGGTCGCCGCCTGCCGCGAGATCATCGGCCGCGGACCGAGGATCGTGCTGGTCAAGCATCTGCTCGACCGCAACAGCCCCGCCGACCACTTCAACATGCTGGTGGTCACGCCGACCGAAGCGTGGATGGGCCAACGCCCGCTCTACCCGTTCGCCCGGCAGCCGGTCGGCGTCGGCGATCTGACGAGCGCGGTGTTCGTCGCCCGCCGGCTGCTCGGGGACCCGATCCGCCACGCCTTCGAACATACGCTCGCCGCTGTGAACGGCGTGGTCAAGGCGACGTGGCAGGCCGGCCGCTACGAGCTGGAACTGGTCGCCGCGCAGGATGAAATTGCACAGCCGCGCGAGTGGTTCGACGCGTGGACGATCGATTCGATCTAGCGCCGGCGCGACGCGCTTTTACAGAGCCGTCTTTGCCCAGCCGACGGGTTGCAGCGGCTGCGCCTGCTGCACACCCAGCGCAGGATGGCCGGCGATCTCCGCCAGCACCTGGGCCTGCGTCAACCCCGCGGCCTGCGCGATCGACGGCGCCACGCTCACCACGCCCGCCGCGCTCAAGACGAGCGCAACCAGCGAAAACCAGACTCCCTTCATCGTGTTTCTCTCCATTAGTCAGACCAATATGCTGTCCGTAGCCGAAGCGGAACAGCCGGCGGCAGTTTAACGATCCGCGCGCGACAACGCATCCCCTCTGGACCGAAAACACTATTCGAGATTCCGTGGACAATCCCGCCGCCGCGCATCGACGCGGGGCGAGCGCCGTTCGCTCAGCCGCGGAGGCCGTCGACGCTCGCTTGTCAGCGGCTCGTCCTATAATGCGTGCCGCGTGGTGCACGCAATCCTTTTCAAGCACCCGCTCCAGGCAAACGAGGCACAGATGGACGGTCATATCCGCAGCGAGCGGGAAGAAATCTTCGAAGAGTTGTGCATCAGCGTCGATGCCGACGAGGCGCACGAACAGGAAGCGATCGAGTACTTCGAGAACCAGTTCGGCGAGGCGGACTTCGATCCGACGCAGTGGCTCGACATCGCGCTCTACTACTCGCCGGCGGTGGCACGCGGCATCATCGAACTCGTCACGGCGGACGACAAGGCTCGCAGCAACATCGCCGAAGTGATCGCGGACAACCTCGACATTTCCTATGGCGAAGACGAGTGCCAGCAGTTCGCGGAGACGATCCAGTTCGCGCTCGCCAACGGCGTGCCGGTGGACCTCGATCTGGTGCTGGACGGCTGCCAGCGCGCCATCGACGATCTCGAGACCTGGGCCGACGACGAGACCAAAGAACCGCTGATGCGTCTGCGCGAAGAAGTGCTGAGGCTGCAGGGCGAGCAGTAAGCGGCGCGGAAGCGGCCTGGGTGTCTCCACGCCCAGACGCTCCCGCAGCTTTCGGGCTTCACCGTCCACCGCATCTTTCCACCGCCCCAACACCGCCACCTCCCGTGTGCCGGCATCCGCACGCGCCGGCCGCCCAAGACACGCCCGCCGCCCGCCCCGTTCGGGGCCTATGCTGAAATCCTCATCCAAAGCGTCGCGAACTGCCAAGACGGCCTCAAATTGGCTTTCTATATTTCGGCCAGATCGATGGACACGTTGAAGCACGCCAAAGCGCGCACGACCGGGGACGCGCGCTTTCCAGCGACGCTTGACGCGCCGCTCACCAGGTCTTCCCCGCAGTAGCGGCGTTACCGTGTTTTCCATCATTGTTTCCGGCGTACGATCCTTCGTACCCTGAAACAGTTCGTTCGGCCCCCTCTGAAGGAGACCACACCGCACGCATCGAGCCGCAAGCCAGTTTCATCGCACAGTCTGACCGCCCGCGCCTTTGCCTTGGCGTTTGCTGCGCGCGGCGCATTGCTTCAGCGTCACAGCCGTACCCGGCCGCAGATGGCCGGCTGCACCTTGACCGATATTCATAATTTGAACCTGTCGATGGAAGGAGAGACCATGAGCTTTCGCAAGACGCTGAAACCCCTCGTCGTGATGCTGGGCGCGCTGCTCGCCGTCGCGCCGCTGTCCGGCTTCGCGGACGACCTGCCGGTGAAGATCGGCTTCGCGGCGCCGCTCACGGGCGTCAACGCCGGCTACGGCAAAGACCTTGAGAACGGCGTACTGCTCGCCATCGAGGAAGCCAACGCGCAGAAGATCAAGATCGGCAACCAGGTCGCCAACTTCCAGCTCGTCGCCGAAGACGATCAGGCCGACCCGCGCGTCGGCGTGCAGGCGGCGCAGAAACTGGTGGACTCCGGCGTATCGGTGGTGGTGGGCCACTTCAACTCGGGTACGACGATTCCCGCCTCGCAGCTCTATGAAACGGCCGGCATTCCGGTCATCGATCCCGCGGCCACCAACCCGATCATCACCGGGCGCGGCTTCGCCAACGCCTTCATGGTGATCTCCACGGACGCACAAAACGCCGGCAACGCAGGCGTCTACGCGGTCGAAGTCACCAAGGCCAAGCGCATCGCGATCCTCGACGACCGCACCGCGTTCGGCCAGGGCGAGGCCGACGAGTTCGAGAAAGCGGTGAAGGCGCACGGCGGCAATATCGTCGCGCACGAATACACCAACAACCAGGCGGTCGACTTCAGCACGCAGCTCACCGCCATCAAGGCCACCAACGCGGATCTGATCTTCTTCGGCGGCCTCGATACGCAGGCAGCCGGCGTCGCCAAACGGATGAAGCAGCTCGGCCTCACGGCGCAACTGGTCGGCGGCGGCGGCGTGATGGACGAGGACTTCATCAAGCTGGCAGGCGACGCGGCAGAAGGCGCGATGGCATGGGAATACGGCCGGCCGCTCTCGCAGTTGCCGGGCGGCAAGGACTTCTCGGCCAAGTTCAAGAAGCGCTTTGGCGTGGATATCCTGTCGTATGCGCCGTTCGGCTACGACGCGGCATGGGCGGCGATCAAGGCCATGCAGCAGGCCAAGTCGACCTCACCGGCGGTGTATCGCCCGGTGTTGAAGGCGATCAGCTTCGACGGCGTGACCGGTCCGATCGCCTTCGATCCGAACGGCTCGCTGAAGAACGCCGGCTCGACGCTGTATCAGGTGAAGAGCGGCGCGTGGGTGCCGATCGTGACCAAGGGCGGCGGCAACTAGGCGGTGCAATGGGCCGGCCGGCGCAGTACGGCCGGCTGAACCCTTCTCGAGGCAGCCGGTCTCACAGACTCGTAGTGGGTTCCGATACGGGTCTCGTGCGCGTCGACGGGACCGTCGCTGCGCACGCCGACACGTCAAGAACCGGCCGCCCTGTCTAGCCGATCGCCCGGATGCAATGGATTACGTCGAACACCTCAATACCACGCTTTTCCTCATGATCAACGCAAGTCTGCCGGCGCGTCCCGCGCTGGTGACGAGCGCGTTCTTTTTCGCCGAGTACCTGATCTGGGCGGTGCCGTGCGGGCTGGTCGCCGCGTGGCTGCTCGGACCGGGACCCTGGCGGCGCGCGGCGTTTCGCGCCGCGCTGGCCGCCATGCTGGCCTTCATCATCAGTTTCGCGATTGGCGTGGTGTGGCCGCATCCACGGCCCTTCGTGCTGGGCCTCGGCAACCAGTTGCTCGAACACGCCGCCGATTCCTCGTTTCCGAGCGACCACCTCACCCTCTGGTGGGCCATCGGCTTCAGCCTGCTCGCCCCACCCCATGGTCAACGCGCTGCGCCGCCGGTCCGGCTCACGGGCCTCCTGGTCGCGCTATTCGGACTGCCGATGGCCTGGGCACGTATCTATCTCGGCGTGCACTATCCGTTGGATATGATCGGCGCCTTGCTGGTTGCGCTGATCGGCGCCACCGGAGTCGCACTCTGCGAAGGACGCGTATTCGACACGGTGTTCGGCGCCAGCGTGCGGCTGTACCGGTTCGCGTTCGCGCCGTTGATCCGGCTCGGCTGCGCGAAGCGGTAGACCCGCGGCGTGGCCCGCACCACGACCTGCGACGAGGTATCGCGCTCGATCTTCACGAGCGACGCCTGCACTTCGTTGAACATATCGGCCGAGCAGACCTGGTGGATGAATTTCGTATGCAGGCGGCGCGTGATCTGCAGGACCCGCGTGTCCGGATCGAACACGTAGTGCGAGGCGTAATCGAAGTAGGTGTCTTCGACGCGCGCGTCGACCGGCAGATCGGTCACGCGCACCGTCGCCGGCAACGCGATCTGCGCGGTTTCGTCGAAGTCGCCGCCCACGCACACCCAGGGCTGCGTGCGTTGCGGCTCGGCCAGCCAGGTCTGCACCTGGCTCGCAATGCCGCCCGCGAAACTCGTGAGCGCGGGCAGCGCGGTGGTGCCGTCGGTCCACGTGAAGTGCTCGAGCGTGCCCTGGATCGTGGTGTCGAACGGTCCTTCGGTGGTCGAAACGTCGCTGGTGCGCAGTTGCGAGCTGCCGTGCAGACCCGTCTGCAATAGCCGGCTCGCCGCGACCTGCTGGGCGCGCTGATGGGTGGCGCGGCGGAACATGTTGCGTTCGAGTTCGGCTGTCGCGCCCGAGTCTTCCACCCGGTACGCGTACGCCGCCGCGCCGCTCTCGGTCACGTCGATCTGCAGCCGCACCGAGCGCGCGCGCGGCTGGACGGCCGGCGTGCGCGAGAGTATGCCCTCGTCGACCAGCAGGACCGGCCGGTCCATCACAACGAGCGGCAGATAGCCGAAGGCGATGCCGCCCGCGGTCGTATCGGCATAAAGCCCAAATTGAGGAATCCAGACGATCGCGTGATTGATCGCGCTGTCGCCGTAACCCGGCACGTCCGGCAACGTGTAGTAAGGCCCGAGGTTGAGCAGCACCGCTTCGCTGCGGATGCCCACCGCGGCCAGCAAGGCGCTGTAAAGCGCGACGTGATCCTTGCAGTCGCCATAGCGGTTGTGCAGGATATCGATGGCCTTGTGCGGCACCGCCGCGGTCTCGCCGAGAAAGAGCGCCACGTAGCGCACATTCAGGCGCACCCAGTCGTACAGGATGCGAGCCTTTTCGCGCGGATCGACGGTGCCGGCCGTGAGCGACTGCGCGAGCCGGACGATGGCCGGGTCGCTCATGGTGGCGTCGGTGGCCGGACCCTTGTAGCGCGCGGCGAAGGTGGCGTAGTCCGGCACCGTCGAGACCATCAGCCGGTCGCCCCACGTCTCGTACCCTACCGCGCCGGACTCGATGGGCGCGTACGGCCCATGCCTGTAGTCGAACTCATAGCGGGTACGTCCCTGCTCCGTGACCGGCGGCACTTCGACGTAACCGCGGGCGTCGGCGTAGAGCGGCACGTCGGCGGGCAGATCGAAGATCAGCCGCTGCAGTTCGACCGGGTCGCGCGTCGGTTCGACGAGGTAGGCGAAGGTGCCGGCCTGCAGCGGCTTCGTGCGCGTCTTGCGAAACGCCAGGTGCACCCGCGAGCCGGGTTCCACGCCTGGGAAGATCACGGTCCGCAACACGCCGTCTTCGAAGGTCGGCGCGCCGGCCGAGCGCGGCTCCTGCACGTCGCGGATGCCGTCCGGGCCGACGGGACGCACGGTGCCATCCGGGTCGATGGTTGCGGCGCTGAGCAACTGCACCTCCTCGATGTCCTTGTTGAACCACACATAGCGCTGCGCGATATCGTCGACGCCGCTCGTCGTGTTCGCGCGCAGGACGGTGTCGTCGCGCTCCTCGACGGAGCCGTCTTTCTGGATCACAAAGTAGTGGACATCGCTTTCGACGGTGGAAGGGGCAAGGTCGTCGTTCGTCGCCGGAGTGGACGCGGCGAATACCGCCGGCCCCATGCACAGGCCGCCGACCACCCATGCCATAGCGGCGCACCGGCGCCGTGTGGAGCGCCTCATGCTGTGCGCGCCCTCACCCGCAGGCGACGCGCATCCGCGTCGTGGGATCGCCCGAACCCGCGCTGTGCGAGCGCCTGCTGCAAGTCTGCGGCGATGTTCCCCACGATGGCACCTCGTCCCGGTCGGTAGTGTGGTTGTAGCACATCGGCGCGCGCTGCGCCTCTCACCGCGCCCGCAGTTCCGCTCCTTCGTCATGGGCGAGCTTCGTAAAGAAGAACAACGAGCAAAACGTCAACACACCGACCACCGCAAACGCGGGCGAGAAATCGCGTGCCGTCAGATGCGCCGCACTGCCGCCATGCAGATGCGCCGTCAACGCCAGCAGCGAGGCGGCGAACGCCACGCCGATGCTGATCGACAGTTGCTGCGCCATGCTCGAGAGTGCCGTGGCCCGGCTCATCATCGGCTTGGGCATATCCGAGTAACCGAGCGTGTTGAGCGTCACCATGCCGAGCGAATTGAACAGGCCGCCAAACAGCAGCACGACGAAGATCAGCAGATGCGGCGTACTCGGCCGGAACAGCCCGTAGCCCGCGTAGAAGCATCCGGTGAGCGAGGTGGCGCCGATCAGCAGCGTGCGAAAGCCGATGCGGCGGATCGCCTGCTGCATCACCGCCCGCACGCTGAGCGAGCCGACCGCCGTCGCCACGCTCAACGAACCCGATTGCAGCGGCGACAAGCCGAAGCCGAGTTGCAGCATCAGGGGCAGCAGAAACGGCGAGGCGCCGATCGCGATACGCAACGGCATGCCGCCCACCACGGCGGTCCGATACGCCTTGTAGCGCAGCAGGCCCGGATCGATGATGGCGTCGTCGTGGCGGCGGCTATAGCGCCAGTAAGCGAGGATCGACAGCAGGCCGAGTCCGGCCAGCGCGAAGGTGACCGTCTGCGGCACCAGCCCGCGGCCCGCCGTATCGAGACCGCCGACCAGCCCGACGAGCCCCGTCGAAAGCAGAATGAAACCGGCGAGATCGAAGCGCTCGTAGACGGGTTCGTGGGTATCGTCGATGAAGCTCATCGCCATCAGGACGCCCAGCACGCCGAAGGGGATGTTTAGCAGGAAGATCCAGCGCCATGAGGTGATCGTCACCACCAGGCCGCCGAGCAGCGGTCCGGCGAGCCGTCCGATGGCCCCCGGCACGGTGAACCAGACCATCGCCGCGACCATCCGCGCGGGCGGCACGCTGCGCAGCAGGATCAGCCGCCCGACCGGCACCATCATCGCGCCGCCCATACCCTGCAAGATGCGGAAGATCACCAGTTGCGGCATGGTTTGAGCGAGACCGCACAGCGCCGAGCCGAGCGAGAACAGCGCGATCGCCGTGCAAAACACCCGGCGGGCGCCGAAGCGGTCGGCCAGCCAGCCGCTCGCCGGCAGGAACACGGCGAGGCTCAGCAGATAGGAGGTGATCGCCAGGTTCAGATGCAGCGTCTGCACCTGCAGCGAGCGGGCAATCGACGGCAACGCCGTCGCCATGATCGACGTGTCGAGGTTTTGCAGGAACAGCGGACAGGCGACGATAAGGGGAATGAGTCGGGAGCGATCGGTCATGCGCTCCCTTTTACCGCAAAACGCGGCGTCCGCAAAACGCGGCGTCCGCACAACGGGAGGCCGGGGACCGGCTCGCGCTAAAGCCGTCATCCGTTGCGCGAGCTCATCCGGCGTCTGTTACCGCGCCGGTTCGTCTACTGCCTCTGCCCTTCAACCCTCCGCGAGCGCACGCCGCAGCGACAGCGCAATCCCTTGCGCGGCAAGCCGCACCTCCTCGAGCGACGGAAAGGTCGGCGCAATCCGCAGATGCCGGTCTTCCGGATCGCGCCCGTACGGATACGCCGCGCCTGCCGGCGTCAGCACAAGCCCTGCTGCTGCGGCCAGCGCCACCGTGCGCTTCGCGTACCCCGGCGGCGTGTAGAGGCTGATGAAGTAGCCGCCGGCCGGCTCGTTCCATGTCACGCCCGGCAGGTCGCCGAGCTGCTCCTTGAACACAGCAGCAACCGCGGCGAATTTCGGACTCACCACCGCCCGATGACGCTCCATCAGCTGCTCGAGCCCGGCGCGGTCGCGCAGAAAGCGCACGTGACGCAACTGGTTCAGCTTGTCCGGGCCGATCGTGCGCACCGAGACGCGCTGCTGCCACGCGTCCACGTTGCGGCGCGAGCCGGCGAGGAACGCCATCGCCCCGCCGCCGATCGTCACCTTCGAGAGCGACGCGAACACCAGCGCGCGGTCCTCGTGTCCGGCAGCAGCGCAGGCTTCGAGCACGTTGAGCGTGCTGTGCCGCTGTTCCGTCAGATGGTGGAAACGGTAAGCGTCGTCCCACATCAGCCGGAAGTCCGGCGCCGCGGCCGGCATCGCCGCCAGACGCCGCACCACCTCGTCCGAGTAGATCGTGCCGCTTGGGTTGCTGTAGAGCGGCACGCACCAGATGCCCTTGATTGCCGGATCGCGCGCCACCTGCGCTTCGACGAAATCCATGTCCGGGCCGTCGTCGTTGATCGGCACATTGATCATGCGGATGCCGAGCGCCTCACAGATCGCGAAGTGCCGGTCGTAACCGGGCACCGGGCACAGAAAGGCGATGTCGTCGCGCTTGCGCCACGGCTCGCCGCCCGGCACGCCGAACAGCATCGCGAAGGCCAGCGTGTCGTGCATCAGTTCGAGGCTCGAATTGCCGGCCGCGACCACCTGGGCCGCCGGCACGTCGAGCAGCGCCGCGCCGAGCTCGCGCGCTTCGGGCAGGCCGAGCACGTGACCGTAGTTGCGGCAGTCGATGCCGTCGCGCGACAGGAAGCCCACCGTTCCCGCCTCGTCGAGCAGTGCGCGCGAGAGGTCGAGTTGTTCGGGCGCGGGCTTGCCGCGCGACATGTCGAGGCGCATGCCCAGTTGCTTGAAGTCGTCGTAGGTCGTCGGCATCGCGATGGTCTCCGGTGTTTGAACGATGTAGGGTTTGAGAAGCGCAGAACGCAGCGATTGTGCGTGATCCGCCCAGCAACGCCGCCAGTATGCCGACCGCCCCGCATTCAGACAAACGCGTTATATTGAACGTTTCGATCAGATTTTCTGATGCCTATGAAAGCCTTGGATCTCGACGTGCTGTCGATGGTCGTCGCCATCGCCGATGCCGGCAGCTTCGTGCGCGGCGCAGCGCTGGTACACCGCTCGCAGTCCGCGCTCAGCATGCAGATCCGCGCGCTGGAAAGCGCGCTCGGCAAGCCGCTCTTCGTGCGCGGCCCGCGCAGCGTCACGCCCACCGCCGACGGCCAGGTGCTGCTCGCCTATGCACGTCGCATGCTGGCGCTGCGCGACGAAGCCTGGGCGTCGATGGTGCATCCCGAGGTCAAAGGACGAGTGGCGATCGGGGTGCCGGACGACTACGCGTCATCGCTGCTGCCCTCGGTGCTGCGCAAGTTTTCGGCGAGTTATCCGAAGGTCGAGATTCAGGTGATCGGCATGCCGAGTCATGCGCTGGCCCCGCTCGTCAAGGACAACAAGATCGACCTCGCCTGCGTGACCCGCATGAGGGGCTTGAGCGGCGACTTCATCCGTTTCGAACCGATGGTGTGGGCCGGCGCCGTGGCGAGCGGCCGCGAAATCTGGAAAGAGCGGCCGCTGCCGGTGGCGCTGTTCGGCGCGGGCAGCGTCGCGCGCGCGAATGCCATACATGCTCTGGAGCGGGCCAGGATTACCTATCGCACGTCGTACGAAAGCCCGAGTCTGATGGGCCTCTTCAGCATGGTCGAAGCCGGACTCGCCGTGGCCCCGCTCGCGCGCTGCGCGGTGCCCGGCCATTTCGTGCAACTGGGGCGGCCGCACGGCCTGCCGGTTCTGCCCGAACTGGAAATCGTGCTGGCCCGCAGCGCCCGTTCGAACCGGCCGCCCTGCGATTTCCTTGCGGAGCAGATTCTCACCGAGCTGCGGTTGTGATGAAGGGGGCCGCGCGTGCGGAGTGGTGCGTGGCAATGCGCGTCCAACCCGGTAATCTGCTGTGATGGCTTTTTTCGAAGCTGCAAACGCTCGTTAGAAATGCGGTGCCCCCTGTAGAATATTTCGCCGTACAGGCTGCGCGGACACGGCGTACATGGCGGCATCCGCTGCATGCGTGGTGAAACGCCGCTGTGAGGCCGCGTCACACCACGTCACACGACGTGCCCCCACGCGACGCGAAGCCAATACCCCGACACCCCCGGCACCAACTCCACGAATTGAAGGCCCGTTGATATGCAAACTAGTCCGCTCAAGATTGCCGTGCTGTTCGGCGGCACCAGCGAGGAACGCGAAGTCTCGATCGCCAGCGGCGCGCAGGTCGTGCTTGCATTGCGCGCGGCGGGACACGACGTGCTCGCCATCGATACGTCGCGCGGGCTGCTGGGCGGCGAAGACGAAGTGCGCTTTCTCAGCTCACGCGTCAATGAAGCGCCGCCCGCCTCCGAGGCGCTGGCGATGATCCGCGCGGGACAGTCCAACGCGCTGCAGGCGGCGACGCTCGCCGGGGTGGATGTCGTATTCGTCGCCTTGCACGGCGGCACCGGCGAAGACGGCACCATCCAGGCCATGCTCGATCTCGCGGCGTTGCCGTACACCGGCAGCGGCCATCTGGGCAGCGCGCTCGCGATGGACAAGGACATGGCCAAGCGGCTCTTCGTGAGCGCCGGCATTCCCACCGCGCGCTGGCTGATGGCGCCGGTCGAGCCCGAGGCCGCGGGCGAGCAACTGGGTTACCCGCTCGTCGTCAAACCGAATAGCCAGGGCTCGACCGTCGGACTTTCGGTGGTGCGCTCCGCGGATCAGCTCGCGGACGCCATCGCGCTCGCCGGCGCTTACGACAGCGAAGTCATGCTGGAGCAGTTCATCGCCGGCCGCGAAATCACGGTGGGCGTACTCGGCGATGAAGCGTTGGCGGTGGGAGAAATCGTCATGGATCCGAACGCGGTGTTCGATTACAAGGCGAAGTACCAACCCGGCGCGGTGCGTGAAATCTTTCCGGCGGACTTGCCGGAAGACATCGCCGAGCAGGCTCGCGCGCTGGCGCTGCGCGCGCATCGCACGCTGAAGCTGGACGGTTATAGCCGCTCCGATTTCCGGCTGGATAGCCACGGGGTGTTGTGGTGTCTGGAAGTCAATACGCTGCCGGGCATGACCGCGACCAGCCTGCTGCCGCAGTCGGCGCAGGCGCGCGGCATCGCCTTCAGCGAACTGTGCGACCGCATCTGCCGGCTGGCAATCGAGCGGCATAGCAAGCGCAAGTGAGCTGACCTTCCTCCCTTCACTCGCTCTCGCCCAGCCTCACCAGCAGCGCCTGCAGTTTCTCCACGTGCCGCATCAGCAGATGCCGGTGCTTTTCGATCTGCTCGAGCCGGCCGGTGAGATCGGCATGATCGGTGTCCTCCAGATCCGAAGCCGCGATCACGTCCTCGACCTTGGCGCGCAACGCGGCCAGTTCGACCGGCGGACTCGCCAGATGCCGCTCGAAACGGCGCACGTCCTGCACCGCCAGATCGCGAACCTTGCGAAAGTGCGCCTGACGCCGATGCGCCTCGACGTCGAAGGTCTCCTCCTCGATGCGGCGCGCGGGCCCCGGCTGACCGAAGATGGGCTCAGGCGGCCGCAGCACCGATTTCTTGCGCGCCGGATGCGCCGTGCCGCGAAAGCGCGCGAGCGGCGTTTCGTTGTCGATCGCCTCGCGGGCGTTGGCGGGAATCTCCTGCTCGTGATGCGGCGTGTTCATCCAGCCGGCCGGCAAGCCGGTGACCGCTTCGACCCCGCGCACGAACTCCTCGTTGAATTCGCGCTGACCCGACAGCATCAGTTTCAGATAGCTTGCGGAGAACGTCATCATCCGCGCGAGACGCGTTGCCGCGCCGACCTCCTGGGTCAGCACCACCAGATTTGCCCGCCAGATCGGAAGCAGGGACTCGTCGGAATCTTCCATTGCTGGGTCTTCCATCTTTTCTCGCCCGATTAGTCTGTTACGTCCGCGCGGGCTCGCTGCCCACGCGCGTCGTGTTCGTCAAAGGGTAGTCGCTTCGCCATGCCGCACGCAACCGGTATGTCCCGGAGAGTGTGACGTAACGTAACTGGCGTAACGGCGATGCAAACAGGGGCCCGTTACGCCCCCCTGGATTGACACGCCGCGGGCGGCCGCGTTCCGGCCTGGCGGCGCGGTCGCATAGCCCATGCATTGATCAGACGTATGCGGCACGAATCGTGCTGCTCAGCAGGCTCTGCCAACCCGTCCCAACAAAGGGAAAATATGATGAAGAAAGCGATCCTTGCCTGCGCCGCAGCGCTGACCACCCTCTGCGTCATGGTGCCGGCGCATGCCGACGACCATCACCATCCGGTGTGCCATAAGGTCCACGTACACGGGCACTGGGAGAAACGCTGCCATTGATGTCAATGGCCGGCCCCCGCCTTGCGCGGGGGCGTCCCTAACGACGGCGCGAGCCGCGCCGCGCCCTCAAGCCGCGGCGACGTGATCCAGTGCTGTCCGCACCAGCGTCTTCAGTAACGGTTCGACCTGTGCCGCGAGCTTTTCGTCGTACGCATACGGCATCTGCTCTTCCATATACGTAATCTGCGTCAATTCGAGCTGCACCGCGTGTACGCCCTCGGCCGGCTGGCCGTACTGACGCGTGATGTAGCCGCCCTTGAAGCGGCCATTGGCGATTGTCGAATAGCGCCCGTGCTGTTCGACCACCGCGGCCAGCGCCTCGGCCAGGCCCGGCGCAGCACTCGCGCCGTTCGACGTGCCGAAGTTGAAGTCCGTCAGCCGTCCTTCGAAGAAACGCGGCACATGCGAGCGGATCGAATGTGCCTCCCACAGCAGCACCTTGCCGTGTTTCGCCTTCAGCGCCGCCAGGTGCGCCACGAGCGCCTCGTGATACGGCTTCCAGTAGCGTTCGCGGCGGCGCGCCACTTCGGCGTCGTCGGGCAAGTGGCCGTCGAGATACAGCGGCTCCTTGTCGAACGTGTCGACGGGCAAAAGGCCTGTCGTGTCCTGGCCCGGGTAGAGATTCGCGCCGTCAGGCGGGCGGTTCAGATCGATCACATAGCGCGCATTGCTTGGCATCAGCATCGACGCGCCCAGCTCGCGTGCAAAGCCGTACAGGCGGTCGAGATGCCAGTCGCAATCTTCGGTGCGCGCGGCGGCGGGCGTCATCGTAGCGGCGATGTCCGCGGGAATATTGGTGCCCACGTGGGGAATCGAAATCAGCAGCGGCAGGCTTCCCTCGTGCAGCGAAAAGACCGGTGGGGTGTTCGAAGCAGTCATGTCAGTCCAGAATCAATGAAATCGGGGCAAGGTTGCAACAGCTTACCCGAGTCGCGCGTTGGCGTATTTCGCCTGATGCATCGCTTGATGGATCACTTGAGCAGCTCGGCGAGCGCAACCCGGTACTGCGCGTACGCGCGCTCTTCATCGCGATGCCGGCGATTCTCGACGACCTTCTCGCCGCCGGCATACACGTCGCGAATCGGCGTCTCGCCATGCTCGCAGAATACAACGCCGGAAAGCCAGGCGTCGGGGGCATGCTCGGCGATGCTGGCATGGTCGCTGTCCAGCGCGAGAAAATCGGCGCGCTGCCCTGCCCGCAAACCGTTGACGGCGCGACCCGTGGCATGCGCACCGCCATCGAGCGCGGCGGCAAAGAGGCGATCGGCGACAAACGGCGCCTCGGCCGAGGCCAGCACGTTGCGCTGCCGGCGCGACAAGCGCTGGCCGTATTCCAGCAGCCGCAGTTCCGCACGCCAGTCCACGCCGATATGGCTATCCGAACCGATGCCGAAGCGCCCCTTCTCTTCCAGATACGCGTGCGCCGGGAAAATGCCGTCGCCGAGATTGGCTTCGGTCGTCAGGCACAGCCCCGCCACCGCGCCGCTTGTGGCCAGCGCGCGCGTTTCGTTCGCATCGACGTGGGTCGCATGCACGAGACACCAACGGGAATCGACATGGAAACGTTCGAGCAGCCATTGCACCGGACGCGCGCCTTCGGTCTCGAGACAGGCGTCGACTTCCGCGGTCTGCTCGGCGATATGGATATGCACCGGCGCACCCGGCAGGTCCGTGTCGAGACCGTCGAGCAGACTGCGCAGCGATTGCTCCGAGACCGCCCGCAACGAATGCGGCGCCACGCCGTAGCGCAGCGCCGCGCTTTCGGGGCGCGCCGCACGCAGCTTGGCCAGCAGATCGAGCAGGCTCTCGGGCGTATTGATAAAACGCTGCTGATCGGCCCGCGGGGCGCGCGCGCCGAAGCCGCTGTACTGGTAGAGCACCGGCAGCATCGTCATGCCGATGCCGCTCGTCTGCGCCGCATCCACCACCCGCTCGGCGAGTTCGGCCGCGTTGACGTAACGGCTGCCCTCCGGCGTGTGATGCACGTAATGGAACTCGCACACCGAGGTATAGCCCGCCTTCAGCATCTCGATGTACAGCCACTGCGCGACAGCGGCCAGTCCTTGCGGCGAGATCTTCGCGGCGAAGCGGTACATCAGGTCGCGCCAGCTCCAGAAGTTGTCGGTGGCGTTTGCACGGTATTCCGTGAGACCCGCCATCGCACGCTGGAACGCATGCGAATGCAGGTTCGGCATGCCGGGCAAGACGGGACCGGCAGCGCGAGCGACGCCGACGGGCGGCGCGCCCGTATCCGGCGTAACGTGGGTGAGCGTGCCGCCCGCGTCCCACTCGAGCAGCACGTTGCGACGCCAGCCGTCCGGCAGATACGCGTGGTCGGCGAACAGCGCGTGACGGGTTGCTTGAGTCGACGCCTCGGTCGATGTAGGTGCCGGCGCTCGATTCGAATCAGTCATCTTCAGACCTTGAGGGGGTTCGACTTGGGGTTCGACTTGGGTTTGGCACGGCGGTTAGCGCCGGCGTTGACACCGCGTTCAGCGCGCAACAGGCGCCGTCACGGCCGCCGTCGCGGGCCGCGTATAGACCGTCTCGCCGGCCCGCACCACACGCGCGCACAGCGGACGCCCGATCCAGTACGCCAGCTCAGCGAGCGTATCGACGGACCACACGGCGAAATCCGCCGCGCGTCCGACCGCCAGCGCGCCGTGCCGATCCGCGGCTCCAAGCGCGCGCGCCGCGTGTTGCGTCACGCCTTGCAGCACTTCGGGCACGGTCATGCGAAACAGCGTGGTCGCCATGTTCATCATCAGCAGCAGCGAGGTGGTGGGCGACGTGCCGGGGTTGCTGTCGGTGGAGATCGCGATGGGCACTTCGTAGCGGCGCAGCAGATCGAGCGGCGGCAACTGCGTCTCGCGGATGAAGTAGTACGCGCCGGGCAGCAGCACGGCGACCGTGCCGCTCGCTTTCACCGCGGCCACGCCTGCTTCGTCGAGAAACTCCAGATGATCCGCGGACAACGCGCGATGACGCGCCGCGAGCGCCGTTCCACCGCTATTGGACAACTGCTCGGCATGCATCTTCACCGGCAGCTTGTAGCGCTCGGCTGCGGCGAAGACACGCTCGCTTTGCGCAAGCGAAAAGCCGATGCGCTCGCAGAACACATCGACCGCATCGACGAGACCCTCGTCGGCCAGCGCAGGCAGCATGCGCTCGCAGACTTCGGCGATGTAGTCGTCGGCTCGCCCGGCGAACTCCGGCGGCAACGCATGCGCGCCGAGAAAGGTCGTGTAGACCGACACCGGATACTGCTCGCCGAGACGGCGCGCGACACGCAGCATCTTGCGCTCGCTCGCCAGGTCGAGGCCATAGCCGGATTTGATCTCGACAGCGGTCACGCCTTCGGCGAGCAGCGGTTCGAGCCGCGCGGCGGACGCGCGGAACAGGCTGGCTTCATCGGCGGCGCGGGTCGCGCGCACCGTCGAAACAATCCCGCCGCCCTGCCGCGCGATCTCTTCGTAGCTCACGCCCGCGAGCCGCTGGGCGAACTCGTCGGCGCGCTGGCCGCCGTACACCAGATGGGTATGGCAATCGACGAGGCCCGGCGTCACCCACGCGCCACCGAGGTCTTCGCGCGGCCACGCGGCGTAGTCAGCCGGCAAATCGCTCGCTGCGCCGAGCCAGGCAATCCGGCCGTCGTGCACGGCGATGGCCGCGTCGGCCAACGTGTGATGAGGATCGCCCTGCGGGCAAAGCTTCAGGTGATGCCAGACGGTTTGCTTCATCGCGTGCTCGTTTGCAGCTAGTTGCGGTTCCGTGAATGCGAGGTCCGATGCGGGACCGGACTCGCCGTATGGGTGTTCACGCGTAATGCAGGCGGATCGCGAGCAACGCACCCTCGCCGCTCAGTTTGCACGCGAGGGCCTCGGGTGCGTCGATCTGCAGCGTGTCGTCCGTCACCAGCGTCAGCGGAGCGGCGTCGCCCAGCGTTACTTCGAGCGAGCCGGCCGCGCAAAACAGCAGCACGACATCAGCGGACAGATGGCGCGTCGATGCGGCGCTCGCGCGATGCTCACCCTCGCCTCGCCATACCTCGACCTCGCCGGTTGCCGCGCCACGCCGCACCATCAGGTTGAAATCGCGCGTGGCCCCGTCGACGAGACGCGCGTCGATCGCGGCCTCGCCGGCAAAACGGGCGATGTCGAGCGCTTGCGTCAGCGCATGGGTCGGCCCTTGCGCTTCATCGAGCAGCATACCCGCGCCCGACAACAACACCAGCGTGCGGTCGATGCCGTCAAAACGCGAGAACGGCCCGGCCTGCGCGACGTCCGCGATGCTCACGCGCCAGACGAACGCGTCGAGCCCCGCACCTGCGGGAAACGCGGCCACCTCACGCGTGACCCCGCCGCCGTTTTTCCAAGGCGCGGCCACGAGATCCACGCCACGCAGCAGCGTCGCAGCAACACGGCGCGTCACGATCAACGGCCCAGCATCGGCAGGTTCAATCCCACCTCGCGCGCCGTCTCCTGCGCGAGTTCGTAGCCGGCATCCGCATGACGCATCACGCCCGTGGCCGGATCGTTGAACAGCACGCGGCCGAGGCGCCTGGCCGCTTCATCCGTGCCGTCGGCCACGATCACCACCCCCGAGTGCTGGCTAAAACCCATGCCCACGCCACCACCGTGATGCAGCGACACCCACGTCGCGCCACCTGCCGTATTCAGCAACGCGTTGAGCAGCGGCCAGTCGCTGACGGCATCCGAGCCGTCCTTCATCGATTCGGTTTCGCGGTTCGGGCTCGCCACCGAACCGGTATCCAGATGGTCGCGCCCGATCACGACCGGCGCCTTCAACTCGCCGTTCTTCACCATCTCGTTGAACGCTTGCCCGAGGCGATAACGATCCTTCACGCCGACCCAGCAGATTCGCGCCGGCAGACCCTGGAACGCAATGCGTTCGCGCGCCATGTCGAGCCAGTTGTGCAGATGCGCGTCGTCGGGAATCAGTTCCTTGACCTTGGCATCGGTCTTGTAGATGTCCTCAGGATCGCCCGACAGCGCGACCCAGCGGAACGGGCCCTTGCCCTCGCAGAACAGCGGGCGGATATACGCCGGCACGAAGCCCGGGAAATCGAAGGCGTTGTCGACGCCCATTTCCAGCGCCATCTGGCGGATGTTGTTGCCGTAGTCGAGCGTGGCGGCGCCGCGTTCCTGCAGCGTCAGCATCGCCTTGACCTGCTCGGCCATCGATTGCCTGGCGGGCTTGACGATGCTGTCCGGCGCCGTCTTCTGACGCTCGCGCCAGTCTTCCACGCTCCAGCCTTGCGGCAGGTAGCCGTTGATCGGATCGTGCGCGCTGGTCTGGTCCGTCACGCAGTCCGGCGTGATGCCGCGTGTGACGCATTCGGCGAACACGTCCGCCGCATTGCCGAGCAAGCCGACCGAAACCGGCTTGCCGGTTTGCTTCGCCTCTTCGACGATCGCCAAGGCTTCGTCAAGCGTCTTCGCCTTGCGGTCCACGTAACGGGTCTTCAGACGGAAGTCGATGCGCGTCTCGTCGCATTCCACCGCGATCATCGAGAAGCCGGCCATGGTCGCCGCGAGCGGCTGCGCGCCGCCCATGCCGCCGAGACCGCCGGTCAGGATCCAGCGGCCCTTCGGATCGCCGTTGAAATGCTGGTTCGCCACCGAGAAGAAAGTCTCGTAGGTGCCCTGAACGATCCCCTGGCTGCCGATGTAGATCCAGCTGCCCGCCGTCATCTGGCCGTACATCATCAGGCCCTTGCGGTCGAGTTCGTGGAAGTGTTCCCACGTCGCCCAGTGCGGCACGAGGTTCGAATTCGCCAGCAGCACGCGCGGCGCGTCGGCATGCGTCCTGAACACGCCGACCGGCTTGCCCGATTGAATCAGCAGCGTCTCGTCGTCGTTGAGGTCCTTCAGCGTGGCGAGAATCTGATCGTAGCAATCCCAGTTACGCGCCGCGCGGCCAATGCCGCCGTACACCACGAGCGCATGCGGATGCTCGGCGACTTCGGCGTCCAGATTGTTCTGGATCATCCGGTAGGCGGCTTCCGTGAGCCAGCTCTTGCAGGTCTTGTCCGCACCGCGCGGGGCGCGGATGCTGCGGGTGGGGTCGAGACGCGGGTCGATGTGCTTGGGGTTGTTCATGGTGGCCCTCGGAGGCTGGAAAGTACTCGGGAATCAGGTCAAAAAACGCAGAGCGGATAAGCGAAATCAGAAGTGTCCGGTGAAGCGGTAACGGCTGCCGGGATGCCAGAGATTGGCCACCGAAGCGACCAGGCTCTGCGACCACGTGCGACGATGCAGCACGAGGCACGGTTCGAGTTCGTCCATGGTCAGCAGTTGCCGGGTATCGGCATCCGCCACGGACGCTTCAATGCGGTATTCGACGCGCTGCAGCGGCGCGACGCGCACCAGGTACTGGTTCGGCGTGGTGTTGGTGAAGTCCTGCAACGCGTACTCGGGCGCGACCGCCGGGTTGACCCAGCGTTCTTCGAGCTGCACCGGCTCGTCGTTTTCGAAATGCAGCACACGCGAGTGAAACACCGGGCTGCCGGCACTCACCTGCATCTCGTCGGCGAGCGCCTCGTCGGCAATCGCCGCGCCGATATGCAGCACCTTCGCCTGATAACGATGACCGCGCGCGACGATCTCGTCGGAAATGCTGCGGATCGCCACCAGCGTCGATTCGTACTTCGGCCGCGCCACGAAGGTGCCCGAACCCTGCACGCGCGTGAGCACCTGCTCGGAGGTGAGCTCGCGCAGCGCGCGGTTGACCGTCATGCGCGCCACGTTGAACTCGCGAGCGAGCTCGTTTTCCGAAGGGACCTGGTCGCCCTCACCCCATTCGCCCGCGTGAATGCGGGCGAGGATGAAGTCCTTGATCCCCTGATAGGCCGGTGCGTTCATGCTCGATGTGCCGTGAGTGCGATGCGTGCCGTTAGCCTGCTTACTGTTCCGACGGGAACGCGAACGGGCTGTGCGCGGCGATCGTGCCGTTCTGCACGAGACGCGTGACCGCGGCGATATCCGGCGCGAAGTAGTGATCGAGTTCGTAATGCGCGACTTCGTGGCGCACCGTGTTCATCACATGCTGCAGGCTCGGACTGGTCTGGTGCGGCGCGCGCAGGTCGACGCCCTGCGCGGCGGCGAGCAGTTCGATCGAGAGAATGTTGGCGGTGTTCTCGGCGATATCGCCGAGCTTGCGCGCCGCAAACGTCGCCATCGACACGTGGTCTTCCTGGTTCGCGGAGGTAGGCAGCGAGTCGACCGAAGCCGGATGCGCGAGCGTCTTGTTCTCCGAGGCGAGCGCCGCCGCCGTGACGTGCGCGATCATGAAGCCGGAGTTCACGCCGCCATCGCGGACGAGAAACGGCGGCAGACCGGACAGCGTCGAATCGATCAGGAGTGCGATGCGGCGTTCGGCGAGCGCGCCGATTTCGGCCGCGGCCAGCGCGAGATTGTCGGCGGCGAACGCTACCGGCTCGGCGTGGAAGTTGCCGCCCGACAGCACTTCGCCGGTATCCGGGAAAATCAGCGGGTTGTCCGACACGGCGTTGGCTTCGATCAGCAGCACGTCGGACGAATGGCGCATCTGGTCGAGGCACGCGCCCATCACCTGCGGCTGGCAGCGCAGGCTGTACGGGTCTTGCACCTTGCCGCAATCGCGGTGCGACAGGTTGATGCCCGAGCCGTCGAGCAGCGACCGGTAGGCCGCCGCCGCTTCGATCTGGCCTTGATGACCGCGCAGGTCGTGGATGCGATGGTCGAACGGCGCGACCGAACCGGCCGCCGCGTCCACCGACAGCGCGCCCGCCACGAGGGCGGTGCGGTACAGGTCTTCGATCGCGAACATGTTGTACAGCGCGAGCGCGGTCGAGGCTTGCGTGCCGTTCAGCAGCGCGAGGCCTTCCTTGGCTTGCAGCGTGAGCGGCTTGAGGCCGGCGAGGCGCAGGCCTTCGGTAGCGGCGATGCGCTCGCCCTTGGCGATCACATCGCCGACGCCCAGCAGCGCGGCCGACATATGCGCGAGCGGCGCGAGGTCGCCCGAGGCGCCCACCGAACCCTTGACCGGAATCACCGGCAGCACGTCGGCGTTGAACAGCGTGATCAGCGCGTCCATCACTTCGCGGCGGATGCCCGAGTGGCCGCGGCCGAGGCTCGACAGCTTGAGCGCGATCAGGAGACGCACGACCGGACGCGACATCGGCTCACCCACGCCGACCGCATGCGAGAGCACCAGATTGCGTTGCAGCAGCTCGAGCTGCTCATGCGGGATGTGCGTGCTGGCGAGACGCCCGAAACCCGTGTTGATGCCGTAAGCGGGCTCACCCTTCGCGGCGATGTCGGCGACGGCCTGCGCGCAGGCGTCGATGGCGGCAAAGCTGGCGGGATCGAGTTGCAGCGTGACCTGTTCACGGGCGATCTGGCGCAGTTGCGGGAGAGTCAGGTGGCCGGGCTTGAGAATCATCATGGAAGAGTCCTGTCTATACAATTTGAGAGAAGTCTAGCGGCGTCAGCTTGTATATACAACTTATTTTTAATGCTCTGGTGTTAGGGGTTTCCCGAGGGGTTCATTGGGTCCCTTCGTGGCTGCTGGCATGGTTTTCGCAGAGATTCCCGGGGGCGGTGCATGACGATGCGCCAAGGGTGGGCATCTGCCCTAAGTCCATCATTTTGCGATGGCTTGTATATACACGTTTGAGGGGATGGGTGGCAAGCGGACAAAAAGAGGGGAACGGGCCCGAGGCGTTGCGCCTCGGCCTGGTGTTCGCCGCGTGGCCCCTGTTAAAGCTGCAACCGCTCCCCGATGAAATCCAGAAACGCCTGCACCCGCCCCGCCAGCGACGCGCTCTGATAAAACACCGCACTGATCGGTTGCCGGTCGTCAACCAGCATGTCTTCGAGAATCCGCACGAGCCGCCCGTCGCGCACGTCCGCGAGCGTCATGAAATCGGACAGGCAGGCGATGCCGCTATCGGCCAGCGCCAACTGGCGGATCGTCTCGCCGCTCGACGCCGTCATGGACGGCGCAATCTTCAGCGCCGCACGCTCGCCATCGCGCAGCGGCCAGCGGTTCAAGTGGTCGGGCGCGGTAAAGCCGATCAGACGATGCGCACGCAACGCCTCGACGGCATCCGGCTCGCCCCACTCCGCCAGATAACCCGGACTCGCCACGATGCGCCGCTTGCTGCTGCCGAGCGAGCGCGCATGCAGCGTCGAATCCTGCAGCACGCCAATCCGGATCGCGATGTCCACCGTCTGCTCGAGCAGGTCGACCACCCGCTCGTTGCTGGTCAGCTCCAGCTGGATCTCCGGATACAGCGCCGAAAACGCCTTCATATGCGGCGCAATGCAATGGAGCATGAAGGGTGACGCCGCATCCACCCGCAGACGTCCGCTCGGCCGCTCGCGCCGCCGGGCGACGGATTGCTCGGCCTCTTCCATCGCATCGAGAATCGTGCGCGCCCGGCCAAGGAACAACACGCCCTCTTCCGTGAGCTGCAGCCGGCGCGTCGTGCGGCGGATCAAGGCGGTATCGAGCTTCTTCTCAAGCCGCGTCAGCGCGCGGCTCACGCCCGACACCGTCTGCTGCAGCTTTTCGGCGGCGGCCGTGATCGAGCCGCTGTCGATCACGGTGACGAAGACCAGCAATTCGTCGGTGGACGTTTTCATTGTTGATTTCAAGTCAAGATTGATTTGAGACTAACACGCTTTTTGCCAGAATCAAGACGGCGGATACTGGCTCCATTGCAGCGGGATCCCAACCGGTCCCGTCCTCTCAGTTACCAGGAGAACCTCTTGAATATTTTCATCACCGGCGCCAGCGGTTTTATCGGCGGCTCGATTGCCGCCGGCTTCGTGCGCGCCGGACACCACGTGCGTGGCCTGATCCGCAACCCTGAACACGCAGCCGAACTCAAGCGCCTCGGCATCGAACCGGTCGTCGGCACGCTCGACGACCGCGCGCTGCTGATCGCCGAAGCCCGCGCCGCGGATGCTGTCGTCAATGCAGCCAGCAGCGATCATCGCGCGGCCGTGGAGGCGCTGATCGAAGGACTCGCCGGCTCCGGCAAGCCGTTTCTGCATACGAGCGGCTCGAGCATCGTCGGCGATGCGTCGGGCGGCGAAGCCGGCGCGGCCGCGATCTTTCATGAGGATGCCTTGCCCGAACCGACCGCCGATAAGGCCGCCCGTGTCGGCATCGACCGTCTGGTGCTCGAAGCGGCGCAGCAGAACATTCGCTCTGCAGTGCTATGCAACACGCTGATCTACGGCCACGGTGCCGTGGCCGGCAGCGCCAGCGTGCAACTGCCGCGTCTCGTGCGCCAGGCGCAGAAAAGCGGTGTCGTGCGGCACGTGGGGAGCGGCGGCAATATCTGGTCGAACGTACATATCGACGATGTGGTCGATCTGTATCGCCTCGCGCTGGAGAAAACGCCCGCCGGCACGTTCTACTTTGTCGAGAGCGGCGAGGCGTCGTTTCGCGACATGAGCGCCGCCGTCGCCCGTGCGATGAAACTCGGCCCGGCGCAAGACTGGCCGCTCGCCGACGCCGAGCAGGAATGGGGTTACGAAATGGCTAACTACGGGCTCGGCTCGAATAGCCGGGTGCGCGGCGAACGTGCGCGCAAGTTGCTGGGATGGCAACCGCGGCGCACCTCGGTGGAGGAATGGATCGAGCGGGAGATGATGTAATCCGTGTAAGCGATTCTGTTGCGAATCCGTAAGCTCAACTCGCTAGAATCCCGCGCAATGAATGGACCGATTCGTCAATGCGAGTCGGTCGCTGAGCCCGGATTCCCCGATGAGCCTCGCGCTAAATTTCGATTGGCTGACCAACCTGCTGGCGATCCTGTTCGTCGTAGCGTGCCTCTATGATGCGCGCTACGACGAGTACGGCACCTTGACGCTGTCGGCGGCGGCGATGGGACTTGTCGTCATGGCAATCGAACTGTTCCTCCGGCCTGCCTTCGAAATGTCCCTGTAGCGCACAGGACGGCGCCGCCCATTCACCCGGGCAGCGCCGCCGGGACCGCCGGCATGCCGGCTTGCCCCGCCCCTCACAAAACCGCGGCCACTTCCGGCGGCGCCCGGCGGAAGCCCCGCGTGAGCCAGCCGAGATAGACCAGTCCCAGCACGAACCAGATCGCGCCCAGCACCAGCGCCGTTTTCTCCAGGCTCACCAGCAACCACAGATCGGCCAGCGCACCCAGCACCGGGAACAACAGGCCGCCGAACACACCGATGGCCCGCGCACCACCTCTCGCGAGAAAGTACTGGCGCACCACGCACAGGTTGACCGCGGTGAACGCGAGAAACGCGCCGAAGTTGATGAACGACGTGGAGGTCGCGACGTCGAGCTTCAGGGCAATCAGGCCAACAGCACCGGCAATCGCGATGTTGATCGCCGGCGTCTTGAACTTCGGATGCACGAAACCGAAGATGCGCCTCGGCAGCACTTCATCGCGACCCATCGCATACAGCAGACGCCCCACGCTCGCCTGAGCCGAAATCCCCGAAGCGAATTGCGCGAGAATCAGCCCGGCCAGGAATACCGTCACGAAGATATCGCCGCCCACTTTGCGCGCCACTTCGAAGGCCGCGGAATCGGGATCCTTGAACACCGCGCCCGGATGCGCAAGCTGCACCGTATAGGCCGCAATCACGAAGATCGCCCCGCCGATCAGCGCAATCAGTACGATCGCACGCGGCATGGTCTTCTCGGGTTCAATGGTTTCTTCGGTCAGCGTCGAGACCGCATCGAAGCCGAGGTACGAATACGCGGCGATCGCGGCGCCGGCCATCGTCGCGGAGAACGGCACGTGCGGCTTGAAGAACGGCTCGGCGGAGATCAGGCCACCCGGTCCCATTGCCGCCGTCACATAGTGGCAGCACAGCACCACGAACAGTGCGACGATCGCCAGTTGCACCACCATCAGCACGATGTTGAAGCGGTTCGCCAGTTCGATACCGAGGATGTTCAGCACGCTCGTCAACACGATGAAGGCCACGATCCAGATCCAGCTCGGCACCTGCGGAAAAGCCGCGTTCAGATAGGCGGCGCCGATCAGCCAGATCACCATCGGCAGGAAGAAATAATCGAGCAGCGTCGCCCAGCCGATCATGAAGCCCAGATGCGCGCTGAAGGTCTTGCGCGTGTACGTGTAGGCCGATCCCGCTACCGGGAAGAGCCGCGCCAGCTTGCCGTAGCTCAACGCAGTGAACACGATGGCGATCAAGGCAATCAGATAAGCGAGCGCCGCCGTGTCGTCGCTCGCGCTGGCGAGCACGCCGTAGGTGCCGTAGACGATCAGCGGCGCCATATAGGCAAGACCGAACAGCAACACCGACGGCAGGCCGAGCGTGCGCTTGAGATGGGTGGTTTGCGTGCCCGCGCGTTCGGCGGGGGATGTAGTGCTCATGCAGTGTCTCCTTCATGATATTCGCCGGCCAGACTGGCCAGACGAACGGCCTGTATTGCGCGTGATAGGGTGTGATACGGACGTGCCGCATCACCCGGTTGGTGAAACAGGTTGAGTGCTGCAACTTCAGGTATTGAAACGCCGCGTCTGACGACAGCGGCTTGCACAAGCGCCGGGTCGGCGCCTGCGCCCTAACGGATCACGCGGGCACGCCGGCCGTCGTCGCCCTCGAGCGTCTTGAGATCCAGTGCGATGCGCGCGTCATGCAGGTAGCGATAATGTTCGCGCGCTCCTTCGAGCCGCGCCGGATCGAGCGTCGCCGGCAGCACCGTCTCCGCGGCACCCGCTTCGCAGACGACGTCGCCGAACGGATCGATCAGTGCCGACTCGCCGGGGAAGACCAGGTTGTCGTCCCCGCTTCCCGTGCGATTGACGAGCGCGGCGAACATCTGGTTTTCCATCGCCCGCGCCACGATCGCGCGGCGATGCACCGGGCCGAACGGATCCATATTGCCGTTGGTCACGAGCAGCAGGTCGGCGTCGAGCGAGGCGAGCGCTCGCGCGGTCTCGGGAAATTCAATGTCGTAGCAGATCAGCATGCCCACCGTCATGCCCTTGAAGCGGCACACTTCGTAGCGGTCGCCCGGTTCGAACACGCCGACATCCGACGCCCACAGGTGCGTCTTGCGATAGCGCAGCGCCAGCTCGCCTCGCTCGTCGATGAGTACTGTCGTGTTGTAGAAGCGGCTGCCGTCGCGCTCCGCGAGCCCTACCGCGACGGCCACACCCGCCGCACGCGCAGCGTTGCGCACGCGGGTCAGGGCGGCGCCGTCGAGCGGCTGCGCGATATCGGCGACCGTGTCGCGAGTCGGGAAGCCCGATAGGGTCGTTTCGGGAAAAACGATCAGATCCGTACCGGCCGCGCGCTTCGCGATCACGTCGAGCACGCGTTGTACATTGGGAGCGATCGCGCCATCCTGAATCGGAATCTGCGCCAGTTCGAGCTGCATTGATGTCTCCTGTGTCGACCCGGGTTAGCGCTTTGGCGTTGACTCGGATCCCATGCGAATTGTTGCGCCTTGCCAGTCCGCTTCATGGACGACGGCAGATTGTTTCGGCCGCCTGTGAAGCTTCGGGCTATTATCACCAGACATATTTATCGGGGAATCACCCGGCTGGGTTACCCTCAACGGAGCAGGCATGGAACTCGAATGGCGCGACCTCGCCTTTCACCGCGAAATTGGCGCAGTCATCGAGGCGCTCGACAGCACGCAGTTCTGGACCCGGCTCACCCGCGCGCTGGAACGCTACGTGCCCTTCGATAATTGGGTGGCACTGCGTTTCGCGCCGGATGAAGCGCCGCTCGTGTGCGCCGAATCGCCCACGCCCGACGGCACCGTCGACGCGATGTTCCAGGACTATCTCGCGGCGCTCTATCAGCTCGATCCGTTTTATATCGACGCCTGCGAGCGGCCCGCATCGGGCTTCGTCACACTCGCCGACGTCGCGCCCGACAACTTCACGATGACCTCGTATTACCAGCGCTACTTCAGGAAGAATATCGTCGGCGACGAGGTGCACTTCAACTATGCGATCGATGCGCGGCACACGCTGGCGTTTTCGCTGGGCGCGACACACCGCTATGGCGAGCGCGATCTCGCCGTGCTGGCGCTGTGCGCACCGTGGGTGATTGCGCTGATGCGCCAGCGTCTGCCGCACGAGACGTTCGAGGCGTCGCATGCGCCGGGTATCGACGATGCCGGCGAGACGATCGAAGGCGGCGCGCCAGGCGCCAGGGCCGGCGTCGATGCGCCGACCTACGCGGAACGCTTTGCGCAGGTGGCACAAGCCGGTGGGCACACGCCGCTGACGGCGCGTGAAGTAGAGGTGGCGATGCTGACGTTGAGCGGCTTCTCGACGCGGGCGATTGCCGAAAAACTATCGATCTCGTTCGAAACCGTGCGCGCCCACAAGAAGCACATCTATACGAAGCTCAACATCAATTCACAGTCCGAACTATTTGCGCTGTTCTACGAGGCGGGACCTCGCGGCGCGTAGCATCGCGCGGCTCAACTAAACCGCCCATCCGTGAGCCGCGGATCCGGACGACGCCCGAACGGCGACGGCAAATCCGCCGCCCTCCCCACCTCGACCACGTGCGCGGCCGGCGCCACGCCAGCGTAGCGCGCCCGCCGGCGGGCCGGCGCCGCCTGCGACAGACGGGCATAGCAGGCCACCAGCAGTCCCAGCCCGAAACCGAACACCAGGCCGGAAAAGCGAGGTCCCAGCGGATTGCCGCCAATCGACATCGCCAGCAGGCTCATGACCATCATCAGCGCGCGGCCCATCACCGGCAGGAACGGCATGTCGGGCGCGACGCGCCGCCAACGCCGATACGCCAGGCTGCCGCGAAACGCCGCATACAGGATCGCCGCGGGCAAGCCGAGGCCGAACAACAGGCCGCCGCTATACAACTGGTAGACCCAGAAGTTATGCCCCGCACCCCAGTCGCGAATCGCGTAGAAATCGGATGCGGTCATCTGGCCGGCCAGCGCCCAGAGATAGGTGGGCGAGTAACGATACCAATGTCCATAGCCCATGCCGACCAGCAGGGAACCAGGCGAGGCCGTGACCTGATCGTACTGGTCGCGCATTTCAGCGAGGCGTGTGACCGTCGTCGGGTCCATGCCGGTCTCCGACGTCTTCGCGGCGTAGACGCGTTGCGTCCAGTGTGCGGCGACCTCTGGAACCAGCGACGCCGCGCCGATCGCGGTGGCCGCGATAATCGCGGCGACCACCGTCGCGCGCATGGCCGAGGTGAACAGACGCCAGGTCGACGACGCGCCCAGCCAGGTCGCATAGATGAACAACAACACGGTGCCGATCGCCAGACTGCGCGTGACGCTGAACAATTCCACCAGCACGGTGCCCGCGAAGACCAGCAGCGCGATTTTGCCGAAGCGCCGCGAAATCACGAACTCGTGCATCAGCATCGCCTGCAGGGCAAGCAGCGTCGGCGACACAATGCGAAAGCGCACTTCCGCGAGATTGGCGCTTTCCATCATGCCGTTGACGAAGCTGAACACCAGCGAGACCGACATGGCGTAGAACAGGATGCGCTCGAACTGGGCGATGCGTTTCGCGTCCCACGCGTGGCAGGCGACCACGTAGCCGAGGTAGAACAGCGCGAACGGCAGCAGCACACGCAGGTAATTGCCGATTTCGTTTTGCTGGAAGAGTTGCGTAATGGCGCTGCCGGCCAGCGTCAGGCACAGCCCCGCGCCGACCAGCTTGCGAAGCCGCGAGTGGCCCGCTATCCGCGGGCCGGTCAGGATCAGCGCGAAGCCGGCCGCGATCGCCGGCGCGGCGAGCAGGATCTGCGCCAGATGGCTGCCGGCTTCGTCGCCCTTGTAGTCGACCGAGAGTGGGCATAGGAACAGCCAGACCCACACAATCAGGAAACGGTTGCGCATGCAATCCCCTTTCTTCTTCACGGCAACGTTCAAACCGGCGCCGGTGGCCGCGTCTGCCTGAATGCAGCGCACGCCGATCCAACGCCTCGCCGGCGTCATGCGGTCAAGGTAACGAAAAACGTTGTCGCGGTGCCGCATAGGGCCGAATTCGGCTAGGAGATGGCGGCCCTGGCATAAGTAGCCGCGCTACCGTCTCGTTACATATGCAAGGAGAAGCGAATGCGTATTCTTCATCTGGTCCTGGCGCCCAGGCTCTCGGGCGCGGAAGTGCTGGCCAAGGATCTCGCCATCCATCAGAAATCGTGTGGCGAAACGGTGGCGATGGCTTCGCTGTTGCCGCAGCACGCCGACTTCGTGGCCCTGCATGGCGATCTGGAAGCGCGCGAGGTGACCTGCATGTTTCCGGAGCGGTCTTACGGACGGCTCGGCAGGCTCTGGTGGCTGCATAGCGTCGTGCGCCGCTTCAAGCCCGATGTGCTGCTCGCCCACTCGACGATCCCCGCGTTTTACGCCCGCGTGTTGCCGCTCGGCGTGCCCGTCATCTACGTGATGCACTCGGCGACGAACGACTTCGTCCATGCGAAGGTGCGCGGCATCGAGCGAATGCTGTCCCGACGCGCGCGCGCTGTGATCGGCGTATCCGAAAACAACGTCAGGGAATACATCGAGGCAATCGGGCGGCATCGGATGATGCAGGTGATTCCGAACGGCGTCGATACCTCGCGCTATTTCTACCCAACCGGCACCGAAGACAGCGGCAGGCCGCCGCAGATCCTGCAGGTCGGCCGCTACAATCCGATCAAGAGCCACCTGCAGACGGTACGCGCCTTCGCCCAGATCTGCCACGCAGTGCCCGATTTGCGGCTAAAGCTGGTCGGCGTGCTCGAAGTTCCATCCTACTTCGCGGCGGTGCAGGATCTGGTGCGGCAGCTCGGACTCGAGCAACGCGTGACGGTAGACGGTCCGCGCTCCAACATTTCGCAGTTGCTGGCCGAAGCGACGGTGTACGCCATGCCGTCGCTGTCCGAAGCGCACAGCATCGCCCTGCTCGAAGCGTTGGCAACCGGCATTCCGGTGGTCGCCAACACCATCTCGGGGTTTGCGTACGCACGCAATTTTCCCTGCGTACAACTGATCGATACGAACGACACCGACGCCTACGCGAAGGCGCTTCTCACCGCATTGCGGCAACCGCGCACCGTGCGTCAACTGGCTGGTCTCACGCTGGGCGACGCCGCCGAGCAGTACCTGGCCATTTCGCGCAAGGTTGCGTTCGCCGCCTGAGGCGGCTAACGGCTCACTTGCCCGCGCACGACGGACACGCTTTCGGCGCGTCCTCGTAGCGGTCGTGATGCTTCACCCATTCGCCGAGGTTCCGGACTTCGTTGCGGCCTTTCGGGGCGATATCCAGGTGCGTGTAAGTGCCGATAAACGGCTCGCCGCCACGCGCATAGCTCGAATAGGTATGGAAAATATCGCCGGCCTCGTCCTTGTAAAACACGCTGTGGCCGGGCGCCTCATCGCCGAAGATTTCCTGCATTTCGAAGTTGTAGAAGCCCGTGCCGCTCGCGACCTCCTCCGGCGTAAACGACACGTGGTAGTCG
The DNA here is from genome assembly GCF_050434965.1 of Paraburkholderia sp. GAS38. NCBI lineage: Bacteria > Pseudomonadati > Pseudomonadota > Betaproteobacteria > Burkholderiales > Burkholderiaceae > Paraburkholderia > Paraburkholderia sp. GAS38. The sequence continues at coordinate 234,410 of NZ_JBNDJO010000009.1, read as the reverse complement.
AAGTTGAAATCGCTGTCATGCGACGACACCCAGCGAAAGCGCCAACCCATGCGCTTTTTGAACGCCTCGATCTTCGTGAGCGGCGCACGCGAAACGGCCATGTAGGAGACGTCGTGATGCTCGAGGTGCGGCAGCAGGCCATCGACACTGTCCGACAGGAACGAGCAGCCGGGACAGCCCTCCTTCCACTCCGGGCCCAGCATGAAGTGATAGACGATCAACTGGCTGCGTCCGTCGAACAGCTCGGCGAGCGTCTTGCGGCCTTGCGGCGTATCGAACGTGTAGGTCTTGTCGACCTTGACCCACGGCAGCGCCAGACGCTTGCGGTTGAGTGCGTCGCGCGCATGCGTGAAGGCCTTTTCTTCCGCCAGCAGCGCACGGCGCGCCGCCAGCCATTCTTCTCGTGAGACAGTGCTATGCGGTTCCATCTGCGTCTCCTTCCTCTGTGGTCAGGTGAAGTGGCGTTCGGGCGTGTCGCTGAACGCTGAATCATGAGTTTAAGCCTGACGACGCAAAAAAATACGCGGCGCATCGCAGATAAAGAAACTGCGACACGCCGCGTCAAGGTTGGAGAATCAATCCCAATCAGATCGCCCAGCCGCCGAGATAAAACGCGGCCAGCACAATGGCGATCGCCACGGTCCCGACGTTCAGCTTGCGATACTCGCCGCTCACAACGCGGCCGATCACCAGCGTGCTGAAACCCAGCATGATGCCCGTCACGATGTTGGCGGTCAGCACGATGAACACCGCGCAGACCAGGCCCGACATCGCGTCGACCATGTCGTTCATATCCAGCTTGCTCACGCTCGAGAGCATCAGCAGGCCGACGTACATCAGCGCCGGCGCCGTCGCATACGAAGGCACCAGACCGGCGAGCGGCGAGAAGAACATCACCACGAGGAACAGCAGACCGACCACGGCCGCCGCCATGCCCGTCTTTGCGCCGGCCGCCACGCCGACGGTCGATTCGATGTACGCCGCCGCCGGCGCGCCGCCGAGGAAGCCCGAGAAAATCGAGCTCAGCGAATCCGCGGTCAGCGCACGGCCGCCGTTGATGATGCGGCCGTTGGCATCGAGTTGACCGGCCTGCCCTGCCACCGCGCGGATCGTGCCGGTCGCGTCGAACACGGCCGTCATCACCAGCGCCAGCACGCTAGGCAGCACCGCCAGCGACAAGGCACCCTTGATGTCCATGGCGCCGATCAGCGACGCATGACCGGGCGCGCTCAGCGACGGCAGCGCGAACACCCCGTGATAGGTCACGGCCGGATCGATCAGCAGGCCGAGCGCCGAAATCGCGACGATCACGATCAGGATCGAACCCGGCACGCGACGGCGCACCAGCCCGAAGATCGCCGCCAGCCCCACCACCGACATCAGCGCCGGCAGCGCCGTGATATTGCCGAGCGAAACCGGCAGGCCGGCACCCGGGTTCTTGACCACGAGGCCCACGTCGTTGGCCGCGATCAGCAGCAGGAACAGGCCAATGCCGATCCCCGTGCCGTGCGCCACACCCGAGGGCAGATTGCGCAGGATCCACGAGCGCACGCCCGTCACCGAAATGCCGGTGAAGACGATCCCCATCAGGAACACGGCGCCAAGCGCCACCGTCGGATGCAGGCCCTTGCCCAGCACGAGGCCAAAAGCGGTGAAGGCGGTCAGCGAAATCGCGCAGCCGATTGCGATCGGCAGCCTGGCCCAGATGCCCATCAGCAGCGAGCCGAAGGCAGTGGTCAGGCACACGGCGACGAAAACCGCGCTGGTGTCGAAGCCCGCCTTGCCGAACATGCCCGGCACGACGAACACCGAATAGACCATCGCCAGAAAGGTGGTGACGCCGGCAATGATTTCCTGGCGCTGCGAACTGCCGCGCGAGGAGATCTCAAAGTAGCGGTCGAGAAAGCCCTTGGAGTCGAAAGTGTCGACGCCGACTTCAACGTCGGAAATCGGCTGGGCGTGGGGTTCCATCATGATGAGTGCCTCCTTTATCAGCATGCTGAAACAGCCGGGGCACCGGCTGTCATCAGGTTCGTCTCGTTGCGTTTATGTAGTGTGGTAGGGCAAGGTTTGAACGTTCGTCCCGGCGGACAGTCTGTGTTTCAGGCCGGCCCGCTATCGTCCGAAGATTCCCGACATCCCTTACAATCGGGCACCTACGTGTCGGGTCAAAACCTGTGGGGACAACCCGCGTTAGCACCGTTCGTCATTTGCTGTCCCGAAATGTAGGCCAATACAAATATGTCTCCCATCGCATGAATGGCATGCCGGTCATGTCTCGATGCTTATATCGTTTAAGCCACGGTGGCATACGGGTTCGGCCCGCGTGTTTACACCTACGGTCTGTCACGCGGCTGTCGCATGCCTGTTGTTCATCCAGGCGTGCGGCGTGCAGAGGCGCATGCCGCGCACGCGAACCCGGTCTGCGGTTTTCATGCCTGGCCGCGCCGGAACGCAGGGCGCCGCGGGTTAAACTCTGACGCATACGCCGTTTCAATTGCTGCAGCGGCGGGATGGCAGGCCATGCGCCGCCTCCCGCTCTCGCCCATGGAGTCCTTCTTGATGAGTGGCGGTTTTCCACGTCCAGCTTTCCGTTATCCGATCCTTCTCGTCCTTGCGGCCATGGCCCTGTCGGGTTGCAGCCTGCTGCGCGGACCGCAGCAGGCGCCGATCACCGAGGCCGTGCCGGTACTGGTCTCGCCGGACGGCTCCACGCTCGTCGCCGGGCCGCCCGAGACGACCGTGCAGACGGAAGCGGCCAAACCCGAAGCGCCGCCCAAACCCAAACGCCCCGTTGCTCCGCCCCGCAAGCCCGAGGAGCCGCCTGCGCCGCCGGTGGCCGCGCCCACGCCACCGCCCGCGCCTGCGCCGCTGATCGTGACGCGGTTGATCGACCGCAACCAGGCGCATGGGCTGCTCGACAGCGAAGTGCAGAAGCCCGACGGCAAGGTCGTGGGGCGCGCCGTCGATCTCGTGACCGACGCGAGCGGCAAGCCGATCGAAATGGTCGTCAACCTGCAGGGCTTCCTCGGCGTCGGCGACCGCAAGGTCAACTTCCCGTGGAACGTGTTCCGCTTCACGCCGAACGCGAAGGCCGCCACCATCACGCTCAACCTGGCGCCGGGCCAGGCGCCGCCCGCCGACCGTTCGAAGGCGGCCGCGGCGGCGGCCGGTGTCGCCACCGCCACGCGCTTGCCGCTGCTCGACGCCACCGTCGAGCGGCCCAACGGCGGCAAAGTGGGCCGCGTGGTCGACGTGCTGATCGACGGCAATGCGCAGCCGCAAGCCGTGGTGCTCGACGTCAGCGGCATGGTCAGCGCCGACCGCCGCACGATTGCGGCGAACTGGTCCGCGCTGCACTTCGGCACCAAAGACAAGGCGCTCTATCCGCTGATGGATCTCAGCGACGCGGCAATCGCCGCTTCGCCGGCATACGACGCCGGCCAGCCGATCCGCGCCGTCTCGCCGGCGCCGCCCCCTGCGCCCGCCCCCGCCGCGCCATCGTCGTCTACAGCGGCGGCTTCGACCGCACGGGCGTCCCGATGACAGGCCGGCTTATGGTTAATGCACGCAGCCTGCGCGCGCTCGACTGGATGAACTTCTTCGTCGCCAACGTGCAGACCGGCTTCGGGCCGTTCATCGCGTCCTACCTGGCGTCGCACAAGTGGACCCAGGGGGAGATCGGCATGGCGCTGTCCGTCGGCACGATCAGCGCCATGGTGAGCCAGGTGCCCGCCGGCGCCGCCGTCGACGCCATGCGCAACAAGAAAGGCGCCGCCGCCTGGGCAATCTTCGCGATCATCCTCTCCGCGGTGCTGCTCGCCAGCAGCCCGACGGTGTTGCCGGTGATCGCCGCCGAAGTCTTTCACGGCTTTGCGAGCTGCATGCTGGTGCCGGCCATGGCGGCGATCTCGTTCGCGCTGGTGGGACGCCAGAATCTCGGCGACCGGCTCGGCCGCAACGCGCGCTGGGCCTCGATCGGCAGCGCGGTGGCGGCCGGGCTGATGGGGCTGTTCGGCGAGTACTTCTCGTCGCGCGCGGTGTTCTGGCTGACCGCGGCGCTCGCCATGCCCGCGCTGGTGGCGCTGAGCATGGTGCAGGACACCGGCACGGTCGACCCGCTGCCGCAAGTCAGGCCCGCGCCGGACGCCGACGAAAAGCGCGAAAGCCTGCGCGAGTTGCTGCGCGACAAACGCATGCTGATCTTCGCGGCCTGCATCGTGCTGTTCCACTTGTCGAACGCCGCGATGCTCAACCTCGCCGCCGGTGAAGTGACGGCGGGCATGGGCGATAACGTGCAGCTCGTGATCGCGGCCTGCATCATCGTGCCGCAAGCGATTGTCGCGATGATGTCGCCGTGGGTGGGACGCTCCGCGCAACGCTGGGGCCGCCGGCCGATCCTGCTGTTCGGCTTTGCCGCGTTGCCGCTGCGCGCGCTGCTGTTCGCCGGGATCAGCAGTCCCTATCTGCTGGTGCCGGTGCAGATGCTCGACGGGTTGAGCGCCGCGGTGTTCGGGGTCATGCTGCCGCTGATCGCCGCGGATGTGGCCGGCGGCAAGGGGCGCTACAACCTGTGTATCGGTCTGTTCGGTCTCGCGGCCGGCATCGGCGCAACGCTGAGTACGGCGGCGGCGGGCTTCATCGCGGATCGCTTCAGCAATACGGTCAGCTTCTTCGGTCTCGCGGCGGCGGGTGCGCTCGCTGTGCTGCTGGTATGGGCCGCGATGCCGGAGACCCGCGAGAGCGAGACCGCGCCACAGGCGGAAGGGGTGCCCGAAGCGCGCTAACCTTTAGTCAATTGGCTGCCCTGCCGTTTCGCGCATGAACGGCAGCGGCAACAACGACACCAGCCCGCAGCCGATCAGATACCACGCCGGCGCCAGCGTGCTGCCCGACAACTGGATCAGCCACGTCGCGAAGAATTGCGCGAAGCCGCCGAAGATCGACACGCCCAGGCAGTACACGATGGACATGCCGGTCGCACGGATTTCGCGCGGAAACATCTCCGGCAACATGACGATGTTCGGCACGGCCGTGAACGCCACCAGCACAGCAAGCACCGCGACGACCGACAGCAACACGGTGACCGTCGGCGTGGCATTGATCAGCATGAACGCCGGATAGACGGCGGCAATCAGCAGGACGCGCGAGATCCACAGCACACGCTTGCGGCCCACGCGGTCGGACAACGCACCGGCGAACGGCGAGAGAATCACGGTGACGAATGCCGCGGTCCATGAGGCCCACAGTGCGAGCGACATCGGCAGATGCAGGATGCGGATCGCGTACGTGGAGAGATAGAACAGCACGATGTAGTTTGCCGCCGTGCCGCCGATGGTCGTCACGACGCCCGTTGCAATCACGCCGAGGTGGCCGCGAAAAATTTCGCGCACCGGCTGCCCGCGATCCACTGCGTCCTTGCTCTGCACGGCACTGGGCAAGGTTTCGTCGAGATGGCTGCGAATATAAATGCCGATCGGACCCATCGCCATGCCGATCACGAACGGCACGCGCCAGCCCCAGCTTTCCAGCGCGTGCGTCGACAGGCCGGCCGCCAGCGCGACGCCGAGCAGCGACCCGCAGACGGTATTCAGGCCCTGGCTCACGAACTGCCAGCTACCGTAGAAACCGCGCGTCCTGTCGCTGCCGTATTCCATCAGCAGCGAGGTGGAGGCGCCGATCTCGCCGCCCAGCGCAAAGCCTTGAATCAGGCGCGCGAGAATCACCAGCAACGGCGCCGCCACACCGATGGCCGCGTAGGTGGGCGCAAACGCGATGATCGCCGAGCCGAGCGTCATCATCCACAGCGTGAGGCTCATCGCCGCCTTGCGGCCGGCACGGTCCGCATAGGCGCCGAGTACGACGCCGCCGACCGGTCGCATGATAAAGCCCACACCGAACGTCCCCACTGCCAGCATCAGTTGCGCGAGTTGGCCTTCGACCGGGAAATACAGCTTGCCGATGATCGTGGCGAAAAAACTGTAGATCGTGAAGTCGAAAAACTCGAGACCGTTGCCGAGCGTGATCGCGGCGATCGCTTTCGCGTGGCCCAGGCGTCCACGGGATAACGCGGGTGCGTCGTGCGCCTGATCTTGCGCGACCGATGGCGAATGCGGTGCGGCGGAATAGTCCATTGTGTGTCTCTCCCTGATGTCCTGCTGCTGCGTGGCCGGCGTGGCCGGCCTCACCACCCTCACCACACCGTCACGCGAGAAACGACTCCGTCAGGCGCACCCAATAGGCAGCACCGGTGGCGAGGCAATCGTCGTTGAAGTCGTAGCCGGGGTTGTGGACCATGCACCCCCCCTCGCCGTCGCCATTGCCGATGATCAGATAGCTGCCCGCGCAACGTTCGAGCAGGAAGGCAAAGTCCTCGCTGCCGGTAAGCGGTTGCATGTTGGGAATCAGGCCCGCCTCGCCGAGCCAGTCGAGCGCGACCTGCTGCGCAAAGCCGGTCATGGCGGCGTCATTGACGAGTACCGGATAGCGGCGCTGATAGTCCACCTCGGCACGCGCGCCGTACACCGCGGCCTGCGCCTCCACAACCTCGGTGATGCGCGTTTGCAGATAGTCGCGAACCTCGGGCCTGAGCGCGCGCACCGACAGGCGCATTTCCGCACTTTCGGGAATCACGTTCGGCGCTTCGCCGGCGTGAATCGCGCCGACGGTGATGATCGCCATGTCGAGCGGCGCGATGTTGCGCGAGACGATGGTCTGCAGCGCGAGCACGATCTGCGCGCACACCACCACCGGATCGACCGCCTTGTGCGGCACCGCGCCATGGCCGCCGCGTCCGGTCACCTTGACGATCACCGTGTCCGACGACGCCATGAACGAGCCCGGCAAAAAGCCGAATTTGCCGGTCGGAAAACCAGGCATGTTGTGCATGGCGAACACCGCGTCGCACGGGAACGTCTCGAAGAGACCGTGTTCGAGCATCTTCTTCGCGCCGGCCAGGCCTTCTTCGGCCGGCTGGAAAATCAGATTCAGCGTGCCGTCGAACGACTTCGCCTGAGCGAGGTGCTTCGCGGCGGCGAGCAGCATGGCGGTATGGCCGTCGTGACCGCAGGCGTGCATCTTGCCGGGGATCGTGCTGGCATACGGCAGGCCGGTCTGTTCGTGGATCGGCAAGGCGTCCATGTCGGCGCGCAGCCCGAGGCGCTTCGTGCCGCTGCCCACTTTCAACTGGCCGACCACGCCGGTTTGCCCGAGCCCCCGCGTCACCGTGTAGCCCCATTCCTGCAGACGTTCGGCCACCAGGTCGGCCGTGGCGAATTCTTCGTACGCCAGTTCCGGGTGGGCGTGGATGCGGCGGCGCAGCGCGATCATTTCGTCTTCGAGATCGGCGATGCCCGCCGGGATGGCCATGGTGTTCACGTTGCTGTCTCCCTCAGTGAATCGGTGAATGCATGAGGCCAGCATAGCCAACGTGATTTTTGACGGGCAGGCGTAGAATCGTCACGACGGCAACCATGGGTTGCCACCCTCCGCTCGCTTAGATCCGATGAAACTCCATCAACTCAATACCTTGGCGGCAATCGCGGATACCGGCAGTATCCGGGCGGCAGCGCGCACGATGGGGCTTTCGCCCGCCGCGGTGACCAAGGCCGTGCGCGAACTGGAGGCGGACTTACAGGCGCCGCTGGTAATCCGCAGCGCGAGCGGTGTCGCGTTTACGGAGTTCGGCCGCGCGCTCGTCGTCCATGCGCGGCTCGTGCTCGGGCAACTGCAACGGGCCGAGGCGGAAATCGAAGCGCTGCGCGGCGCGGCGGCGGGGAAACTGTCGATCGGCGTCACGCCGTGGATCGCGCTGACGTTTTTGCCGCAGACCGTACAGCGTTTTCGTCGGCGCATGCCGGAAGTGCAACTGGAGTTCTTCGAAGGGTTGCTGGCGGTCGTCCAGCCGCGCTTGCGCGACGGCAGCCTGGACTTTTCGATCGGCCGGCCGCCGCCCGCATCGCCACAATCGGAGTTTCATAACGTGCCGCTGTTTTCCACGCATTCGGCGGTGGTGGCGCGGCGCGATCATCCGAAGGCCGGCTGCCGGACCTTGCTCGAACTGGAGGATGCGGAGTGGGTGCTCAACTGGGATCCGGCGAGCCGCGAATCGATTGCGGACAATCTGTTCCGGCAACGCGGCATGAAGGTCCCGCACACGATTCACCTCGCGCATTCGCTGGCGATCGTGCTGGGTCTGCTGGCGCATACGGACATGCTGAGCATCTTTCCGTGGCCGCTGGTTGAAGTCAGCAGTGCGAAGGAGAATCTGTGGGCCCTGCCGCTCAGAGAGACGGTGGATGAGACCATCGTCAGCATTACCTCACGGCGCGGCGCGCCGACGAGTCCCGCAGCCGCGTGTTTTCTCGATTGCCTGCGCGAAGTGATCGACGAAGGCGCGCGTTCGAAAGACCCCGAACACCGCAGGTTGTTTCACTCTATTGAGTTACTGCTGTAGTCCGGCCGGCAAGTTCCGGCGAAACCCGGCGGCCCCCGGCGCTAGCTGCGCGCCTTCGCCGCCGTCCGCTCGTGTCTCACTCGACCATACCTTGCCCGCCCGCCGGAACAGGACACGGCTGCGGATACTGGTTATCCGGCCCGTCGATGCAACCGGAGGCGCGTGCCACTTCCAGTTCTCGCATGACCTGCGCACGCGTTTTACCCTGCGACTTCGGCGCGTAAAACTCGTGCGGCCCTGGTGTCGGCTTGCTCAACGGCACCGTATCCACCGCCAGTGCGAGCGGAACGCACGCGACAGTCATCACCAGTCCCGCCAATAATTTCGTTGTCCACATGATCTATCTCCTATCAATGAGTCTTTATCCTAACCGCGTTCTGAAACGCCAGGATGATCGGAACATGATGGTTCCGTCATCTTCATTTCGGCACGGGGAACAAACGGGACACGCTTGTGTCCGACCTGATAGCGCCCCTCTCGAAAGAAGCGCTATCGCGACTTATATTAAAAATAAGATGTATTGAGGACAACGTTCCATTTTCATTCCACGGCAGCGCCCTGTTGCGATGCCGGGAAGCGCGCTCTCCAGGAAATAAGACATGCGAATTCTGGTTGTCGAAGACGAGTCAAAAACGGGCATGTATCTGCAGAAAGGCTTGAATGAAGCAGGTTTTGTGGTCGACTGGGTCAAAGACGGCATCACCGGTCAGCACCTCGCGCTGACCGAAGACTACGACCTGCTGATTCTCGATATCATGCTGCCCGGCCAGGACGGCTGGGCGATTCTGAAGAACGTGCGCCGCGAGCGGTCCACGCCGGTCCTGCTGCTCACTGCGCGCGACGAGGTCGGCGACAAGGTGAGAGGCCTCGAAATGGGTGGCGACGACTATCTCGTCAAGCCCTTCGAATTTGTGGAGCTGGTGGCGCGAGTGCGTTCGATTCTGCGCCGCGGACAAGGCCGCGAATCGACCTCTCTGCAGGTATCCAATCTGGCGCTCGATCTCACGCGCCGCAAAGCCACGCGTCAGGGCGACACGATACTCCTGACCGCGCGTGAATTCGCCTTGCTGTGGCTGCTGATGCGCCGGCGTGGCGAGATCCTGCCGCGCTCGACCATCGCCTCGCAGTTGTGGGACATGAACTTCGACAGCGACACCAACGTGGTCGACGCCGCCATCCGCCGGGTACGCGCCAAAGTCGACGACAACTACACGCCCAAACTGATCCACACGGTACGCGGCATGGGCTACGTGCTGGAAGAGCGGGAGCCGTCGGCCTGATGATGAGACACGTTTTGCCACGCACGCTGCGGGCGCGCCTGACCATCCTGTTCGCCGTCTCCACGTCCCTCCTGCTCGTCTTGAGCGGCCTGCTGCTTTATCAAGTGCTGAGGACAAGGCTTGAAGCCAATTCGGCGCGCGAGATGACCTCCATCCTGACGGCCCTGCAACTGGAACTGCAGGAGATTCCGGCGATTGCCGACATCGGCGCCAACCGCGAGACCTGGTACGACCGCCTGCACGGCCATCAGAGCATGGATGTCGCGATCTTCGACGTGGACGGCTCGCCGCTCGCCCGAACCAATGGCTACTGGCCGAATGCCGCCGTGTTGTCGGCGAGCGTCTCGCGCGCGCCGGTCCGTCTCGAGGCGCCGGGCTCGCCCATCCGGTTTCTGGTGGCCATGGTTCCCGTCGGGCGACCGGCTTCTGCGATGGTGCGGGTGGTCGTGCAATACGACGCTACCGCTGACCGGAGTTTGCTGCGAGCCTACGCGCTCAACATTCTGTCTGTCATCGTCATCGGCACGCTGGTGGGCGCCGTGCTCACCTGGTCGATGACGCGCTTCGGCCTGCGTCCACTGAGCCGGTTGACCGCACGAGCCGAGCAGGTGTCCAGCAGCCGCCTCGCGCATCCGCTGCCGGAGACCGAAATGGCGGGTGAACTGAAGGAGCTGAGTCACGCGTTCAACCGCATGCTCGCCCGGCTCGACGAATCGTTCACACGCCTTGCCCAGTTTTCCTCCGACCTGGCCCACGACATGCGAACGCCGCTCACCAACATGCTGGCCGAAGCCCAGGTCGCGCTCTCGCAACCACGCCCGGCCGACGAGTATCGTGCGGTGATCGAATCGGGCGTCGAAGAACTCCAGCGCCTGTCGCGCATGATCGACAACATGCTGTTTCTGGCGCGCGCAGACAGCGCTCAACGCAAGTTAGCGCTGCAACGCGTGGATGCCCGCCACGAGGCGCAACGGATGGCCGCCTACTACGAGATCATGACGGACGAGGCCGGCGTCAATCTCTCCGTCACCGGCCAGGCCAGCTTCGACGGCGAGCTGCTGCTGGTACAACGCGCCTTGAGCAACCTGCTGTCCAACGCCATCGCACATGCGCCGCGCGGCAGCACCGTGGAGCTGCACTGCGCCGAGATCATGGGCTGGGCCGAAGTGTCCGTCACCGATTCGGGACCCGGCATCACCAGCCCGCATACGGAGCACATCTTCGACCGCTTCTATCGCGTCGACCCCGCGCGTCATAATTCTGCGTCGGGCACCGGCCTGGGTCTCGCCATCGTGAAGTCCATCATGGAAGAACACGGCGGCAATTGCACAGTAGCAAGCGAGCCTCACGTGCGTACGACCTTTCTGCTGCGCTTTCCGCGCAACACGGCGTCGATGACGAAAATATCATCTTCGCATCACCGTCCACGCGTACCTCCCTCCGCAGAATAGGAACTGTCCGGAAGCAATCCTCTCCGGGCTCACCATCACTTCGGAGGACTTATGAAAACAGCCATCGTCATTGCCGCGCTCGCCATCACGGCCACCGCGCCCGCCGCCATGGCGTCCCGTGGCCAAGCCTACCCCTCGCCCGACGGCGCCAACCTGGCCACCGCCCAGCCGGTCCAGGTGCAAGCAGCCAGTCCGGCCGACCGGCAACCTCAGCCGATCGGCAAGAGCCGCGCACAGGTCCGCCAGGAACTGATCGAAGCGCTCCGCGCGGGCACGATACCGGCCACCAAAACCGACTATCCGCCGAGCCCCGCCACCATCGAGCTCAATCGGACCCGCTACGCCATTGCGGAGCGCTACTGGAGCACGACCGACTAGCGCGGCCGGATGAGCGGACACACGACCACCCGCCCGGCGCGCTCCGGGCACTCGACATTCGAAGGAACGACACCATGACCTATCCGCAGCGCATGCTCCTCGAAAATCTCGCCTGGGCGGAAGAGATCTTTCGTCAGGATGCCCACTATTTCTATCGGCTCACGCAAACGCAACAGCCCAAGGTGCTCTGGATCGGCTGTTCCGACAGCCGCGTGCCCGTCGAAAACATCACCGGTGCGCGGCCCGGTGAAATCTTCGTTCATCGCAACATCGCCAACCTGGTGGCGGCAGAGGACGAGAATCTCGCCAGCGTGCTCGAATACGCGATCGTCGTGCTGCGGGTGCAACACATCATCGTCTGCGGCCATCATTGTTGCGGCGGCGTCGGTGCGGCTTTGCGACCGCCCGTCGCCGGCATTCCGCGCGTCAATCGCCGCATCGAAAAAATCCGCACGCTCTCGCGCGCGCATGCGTGGGAACTCGCGGGCCTCGCGGACCTCGACGCCCGCACGGACCGCCTCGCCGAACTCAGCGTCGCCGCGCAGGTTCGGCACCTGCAGGAGATGCCGCTGGTGCGCGACGCCCCCACACCCATACAACTGCACGGCTGGATCTTTTCGATGGGACGCGGCCGCCTCGAACCCGTGACACCGTCCGTCTGGTCCAACGACGCGCAGCGCGCCGACGCGCTCTGTGCCGTGGCCTGAACCGCGCACTGAAGCGCGGCCCGCAACGTCAAGCAGGGCTCCCTGCGTGGCTTGCGCCCGATCGACCACGCCCTTCGCGCCGGCGCTTGCCGCGCCGGCCGTCTCTACCTGAAACGGATCACCATGACGAGACTCCCCTCCCTCTCACCTGACAAGCCAGCGCCACAGCGCGCGCATGCATTCACGTTTCAGCGCGGCGACGTTCTGGCCGGCATCACAGTTTTTCTGATCGCCTTACCTCTGTGCCTCGGCATCGCGACCGCATCGGGCGTCGAACCCTTTGCGGGGATTCTGTCCGGCATCATCGCCGGCCTGGTGGTCGCCCTGCTGAGCGGCTCGCGCCTCAGCGTGAGCGGGCCCGCTGCCGGTCTGGTGGTGATCGTCGCACAGGCGCTGGCGACGCTCGGCAGCTTCTCGGCTTTTCTCTGTGCGTTACTGATCGCGGGCGCAATCCAGATTGGACTCGGCGCGATACGGGCCGGCAAGCTGGCGAGCTACGTGCCGACGCCGGTGATTCACGGCATGCTCGCCTCGATCGGCATCCTGTTGATCGTGAGTCAGTTGCCGCTCACGCTCGGCCTGTCGAACGGCGCCCCTTCCTGGGTGGTGATGGGCCTGGCGCTGGCTTCGTTCGCGATTCTGCTCGTGTGGGACACGCGGGCGCTGCGCCGGTTTGCGTGGGTACGGGCGGTGCCTGCACCGCTTGCCGTCGTGGCCATGGGCATCGGCGCAACGGCGCTGCTGGGCGCATTCGCGCCGGATGGGTCGCTGCCGCAGGCGCAACGCGTCGACTTGCCGGCCATTGGTTCGTTCGGAATGCTCAGCGCCGTGCTCGACGCGCCGGATCTCACGCAGATTTTCAACCCGGCCGTCTGGCGCGTCGCCGTGGTGCTCGCGATTGTCGCGAGTCTCGAAACGCTTCTGAGTATCGAGGCCCTCGAAAAAATCGATCCCGCCCACCAGAAAGTGCCGCCCGATCGCGAGCTGAAAGCGCAGGGCGTCGGCAATATGCTGGCGGCACTGGTGGGCGCCCTGCCGATTACGGCGGTGGTGGTGCGCAGCGCGGCGAACGTGCAGGCCGGCGGCCGCAGCCGCCTGTCGTGCGTGGTGCACGCGCTGGCGCTAGTGGTCAGCGTCGTGGCTTTCACGCAGATCATCAACATGATCCCGTTGGCGTGCCTCGCAGCCATCCTGGTCCATACCGGCTACAAGCTGGCGAAACCGCAACTGTTCATCTCGATGGGACGCGCGGGATGCTCGCAATGGCTGCCGTTCATCGCGACCGTCGCCGGCGTGCTCGCCACCGATCTGCTGATCGGCATTCTGATCGGCTTCGGCGTGAGCGTCGTGCTGGTGGTCAAACGCAATATCGGCCGCGTGCTGACCTTGACGCGCGACGGCGACCACTATCTGCTGACCGTGCGCAAAAGCGCCACTTTCTTCTGCATGCCCCGCCTGAAGGACTATCTCGGCCAGATCCCGACAGGCGCCACCCTGATTTTCGATGCGACGCATGCCGACCATATCGACCATGATGTACGGGAAGTCGTGGCCAGCTATACCGCGGCGGCCACGGCCAACGGGATTCGGGTCGATTTCAAGCATTGGCCTGCGCATTAGCCGACGAGGACTGCGCAGGCCGGTTGTGGTTCGGGCCGGCCTGCGCCAAATAATCTGCCCTGTATATGCCGGTAATACATGGGGCAAAGCGGCTGGCGGTACTTTGGCGATCAGGGTGTTCCTGTGGTTTTTGCTCCCCGGTATTTCATCAGGATTCCTATGTCACTGGACATGGGTACGCCTCAGGAAATTCACCGGAAGACCACACCCTGACGTGTTCACGCCGGCCAGTGCGCGATGCAGCGGCGCCTCGCCAGGCGTGAGCCTTTCGCCATTGCTGTCACCCGCAAGGAAGACATCATGACTGTCTCTTCAACCAGCAACCCCAATGCAGCCGTATCGACCGATCCTTACGTCGCAACCGGCCCGAAGCCGCAACCCGTACAGGCACCACCGCGCAACCCGCCGGACAAGGGCAAGACAGCCCTGCACGAGTACCTTCGCCCGTTTTCAACCGCGTCGCTAGCCGGCGATGGGCACGCTTCCGATGCCGCCGCTGGTGCTTCCGCCGCCCATCCGGATGCCGGTCGCTCCAGCACCACGACGGTTGCCCCGCCCAGCGACACACATGACACCGGACAAACGGACGCGAGCGACCTCGAAACGACCCAGTTGCTCAACCAGTACGAACCGCAGACGAACAACGCCACGAATGTCCGGAAACTGGAGCACCTGCAATTGCTCCGGCAACGCGGCATGCCGCCCGGCGCGGCGCAGTTCGAAGCCCGCCAGGAAGGCGTCAGTGCCAAGATCGCCGATCTTCCGCCCCGGCAGCAGGACTATTACCGTGGCGCACAGGCCGCCTTCCTCAACCGGTACGAAACCGCCACCACGAAAGAACAGCGCGATGACGTCGTGCGCAAATTCGGCTCGTTCATGCACACGCTCGATCGCACGCATCGAAAATACATGAGCGATCCGGACTGGCGCGCACAGCGCTTTTTCGATCCGCCTGATGAAAGCCCGTTTCTGGATAAAAATGGGCAGTCCATAGCGAGCGGACTGGCGCGCTATCGCCACGACTTCGATGCAGCAACGACCTTCGGCGAGCGCGAGGCGGCGATCAGGGGCGCGGCGGCGTTAAAGCACGGACTGCAGCAGCAGATCGGCCATGCGATCGGGCATGCCGTCGCGCAGGTGAGCGCCGCCCAGAAACAGGCCGACGAGACCATCCTTGGTGCGATCAAGGACGCAGCGGGAATGACGGACAATGGCGATGCCAACACCACTCTGCCGTTCAACCGGCTGGCCTACTTCGCCAACAAGGTCTTCACGTCCGCCGCCAACGCACAGGAGTTCAGGGCGCTGCAGCAGGCGCATCCCGAACTGCTGGCAAAGCTCGGTGACTGGGCTCGCGAGGCCGGGGAGAAAACCGCGTGGGCACGCCAGACCATCGCGGGCAATCCGCTGCAGCGCCAGCCCACGCTTCCGGATGTCCCCAAAGGGTTTCTGGATGCCGACGAAAACCCGCTCCCCCTGGCCCACTACGGCGAGCGCTTGTTGAGCGCCTACCAGAACAGGCTCATTGACGTCTCCAACGCCAGCGAGCTCTATCACGCCGCGTCCCAGCACGGCCCCATCAGACAGCAATACCTTCAGGAGCACACGCCGCCCAAGCCCGAGTGGCAGCAGGAGCTGGAGGAGGTATTTGGCCGTCTCGTGCTGGGCATGATTCCGGGGGTGAACCTGTTCGTCAACCAGCTCGTCCCGCGCAGTCACCTGTCTGCGGACGCGAGGACAGCGGTGGATATCGTCAGCGGAATATTCGGTGCAGGCGTGTCGGGCGTGGCCTCGAAAGCCGGCATGGCATTCCCGGCGTTGTCAGAAGGCCTCGAAGACCTCAAGGGCAAGCTCAGAACGCCCGACAAAACGGGCACGGGTGGCGCGCAGTTCGGTGTACCCGAAACGTACGCCCGGAAACCGCAGGGCTCCCTGCACGCGGATCCGGACAGTTCCGGTGTCTTCAGGGACGAAACGGGCCAGGCCTACATCAGGTCAGGCGAGCAGATGTACCCGGTCAGATACGACAAGGACAATGGTACGTGGCGCGTCTATGTCCCGGAGAATCAGGCGAAGTACCAGTATCCGGTCAAGCTCGACGAACACGGCAACTGGCAGGCGCATGGCGACGTTGGGCTTCACGGAGGAACACCTGCGATATCGCCGGAAACACGGCAGCGCGCTGTCGAGCTACTGCGGGAAGGCCTGTCGCGACGTGAGGTCGGACGCCGTCTAGGTATATCTAAGACGACTGTAAACACAATCGCTCGGGAGGAAGGCATCCTCTCCTACTCTCATATACCGGAAGAAACAAGGCGGCGCGCTGTCGAGCTACTGCGGGAAGGACACTTGTCGCATGTAGAGATCGGCCGCCGCCTAGGTATATCTGCATCGACTGTAGACAATATCGCTCGGCAGGAAGGCATCCTTGCCACCCACGCAGGCAGGAGATCAGCCCAGCGTCCTGGGTCTCCGCAACCCGGCACTTCCACGGGAGGCTACACGCATCCAGGTGCGGCGCAAACCCAGCAGCGCGGGTCTCCCCAGCCAGGCACTTCCACGGGAGGCTATACGCATCCAGGTGCTGCGCAAACCCAGCAGCACGGGTCTCCGCAACCCGGCACTTCCACGGGAGGCTATACGCATCCAGGTGCTGCGCAAACCCAGCAGCGCGGGTCTCCTCAGCCAGGCACTTCCACAGCACCTCCGCCGCCTGAATCCCCTCCCTACATATTTCAGGCGATACCTCTGGTTTCCTATACCCCGCCTGGCTCGCCAGGGGTACACCCACCCGCATCGCCGGCCGGCAACCCGGGAGCTTTGCAGACGCCCCCTCCAGGCTCACCTCCTCCGGGCTCGCCTTCGCAAACATTCGGAACCGTGAATCTAAGTCCCTATTCGTTGCCCGGTTCACCCCAGCAAGACCCGCCCGGATCGCCGGGTAACGGACGCGGATCCCTGCAGACGCCCCCTCCTCCGGGTTCGCCCGCGGGACACTAACCCCGCTAGCCGTAGCATGGATGGCGGCTCGCGCGAAGCGCTCGAGTCAGCCACCGACGCCCCGGCGCCAGCAAATCCGATGATCAGGCTGGAGGCCGTCACAAGCCTTCGGCCTGATCGCTCCAGCTATCGCGCTGGACTAACCGTCAAGCGCAAACTGAAAACATTCCTCAATCCAGCAACTCCGCCGCCCGCTTGCGCAACACGCTGCCGAAGTCATCCAGCCACCCAATCGACAGACGCCAGCTCTGCCAGTACAGATCCACATCGACCGGCTTACCCGGCGCCATGTCCACCAACTCGCCGCTCTCGAGATGCGGCGCGATCATCCGCTCCGGGCACAGACCCCACCCCATCCCCGTGACGCACGCCCGCAAAAAGCCGGCAACATGCGGAATCCAGTGCAACGGCGGATCCATTTCCGCGCGGGTAATCCGGCGCATGAAACGCTTCTGCAACTGATCCTTCGGATTGAAGTCGACGCAAGGCGTGCGCCGCAACGTCTCGCGCGTGACGCCATCGGCAAAGTAGCGTTCATGGAAATCCGGCGCGCACACCGCCAGATAACGCATCCGTCCCAGCCGCACCGAACGGCAACCCTGCACCGGCTCGGCCTGCGTGGTCACCGCGCCCTGCACGCTGCCGTCGCGAATCCGCTGGGCGGTGTGGTCCTGATCGTCGATCACGAGATCGAGCAGCATCTCCCGCTCGACGCAAAAACCGGCGACCGCATCGATAAACCACGTGCCCACGCTGTCGTCGTTGACCGCCACCCGCAAGGTCGGCCACGACTCGACCCACGCCCCCGGCACGGCGGGCAAGCGCCCCGTCAACTCCGATTCGAGCAATTGCACCCGCTCCGTATGCCGGCACAGCAGCGCACCGGAGGTGGTCGCCACACACGGCTGCCCACGTTTGACGAGCACGCTGCCCACCCGCTCCTCTAGCAGCTTCACGCGCTGCGACACCGCTGACGGCGTCACATTCAGCGCGCTCGCCGCGCGGTCGAACGAGCCGTGGCGCACCACGGCAGCGAGCGCATCCAGCAAGGCGTAGTCGAGCATTAGCGTTCCTTAATCGGCATTACGTAAATTAGCTTCGCTTATTCTAAACAAAGCCGCAGACTAGCGCCTTTCCGCCTCACCCGTCTACTGGATCTCTTATGGATTGGCTCGCTTTCTCCCACGGAGCGGCGCTGTGCGCGTCGCTGATCGTGACCATCGGCGCCCAGAACGCCTTCGTGCTGCGGCAAGGCATCATGCGCTCGCACATCGGCAAGATCGTGCTGCTCTGCACCGTGTCGGATTTCATCCTGATTGCCGCGGGCGTGGGCGGCGCCTCGGTGCTGGTGGAGCGTTATCCGGTGTTCGTCCATGCCATGCTGTACGTCGGGCTTGCCTACCTCGCATGGTTCGGCGTCAACGCGCTGCGCCGCGCGGTGCGGCCCGGCCATGCGGTGCTGGCGGTCGACGCCCCGGCTGATCCGGCTTCGGGGCATTCCGCGCCCGCCGCTCAGTCCACCCAGCGCGCCATGCCGATCGTCCTGATGACGCTCGCCTTCACATGGCTCAACCCGCATGTGTATCTGGACACCTTTCTGCTGATCGGCACCGCCGGCGCCCGTGAAGCGCTGGGCGGCCGGGTGGCGTTCGCGCTCGGCGCGATGGCGGTCAGCGCCGTGTGGTTCGTCGGACTCGGCTACGGCGCCCGGGCGCTCGCCCCGCTGTTTCGCCGCGCTACCGCGTGGCGCGTGCTGGATGGCGCGATCGGCAGCATGGTCTTGCTGCTCGCTGTCACGCAGTTGCGTTAGAAAACAACCCAAGGGACCACCGGCGGGGCCATAAGGCGGACGGGAAGCCGTAAAATCAGACTCCCGTCCCGCTTTCTCCAGGCCCCCGCCCTCATGGTCAATCCGACGCATTTCGACCTGCACTCCCTGCGCGTCTTTCTGACGGTCGCCGAAACCGGCAGCCTGACCCGTGCGGCCGAACGCAGCCACATGACGCTCTCCGCGATCAGCAAACGCATCGCCGACCTCGAGCGGGCCACCGACTGCGCGCTGCTGGTGCGTCATCCGCGCGGCGTCGAACTCACGCCGGCGGGACACGGCCTCCTCACCCACGCGCTGCAGGTACTCGACCAGGTCAACCGGATGGCGAGCGAGATGAGCGACTTCGCGGTGGGCGTGCGCGGCCACGTGCGGATCTGGGCCAACACCTCGGCCATCGTGCAGTTCCTCCCCACCGACCTGCAGCGCTTCCTTGCCGACAACCCCAGCGTCAAGGTCACGCTCGAAGAACGCCTGAGCGGCGAAGTGATCGAAGCACTCGGCGCGGGCCGCGCGGATCTCGGCATCTTCGCGGACAACGTGCCCGCGCCGCTGGTCGACAAACGCCTCTACCGGCGCGACCGGCTGGTGCTGCTGGTCCCCGCCGGCCATGCGCTCGCCGACGTCGCGCAGATCGCCTTCGCCGATACGCTCGAATACGACTACGTCGCCCTGAACAGCGGCAGTTCGCTGCTGCTGCGCATGATGGACGCCGCTCTCGCCGCCGAGCGCCCGCTGCGGCTGCGCATCCAGATGCGCAGCTTCGACGGCATCTGCCGGATGATCGAAGCGGGCCTCGGCATCGGCATGCTGCCCGCGGCGGCGGTGCGCCCGGAGATCCTCGCAGCCGGCCTGCGCGCCGTGCGGTTGACGGACGCCTGGGCCGAACGCACGCTATGGATCGGCGCGAAAGACGCCGAAGCGCTTACGCCCGAAGCGGCCAGGCTGTTCGAGTTCCTGGCGGGCGTGCCGGCGGCCGGCTGAGCGTCGCCGGACTGCAGCACCCGGACGCCCCGTCAACCCCTGCACTCCCGCACTCCCGCGCCCTTTCCCCCCGGGAAAGGGTCCGTGAACATTCCGACATTCCCAAGTCCGCCGCGCGGCGTCACTATCCTGTGCAACGGAACACACTGGATGGAGACGACAGCATGGCTCGCCCGCTCGACGGAATCCGCGTCCTCGAACTCGGACAACTGATTGCCGGCCCGTTCGCGAGCCGGCTGCTCGCCGAATTCGGCGCCGACGTCATCAAGGTCGAACCGCCCGGCACGGGCGATCCGCTGCGCAAATGGCGCATGCTGCACGACGGCACGTCGGTGTGGTGGGCCTCGCAGTCGCGCAACAAACGCTCGGTGACGCTCGATCTGCGCGACCCCGAAGGCCAGGACATCGCGCGGCGTCTCGCCGCCGAGGCGGATGTCGTGATCGAAAACTTCCGCCCGGGCGCGCTCGAAGGCTGGGGGCTCGGCTGGGACACCCTGCATGAACTGAATCCCAGGCTCGTGATGTTGCGCGTGTCGGGCTACGGCCAGACCGGCCCGTATCGCGACCTGCCCGGCTTTGGCGTGATCGGCGAGGCCATGGGCGGGTTGCGCCATCTGAGCGGCGAGCCGGGCCGCACGCCCGTACGAGTGGGCGTGTCGATCGGCGATTCGCTCGCGGCCCTGCATGGCGTGATCGGCATTCTGCTCGCGCTGCGCCATCGCGACCAGCAAGGCGGCCAAGGCCAGATGATCGACGTCGCGCTCTACGAGTCGGTCTTCAATATGATGGAAAGCCTGTTGCCCGAATACTCGGTGTTCGGCGCGGTCCGGCAAGCGGCCGGCAGCAGTCTGCCGGGCATCGCGCCCTCCAACGCGTATCGTTGCCGGGACGGCAAGTTCGCCCTGATCGCGGGCAACGGCGACAGCATCTTCCGGCGCCTGATGGAAGTGATCGAACGCCCCGACCTCGCCGCCGACCCGGCGCTCGCGCAAAACGACGGCCGCGTGGCGAACGTCGAACGGCTCGACGCCGCCATCGGCGCCTGGACCGCGCAGCACTCGCTCG
Organism: Paraburkholderia sp. GAS38; assembly: GCF_050434965.1. Taxonomy (NCBI): domain Bacteria; kingdom Pseudomonadati; phylum Pseudomonadota; class Betaproteobacteria; order Burkholderiales; family Burkholderiaceae; genus Paraburkholderia; species Paraburkholderia sp. GAS38. The sequence continues at coordinate 213,642 of NZ_JBNDJO010000009.1, read as the reverse complement.
AGGAGGTGCTGGACCATCTGAACGAAGCGCGGATTCCAGCCGGCAAGATCTACGACGTCGCCGACATCGCCACCGACCCGCATTACCGCGCCCGCGAGATGATCCTCGACAGCACGCTCGACGACGGCACGCCGGTGCAACTGCCGGGCGTGCTGCCCAAACTCGATGCCACGCCCGGTACGGTGCGCAGCCGCGCGCCGACGCTCGGTCAACACACCGACGAGGTGCTCGCCTCGCTCGGCCTCGACGACGCCCAACGCGCGGCCCTGCGCGAACGCGGCGTCATCTGACGCATCCCATCCTTCCGGAGCCACACATGAGCGCCATCCGCCCTCGCCTCTACATCCAGGAGGTCGCCACCCGCGACGGCTTCCAGAACGAAGCGCGCTTTATCGAAACCGACGACAAGGTCGCCCTGATCGACCGTTTAAGCGCCTGCGGCTTCGCCAAGATCGAAGTGACCTCGTTCACCTCGCCGCGCGCGATTCCGGCGCTGCGCGACGCCGAAGCGGTGATGCATCGCATCGTGCGTGCGCCGGGTGTCGTCTACACCGTGCTGGTGCCCAATGTCCGCGGCGCGGAACGGGCGCTCTCGTGCGACGTCGACGAGGTCAACCTCGTCATGTCGGTCAGCGAAAGCCACAACCGCGCCAACCTGCGCATGGGTCGGGAAGAGTCGTTCGCACAACTGCGCGATGTGATCGAGGTGGTCAGCAAGACGCGTGTGGCGATCAACGTGTCGTTGTCGACCGCATTCGGTTGCCCGATGGAGGGTGATGTGCCCGAAGACGACGTACTCGGCTGGGTAGCGCGTTTCGCCGAACTCGGCGTGCACGGCGTCACGCTGTGCGATACGACAGGCATGGCCTATCCGAACCAGGTGCGGCAACTGGCGCAACGCACGCGCGCCCAGTTCGCCCAGCTTGAAACCACCCTGCATTTTCACAACACGCGCGGCATGGCGCTCGCCAATACGATGGCCGCGCTGGACGCGGGTATCGACCGCTTCGACGCCTCGCTCGGCGGCCTCGGTGGCTGTCCCTACGCACCGGGCGCGACGGGTAACGTCTGCACGGAAGAGCTCGTGCATATGCTGGAATTGAACGGCTACGACACGGGGGTCGATTTGACCCAGGCGCTGGAAGCCTCCGCACACTTGCCGGGACTGATCGGTCACGATGTCCCGAGCCAATTGCTCAAGGCCGGACGGCGGCTCGATCTGCATCCCGCTCCCGAAGCGAGCGAGCAGCGTCCGCCCGCTTCTGCACATTGAGACGCCTTTCCGAACCAGGCGGTCGCCGCGTACGCACGTCAGGCGAATGTACCGGCGTCAAACACGCGCGGCTGCCTCTCGTTCGCCTTAAGGCTGGGTGGCCGCCGGTGTGTCCTCGCAGATCCCCACGCGCCCTACCCCGACCGTCTGCAACGCGCCGTCCGTCACGTACGGCACGAGCCCGTCCTTGCAAATCTTCTGCACCGTGTCGCGGGCGCACTGCTCATCGCCGGGGGCACAGTAGTCGATCGAGATCACCGGCAAGCGGTATTGTTCGCGGATGACCTTGGCCTGCCCCAGCAGCCAGTCGCGATCCGCCGGCGGCACTTGCGTATAGCGCTGCTTCGCCTGATCCCAGCCGCTGTAGAGCGATTCGAACGCCACTGCGTACGCCAGATCGTGCACCTGCGGCAGGATCTCGAAGCCGCGGTTGAACATCAGTAACGCTCGCGGGTAGCGCGCCTTGATCGCGCGGATCACCGCCACCAGTCCCGCTTGCTGGCGCCGGCGGGCCTCGTCGGTTTTGGCGATCAACTGATACGAATCGAGCGTGTCGAGAAAGAAGCCGCGATAGCCTTTGCGCCATAGCGGCGCAATCACCTGCTTTACGTAAAACGCCGGCCAGCCGGGTGCATCCTGATCCACCACGTTCGAGGCCCACGCGGCGTTATGACCCGCCAGCCAGGCCTTCGGCATGGCCGCGTAATACGCCCGCTGCGGCGTGACTTCGCCGACGCTGACATAGGCAAACCACGCCGTGCATCCCGCGGGCTGAGCCGCCGGATCGAAACCGCTATCCGGCTCCACCACGACCGCATCGAATCGCGAGAGCGGTTCGACGGGCACCGGTTCGCCATAAAAGAACGCCACCGACGGCAGCGCGGCGCCGTTAGCCACATTCGCGGCGCTGCAGCCGGCACCAACCGGCGCGAGGGTCTGGGCCTGTGCCGCGGGTGTTAGGCCCGCAGCCGTGCCGAAGCAGGCCACCCAGGCAGCAAAACGGCACAACGTGCGCACCATGAACATCCGCATCTCGCGTGATCGGTTAGTTATGCAGCATGTAGGTTTCGTATTCGAGCTTGGCGAATTTGCGGTCCAGCGTCAGCACGGCGGCCACCACCAGAATCAGCAACGCCAGCGCGAAGCCGTAGCCATAGGCATTCGGACTCATCTGCAACGTAAGCCACGTCAGCGCGCCGTTGAGGACCACAAACGCGACGCACAGTTTCAACACCGTACGCCGCGCATCCAGATAGAAGAACACGTTCAGGAGACCCAGCAGCACCACCTGCAGGCTGGCCGAAATCACGTCGATGGTCAAGAGCGGCATATACAGCGGCGAGATATGCAACGCCTGCAGCACGTTCTGTCCGAAAGCGAAAATCAGCAGCAGCACCACCGCCTGAATCTTGATGATTTCATACAGCCCCGCGCGCACGCTACCCACCATCATGTCGCGCATGTCGTTGATGTGGCGCAGCGTCGCGCCGCTGCGCACGGCGTCGTAGAAGGCGTCGTAGTACTCGACGAAATCCGCCTCGATGCGCACCAGAAACGTCGCCATGCCGGGCATCACACACACATAGGCGATAAACACGGGGATATCGTAGATCACCGAAGCGTGCAGCGGCCCGATGACCGGCGCGCCGGTGCCGGGCGCGTACCAGAACATGAACTTGTCGAGCCACACGCCGAGATTGAAAAACAGCCCCACCAGCGCGAGCGTCGGATAGGCGAAACGCTTGTCGAACACCTCGAAGGAAATCAGCCGGCCGCTGCGGTAGTTGCGGTAGATCAGTCCGGACAGCCCGCCCAGCAACACCAGATGCCCCGCCACGAAGCCGCCCAGCAGTCCGGCCAACCCATGCCGGTTGAGCATCAGCGCGAACGCCACGGTGCAGCCGTAGCCGATCAGAAACACAAACAGGATCTGCCGGTACTGCTTGACGCTGGACAGGAAAATCACGGCGATCCAGATATTGCTGACCACCACGAAACCCGCCACCATGAGCACGCGATACGCCAAAGGCTCGCTCCTGAAGCCCAGCAGCATCGCCACCACGCCGACCAGTCCGGCGGCAATCGTGCTGACCAGTACGACGCCGTTGTAGTTCGACAGCACCAGATCGTCGCGCTTTTCGAACAGCCGGTCGGAGATGAAGCGCGTGAACGACAGTTGCAGCGGCCCGGTCAGGATCAGGCTCAGCGAGATCAGATAGGTGACCGACACCTGAAACTGCACGATCGCGTACTTGGGTATGACGAACGCGAGGCTCATCACGCCAATGATCAGGATACCGAAGATCGACAGGATCAGCGGCCCCGAGCTGATCAGGCCGGCATATGCGTAAGCCCGGGCGACGCCGAACAGCGTCTCGTGCTTGAGGATCTTGCGCAGTTCGAAACCAATCCCGGCCATTAGCGTGTCTCCCCGCTTTGAGCGGCGCGCGTCCCGCCCGGCGCGCCGTGATGCACCGGGCAGCCGCCGGCCGCAGCGCCGTGCTTGCGACGCTCGACGTCGGGCGTGGCTGCGAGCTGGTCATACAGGGTCCGGTAGCTGCCGGTCATCTGCGCCTTCGTATAGTAGCGGCGTACCCGCGCGAGCCCGGCCTGCTGCGCCGACTGCCAGCGCGCATCGTCGTTCAGCAGCGCCACCACGGCCTGCGCGAAAGCGGCCGGATTGGCGATCTGCACGACCGCGCCCGCGCTGCCCAGCGCGCGGTCCTCGTCGCTCAGGCCTTCGATCATCTGCCGACACGCGCCCACATCCGTCGTAATGGACGGAATGCCGGCCGCGAAGCCCTCCAGCACGACGAGCGGCAGCGCCTCGCTGATCGAGGTCAGCGCAATCACGTCGATCTTCGGCAGCACCGCGTCGATGCGCTGAAAGCCGAGGAACTTCACGTTATCGGCGAGCCCGAGGCTTTCCACCAGCGCGCGGCACTCGAGCGCGTAGGCCGGATCTTCTTCCTCCGGTCCGATGATCCAGCCTTCGATGTCGGGCATGCTGCGCGACGCCACAAACATGGCGCGGATAAACGTCTTGATGTCCTTGATCGGCACCACCCGGCCAATTAGCGCCACCACCCGGTGACGCCCCGCGCCCCGTTGCTCGACGAGCGGCGCGAGACCCTCCACGTCGACGCCGTTCGGAATGCTGCGGGTGCGCTCGGCGGCGGCGCCGTCGGCGACCTGGCGCAGGCGGTTGGTCTCGTACAGGGCCACGATCTCGTCGGCGGCGTCATACGCAAGCTTGCCGATCGCTTCGAAAAAGCGTACCCAGAGCTCGCGGAAATAGCTGATCTGCGAAATGTCGCGCTCGAACGCGCCGCGGTTGTCGTGGATCCACTGGCTTTGCAGCAGGTCGATCTTGCGTTCCTTGGTGTAGATGCCGTGCTCGGAAATCAGCAGCGGGCGCCCCGTGCGGTAGTGCAGCAGCGCACCCAGAAAACCCGCATACCCCGTCGACACCGTGTGATAGACGCGCGCCGGGATCAGTTTTTCAGCGACGTTCGCCAACTGCCACAGCGGCTTGTGCATGATGCGCACGGTCCAGAAGTAGTCGGTAAACGATGGGTCGGTACAGTACTTTTCGTACTGCTCGACAATGAAATTCCACGATTGACGACTAGCGAGAAACTGCGCCTCGTTGAGCGTGCCGTGCTCGCCGAGCGTCGGCACCATCTCGGCCATCAGCGCGCCGACATCCGCGCCGCGCACGTCGCGCAACGCGGCATGCAGTTCCGCCGACTTCGCAAACGCCGCCACGTCGCCTTCGATCTCGCGCGGCCGACGTGCATCGGCCTGCGCGGCCTCGTACAGGTAATGCGTCTCGAAGTGCACGACGTTGTCGGGCAGCGCATAGGCCGCGCCGTGATAGTCCTGCTCGCGGCTGCCGATAAAGACGATCGCAAAGCGGGTCTGCGGATAAGCCCGCAGCATTTCGTTGACCCAGCTCGACACCCCGCCGCGCACAAACGGGAAGGTGCCTTCCAGCAGCAGGCAGACATCGGCATCGGCGGCGCGCCGCATCAGGGACTCTTTCATGATGACCAGTAAGTCACAGTGGGTTTGAGCGTCGGCAGCGCCGCGGCATTGCCGAGCGTCGCGAGCCATTGGCCGGTTTGAGCGTAGTCGCCGCGCAGGAACGCCACTTCGGCGAGCCACGGAATCAGCCGTTCGCGCGGGAAACCCAGTTCAAGGGCGCGTTCCATATACTGCCCCGCTTCATCGGGGCGGCCTTCGGCCAGCGCGAGGCGGCCGCGGATCAGCCACAACGCCGCGTCTTTCTCGTCGATTGCGAGCGCGGCGCGTGCGTAGCGGTCGGCCTGCTCGAGCGTATGGCGATACACCGCGCCCTGCACGAGGTTCTGATACACCAGTTCGAAATACAGCTCGGCGAGGCGCCGGTTGATCGCATGGCGCTCGCTGTCGTCCTTGGCCTGCTCCAACGCCTTGCCGGTCGTGAAGATCTTTTGCATGATCTCGTTCTCGGCCTGGTCGAGCGTGCCATAGGCGATCAGGCGCACGTCCTCGATCGGATCGGCCAGCAGGTCGCGCAACAGCGTGCCCGTGGTGCGAGTCGGCATGCTCTGGATCGCGACGAGTGCGGTGAGCCGGTCGGTGGACGATACCTGCGTATTGATCAGACGCGCCTGCAAACGCGCTCCGCCGCCGTGCGAGACCCGCGAGACCAGGTAGGTGACGAACTCGGGACGCGGCACGTCGGCCAGTTGATCGCTTTCCCGTGTGCCTGGAAACCACGCGGCCCAGAGACAGCTCGTCAGCAGAACGAAGCCTGCGCCCAGCGGCACGAAGGTGCACAGCACCCACAGCAGCAGGAGCGTCCAGAAGCGCGGCTCGCGGTAACGGGTCGGCAGCATCCAGCGCAGCAGCAGCGCCTGCACGAATGCGACCAGCGCCTGGGCGACAATGCCGGCCAGCAGCGGATCGATGCCGGCCGGAGCATGCAGGAATCCCTGGTACGCGAGCGCCTCCACCAGCACATAGCCGGCGAACAGCAGCACGTTGACGAGGGCAGACATGAGCTTAGACATCGAGGCCGCTTCGCTTCAGTAGACGCTGCAGCGCCGGGCCCGGCTCCATGTCGCCCAGATGCAGCGTATGCACGCCGACGCGCGCGCTTTCCAGATCCAGGTTGAACTGCGCCGAGAGGCTGGTCTCGATGCGGGCCAGGTAACCGTCGATGCCGGTCGTGTCGGTGGCCGGCATCAGATTCACCAGCACCGACTGCGACGCCGTTTGCACCGGCCACATCAGGTCGAGCGCGCGGCGGCGGCGGATCACGTGTTCGAACAGCGAGTCGCCCGCTTCGTCGCGCGGGAACGCCAGCGCCACCATCGACGACGCGATGCCGGCCTCGCGCTGCAAACGCGTGAGACGGCCGAGGTCGAGCGCGAAGTCGTACGGGCAGCCTGGCACCGCGGCGAGGATGCCCTGCACGAGGCTCGCATGCTCCACGCCGTCCGCGTAGTAGCCGAGCAGCACCAGCAGCAGTTGCAGGTTGTCGAAGTTCAGCGACAGGAACGGCATGCGCTTGATCACCAGCATCGCCAGCAACTGGCCGTCGGCGCTCACCAGCGGCGCGCACACCAGGTACTGCGACTGGGCCGCGGGAATGTCCTCGCTCTTCAGGTGCGCGACGCTCATCGTGCCGATGGCATGGGTGACGAGGATGTCGTCGGGCGCCAACTCGAAGTCGTCGCCGACGCGCGCCGCGGCCTCGCTGCCAACCCGGCCGTTGCGCACCGGAAAGAGCGCCGCGACTTCGATCTGGCACACCTGCGCGACGAACTCCAGCAGGCCATGTGCCCCCGGCAAGGCGCGCAACGGCGCGGCAATGGCTGCCTGCGTCGTATCCGCCGCGCCGCTCCCCTCTTCCGTGATGGACAGGCGGCGCAACTCGGTGATCGAATCGCGCAGCGTGGTCGGCTTCGACAGCAGGTCCTTCTCGAGCCGCTCGTGCGACAGGCGCATCAGATAGTGGCTGTTGGTGATCGCCACCAGCCGGTCGTTCAGGTAACCGTTGATGGTCGAGGCACGCGCGGCGCGATGGCCCCAGGTGTCGCCGAAGTGACCGGCGATCACCGTCTGCAGCAAGCCGCCGACGAACACCATCACCGGCCAGGCATCGCTCGCGGGATACAGCAGTTTCCACGCCGCCAGCAGCAGCGCGCCGGCCAGCAGGCCGGGCAAGGTGCCGTAGCGCAGCGCCACGATCAACGGCGCGAACCACAGCCACGGGAAGCCCGCATGCAACAGCAAGGGATCCTGATGATTGAACGACCAGCTCACGCCGACGACGATAGCAATGAACACGACCGTCTCGACAACCGCAAACGGCCGCGTGACGGCCGGCAGCACGAAACGACGCACGCGCCCCAGGTTGCCGAACGGATTGGAGGTGCGCGTCTTCGAGGCGGCTGAAGCGGATTGCGTGGCGGCGGTATTCACGGCCGTTTCCTTATGACGTGTCGGAATGCAAATGATCGGCTCTGGGCAGGCAAATGCCTCTGCACCGGAGCCTTCGGCGGGACGATCGCCTGAGCGATCCAGCCCGCGCGCTTAGTGGCTCGCGGCAAGCGGCGCCAGCACATGGCCGATCAGCGAAGTCGCCACGCTCGCCAGGCTCGAACGGCTCCAGCCGCTGCGCGCGCCCGTCGCGCTCCAGACCACGCGGCCCGACTGCACGTCGATCAGTTCGAGTGTGAGACCGACCACCGGTTCGCCGTCGACGCCCGTCTTGTAGCGCCACTCTTCCACCGCCCCTGTCAGGATGTACCTGACCTGCTGCGACTGCGCCCATTCGAGCTTCTGGTCCGCGCCTTCGCTCTGCGCGGTGTCGAACAGCGCGTTGGAACCCGCCTCGGCCGGGGCAAAGCGCACGTCCTTCAGACCGTTGGCGCGCAGCACGCTCGCCGCGATCGCCTCCGCGCTGCGGCCGGCCGACGGCGTTTCCGTGTAGTTCGCAATCGATGCGATCGCAACCGAATCGCCCGCGCCGAGTGTGGGCGCCGCAGTTTGCTTGAGCGTACCGCAGCCCGCAAACAGCAACGACGACGCCACCGCGGCGACACACCACGACGCCAGACGCATACCGCTCTTGAATCCGTTCATTGAAACCTCTCCTCAAATAACGTCGATATTCGTTCCGGCCGCCCTGCGGTGCGCATGCCGCGCCCGGTCAGCCGCTTGATCCGTTCAGTAGAACCAGCTATAACGCGCGCCGATCACGGTGATGGGCGTCGAGCCGACCTGCGATACGCTTTCATGCTCCAGGTACAACGCGGCATGGTCGCCGCCGAACACACTGCCGGCCACGCCCACGCTGACTTGCGGCCCCCATCCCTGCAACGAGTTGTGCACGATCCCGACATCGAGGAACGGCCGCCAGCGATGCGTGTACTGGTCGAGCAGGTCGTTGCCGAAGCCGAAGAACATGCCGTACTGCGCATAGGTCAGCGGCATGAAGGTAGCGGCGCTGGTCGGGCCCGCACTCGCCGGCGCAAGCCGCGAGATCAGCGCGTCGGCCTCGCCGCTCGCGCCGTATTCGCCGCGAATGCCCACGAGGCGCACGGTGAAGTCCGGATAATCGGTGCGGATCTTGTAGCCGAGTTCGCCCGTCGAGAGCACGCCGCTGCCCAGGTAGTCGCGCGCCTGGCTATAGAAGCGGTCTGCTTCGACCGTACCCGACGCGTAGATATGCGACGTCATGCGCCAGGTGAAGCCGCCGATCAGGTTGTCCTTCATACCGCCCACCAGCAGCGCCTGCGATTCCGTCGCGGTCTGGTCGCGGCCCGCGCTGCCCGTCAGCGTGAACGTCGAATTGCGGCCGAGTTCGCCCGCGACATCGAGCGTATAGAAGCTGTCCAGCCCTTCGCGCCGGCCGCCTGTCACCTGCCAGTCGGTATCCTGGGTCTGGCGGCGCAGGAACAGGTCGAGCGCGCGATCCACGCCGGGCACGTTAACCAGTTGCGTCTGATCGACGGACCACTGATAGCGCTGCGTGCCGGTGACGCCGACCATATAGAGGTCCGCGATCTTCATGGTGCCGGCCAGCGTCTGCTCGACGTAATCGAGCGGATGTTCGACGTAGTTCTCCACCGTGGTGCCGAGGTATTGCGGCCAGCCGAGCGCCGTGTCGACAAGACGCGTATGCAGTTCGGTATCTTCCGGCGCGCCGGCAAGACCGATGAACGACAGTTGCTCCGCCTGGCCCGGACGATCGAGCGCGATCGTCGCATCGATGCGGCCGTAAAGCGGCAGACGTGCCCCTTCCTTGTCGACGAGACGCTCCATCGACGCCACGTCGCCCTCGGCGAGCGCCAGCGCAAGTTGCGAATCGGCCGGTTGCGCGAGACGGTTGACGTACTGCTCGGCGAGCCAACGTTTTGCGAGCGGATTCGCTTCGTGCGACAACGCCCACGCCACGGCCACATCCTTCGCCACCGCTGACTTGAGCCGCCCATCGTCCTTCGCCTTGCTGGCCGACACCCGCGGCGCCGGCGGCAAGCCGGGCGCATCCCCGAGCAACGTGCGGCGCGCCGCCGTGGTGTCGTCGCGGCCGCCGTCGTGCTTCAGCAGATCGCCAAGCAGTCCTGTGGACACGTCGGCGTCGGCAAAGATCTCCGCCAGCGACACCCGCCGGCCGCGCAACTGCTCGCGCGCTTCCGCATCCTGCGAGGCGCGCCGCTTGAGCGCTGCCTGCGCGCTAGTGCCGCCGGTCGTCACGGCCCGCTCGTCCTGCTCGATCTGCAGCCAAACCTTGCGGCGGATCGACCATGCGAGGTCCGGGCGCCCCGCCATCTCCTGGGCGTCCGCCAGCGTCAGCAGCCAGAGCGGATCGCGGGACATCAGCGCGGCCTGCAAACGCAGATACTGCAGGGCGGCGACCGGCTGGTTCAGACGCAGCCCGGCAGCAGCGAACGGCCCCCACAGCAGGCTGTTTTGCGCCGCATCGTCGCGCCAGCGCACCAGCACCTTGCGCAACTCGGCGTCGCTGCCGTAGTCGACCAGGGTCCAGAGCAGCGCCGCGCGGACTTCCGGGGTCGCGTCGGGCAGATCCACCGCGCGCTCCAGATCGTGCAGCGCGTCGAGCGGCCGGTCGGTCTGCCGGTAGTATTCGGCGCGCACGCCAAGGAAGCTGGCCGACTTCTCGGCGGCGGCGCGCTGCTCGGGCGTGAGGCTATCGAGCAAGGCGGCGATGCGGTCCATCGCCTGAGCGTCGGTGTAGTAATAGAGGGCTTCCTGCAACGCACGAGGCGTGTGGTCGCGTTGATACTGCAGCTCCGCGGTGCGGCCCGCATCGAGCGGATACGCGTCGTAGAAGTAGGTCATCGCGCTCAGGTCTTCGGGCGCCTCGGCGCCGCTCGCGAGCAGATGCTTGTACGCGTTGTTCGCCACCGTGTCCTGTTGCATGAGGCGCGCGAGCTGCGCGTCGTTGCGCCAGAACAGCACGTCGTCGTCGCGTGCGCCGGCGCGCGCCGACTCGAGCGCCGCCAGCGCCTCGGCATACTTGCCCTGGCGATACAGGATGCTTGCCGCGTGCAAGGCGTACGCGGTATTGCCGGGTTCGCTCGTGTGCAGGTTGCGCCAGATCGCGAGGGCCTGTTCGTCATGGCCGGCACGCTCGGCCAGAATCGCCATGCGCTCGTCGATTGCGTGACTGCCCGCGGTGCGCGCATGCGCCTGCAAAAACGCGAGGCCGTCGTCCGGGCGGCCAAGCCGCTCATAGGTGGCAATCACCGAGTCGACCAGTTTCAGGTCCGCCGGCGCCGCGTTCGATGCATGCACCAGCGCGGCCAGATAGGCGGAGTCGTCGTTGAGCATCGGCGCTAAACGCAGCACGTTGGCCCAGCCGGCCGGATCGTTCGACGCCTGCGCATAGCCAAGCCACGATTGCAGCGCGAGCGGCGCGGCGCGGTTCCACTCGGCCACCTGCGCGAGGCGCTTGAGCCAGAGCGCCGAATGCGGGTCTCTGGCGACCTGCGCGGCCGCGACCTTCTGCGCGTTGTCGAGATCGTTCGATTCGAGAAACGATTGATAGACGAGGCCGGCGACGTCGACGTCGGTTGCTGCAGACGTGGACGCTGAGGTTGCCGCAGATGCGGAGGCGGAGGCGGAGGCAGATGCGGAGGCAACCGCTCCAGCACTAGCCGCCGCCTTCAACACCCGCACCGGCGCCCAGTCACGCATACTGTTGCTCCCTTGCGGGCCATCCATATACGCATAAGCCGCCGGCGCGTCTTCATGCGCACGCCCTGCCCTCACCGCCAGCATCGCGAGTTCGAACCCGCCATGCGGCTCGTCGGGCCGCACGTTCGTGTTTGAGTTCGTGTACTTGACCAGTGCCTTCGCATAACGGTCAACCAGATCCGGCCGCTGCGCCGCCCGCGCCAGATTGAGCAACACGATCAAGGTATCGCGATCGTCGGCGAGTGTGCCGACATGCTCGTCGGCGGCCTTCAGCGCCTCGTCGAGCAGATTGCCCGACTGCAGCGCACGGATACCGGCGATGAAGCAACGGCGCTGTTCGTCGCGCGTCGTCGCATCGGCCTGCTGGCGGAACCATGCATCGGCCGCGCGGCGATACTGGCCGACCCACAGGCCATACTTCGCCACCTCGGCGTTCCAGCGCTGGCGGCCATGCGGATCCTGAACAGCAAGGCGCGTGTACAACTGCACCGCGAGTTCCGGCGCGTCGATGGCCGCTGCACGCGCCGCGAGAATCTCGAGCTCGCCGTTGTCCCATGTGAGACCGGCGACGGCGGCAAACTGCTCGCGCAGTTTCGCCAGCGCCACCGCGCGGCGCGGATCGTTCGCGGGAATCGCAAACGCCTGCTGCTCCGCTACCGTCAGGCGCAGCATGACGGCCGCGCGATGCAGCGCATCCGTATGCTGCTCGTCCATACGCTGCGCGATGCGTTCGGCGTCGCCGCCGCGGCCAAGTTGGGCGTACTGCGTGCCCAGCGTGGTAAGCAGTTCGGCGTTGTCAGGCTGCACGCGCAACCATGCCTCCAGATAGGCCGCGCTCAGGTCGCTCGGCTCGGCCGCCGCCGTCATCCGTTCGCGCAACCCGCCATGCGGATACGTCGCATAGAACGTCAGCACGACTACGGCCGCCAGCAGCAGCACGAGCCACGTGGAAGCGATGCGCGGGCGGCTAGCGAGCACAGGCCACCTCGACGCGTTGATAGGCGACTTGCGTGGCGGCCACACCGGCGGTGTCGAAGCGCAGCAGCGCACCGTCGCGCCGTGTGGGAACCGGTTTGCCGTCGACGCTCACGCTGCAGCTCTGGGCATTCGCCAGCGAAACAAACGGCTGATAATAGCCGCCGAACTCGAAGCTCAGGCCGCCTGCGGTGGGGTGAAAGTTGCGCACGAAACCATTCGCCTCGGCGATGTACGGCACGTTACGCGCCGCAGCATTCCCGCCATTCGCGCCGAAGGCAAACCGCGCGGCGCCGCCGTCGATATGGATATACGTCCCGTCCGGACCCGCCGAGAAACCGGTGACACCCGAGGCTCCCTCAAGCGTCGGCGTGGTGGTGTTGGGCCAATGCAGCTCGCGCACTTCGCCGTTGCCGCGCACCAGCCAGCCGTCGCGGCTGCCCACCTGACGCGCCACCGCAAACGAGCGCCAGTCGAGCACCTTGCGGATGTAATCGGTGACATGCACCGGCAATACCGGTTGCGCCAGCACGGTCGAGAAGATCTGGTCCAGCGCACGCAGCGACGCCACCTTGGTGCCGCTGTACATGTGGTAGTAAATATCGATCGGCTTGAAGCGGCGCGGCCGGTCGGTCATGTCGAAGGTTTCGAGCACCCGCGTGAAGCCGTAGAACGGCCCTTGCCAGTCGTTCGTATAAACGTTCTCGTCCTGGTTCGGCGCGTACACCTGATACGCGCCCGGCCCCTTGTCGACGCCGATCGGCGCGATGTTGGTCCAGCTCGGCGCCGACTTCGTGATGACGGTGTCGCCACCGTTGAAGTTGTAGACGCCTGCTTCGTAGACCTTACGGACGACGATCCCCGGCGGCTGGCAATCGCCCGACCACTGCAGCACGACGGTCCGCTTGCCGGCAGGTGCGAGGCGCGAGTTGATGTAGTCGATCGAACCGCTCACCTCGCGGTCTATATTGAACTTGTAGCCCGGAATATTCAGCGAGAACGCCGCATCGCCGCCGCCGCGGTCCACCTTCGCGCCGGTGCTGCTGTCCACGTCTTCCCACTGGAACGGATGCGAATAGGTATGCGTGCCGATCTCCACATACGGCAGCGCAAACATCTTGCGGGCGATCTCTTCGAGACGCGGCGAGATCTTCGGATACAGCCCCGCCGGCCCCACTTCGCCTTCGATGACCGAAAGCGTCATCGGGATCTTGTAGCGCGTGAAAATCTGCTCGTACAGCGCTTCGCCCGAATAGTCGGGGCCGGGGAATTCGGCCCGCGAGGCGAAGCCGTCGCCGTCGACGTGCGTCATCAGCAAACGCCGGCCGTTTTCGGTGGTCACGCTCGGCGACGGCATGGCTTGCAGACGCAACGCCGCGGTGAGGAACTTGAGCGGCTCGATGGCCCAACGCTCCTGGCCGATGCTGTCGAGCGAAACTGAGGTGTACGGATTAAGCGCATAGCCGCCCCACGGGGTCAGCGCGACCGGATCGATCAGCGCGCCGTTAGCCGAGACGCGCAGCAGCGAGTGGCTCTTGACCCCGACGCGCACGCCCAGCAGATCGCGCGGATCGGGGCGTGGATCGATTTCGAAGCCGACCATCGGATCACGGGCAATCACATTGACCGGCGCGGCCATGGTGCCGGGCACGGCCTGCAGATCGAGTGCATCGCCGATCGCGCCGGTCGCATCGAAACCGAACTGGCCCAGGAACGCCACCGGCACATGATCGACAATGCGCGCGGCGACCCAGCGTTGCCACGCCTGCGGGTCGGGCAGCGCATTGCCCTGCAGCCACGCCACCACACCCGCATAGCGGTCCGGCGTGATGCCGGTGGGCAAGGGCTTCGAGAAGTCGACGTATTCGACGTCGTAACCGAGGTAATTGAGCGGCGTGGCGAGATCGCGCACGCCGACGCTCAGATCGAGCGGCTCTTTGATATCGCGGTCCTGCACGACCAGAATCTTGCGCGGCAGGACTTCGATCGCCCCCACGCCGACAATATCGCGAGCCACGCTCGTCACATACGGCACCACGCCGTTCGCCATCACCTGCGCCGCCGTCGTGCGGGCGCATTCGCGATCGGTGCGCGGGCAGTATTCGAGCGAGACCACCGGCACGCCGGTCTGCTGCATGAAGCTGCGCGCCGCGGCGAGGCGGCTCGCGCGCAGCGCGTCCGGTACGTCGGCGGGCAGCGTGGCGGTGTCGTTGAGACCGCGCACGAGCGAGTCGCTCACCACCGCATACAGCGCTTTCGCATGTGGCAGTGCCGCCTGCAGCGCATCGGCGCCGGCAACCACGAGGCGTGCATCGGGATGCGCCACGCGAATCGCCTCGGCAGCCGCAATCGCCGCCGGCGTGTCGAGCAGGAAGCCGCGGTAACCGTGCTGCCACAGCGGCCCGAGACTTTGCGCGACAGCCTCCGGCGTTGCGCCCGAGTCGGCCGGATGCGTGCGGGCAAGCCATACGGTATGCGGCAAGGGATGCGCGGCCGGATCGAAGCCACGCGCGGGATCGACCACCACGGCATCGAACGCTTGCAGCAGTTCGACCGGTGGATTCGCGCCGTAGAAGAACGCCAGATTCGGCTGCGCAGGACGGCCGGCCGCGCCCGTGGGTGCATCGCCGGCGTGCGCGGCTTGCCACGGCGCAAGGCTCGCCGCCAGCACCAGCAGCGCCATGAGCGCCGTCAGCACGACCGGCACGGCCGCGCGCCCACGCACCGCACGCGACGGCCGCGTGCGGATAGCCAGTGGCGTTATCGAATCTCGTGGCGTTTTGGCCGGGCCCAATATCCGGGTAATCCCCCATGCCAAACACTCGATAATCGCGCGCCCGTTAATCTGCTTAATGAGCGGCGCCACCCCCGGGGCCTCCACTCGAACGCCGAATACCGGCGCAATCCTCGTTAGCATCTGATTTCTTATGATCGCTTTGGATGTTTTATTGGCAACCGGCGATGCACGGCCCATCCAGCCAGGCCAAATTTACCGATTCGATTCAAAAATTCTGCCGTTAATGACCGACAGCATTCCAGATACGGAAAAAGCAAATGGCCGGATTCACGCTGTTGCAAACAGGATGGATCAAGGTGCGCGAGACACAGGCCGAAACGATGATTCGGCGCGCATTCTAGCGCGTCCTCCGCACAAGAAAAGCGGTATTTTTGCAACACGTTGCCTCCCAACACGAGTCAGATCAACGAGTTATCGGCCATTTACGAGATGAAGCGGGACAAATCAGGCAGCGCAAACGTTTTACATCCGTCAAATTTGAAGCTATGCGCGCTTCATATTTAACTATCTTTGACATTTGAAACCGAGTGTACGGTAACGCACAGTGGTTCGATTTAATTGATGACGGGGATCTGGCGCAAACGTTATCCCATGACTTCGCAAAGCGCAAATCATTCCTTTATGGCCGGAATATCCAGCCGGGAATGGCGGACTTCTCTGCGCTTTTTCCGCACGCTTTTCGGCCCGCTTTCCAACCCCATATCCACCTCATTCCCGCTTCACTGCGCCGTCATTCGAAAATTGCCAATTGGCGCTATTGCACGGACCACTCCCCGTGCCGCGTCTTTTTAAGCGGAGAGGCCCCGGCGCCGCAGCGAATCCCCAACAATCCGCCGCAATATTCGCCGCGCCCGCCGGCCGGCAGCGCCCAAACCCCAAACCTGTCGCTAGAATGCGCGATGGACAAACGCGACCCTACACTTCGACGCCGCTTCAGCCGGCCTTCTCCGGCCATCTCACCATTCCAGTCAAGCCTCGCATGAAGAGCAGCATCATGAGTCTGGCGGTCACCCGCCAACATCGCGTAGCGGCGTACGCCGTGGCGGGCTTCATTCTGTGCGTGGTGCTGGCGACCCTGCCGGTAGCCGGCGTCGCCGAGCCGCATATCGCGGCCTTCCTGCCGCTGTTCGCAATGGCCGTGTTCACCACCGAGGGCCTCACCGCCTATCTGCTGTGGACGCAATTCATGATCACCCGTGGGCCCTTCCTCGCGGCACTGGCGGGTGCGTATGCGTACACCTCGGTCACCGTGGCGATCCAGTTGCTGGTGTTTCCCGGCGTGTTCTCGCCGACCGGCCTGCTCGGCACCGGCGCGCAAGGCGCCGTGTGGATCTGGGCGTTCTGGCATTGCGGCTCGCCGTTGCTGATCTTCGCCGCCCTGCTGGTGCGCCGCCGCTTTCCTGCGCCGCTGCCGCGTGCGCAGACGCGCCTCGCCGGCCTCGTGCTGGTGGGCGGCCCGGTTTGCCTGTCGGTGGCCCTTTGCTCGCTCGCCATTCGCGGGGAAGCGTGGCTGCCGAAGCTGATCGACGGGCACGCCTATCAGCGGCTGGCGCATAGTCCGTCGGGCATCGGCATCGCCATCGTCGGCGCCGCTACGCTGCTCTATCTGATTGTCACGACACGGCTGCGCAGCCTGCTCGAACTGTGGCTCGCCGTCGCGCTCTTCGCCGGACTCGGCGACGTGCTGGTGACGCTGGTGGCGAACGCCCGCTACAGCATGGGCTGGTATGTGGCGCGGCTCGAATCGGTGCTGGCTTCGAGCACGGTGCTGGGCGTGCTGATCTGGGAGATCAGTCATCTGTACCGCGAGCTGCACGCGGCCAATGCGCGCCTGAGCGAATATGTCTCGCGCGACGGCCTGACCGGTATCTTCAACCGGCGCTACTTCGAGGAGCGCTACCCCGCCGCGCTGGCCGAGGCCAACGCGGAGCGCCGCGCGCTGTCGATCCTGATGGTGGACATCGATCACTTCAAACGCTTTAACGACACGCTCGGCCATCTGCGCGGCGACGAGTGCCTCGTTGCGGTGGCCGGCGCCTTGCAGGCGAGTCTGCGGCGCAGCGCCGATTTTGTGGCGCGCTTCGGTGGCGAAGAGTTCGTCGTCGTGCTGCCGGACTGCGAGCGCGAGATGGCCGCTCGCCTCGCCGAGAACCTGCATGCGGCGGTCGCGCGCCTCGCCGTCGCGGCGCCCTTCACCGAGGCCGGCTGTGTGAGCGTCTCGATCGGGGTCGCCACCGCTCGCCCCGACGAGCCGATCCAGGCCGCCGAACTGCTCGCCCACGCCGACGCCGCGCTATATCGCGCCAAGGAAGCTGGGCGCAACCGCGTCGCGGCATGGCAAGGCGTGCCGCTCACGCTGCGCTCAGTGCACGCTCATTAGCGGCACGGCGGCAGGTCGAGATTGAAGGGACGGCGCACCTTGTGGCTCTTCGTCGTTTGCTTTACTCCGAGACCGTCACGCTCTTGATCTCGAAGCGACGCTCCCCATCGTTGCGCACTCCGGTCATGAGGGTAATACCGTAGTCGGGCAACCAGATGGACTTGATGGACGAACCGGCGCCGTGTTCTGCGACGTGCGTACAGGTCACGTCGACCGCGTCGCCCTTCAGGGTTGGAAAAATCGACGCGGCAGGCTGCGTCTTTCCCATCAGACAGCGCGTGCTCTGAACACCGTCGTCGGACGGTTGCGCAACCGGAAACTCGACCTGCTCACCCTCGGCGGGTACCCGGCTGCCGAGGGCGACTGTCGAGCTGTCCAGCACTTGCGCCACCGGCGCCCAATCCGTGCCGAACCCCACCCTCTGCTTGCGCAAGGCAACCAGACCGTAGTTCGTGGTGAAGTAGGCCGGCCCCTCGACTGTCTGGCCCGAATCGGCGAGCCGCTCGGCCACCTCGGCCACCACGCCGTTATCGTGCAGGTTGGCGTAGACATAGCGGCACGGATGCGGACTGCCCGGCTTCTTCGTATCGACCCAGTTGCCTTCAACGGTCAGACGCCTGAACGGCAGGGGCCGCGACCCGTCTGCGGGAAGGCGCTCATGCAAGGAGGCAGGCAACGCACGGTCGTCGAACATGTCCGCGAGGTACGGATAGGGGTCGTCGAGCACGCCACGCGTAATCGCTCCGTACGAGCGGCCATCCCCGTTCGCGCCGGGAAGGAGCGCCCAGGACGCACGGGTTCGCAACGGTTCGGGCAGATCGACGATCAAACCGGCGAAGAAAGCAACATCCTGCCCGTTGAGCGCGCCGCCTTTGCCATCGAGAGCGGCGATCTTATGGTTCGCCGATGCAGTCTCCGCGACCGTGTCGAAGCGGTTTTCCAGTTCAAGCAACTCGGCCGTGCTGTAGTGCTCGGCAGGATCCATCGTATCGTGCTGCTTCACCATCACATCGAGCAGGTTCTCGAACGCCGCCACGCCCCCGGGCGGCAGAGCATTGAGGAATTTGCCGAAGTCAGCCGCATCGAGCCTGGCGCCGCCGAACACCCCGGCAGGCATGTAGGGCGCGAGAACACTGAAATCCTTCAGTACCTGCAGACGTGCGGCCGGTGCAAGCGAGAGCGTCTTGAGATTGAATGCGTTGGCACCCGGGCCATTGCGCCGGGTCAAAAGCGCAGACCAGTCCGGATCGCTCATCAGGCCACCCGCCCACACCAGAAGTGACTTGCCGTTCGCGCCATCCGGATCGATGCCCATGCGGACCAGCAGCAGCCGGATGCGCCCGACAAACGCTGCTG
The DNA here is from genome assembly GCF_050434965.1 of Paraburkholderia sp. GAS38. Lineage (NCBI taxonomy): Bacteria > Pseudomonadati > Pseudomonadota > Betaproteobacteria > Burkholderiales > Burkholderiaceae > Paraburkholderia > Paraburkholderia sp. GAS38. The sequence continues at coordinate 194,646 of NZ_JBNDJO010000009.1, read as the reverse complement.
AAGCGGCGCCAGGCGCCGGAGGCTGCGAATCGGACGCTGCCGCTGCGGGCTCGTCGGCATGCATGCCGACCGCGAAGGCCGTCGTTGCAGTCAGCGAAAGTGTGAATGTGAGTACTGCGACAGGTTTGCGAAAAAGCATAAGCCGATGTCCGGATGGGTACTTAACGGATATCGGCGCTCACGCCTGTTTCTTTAGCCGGTCCGGCGGCGGCGAACCGGTCTTCCAGCCGCGCCGCCGGCCTCGTTGGGCACAGGAGTTGCTCTTTCAGGAAACGGCGGCACGCACGCGCTGAACCTGCGTCGACGGAGACACAGGCGCATGCGGCTAACGAAGACCCGCCGTTTCACTCATTCCAGCAATCCTTCGAGGAGGGGCCATGCTTCGCTACGCTGCTATTTTCTTCATCATCGCCATCATCGCCGCGGTGTTCGGCTTCGGTGGCATCGCCGCCGGCGCGGCCGAGATCGCCAAGGTCCTGTTCTTTATCTTTATCGTGATCTTCCTCGTGACCTTGCTGATGGGCGTGGTCAGACGCTGAGCGCCGGCTCGGCTCGTTGCAATAGTTGCTGCCTGCTCTTGCAATAGTTGCGCTGCGGTTGCGCTCCGGCTCACGCTAGGCGAGCCCGCTTCAAGGTGTGACGGCTGCCGGATTCAGTTCGATATGCAGCACCACCAGCCAGCGCCGCGGACAATCGGCCGCGATCCGCGGACCCGGTTGTCCGTCGCGCGCGGCGGCGACAAAGCCCTTCTCTTTCGCAAAACCGAAAGCGCGGCGCGCATCGGCCTGCAGCCACATCGACACCAGACCGCAGGTCACGAAGCCGAACACGGAAATGATCTGCGGCGACAGGCCCGCATCGATCTGCCGCGCAAGCACGGTGAAGGCGGTGGTCAGGATCTGGCTCGCCGCAATCGCAATCAATACGACCTTGAGCATGCCTCGGAACATCATCCCTGGTCTTGGGCGCACCATCGGTTTCTTCAGTCCTTCTACACGTTTGTTTAAGGGGTCGCGCATGGATCGCCGGGCGCTTACGCTGCGCGGGCAATCTGCCGGCGCGGCAGTTCGAGCCGCTGCGACCATGTCGCGAGCGTCCGTGCGGCCACGGCGGGCTTGCTGAGAATCGCGCTGTCGTAGCGTTTGCCGTCAAAGCGCATGAAGTCGACGATGCGGAAGCCATGACCGCGATAGAACGCAATCAGATGGGCAGCGGGTTGCGGGGTGTCGAGGGCGAGTTCCGCGTAGCCGCGCGTGGCGGCCCAGTGGTCTGCGAACGCCAGCAGCAAGGTGCCGATGCCGCGTGCCTGCCAGGCCGGTTCGACGCCGAACTGGCGCATGCTGGCAATTTCGCCGCGGCGGTACAGTTCGCAGGGCGAGTCGCGATCAGGCGCATACAGCGTCATCGTGCCGACGATGCGGCCGTCGCACACCGCCACGTAGCAATCGCCGCGCGTGGCCCGCGAACGGGTGACGGCGGCGCTCTGGTTGACGCAGGTGCAGTTGAGCCCCATCGCCCCTAACCGCGCAAAGGCCCGGTGCAACATGGTTGTGAGCGCATCGAACGAATCGCGTGCCGGGTCGAAGCGCCGCAGTTCGATGCGGCCGGGACCGCGCCGGACATAATCGATCCGTTTGGGCTGCTGCGTGGCTGCGCGTTTGTTCACCTTGACCATCCAAGTTCATCAGGTTGATCGAAGTGTAGGTTTGGCCGGGGATCGCCCGCAAGAAAAAATCTCGTAAAAACTGCATGCGTGGCAGGCGAAGCGCGCTGCCTAAAGCCCTGCAAGACCGATATTCAATTCCTCGCAGAGGAAGGTTTGCAGGGTCTGCACGGCCGCGGCCTGGGTGCCGGGTAGCGCGGGCGACGTGGAGGGCGCGGATGCCGCCCGCGTGAACAGCCCGAAGTCGGCCACCGGCGCCTGCGGCAAGCCGTCGCTCTCACCCAGCACGCGCATGGCGTCGTGACGGATATTGCCGTCGAGCAGCACCGACACCCCGAGGCCCGCCTCGACCGCCGACTGCACCGCCGGCAGACTCGTGCTGGTGCAGACGATGCGCCACGTGAGCCCAGCGCGCCGCAGCGCCGTCAGCACCTGCTGCTGCCACAGACAGCCGGCGCCGAACGCGACGATCGACAAGGGTTCATCGGCCGCGCGGCTGAAACCGCGCGCGCCGACCCAGAAGAGCGGCTGGCTCCATGCGATCAACGGCGCCGCATCCACTAGCGCCGGATCGCCCACGACGACATCGAGACTGCCCTCGCCCAGGCGGGCCGACAACGCCTCGCTGTTATCGACGACGATCTCCAGCGCGACCTGCGGATACGCGCTCGAAAAGCGCCGCAACGCATGCGGCAGACGCCCGACCGCAATATCCTCGAGCATGCCGAGGCGCACCGTGCCGGACACCTGCTCCGCGCTCAGTGCACGCCGTGCGTCGGCTCCGGCGCCGAGGATCGTATGCGCATACGGCAGCAGCCGATGGCCCGCCTCGGTCAGACGCACGCCGCGCGGCGAGCGGTCCAGCAAACGCTGGCCGACTTCTTCCTCGAGCCGCCGCAACTGCATGCTGACGGCCGCCTGGGTGCGCGCCAGCCGCGTGGCCGCGGCACTGACCGCGCCGGTCTCAGCGACCGTCACAAAAGCGCGCAGCAGGCTGCTATCGAGATCTCGCATCATTATTAACGCTCGTGATACCGGCATAAGGAATATCAGCTTATCTTAACGTCGCGAGCATGGTTATGATGGGCGCACTTCTTTCGATGAGCTCGACATGCAGGACAACACTGCGCCTGGCCCCACACCTCGCTCCGCGGATCCGGTTACACCCATTGCCGCCGGCGGCGCGGCGGGACAGGGTTCCACGATCTCCCCTGCCTTGCCCGGGACCGTCCCCCTCACAGGATCGTCGTCGAAGCGCGCCGCCGGCGCGGCAGCGTTGCTCGCGCTGCTGTCGATGTCCAGCGTGCAGTTCGGCGCTGCGCTCTCGGCGCCCGCCATGACGGCCTATGGCTCGTTCAGCACCACCTGGCTGCGCCTGTGCTGGGCCGCCGTCGCGCTCGCCGCGATCGTGCGGCCGCCCCTGCGCAGCTACCCGCCGTCAAGGTGGCTGGCCGCCGGCACGCTCGGCGTCGCCATGGCCGGCATGACCCTGTGCTTCTTCGCCGCGATCCAGCGCATTCCGCTGGGTCTCGCGGTTGCGATCGATTTTCTCGGACCGCTCGCGGTCGCCACCTTCGGCGTGCGGCGCATCCGCGCGCTGGTATGGCCCGCGCTCGCCATCGCGGGTGTGCTGATGCTCGCGCACGATCGCGGCGGCTGGGTCGGCAATCCGCCCGGCGTGCTGCTCGCGCTCGGCGCGGCGCTCGGCTGGGGCAGCTACATCGTGTTGATGAAGAAGACCGGCGCCGTCTTCGCGGGCCTCGAAGGGCTTTCCGTGTCGCTGCTTGCCGCGGCCGTAGTGGCCACGCCGTTCGGTCTCGTCGAAAGTGGCGGACATGTCCCGCTCGCGCAGCTTGGCGCCACAGCGGGACTCGCCGTGCTGGTGCCCTTGCTGCCCTATGCGCTGGAGATGATCGCGCTGCGTCATATGCGCGCCTCTTCGTTCGGCATCCTGATGAGCATCGAGCCGGCCATCGGCGCGCTAGCCGGTTTTGTCGTGCTGCGTCAGCCGATGAGCGCGCTGCAACTGGCCGGCACGCTGCTGGTCGTCAGCGCAAGTTTGGGGGTGGTGCTGGCGGGGCCGTGAAGGCGGCGCCGCGGTTCGCGTTGAGGTTCGCGTTGGGGTTGGCTTCAAGCGCAGCGGCATCCGCGCTGTCGCCGCTGCCCGCTCGCAGGCGTCTGCTCCCCAACGCCAGGCGCAACCGCTCGCGATCGAGCTCGTGTTCCCACGCAGCGACCACGATCGCCGCCACGCCGTTGCCGATGATATTGGTCAACGCCCGGCATTCCGACATAAAGCGGTCGATGCCGAGAATCAGCACCATCGCCGTCACCGGCACGGTGGGCACCACGGAGAGGCTCGCCGCCAGCGTGATGAAGCCGGCCCCGGTGACGCCCGTCGAGCCCTTCGAGGTCAGCATCGTCACGGCCAGCAAGGTCGCTTCCTGGGTCATGCTCAAGTGCGTATTCGTTGCCTGGGCGAGAAACAGCACCGCCAGCGTCATGTAGAGATTGGTGCCGTCGAGATTGAACGAATAGCCGGTGGGCACGACGAGCCCGACAATCGCCCGCGGGCAGCCGAGCCGCTCGAGCTTTTCCATCAACTGCGGCAGCGCCGCTTCTGAAGTGGACGTGCCCAGCACGATCAGCAGTTCGTCCTTGATGAAGCCGAGAAAACGCCAGATGCTAAAGCCGCATAGACGCGTCACGACGCCAAGCACGCCGATCACGAAGACGAACGCCGTCAGATAGAACGCGCCGATCAGCTTCATCATCGGCAACAGCGAGGCGATGCCGTATCGGCCAATAGTGAACGCCATCGCGCCGAATGCGCCGAGCGGCGCCAGACGGGTGATCAGATGCACGATCCGGAAGAAAGTTTTCGACAGCGCTTCGATCAGCTCGGCCACCGGCTTGCCTGCCTCGCCCAGCAACGCCAACGCCGCGCCGAACAGCATGGCGATCAGCAGCACCGGCAGGATATCGCCCTGCACGAAGGCGCCGACGAAAGTCTCGGGAACGATATGCATCAGGAAACCTGCGACGCCCTCGCCATGCGCCGCCTGGCTCACGTAGCCCGACACCATGCTGCCGTCGAGCGTGGCCGGGTCGACGTTGAAACCTTTGCCGGGCGCGAGCACATGCGCCGCCAGCAGACCGATGAAGAGCGCGAGAGTCGACACCAGTTCGAAATACAGCAGAGCCTTGCCGCCCACCCGGCCGACCTTCTTCATGTCGCGCATGCTGGCAATGCCCGTAACCACGGTGCAGAAGATCACCGGCCCGATGATCATGCGAATCAGCTTGATGAAGATATCGCCGAGCGGCTTCAGCGCGATGGCGTCGGCGGGCGCCAGATGTCCGGCGAGAATGCCGGCGCCGATCGCAACGAGTACCTGCACATAAAGAATCTTGTAGAACGGCTTGCGTTTCATGTCTCCTCCGTTTTTTGGGCAAAGCTGCGCCCTTCCCGCTCAGGGGAATACCCAGGCGGTAGTGGGGCAATGCGGCGTTGAGGTACGACGAGGGGGCGTGACTTGCGCGGGCGCTGACGGCGCCGCGCAAGCCGCGGTGCTTACATCACGGCCGCCCACGGATGGCGGCTGAAATGCGTCCGCTCGAATGCTTCGATCTCCGGCAAGGACGCGAGCGTCAGGTCGATCGTATCCATGCCGTCCATCACCATGCGCTTGTGGCGCGCCCCGAGCGGAAACGAAAACGCACGGCCGGCCGCGGTGATCACCTTCTGCTGTTCGACGTCGATGCGCAGCCACGCGTCGGCGCGCTCCGGCGCTTCGCTCAACGACAGCAGTTCGTTGACCTCGCTGCGCTCGAGCTGCACCAGCAGCAAGCGGTTGTTCATCGCGTTGGAATAGAAGATCTCCGCAAAGCTTGGCGCGATCACTGCGGCGAAACCGTACTGCTGCAGCCCCCACACCGCATGCTCGCGGCTCGAGCCGCAGCCGAAATTCGCGCCGCCGATCAGCACGCTCGCGCCGCGGTAACGCGACTGGTTGAGCACGCAATCGTCGCGCGGCACGCCGTTGGCATCGAAACGCAGGTCGTACAGCAAGCCGTCGCTCAAACCGGCCTTGTCGATGATGCGCAGAAACTGCTTCGGCATGATCTGGTCGGTGTCGAGATTTTCGATCGGCAGCGGCGCGGCGCGGCCTTCGATCAGGGCGAGCTTAGTCATGGTGCGGTTCCAGAGTGCGGACATCGGTAATGCAGCCGGTCAGTGCGGCGGCGGCGGCCATCGCGGGACTCATCAGATGCGTGCGTCCGCCTCGACCCTGGCGGCCTTCGAAATTGCGATTGGTGGTCGAAGCGCAGCGCTCGCCGTCCGACAGCACGTCGTCGTTCATCGCAAGACACATCGAGCAGCCCGGTTCGCGCCATTCGAAGCCGGCCTCGGTCAGGATCGCTGCGAGTCCTTCGGCTTCGGCCTGACGGCGCACGCTGCCGGACCCGGGCACCACCATCGCCCGCACCTGCGGGGCGACGTGATGGCCACGCACGAGCCCCGCCACGATGCGCAGATCTTCGATGCGGCCATTGGTGCACGAGCCGATGAAGACCCGGTCGATCGGCGTCCCCGCGATGGCCTGATGCGCCGAGAGACCCATGTAGCCGAGCGCACGGCGCAGCGCCGCAGCCGCTTCGGGTGTTGCCTGGCCGGCCTCGTCGGGCACCTGGGCGTCGACCGCCATCGCCTGATCGGGGCTTGTGCCCCAGGTGACGAACGGGGCGACCTCATGCGCGTCAAAGCGGAATTCGGCGTCGAACACGGCGCCTTCGTCGGAGATCAACTCGCGCCAGTCAACCAGCGCGTTGCGCCAGGCCGTCTCGTCAAGGGATAGCGCATGCCGGCGCACGTACTCGAACGTCGTGGCGTCCGGCGCGATCAACGCGGCGCGCGCGCCCGCTTCGACGGTCATGTTGCACAGGGTCATGCGCGCTTCGGCCGACAGCGCGCCGATGGCCGAGCCGGCGAACTCGACCGCATAGCCGCGCGCGCCTTGCGCACCGATGCGGCTGATGATCCACAGAATCAGGTCTTTCGAGGCTGTGCCATAAGGCAAGACCCCGTCGACCACGATGCGCATCGTGCGCGCCAGGCGGTAGACCAGCGTCTGCGTCGCCAGCACGTGCTCCACTTCCGAGGTGCCGATACCAAAGCCCAATGCGCCCAATGCGCCATAGGTGGTGGTGTGGCTATCGCCGCACAGCACCACCATGCCGGGGCGAATCAGGCCGAGTTCGGGCGCGACGATATGCTCGATGCCCTGCAACGGATCGTTGGCCGCCAGCAGCCGGATCCCTTCCCGTTCGCAGTTGCGCGCCAGGTTATTGGCCTGCAGCAGCGACGCGACATCGCGAATCACCCGCGGCGTCTCCGCGTGGGTCGGGATGATATGGCTCACCACCGCGAGTTGCTGGCGTGGCCGGCGCACTGCACGGCGCTTCGCTTCGAGCGCGGCAAAGGCCTGCGGGCTGGTGTACTCGTTCATCAGATGCAGGTCGGCGTACAGCAGCACGTTCTGTTCGTCGATGGACGTTACGGTATGCGAATCAACCAGTTTCTGGTAAAGCGTTCGGTTCGACATGATGGAATGCGTGGATTGGGCTTCTCGAACGGTTGGCGCTGCGATCAGGCGCGCAGAAACGGCAAGGCTTGCGCGAGCAGTAACTCGGGCGCCTCCTCCGCGATATAGTGACCGCACGGCAAGGCCCCGCCCTGCACCTGCGGCGCCCACGGGCGCCACTCGGCGAGCGCGTCGAAGCACTTCTCGATCACGCCCTCGGCACCCCACAAGGCAAGAAACTCGCAGGCGATCTTGCGACCCGCGGCGAGATCCTCGCGATCGTGTTCGAGGTCGATCGTCACGCTCGCACGGTAGTCCTCGCAGATGCCGTGCGCCGTCGCCGGGTCGCTCAGGCAGCGCAGGTACTCCGCGTAGGCCTCCGGCGTGAACGGCTTGAGCCCGGCACTGCGCGCCCCGATGGTCTGCTTCAGATACAGATCCGGGTCGGCGCGAATCAATGTCTCCGGAAACGGCGCGGGCCGCACCAGAAAGAACCAGTGCCAGTAGGCACGCGCAAACTCGAACGAGGTGTTCTCGTACATGGCCAGCGTCGGCGCCACGTCGAGCGTGACGAGCCGCGTCACCACAGCCGGATGATCGAGCGCCATGCGTGCGGCGACGCGGCCGCCGCGATCGTGCGCCAGCACCGCGAACTGCGTGAAGCCGAGCGAATGCATCAACTCCACCTGATCGAGCGCCATGCGCCGCTTCGAATAGTTGCTGTGGTCCGCACTGCCCGCCGGCTTGCCGCTGTCGCCATAGCCGCGCAGGTCCGCCGCGATCACCGTGAAGTGTTGCGCCAGCACCGGCGCCACCTTGTGCCAGATCGCGGAGGTCTGCGGATGGCCGTGCAACAGCAGCAGCGCGGGTCCGGCGCCGCCGCGGAGCGCATGAATCTTCACGCCGTCGATGACCGTGCTCACATCGCTGAAATCCTCAAACATCGCAATCTCCCGTGATTTCAGGTAGTTTAATTGCTGCTTGGTGCGATAGGGTGTCGACCAAAGCAATCTATCCTTAACTGTGAGGCAACAATGGACAGCCTTTCCGATCTCGGCTTTTTTGCGCTGGTGGCGCGCCAGCAGAGCCTCACGGCGGCCGCGCGCGAACTCGGCGTGACCACGCCGTCGGTGAGCAAACGGCTTGCTCAGGTCGAGCGGCGTCTCGGTGTGCGGCTCCTGAACCGCACTACCCGGCGCGTGAGCCTGACGAGCGAGGGCGAACTGTATCTGGGCAACGGCTCGCGCATTCTCTCGGAGCTGGCCGAGCTCGAGCAGCTCGTCACCAAGAGCCGCGCGGAGCCGACCGGCCTGTTGCGCGTGAACGCCTCGTTCGGTTTCGGACGCGCGCAGATCTCGCCGGCAATCTCGGCGTTCATCGAACGCTATCCGGGGATGGAGATTCAGCTACATCTGACGGACCGGCCGGTGAGCCTGCAGGACCAGGGCTTCGACCTGGGGATCCGCTTCGGCGAGGTGCCGGATGCGCGCATCAACGCGCGGCTGTTGCTGAAAAACCGGCGCCTCGTGTGCGCCTCGCCGGCGTATCTGAAGCGGCGCACCGTGCCGCTCGCGCCGCACGACCTGACCCAGCACGACTGCATCGTGCTGCGGGAGAACGAATCGGCCTACGGCGCGTGGCATTTCTCGCGCGGCAAGAAGGACGAGACGGTGAAGGTGAGCGGTCCGTTGAGCAGCAACGACGGCAGCACGGTGCTGAACTGGGCGCTCGACGGCCGCGGCATCGTGGTGCGTTCGCAGTGGGAGATCGGCGAGTATCTGAAGCGCGGCAAGCTGGTGCCGCTGCTCGAAGACTGGGCGCTGCCGAACGCCGACATCTACGCGGTGTATCTGGAGCGACACCGGCTGTCGGCGAAGCTGCGCACCTTTATCGAATTCGTCGGTGAGCGGCTGCGGGCCACGGGGTTATGAAAACGCACGCTCTTCAAGCGGAGCCTTCAGGCGGAGTCTCCAAGCGGCGTCTCTAAGCGTAATACTCCGCCTCATACAACCGCTTACCCGCTTCGTCCTTCGCGGCGAGGATCGGCGCAAACTCGATGGGCCAGTCGACACCGATATCCGGGTCGCTCCACAACAGACTGCGTTCGTGTTCGGGAAACCAGTAGTCCGTCGCCTTGCACAGGCACTCGGCCATATCCGACATCACCACGAAGCCGTGCGCGAAGCCGGGCGGCACCCACATCTGCCGGCGGTTGGCCGAGCTCAGATGCACGCCGATCCACTTGCCGAAGTTATGCGAGCTGAGGCGGATGTCCACGGCGACATCGAACACGTCCCCCGCCACCACCCGCACGAGTTTGCCCTGCGGATGCTGGATCTGATAGTGCAGCCCGCGTAGCACGCCGCGCCGCGAGCGGGAATGATCGTCCTGCACGAACTCGACGTCCGCCGCGACGCGGCTCGCGAACTCGTCGGCGTTGAAGGTTTCGAACGCGCTGCCCAGTTCGTCGTAACAGACGTCCGACTCGACGATCACGACCTCCGGCAATGCCGTCCGTATCACCTTGATACCCATACCGCTCGATCCATGAAGAGGTGCTACCGTGTCGTAACCCAGGCTCGCGCCCCGATGGGCCAGCCGTTCGCAGCCACGCCTCGCGGCATGCACTGCGACCGTCCTGCCCGCATGAAGACAGCGTGCGCTCATGTCGCCGCGCGAGCGATGGCACGCGCGCCCTCCGGCAAGCGCTGCGTCCGATGAACAGTTTGCATCAGGGCCTCTTCACGGTTCGGTACAGCATCCAGCCCGCACTCGCCGCGAGACCGGCGGTCATGGCCCACGCCACGCCCGTGACACCCCACCAGTGCGTCGCCGGCGGCACGATCGCGACCAGCATGATCACCTGCAGCACCGAGGCCTGGGTGGCCGCCTTGGGCGCGCCTATGGCCCGCAGATACGCCACCAGAATCGCGATCACCGCGCCGATCGCCATGTTGATGACGAAGATCCGGAACAGCGGCACCGCCGACATCCACGCCGGCCCCAGCACGAACATGAAGAGCGGCCCGGCGGTCATCCTCAGCACCAGCACGATCGCCACCAGCCCGACCGTGATCAGCGCGAGGCAGCGTATAAAGAGCCTCGCCGCCGAGCCGTCTTCGCGCCGGTAGTGCGCGGAGAAGGTCGGAAACAGATACTGTCCCAGCGCGATCGCCGCATCCGCGAGCAGCATCTGCGCGAGTTTCGACGACATCTGATAGGCACCGAGCGCCACCGGTCCCAGCAGTTTCGCCACCAGCACCTTGTCGAACTGGTTCAGCAGCAGATTGACGACGCTGCCCGCCCAGATCCAGCGGCTGAAATTCACGTAATGGCCGATGCCGTGCCACGCAAGACGCACCGGCGGCCGCGGCGTCATGGTGGTCCAGGTGAGTCCGGTCTTCAGGCTCTCGCCGACCATCATGCCGAGCAATACCGCATACGCACCCGCGCCGCCCCATGCGCAGGCGAGTCCAATGGCGCAATCGGCGAACGCCGCCGAGATTTCGACGCCGGCCAGTTGCTGGAAACGCCGCTCGCGCTGCACCACGTAATAGGCGGGCGAAGCCAGACCGCGCAGCAACGGCAATGCCGCGGCCAGTTGCAGCAGCGCGAGCGAGCCGCCCAGATGGAATTGCGCGTTCATCAACGGCGCCAGCGCGATGAGCAGCAGCGCGATCAGCGCGCCCCGTGTGGTGAGCGTGGTCCAAACCGCACCGAGTTCGGTGCGCGTAGGCGTGGTCTTTGCCTGCACCACCGCCTGCGCGAGCCCGGTATCGCTCAACGATTCGGCAATCGCCACCGAGAGCAGCGCAACGCTCACGCTGCCGATAGCCGCCGGCCCGAGCATGCGGCCGATCGCAAGGAATTTCAGCGCCACCAGGCCGCGTACGAGCACCTGCTGGATCAGGACCCAGGTCGCCGCACTGCCGCCGAAGGCAGGCCTCATCGAGACAAGCGGAACCCTTATCGATCGCACTGAAGCCTCCCCTGCTTGCATGAGCCAACCATTGCCTGACACGGTAACGCGGCTGTTTATGCGGGGACCGCCATCTCATAGCCGATATCGGCCCCGCGCGGGCCTGCGGCCATGTTTTTCGCTACCGTGGGGAGATGACAAACGACACCGTCCTGGTTATCGAACCCGAGTTCTCCGGACATCGCTGGCGCTACGCCGAATGGGCCGCGGCTGCGTGCATCGAAGCCGGCTACCGCTGCGTGATCGTGACCGCCTCGGCGAATGCGACGCACCCGCTAGCGCAACGGCTCGCCGCGGCCGACGACGCCAGCCTGCGGATCGCCTTTGTCGATCCGCCCGCGCAGGCGAGTCATGGCCGCCTCGGCTCGGTGAGCTACGTGCGCTTTCTGCGCGATTTCCAGCACCTGTACCGCAGCGTCAGCCGCGAGTACGGCGTAGCGCTCGTGATCGTCCCCTACGTCGATTACTTCTTCTACGCGCTGCCCTTTTTCGGCTCGCCGTTCGGCGCGACCCCGTGGATCGGCATCACCATGCGGGCGTCGTTTCATCACAGTCAGGTCGGCGTGCGCGCTCCGCGCCGGCCGCTCGTCAATACGCTCAAGGCGGCCCTGTTTCGCCGCGCGCTGCGCGCCTCCGGCATGAAGACGCTGCTGTCCATCGACCCGACCTTGCGCGACTGGTACACCGGCGCCGCGGAACAGCGTGGCGCGGCGCTCGGCGGCGCGGCCGTGCTGTATCTCGCCGATCCGTTTCCCGACACCCTCGCGAGCGACCCCGCCGAAGCGCGCCGGCGCCTGCAGCTCGAAAGCGGCCGCTATCTGCTGGTGTATGGCGCCATCACCGGACGCAAGGGGATTCACGAACTGATCGACGCGCTGGCCGAACGGCAGGACCCGGTGCGCCTCCTCATTGCCGGCGAGCAGGACGCCGACACGCGCGCCTACCTGCACAGCGTCACAAGCGCGTTGACGCAACCTCCCGTGATTCTGGACCGCTTCATTCCCGACGATCTCGAACGCGACCTGTTTTCCGCCTGCGACGCGGTATGGCTCGGCTACAAGGGACACTACGGCATGAGCGGCGTGCTGGTGCAGGCTTACCGCTTCAACAAGCCCGTCATTGCGACTTCGGATGGCCTGATCGGCTGGTTCTGCCGCAACGGCGAGCTGGGTCCGGTGCTCGACGAGCTGTCGGCTACCGCCATCAACGCGGCGCTCGATCAACTGTTCCCGGACGGCACCCAGGGCGCCACCGTGCACGCGTTGCCGGGCGCGCCCGCCGGTCATATGCTGGCGCAAAACACGCTCAGCCAGTTCAAGAAAACGCTGCAGCTTGCGATCTCCTAGCTTGCGGAGTGCATGACTGGTTCCGGCTAACCATCCCACGCAAAAATAAGTAGCCCCAAACGCCGTGCCTGACGCATGCGTGACGAAGTGCCCGCCATCAGGTAGACGACACAACGAGCTTGCTGCGCTTTGAAGTGAGCGCCTTGCCGAGCGCCATGAAGGGCCGTTCGATCAGACGGAAGCTCAGCAGCGACACCAGCACCGCGAGGCTCAGGCCAATCAGCATCACGACGGCGAGCGGCAACGACGACGCTCCCAGCAGCTTGATGGTGGCGATCAGGACAGGCACGTGCCACAGATACAGGCTGTACGAGATATCGCCGAAGAAGCGCGCCACACTGTGTTTGAGCACGCGGCCGGTGCGCGCCGAGCTGATCGCGACCAGCATCAGCAGCGTGGCGGCAGCCCCCTGGAAGTACTCGAGGATGCTGCTGATCCACATCGGCGTCGCTTCGTTGGTGCGCACGTAGTATATGAGCAGGAAGGCGGCCACCGCGGAGCCGATCCTGAACAGGCCGGACTTCGCGAGAAACCATGCGGAACAGGCCGGCAGATGCATCGCCAGCAGAATGCCGAACATGAACACCGGGACGTATTCGAGCGTCGCCCCGAAGCTCGCCGACAGGAACTGCAGCGCGATCGACAGCGGCACGGCCAGCGCCGTCACGAGCAGCACGAATTTCGGTGGACGGCGCGCCGCGAACATCGCCAGAAACGGGAAGATGATGGAGATGCGCATCTCGTGCACCAGCGACCAGACCACCGGATTGACCCGTTCGGTGTCGAACTGTCCGATCAATAACAGGTGGCCCAGCACGACGTCGAGCGTGGGCAGCGGCTGATTCGCGACACCGCGATACCAGTCGCTCAGTCTGGCGTCGCTATAGCCCGGCACGATGCTCGCGAGCGCGCATGCCGCGAGGATCGCAATCCAGTAGGCCGGCATGATGCGCAGGACGCGCCGGATCAGATAGGTCCCGTAGGACACCTTCTTACCGCCCAGAAACGCCTGCGCGAGGACAAATCCGCTCAACGCGAAGAACAGGACCACGGAGCCGTGGCCGCCGAGCAGGAAGTGGAACGGCGTGTATTTCAGGAGTACCGAAAGCCAGCCGCTGTGCAAAGTGACGCCGCTATAGAACTGCGGCAGGATGATCAGGAAATGGGTGCTGACAACGATCAGCGCGGCGATGCCGCGGAGCGAATGCAATTCGGCGTAGTTGGTTTTCACAGCGCCCCCTGTTCGTATGGACCGATAGTACCGGCTGCATTTCAATGGGGTTCGTACGCGGCGTGTACAGCCTAGTGTTCGTCGGTAAGAAACTGAGCCTTCTGCAAGCAATCTGTCGGAAAAACGTGCCGCTATGGCGGAAAAGCAATAAAGGGCGCGGGTACTGTGGAGCCAAGGGTTCCGGGTGGACCGACAGCAGGCGTCAGGGGCGGCAAGCTGCTTCGCGCCAGATGCTGGCGTCCCAGCGCGGAGTGCCCCAAAAAAGCAGTTCTCTGGAGGGAGTCGATGAGCGCCAGTCAGCGATTTGCGATCCTCGACGTGGGTCGCGCTTTGGCCATTACCGGCGTCATCGCAATACATCTGGCGTTGTTCCTGCCGAACCTGCCTGCCACGCTGCAACACGTAACGGAGTACGGCCAATACGGCGTGCAACTGTTCTTCGTCATCAGCGCGATCACGATCTGCAAGACGCTCGAAGATGCCGGGCAGCAGACGGCCAGCACGCGCGAAGCCGTGCGCATGTTTTACATCAAGCGTTTCTTTCGCATTGCGCCGCTCTACTACATCGGCGTCGCCGTGTACGGCATCCTCGACCTGCTGGGGACACGCTTCGCTCATGCCCAGGTGCTCGCCCCTCATCACCTGACGGATGTCGTGGCGAACCTGCTGTTCATCCATGCGTGGGTGCCGTCCGCCGTCAACAGCGTCGTGCCGGGCGGCTGGTCGATCGGCATCGAAATGTTCTTCTATGCGCTCGCGCCGCTGCTGTTCTTCGCCGCGAAAACACGCTCAGGATTGTGGGTCATCACCGTCGGCACGGCGCTCCTCTGTAGCGTCTTCCTCTACGCCGGAGCGTGCCTCGGCCACGCGGGCTGCACAGTGCCGAACAATACCTTTCTCTACTACTGGCCGCCCACCCAGTTGCCGTGCTTCATCGTCGGCTTCTGGCTCTGGCATCTTTACAAGCCGCTGCTGTCGGGGGCTCAACGGGCGTCGCGCCTGACAACCGTCGCGGCGGCAGCCGCCCTCGCCGGCTTCGGTGCGCTGCTGGTCGCCGCCATCGGCATGGAGGCGTTTGCCGCCGTGCCGGTGCTTGTGGCGTTCGCGTCCGCCGCGCTGCTGGTCGCCCTGTGCGGCGTGCCGGCCCGCATGCTGCTGGCGCCGGTCGTGCTGCGTATCGGCCAGAACAGCTATGGCATCTACATCTGGCACTTTCTGGCGATCTTTGCCGTGCGCATGGCGTTGAAGACGCCGTTGTCGGATGTCGCGCGACACTACCCGGTCGCCACGTTTGCGCTCGGTGCGGTCGTCGTCCTGCTGCTCGCGCATGCGGCCGCGCTCGTCACGGCGCGCGAAATCGAGCAGCCCGCTTCGCGCTGGGCACGGCGGCGACTGATCGGGCGCCGGCAAGCCGCACGCCCTCTTCCCGCTTCTCTTCCCGTCTCCCCTCCACCGGCAGCCGCGAGCCACCGGGCGCAGTCAGCGACGGAGTACTAAGCACCTAAAACGTCCGCCGCAGCCCCAATTACCAAACCAAACCAGAACAGAGAACAATCGGGAGATCATGATGAGAAATATCTCTTATGCCAGCCAGACCGTCGAATCGGCCAACCCGCTGGCACGCTACGCACACCGGGCCCGCATCGCCCTCGCCTTGAAACTGGTTGAACGCTTTTGCGCTCCCGATGCGACCGTGGTCGATTTCGGCTCGGGTCCCGGACTCTTCCTGCATACGTTGGGGCAGATTCGCCCCGACCTGCGCCTGATCGGCCTCGATCCGTATATGCAGCCGGCCTATCCCGAGATCCGCTACGAGGTACGCCTCGAGGACCTGGAGCCGGGCTCCGTCGACATCCTGACGGTGCTGGAAGTCTGCGAGCACCTCTACCCGAACGAACTCGACACGCTGCTGAATAACGCCGCGCAGATCCTCCACGAAGACGGCGTGCTGATCATCTCCGTGCCGATCATGTACGGCGCCTCGGTCATTCCGAAGCTCGTGAACTGGGCGATCCGCGGCCGGGATATCCGCGTCGGCTATTCGGCGGGTGAAGTACTGCGCTCCGTTGCAGGGCTCAGGATCTCGCGGCCCGAGAATCCCCGCATCACGCACAAGGGCTTCGATTTCCGGGAGTTGCGCTCGCTCGTCAGCACACAGTTCATGGTCGAGCAGGTGTTTCGCAGCCCGCTTGACTGGTTGCCATGGTGGATGAGTTCGCAGTACTTCATGATCTGCCAGCGGCGTGCGCTGCCGTAGTGCGTGCGGGTGTGTGGGTGTGGGGCTGCATGGCTGCATGGCCGTGGGCCCGGCCCGCAAAGCGGTCCGTCAGCAGGCCGCAAACGCCGTAATCATGCGGTAATAGCAGGACTGGGCGCGGCGCTCGCGCGTTGCCCGTAACGCCGCAGGATCGCCGTCCGCATGGGCCGCTCGATGGCGAAGAAGAGAATCACGCTCAAGCCCACCATGCCGGCCAGCAGTGCAAGCGCGCCGCGCGGGCCGATGCCGGCGAGTTCGGCCAGATGAATCAGCGGGACGTGGATGAGGTAAAGCGAGAAACTCGCCTCGCCCAGCACGACCATCGGCCGCAGGCCCAGCAGCCCCCAGGCGGGCCGTTTCTGCATGGCAATACCGCCCACCAGCAGCGCAAAACACGGCGACAGCAGATAGTAGGCCGGCGCAAGCGGACGCCACACCGACAGCACGCCGATCCCCAACACCGCCAGCAGCGACGCCCGCAGCGCCTCGCGATCGTACCGCCGCCCACCACGCTGCAACTCGCGGCAATAGCACTGCGCGGCAATACCCAGCACGAACTCGAACAGATGAGTAGGCGGAAACTGCGAGGTCAGAAAGCCGCTGCGCGAAGGCGGCAGCAAATGCGGCAGCGCGGCGATCCACAACCCTTGGGCGCAGAACCCGGCAAGCAGCAGCAGGCCGCGTTGAGCCGGCGTGATCCGTTTGACGAAGGCCACCAGCAGCGGAAACGCCAGGTAGAAAAAGGCCTCGCACGAAATGCTCCAGGTCGGCCCATCCCAGGGCTGATTGAGCGCGGCAAACGGCAGCCAGGCGGTCAGGCACAGCAGTTGCGCCAGCAGGCTGGCAATCAGCGGCAGAGCAGGATTGCCAGGCAGCCCGTACCATTCGAACAGGTGCGCGTGGTCGTCCGAGATCAGCAGGATGGCGGTCACCGGTGCCGCCAGCAACAGCGAGAACACCAGCATCGGATAGATCCGCGCGAAGCGCGCCACGTAAAAGCGCCGCATCCCCTCGCCATCGAGGCCGTCGCCGTAGTTGTGCGCGAGGATGAAGCCCGACAGCACGAAGAAGAACGTCACCGCCGGGCGGCTGTCGCCCGCCACCCAGCGCACCGGCGCCGAGAAATTCACGTAGCCCATCACCGCCAGATGCGACACCACCACCCACAACGCCGCGAAAAAGCGGATGCTGGTGAGCGCGGGTAAGGCGCTGCGCGGCTCGCGTGAGGTCGATCTCATGCCTGCAGCCCCGGCCGATGGAACGTGTGGTTCATGCGGTGCCTCGTGTCCCGTTGCTCATCGTTACGCCCGGCGCGCAGCGGAAGTGTCGAGCCCTGCTGGCAGCGCGAAGGCTTCGCCTTCCAGCACGTTCAACAGATCGCGCGCCATGGCTTCGACGGTGAAGCGCGCCTTGAACAGCGCCCGCGCCCGCGCGCCCATGTGGGCCCGCGCGCCGGCATCGAGCGCAAGCCAGCGCCGCAAATTCTGCTCGGTGCCTTCGACCGTATCCGGCGCCACGAAGCCGGCGCCGTCGGCGGCGATCTCGCGCCAGATGTTCACCTTGTCCGAGATCAGCGCGGGCACGCCGCACGCCAGCGCCTCGGCCACCGCAACGCCGAAATTCTCCTGATGCGACGGCAGCGCGAAAGCCTCGCTCGCATAGAAGGCGCCCCACTTGAGCGGTCCCTGCAGCATGCCGGTCCAGGTGACGCGCGCGGCCAGACCCAGTTGTTCCGTTTGCTCGCGCAAGGCCGCAAGCCAACCGTTGCTATCGGGGCCGGCCATGACGAGATGAACCTCGGCGTCGAGCGCCGCCACCTTCGCAAAGGCCCGGATCAGCAGATCGCAGCCCTTCTTTTCGTGGACCCGGCCGAGAAACAGGATCACGCGCTTGCCGCGCAAGTGCGGGTACGCCGACAGAAATGCTTCACGCAGTTCGTCGTCGTTGCGCGGCGGCGCACTCGTGCCATATGTCGAGACGGCTTCGGTCGCGCGGTAGAGCCAGAACGACTCATGCGCCGCGAGACGTTCGTCCTCGGTGGTGTACAGCACGGCGCGGGCATCGCGCAGCACGCGATAGTCCGCCCACGGCCAGTACAGCCATTTCTTCAGATGCTTCAACGCATAGGTCCGTTTGAACCACGGGTCGAGCATGCCGTGCACGTACACGTAGTACGGCACCTCGAGATTGCGCAGCGCGCGCCAGGTGCCGAAGCTGTGGTACTGCCAGAGTCCGTTGACGATCACCGCGTCGAACTCCGGCGCGTGCTGCCGCAGCCAGGGCACGAGTTGCGCAGAATAGGCGTACGTGCTGCGCGTCGGCCCCAACACATGCAACGGCAATGGAAAGTCCTGCAGGAACGGCGCGTCGGCGCCGTCCAACGTCAGCACCTCGACCTGATGCCCCATGGCCCGCAACATCGCGCCGCCCTGCCGCACGCCTTCCGCGGGGCCGCCGGCGCGCGGATCGAGCGAAGCAAGTAAATGAAGAATTTTCATTGCCGTCATTGCTTGCCGAGTGATAGCAGACCATTCCCCGGCGCAGGCGCGATCGAGGCGGCCCACGCCAGTTCGCTCGGAGCAGGCGCGGCCACCTCGCTGGGGGGATCGTCGAGGCCGGGCTGGCTCACGAGCATCGCTTGCGGCGTACTCAGTTCGACGGCGATGTGGCCTGCCAGGCGCAGCGTCAACGCGACGATGGTAATGGTCGGAAAATTGGCGCCCACCGTCGGAAACACCGAGCTGCCGGCAATGAACAGATTGGTCATGCCATGCACCTTGCAATTTCGGTCCACCACCCCTTCGCCCGGCGAATCGTGCATGCGTGTGGTGCCCATATGATGCCAGGTGCCCTCCAGGCCGACGGGCCAGAGCTGCCCCTCGATCGGCGCATCGAGCTTCACTGCGGCCACGCCGCTGCGCTGCAACTCTTCCGCGATCAGCGCGAAGGTGCGGTCGAACGTCCGCTGCACGTTCGAGGTCAGTTGCCAGGCGACGCGCACCCGGTTCATGCCCAACTGGTCCTTCTGCTCCGAAAGCGTCACACGGCTATCGGGATTCGGCTCCGCTTCGACGATGGCCTGCAACTTGACACTCCTGATCAATGCGCGCGGATGCAGGATGCGCGTCAGCGCAAAGCCCGCCGTATCGGTTGGGTGCGAGGCCATGGTGACGAGATCGCGCCCCAGCTTCCAGCCTGGCTGGTCCTTGTGCAACAACCCCTGCTTGCAGCGGATCAGCGCTTCGGCCGCCTTGCTGCCTTCGCCGGCGAACCTCGAGAAGAACCACACGCGCGCGTTCAGCAAGCGCTCGCGCTGCAGCAGCTCCGCGGTCAGCGCGAACTGCGAGGCAATGCGGGTGCCGTGCGCCGATACGGCAGCATTCTGGTAGTGGTACTTGATGTCGTAGAGCTTGTTGCGCGACCACGCGCGGCTAAACTGGATCTCCGCCGACATCAGCCGCGGATGATCCATGTAGAAGCGGCCGACGAGGTCATGACCGTTGCCGAGGCCGGCCGGGCGGATCCGGTTCGAGGCGAGCAGCAGGCGCGCGTTCTCGATGCCGCCGGTTGCCAACACGAACAGTTTCGCGCGCACGCTGATGTGACGTCCGCTTAGCGTCGCGACGTCGACCTTCGTTACGGTACGCGCCGCGCTATCGGTGTCGATATTGAGCACATTGGCATACAGGTACACGCTGATGCGCCGCGAGCTCTCCAGTTCCTTGCGGTACAGCCTGCCGAAGCGCGCCGGCGGGCTGAATTGCGACACCGTATCGCGGACGTTGCCGGTTACGAGCGGCAAACGGCGCACGTCGGGCCGGCCGATCGCCGTTTCCCAGAACTGCGGGTCGAAATTGTTCGGGCCGAGTTTGAGCACGGCGTGCGTGCGCGCATAGAACGGCATGAGTTCGTCGAGACCGAACGGCCAGCCGCTATGCGCGACCCAGTCGCGCTTTTCGAAATCCAGCGGGTCGAGCGGGCGGCACCAGCCGCCCCAGCAATTGCTGCTGCCGCCCAGATAGCGGCTGCGGCTGCCGTCGGCGAACTGATAGGGCAGCCCGGCGTTTTCGCCGCGGTACAGATCGCGTGTCTGTTCATCGGGCTTGAAGCCGCCGCTTTCGAGCACGCAGGTATCGATGCCGAGCCGTTCCATTTCGAGCGCCAGCGTAATCCCCGCGGCGCCCGCACCGATGATGCAGACCGTGGTCCCTACGCACGTTCCTTCCTCGACACTACGGGTATCGATAAACATCCCGTAACCTCCCCGTTTTAGTACTACTGCTCATTCACCGACGCTCATCTATCATCGGTCACGCTACAAGATGCGGCACGACAAGAACGCAGCGCGGCCCGCCAGGCCGTGCTGCCGTTCCTCAGGAACTGAATCGCTGGCGAATGAAACGGCAAGGATTACCGCCATAGATGCCCGCCGCCGGCAGTGAACGGTGCACCACCGAAAGCGGCGTCACGACCGCGGAACGTCCGATCGTCACGCCCTTCTGAACCACGCACTTCGAACTGATCCACACGCCGTCCTCGATCACGATGGGCGCGACCTGCAAATCCATATTGCCGGCCGCGTCATGCGACCCCGAGGTGAGAAAGACCCCTTGCGAGATGCACACGTTGCTGCCGATCCGGATCGGCGCCTGGTTATAGATCCACGAGTCCACGCCGAACCAGCAATTCGCGCCCACCTCGAGATTCCAGGGCGCCTTCACACGTAGCGGATGCACGAAACGGCAACCGCTGCCGATCTGCGCGCCGAACGCGCGCAATAGCGCGACCCGCAGCGCGGAAAACGGCACCAGCCGGTTGTTGATCACGCACGCCTCGACCACGAACCAGACCGCCTCCACCAGCCGGCTCTTGCGGCGCACGTAATTACCCTTGCCGGCAAGGCTCAGGTCGATCACGCGTGGCGGGGCCAACGGCGTCCCAACGCTGTCCGGGTCCCACTCCAGCGGGCCGTCGAGCTCGTCACGCTTCATCCGCATACCCCGCTTCAGTGGAATGCCGTCGCTCACCCGCATACGGAGGGCACGTTGGTCACCGGTGCGTCGCGCGGGCAGACCGCCGCGTCGCGTAAGGAACGGTGATAAGTAGGAAATTTTGCACATGCCGCTGCGAGTTGGATTTCCGCTCCAGGCGATTGGCTCCATCTGCACGGGCTTTGTCGTCTTTGCACTAGCATCGCGTTCAAAGCGTGTCGCGATAGCCACTACCATAGCGATATCGCGCCCCATAACAGGCATGGCAACGAGCGAAGGAACCGACATGATCGACATCGTTCGACGCACTGCACTCACCGCATCCTTTGCACTGACGTGCGCGCTTTTTCCGACCCAGGCCGCACGCGCCGATGGCGCCGCCGCCGTGACGCCCTACGATGCGAACGAAGCGCAACTGAGGGGCGGCCCGCAAGCGTATGACGATATCTACCAGTCGCAGACGGCCGGCGTCGTGCAACCGGGCACGACGCCCGGCATGCCGGGAGGCCAGGCCGCCACGCCGGAAGAGCACATGCTCGCGGCGCCCGGCATGCCGCAGGCCGGCGGCGGGATTGCCGCGCCGGCTGCGCGCAAGGCGAAGGCCGCGCCCGGCGATCCCTACGCGCTGGGCGGCGCCGGGCCGCAACCTTATGGCCTTGGCGCCGAGACACGCCCGGTCTACAAGCTGCCCTACTAGATCGCACGCTCTGCTGACGCGGGCTATACAAGGCCCGCTCGATTCACTCGACCTGGGTTGGCTCAAGCCGTCCCGCACCCACTTGCTCTTCCGCAGCATCGCCTGACGCATTGGCCGATACGCCGCCCGATACCGCGCCTGTCAAACCGCTCGCCAGGCCCGCTGTGAGGCTGCCGGCGATGCCGCCCGGCACGCCATCCACGGCGGTGGAGTTAGACAGATCCACGCTGCCCACCGTCACGTCGTCCTGCCCGGCGAGCGCGCGCAGCCGCGCATTCAAGCCGCCCAACACCCGCGCGCTCGACAAGGTGCGCTCGGCATAGTCGCGTGCCGCGAGACCGAGTGCGATCCGTCGTGCGGGATCGGCGGCCAGCGCCTCGATCGCGGCAACCAGCGCCGTCACGTCCTCCGGCGGCACCACCACGCCGCGCGGCGCGACCACGTCGAACAGTTCCGTGCCGGGGCAGGCCATCGCCACGATCGCGCGGCCGCTCGCAAGCATGCCGCCGAGCTTGGACGGCATCACCAGATCCGCAGCGCCGCCGCGCTGCGGCAGCACGTGAATGTCGGCGAGGTTCAGCAGTTCGTTCAGGCGCTGCGCCGGTTGCAGCGGCATGAAGTGACAGTTGGGCGCACCCGCACAACGCTGTTCGAGTTGCGCCTGCGCAGGCCCGTTGCCGCAAAACACAAAATGGATATCGTGGCGCCGCGCGAGCGCCTGCGCCGCCTCGGCGAGAATGTCGAGGCCCTGCTTCGCGCCCATATTCCCCGCATACAGCACGACGGTTTGCCGAACCGGCAGATCGAGCCCAAGCAATTGCCGGTACGAACTCACATGCGGCAGCGGCGCGATCACGCGCGTATCGACCCAGTTGATAAGACCGCACGTCTTGAGCGGATCCACGCCCTTCAGGACGGCCCGCTCCACCATCTTTTCGGAGAGACTCGAGACGACGTCGAAACGGGCCAGCAGCGTGCGTTCGATCGCGAGTGCGAAGCGTCGTGCTCGCGTACCATGAATCACGCCCAGTTCGAACGCGGCGTCAACCTCGTAGTCCTGAATATGCAGCCATGTTTTGGCGCCGCTCGCGCGCGCCAGCAACAACGCACCCGGCGCACTCATCAGGCTCGGCGCAATGCTCATCACCACGTGCGGACGCCACCGCAGTTGCGCGGCCAGAACCGGCAAGGCGGCGAGCGCAAAGCTCGCCAGGTGCAGCAGGCGCTTCACGCCCGTGGGAACGCGCGGCACCCATAACGGCACACGCAGCACCCGCACGCCGAGCCTCTGTTCGGAGCGATAGCGCCACGCGCGATAGCCGTCCGCGACCTGCCACTGCGGATAATAGGGTTGGCCGCAAATCACGCGCACCTCATGCCCCTGGGCGACCAGCGCCTCCGCCATCTCGGCGGTATATTTGCCGGTTCCCGTCAGCTCGGGGGCATAGTTAAGCCCTACGATCAGAAGCCTCATACAAGATCCCCCTTCGGCGTCCACCCCGCCACGCGCCCAACGGCGCGTTGCAGCGGCGCAAACGCTCAACTGCGGTACGACACCTGCCTGTCTAGCGGGTCAGCATGGTGGCGCAGCCCCGTGCAATGTTGGCGGCCGCGCTCGGCGGATCGAAGCGCTGGATGACCTTCATGCATTGCGTCGCGGTCTCGCCTGCATCGGCGAAGGCTTCGAGCGCCCTCAGCATGGAACGGCGCAGCGACGCAACGTCGCCCGACCTGAACGCATAACCGGTGACGCCGTCGATCACGAGTTCCGGCACGCAACCGCAGTTGTCGCTGACGACCGCGGGGCAACCGTGGTTCAGCGCCTCGTTCACGACCAGCCCCCACGGTTCGCTGAGGCTCGGCAACACGAGGCAGGCGGCGGCGAAATACTCGCGCGAGAGGGCTTCGTCCTGCAGGCTGCCGAGGAAGCACACCCCATCCCTCAAGCGGGCTTCGGTCACCTTCTGTTGCAACGGATCGGCGAGCGGCCCGGTGCCGACGATGCGCAGTTTCGCCGCCGGTATCTGTTGCTTCACGTCCGCGAACGCTTCGAGCAACGCGTCGATGCCCTTTTCCTGCGACAGGCGGCCGACGAACAGAAACACCGGACGCTCGCCAGCCCGCGCGGCGACGCGGTCGGCGACCGCACGCTCGGGCACGAACGACCACGGCAGCGCCGCCGCCTGGCAAGGTACGAAGATGCGTTCGCGCTTGGCGCCGAGCGACATCAGGTACTCGCGGCTGCGCTCGCCGAAGCCGAAATAGCCGTCGCACAGCGAGAAAAACACCCGCTTCGGAACCGAGGTCAGCATGCGGCGCGGACGATCGCGCCCGGTCGAATCGCAGAACACGGCGCGCCGCTTGCCTGTGACGATGCAGGCGAGCAGCATGGCCCAATACTCCGGCCGGTGATAGCCGGGCAGCACGACGAGGTCAGCGCGGGTCTTCAGGACTTCGAGCGTGAGGCGCCACATCATGCGCCAGTGCGGCACATCCTCGTAGCAGCCGTCGAACAGCTTGCGCATCGGATAGCGGTGGTAGGAATAATCCACATCGGAGAAACCGATACGAAACGTTTCGGTATCCGAAATCTGTACGATAGAATATTTGATCGAGCTCGCCGCCGAGATCGAGTACAGGGCCGAAAACACCACGCCCTTGTGACGCGACCAGACTACGTTATGGAAAATCGTCACGGAATTCGCCACCATATCAGACCGTCCCTTCGGAGAGCATGCTTGCGCCGAAGCGTTCGACAAAGTCCAGATAGGTGGCTTCGATCCCTTCCATCAGACCGATGCGGGCCCGCCAGCCGAGGCGTGCGAGGCGCGAGACGTCGAGCAGCTTGCGCGGCGTGCCGTCCGGCTTCGAGGTGTCGAACACGATCTCGCCGTGAAAGCCCACCGCTTGCGCCACTCGCTGCGCCAGCTCGCGAATCGACAGGTCTTCGCCCACGCCGACGTTCAGGAGACCATCGGGAACGCCTTGCTCCAGCACGAACGCGGTGGCCGCGGCGAGGTCGTCGACATGCAGGAACTCGCGCCGCGGCGTGCCGGTGCCCCACACCGTCAGCGTCGCGTCGCCGCGCAGCTTGGCCTCATGGGCCTTGCGGATCAGGGCCGGTAGCACATGGCTGTTGTGCAGGTCGTAGTTGTCGTTCGGGCCATAGAGGTTGGTCGGCATCAAGGCGATGTACTTCGTGCCGTACTGGCGGTTATAGGCCTCGCACAGCTTCAGGCCGGCGATCTTGGCAATCGCGTACGGCTCGTTGGTGGACTCGAGCGCCGAACTCAGCAGATACGCTTCTTCGATAGGCTGCGCACACGCCTTGGGGTAAATGCACGACGAGCCGAAGAACACCAGTTGCGTCACGCCCGCCTGATACGCGGCATGGATCACATTGGTTTCGATCGCCAGGTTCTGATAGATGAAGTCGGCCGGCTGCGTCGAATTGGCGAGAATGCCGCCCACTCGCGCGGCCGCCAGCAACACCACGTCCACCGCTTCGGCGGCGAAGAAACGGCGCACCGCCGCCTGATCGAGCAGGTCGAGCTCGGCGTGGGTCCTCGTCAGGATTGCGCTGTAGCCGTCGGTTCGCAGACGGCGTACGAGGGCCGAGCCGACCATGCCGCGATGGCCTGCCACGAAAATGCGCGCGCTCTTGTCCATAGCCGTTACTCGTGATGTTCAAGGGCCTTGAAGCCGGCCAGCGTGACGAGCGCGTCGCGGCGCGCAATCTGGAAGTCCGAGCGCACCATTTCCTTGACGAGCGTCTGGAACGACGTCGACGGTCGCCAGCCCAGTCGTGCATGCGCCTTGGACGGATCGCCCAGCAGCGTTTGCACTTCGGTCGGCCGGAAGTAGCGCGGATCGACCCGCACGATCACGTCGCCCGGCGACAGGCGCGTCTCCTTGCCTTCCACCTTGTCGACCACCCCCACCTCGTCGACGCCTTCGCCCTCGAAGCGCACCGTCACGCCCAGTTCGCCCGCGGCTGCCTGGATGAACTCGCGCACGCTGTACTGCTGCCCGGTGGCGATCACGAAATCTTCCGGCGTGTCCTGTTGCAGCATCATCCATTGCATCTCGACGTAATCGCGCGCGTGACCCCAGTCGCGCAGCGCGGACAGATTGCCGAGGTACATGTCGTCCTGCAGCCCTACCGCAATGCGGGCAATGGCGCGCGTGATCTTGCGCGTCACGAAGGTCTCGCCGCGCACCGGCGATTCGTGGTTGAAGAGAATCCCGTTGCACGCATACATGCCGTACGCTTCGCGATAATTGACGGTGATCCAGTACGCGTACAGCTTTGCCACCGCATACGGGCTGCGCGGATAGAACGGCGTGGTTTCCTTCTGCGGCACTTCCTGCACGAGTCCGTAGAGCTCGGAGGTCGAGGCCTGATAGAAGCGGGTTTTCTTCTCGAGTCCGAGAATACGCATCGCCTCGAGAATCCGCAGCGTGCCGAGGCCGTCCGCATTCGCGGTGTATTCGGGCTCCTCGAACGACACGGCCACGTGGCTCTGCGCGGCGAGGTTGTAGATCTCGTCGGGCTGCACGCGCTGGATGATGCGCACGATACTGGAGGAATCGGTCAGATCCCCGTGATGCAGGAAGAAATGCCGGTCGGCCACGTGCGGATCGCAACACAGATGATCGATCCGATCGGTGTTGAACAGCGAGGTGCGCCGTTTGATGCCGTGCACGTCGTAGCCCTTGGACAGCAGCAAGTCCGCCAGGTATGAGCCGTCCTGCCCTGTTATGCCGGTGATCAAAGCAACCTTCCGATTCATTGTGTTCCCCTCGTCAAGCGTTTGACTGCAGTGCCGTGCGTCCGACGGTCCACCGGACGCACTTGAAAAAGCGGGAAAAAGCGAACCTCGGTTCATGCAGCGCGAGCCGCGCGGGCGGCGTCAGTCCGCGCGGCTCTCGTATCCGTAGTAGCCGGTGTAGCCGCCCAGGTTGAGCTTCGGCGGCGGCACGTCGGTCAGCAGCACGCCGTGCAGCGCCACCCCTGCATTGAGCAGGCGCTTGAGCGCCTCGGAGATTTCCATGGCCGGGTGCCGTCCATGCCGCACCACCATCAGCGTGGTGCCCGCATGCTTGCCGATCAGCGCGGCATCGGTCACCGCCAGCACCGGCGGCGTATCGACGATCACGAGGTCATAGACTTTGGCGAAGTGTTCGAGCAAGGTGCGAAAGCGCTCGCTCATCAGCAGTTCCGACGGATTGCCGGGCAAGCCGCCCTTGGTGAGCACGTCGAGTCCCGGCAAGACGTCGCGCAGCACGCACTCCTGGATCTCCGCGCCGTTCAGCACATCGGCAAGACCCGGGGTATGCGGCAGTCCGAAATGCTTGTGGATGTCGCCGCGCCGCATGTCGCCGTCGATCAGCAGCACGCGCTTATGCGCCGACGCCACCAGCGCCGACAGATTCACCGACATGAACGACTTGCCCGCATCGGGCCGCGACCCCGTCAGCATCACCACGTTGTTGCGGGCCGAGGTGAGCGCGTACTGCAGCGTGGTGCGCAGGCTGCGCACCCCTTCGACCGCGACGTCGTCCGGCGCCTGAGCCGCGAGCACATGCACGCCGGCCCGCCGCAAACCCACATTGCGTTGCACGCGCAGTTGCAGGCTGCTGCGCGGCACCACCGCGCAGACCGGCACGCCGAGCAACGCTTCGATCTCCGTCGTTTTCTGCACGCCGCCGTAGAGCGTGCGGCGCGTGAACGCGGCGCAGATTCCCAGCACCAGACCGAGTCCGCCAGCGATGCCGATGATCAGGGCTCGTTGCGGACGCACATGGTCGTCGGCGGGTTCCGCATAATCGACCACGCGCACGCTGCCCACCTGCCCCGCCTTGATGATGCGCAACTGCTGCGCGCTGTTGAGCAGGTTCGTATACAGCTCGGTATCGACGCGCACGTCGCGCAACAGACGCAGCGCGGTCTGCTCGGTATCGGGCAGGGTCGACACGTTATGCGTCAGTTGACCCTGCACGCTTTGCAGCGCGGCGATCTGCGCATCGAGTGCCGCGACCGCCGGATGGGCCGCGGTAAACCGCGTCGCCATTTCGGCGCGTTGTTGCTGCAGGTCCACCAGCTTGGTCTTGTTCTCGACGATCTGCTGCAGCAGCAGGCGGCTTTCCTCGCTCAGGTCGACCGTGCCCTGGCGGTTACGGAAGGTGTTGTAGCGCTGTTCAGCCTGATCGAGCTCCGAGCGCAACTGCGGCAACTGCTGGTCGAGAAACGCGAGCGTATGCTCGGCCTCGGCGGACTTGCGGTCGATGTCCTGCTGGACGTACTGCCGTGCAATGCTATTGACGATGGCCGCCGTCAACTCGCTATTGGCGCCCTCGAGGGTCACCGCGATGATGCCCGACTGCACACTGGTCTCCACCACATTGAGCGCTTTCTGCAGCTTGTTGACCGTATCCAACGTCGACGCGCGCTTCAGATCGAACTGCGTGCCGGGGCGCGCCGTTAGCTGATCGACCTGCAGACGCACCGGCCCGTGAGTCGTGACGCCCACCGCCATCTGCCCCACGCGCGCCCGCAACACTTCGGCGCCGGCCTCATCGGTCACGACATAGGAGTCGTCCGGCTGCACGGTCAGGACAAACGGCTTGCCATACATCTCCTTGGGCGTATCGAACAGCGTCACGGCGATCTGCTCGCCGCCCCATCCATACTGAGGCATGTCGAACAGCGGCGCGGCAAGACCATCGGCGCCGCGCAAACGGGCCAGCAGCGGACCGATCACCGGCAGCATGCGCGGCGCCGCCGCGATGTCCAGATGCAGCTTGCGCACTGTCTCGTCGATCACGAGGCGCGAACGGATCAGTTCGATCTGCGCCGAGGTCACCGCCTTCGTGTCGAAGATCGATGCCATGGTTGTCAACGGATCCTTGTTGCCGTTGGCATTGCCCTCGGCCCCGGCGGTGTCTTCCACCTGGATCATCGCGTCGGCCTTGTACACCGGCGTCTGCACGAACGCCACCGTGGCGCCGATCAGCAGCGCCACCACCGTGACCGTGAGAATCATGCGCCAATGCTGCGCCACGACGGACAGGTAATCCGACAGATGCAGTTCGTCCGCACTCTGGATATCGACGTAACGATTTTCGAAATTGGTAGCCATGGTGTCTCGAGTCCTGCACAACGATTGCGTTGGGTTGGGTCGGCGCGCCGCGCCGGGTCCCGATCTGTCAAGCGCCTGTCCTGCCGGCACCGCCCGCACTGCTTGCCCCGCTCACACTCACTTCGCCACGACCGCTCCCGTCACGCCTGCATTGACCAGCGGCAACAGCAGATCCAGCACCCGGCTAAAGCGCACGAGGCCACTGGCGTCGACGTACACCACGTCCTTCGGCTTCAGGTCGAACTGGTTCGCGAGCAGCATGGCCACCGGGGAGCGCGCATCGAGGTGATAGATCTGCGGCTTGCCGTTCGGCTCGCCGCGAATCACATAGAGCTCCTTCGGATCGGACGTGCCCGGATTCACGCTGCCGGCCTGCGAGATCGCCTCGCCCAGCGTCAGCTTGCCGTCCTTCATCGGCGTCACCGTGGCCGGCTTGCCCACTTCGCCCATCACATAGACGGCGTATTCGTCGCGGCCCTCAATGCGCAGCAGGTCGCCGTTCTGCAGGATCACCCGCGACGGGTTCTCGCCGTTCTTGAGCATCTGCGCGACATTGATCTCGTACGTCTTGTCGTCGCGCACGATCACGACGTGGCTCTGATCGGCATTCGGGCTGAAGCCGCCGGCGCGGTTGATCGCTTCGGTGAGGGTCATCGGAATGTCGTTGATGGACTGCGCGCCCGGCGAGCGCACTTCGCCGTCGATGTAAATCTGCTCGGCGCGGAACGACGCGACGCGCACGGTCACTTGCGGCTTGACCATCACCTTGCTGAGATCGGCGACCACCTTGCGCTGCACCTGTTCGGCGCTGTCGCCCGCCACGTGCAGCGATCCGACATACGGAAACTGCAGGTTGCCCTCGTGGTCGACGATGAAGCCCGCGGCCGCATCCGACGGCCGGTTCGGCGCATTCGGCTGACCCACCGCGGCAGCCAGTTCCGGGTGATCCCAGACCGTAATCTGCAACACGTCTCCTGGGCCGATCTTGTACGGACCGGGCTGGCCATACAGGGGCGCGGCGCCGCTTGCGCCCGGCTGTGCCTGCATCGTGCGTTGCTGCTGCACCGATGCCAGCGTGATGTCGGTGATCGGGATCTGCTCCTCACCGGTGGCCTTGCCATCGTCAGTATTACTGACGGGTAGCGTAGGCGGCTGGATCATGCGCATGCCCGGCGCGATCGAACAGGCCGACAGCATCGCCACCGTCACCATCATGCCGAGCACCCGCATACGATGCGCCGTTGAGTGCGCGACGCCAACCCTATACGTTGCCGCTTTTATTTGACACATGTTTGTCTCCCTCACCGCGTCAATAAGCATTGTTATTCACCAGGCCCTTGACGATTGTTGCTGCGATGATGCGCATGTCCAATCCGAAGGACCAGTTACCGAGGTAGTACAGGTCATGCTCAACACGCCGCTCCATTTTTTCGATCCGGTCGGTCTCACCGCGGAAGCCGTTGATCTGCGCCCAACCGGTGATGCCCGGTTTGATCCGGTAGCGCTGGATGTAGCCGGCCACCACCTTCTGATACAGATCGTCATGCTCGAGGGCGTGCGGGCGCGGTCCGACGACCGACATATCGCCGCGTAGCACGTTGAAAAACTGCGGCAGCTCGTCGAGACTGGTGCGGCGCAGAAACGCGCCGACTCGCGTGATGCGCGCATCGTGACGGGTTGCCTGGCTGAGCGCGCCCGCCTTCTCGATATGCGGGCGCATCGAACGAAACTTGTAGATGGTGAAGACGCGGCCGTCGGCGCCCTTGCGCTTCTGCTTGAACAGCACCGGCCCGCGCGAGGACAGCTTGATCGCAATTGCGATCGCCACCAGCAGCGGCGCGAGGGACAGCAGCGCCACCGCTGCAAACAGGCGGTCGAACATTTCCTTTTGCAACTGCGAGGTCTGCGAGAGCGGCGAAGCCACCAGGTTGATCGCCGGCACGCCGAGCAGATCGATCATGGTGCTCTCGAACATCGCGACGCTGCGCAGATCGGGCATGAAGCGAATATTGACGAGGTCGTCGCGCAGTTCTTTCACGCACGCGTGGATGGTGTGCTCTTCGGAGAGCGGCAACGCCAGCCACAACTCGTGCACGTCCTGCGCACGGATGTAGTCGGCGAAGGCATGCAGGTCGTCGAAGGCCGGCACGGCAGGCATCACACCGTTGATGACGCCGCTTAGCGGCGGCCCGTCATGCGCCACGTCCAGCACCGCCGCCGTGCGAAAACCCGCCGCCGTGCAGCCGTCGATCTTGCGGACCAGTTGCGCCGCATGGGCGCCGCGCCCCACCACCGCCACCTGGCGCAGATTCATCCCGGCATGCCGCACGCGGGCCAGCACGCGATGCACCAGCACGCGCGAAACGATCATCAGCGCGCCCGTGGTGCCGGTCCAGTAGGCGAACCACAGACGCGACACGAAGTCGCTGCGGTGCAAGGTGAACATCAGAACCAGCGCACAGGTCTGCACGGTCAGCCAGGCGAGCGACACCTGGCCGATCAGGCCCATCTTCGAGCGGCCGCGCCATGACTGATAGACGCCGAAGGCCGGGAACAACGCGAGGGCGAACGCCGCCGAGAACGCGACGAAGGCGTAATAGATATTGCGCTGACCGATGTCGTCAAAGCGGATCTGGGACGCGATAGCCGCGCCCGAAACGACCAGCACGACGTCCACGAGACGCGCGGCCAATGCTTCCGGCTTGATCATTTTTCTCTCCCCACCACCTGCATTGAAACGGTTTTGCCACCTACGCCAAACTCAATTGCAGCGGCCGTACGTATCGTCGAACCGCACGATATCGTCCTCGCCGAGATACGATCCCGATTGGACTTCGATGATCTCGAGGGGCACCTTGCCGGGGTTTTCGAGCCGGTGCCGCACCCCTAAGGGAATGAAGGTCGATTCGTTTTCGCTCAGAAGAAAGCGCTCCTCGCCGCGCGTGACCATCGCGGTGCCGCGCACGACGACCCAGTGCTCGGCGCGATGGTGGTGCAGTTGCAAGGAAAGCCGGCAACCGGGATCGACCACGATGCGCTTCACCTGAAAGCGGTCGCCGTGGTCGATCGAGTCGTAAAAGCCCCACGGGCGGCGCACCTTGCGGTGCTCATCCGCTTCGGGCGAATGCTGTGCCTTGATGCGCGCCACCAGTCCCTTGACGTCCTGCACGTGCGCACGGTCGGCGACCAGCACGGCGTCGGCCGTCTCGACGACCACGATATTGCTGGTGCCCACGCAGGCCACGAGGCGCCCTTCCGAGTGCGCATACGAGGAGGTCGCGCCTTCGAACAGCACCCGGCCGCGGGCGACATTGCCGGCCGCGTCCTTGTCGAGCGCATCCCACACGGCATCCCATGAGCCCAGATCGGACCAGCCCGCTACCAGCGGCACGACGACGCCCTCGAACGGCTCGCCTGCGGGACCGGCGATGCCGAGCCGTTCCATCACCGCGTAGTCGATCGAATCGGACGGTGCGCGGCCGAAGGCCTCAGGCTGCGGCCGGAAGAACGGGCCATCGGCCTTGCCGTCCGCCACCGCTGCGCGGCAGGCCTCGGCCATCGCCGGCTGCAGACGTTCGACGAGCGCGAGCCACACTGACGCGCGCACCACGAAGATGCCGCTATTCCACCAGTACGCACCGGAGGCCACGTACTGCGCCGCCAGCTCGAGCGCGGGCTTTTCGACGAAGCGGTCGATGCGATAAGCGCCCTCGTCGATTTCAGCGCCGAGCCGGATATAGCCGAACGCGGTATCGGGCCGCGTCGGCGGCACGCCCAGCGTCGCCATCGCGCCGCGTTGCGCATGCACTGCGGCACGTGCAACAGCTTGCTGAAAGGCGGTCGTGTCGAGCATCGCGTGATCGGCCGGCATCGCCACCAGGATGGCGTCTTCGCCGTCCAGCACCGCCAGTGCCGCAGCGAGCGTCAATGCAGGTGCCGTGTCGCGACGCGCCGGTTCGACCACGAGGTGGGCCGTCACGCCGCTTTCGCGTAACTGCTCGGCCGTGACGAAACGGTGTTCGTCGCCGCATACGATGATCGGTGCGGGCCGCACCGTCCATTGCACGGGAAAGCCTTCCATGCGCCGGACCGTGTCCTGCAACAGCGAATGCGTGCCGATGACGTCGATCAACTGCTTGGGGTAATGCTCGCGCGACAGCGGCCAAAGCCGGGTTCCCGAGCCGCCGGCGAGAATCACAGGGGCAATGCTCAGACAAGCGGCCGGCGCAACAGCCTGTGCCAGCCTGTCGGCGCCGTCGCCGGTACTGCCGTCCTGCTCGGCTTCATCCCGGTACGCATTTACCATTTTTAGTACTCCTATTACTAATAGGACGTTCTTTTACCTGCAGGGTCGATACACGGTTTGAGAGCGTTATTCGTGAGACGAGGTACGGCTGCGTGCGCGATATTCCGTCGGTGAGAGCGCCATGCGTTTGCGGAAAATCTTGGCCAGCCGGTCGCCGTTACCGGTGCCGCTGCGCCGTGCAATCTTGTCTACGGGCAGTTCGGTTTCCGTGAGGAAATTGCAGGCAATGCGCAGGCGAACCTGCAGCAGGTAATCCGATGGTGTCACGTGCATCTCGTGCTTGAAGCGGCGCAGGAAATTGCGCTCGCTCATGGCCGCCACGTGCGCCGCGTCGGCCACCGACACCGGACGATCGCAATTGGCCTCCATCCAGCGGGCCGCCGCGCGGATCTTCTCGCCGACGCTCATGGTGCCGCCCTCGGCCAGCCGCGGCATCAGCGCCGCGCCCATGCCCGGCATCACCCTGTCGGCGACGCCGCGCGCCACATCGAGACCGAGGTCGCGCTTGATGAGCATCAAGGCGCTCTTGCTCGAGTCGTGACGGTCGTTGACCTCGCCTGGCGAGCTGTCGTGTGCGACGTGGGTCAGATACGGACTGGTGGGGCGAATGTCGTCGTGTTCGGCGAGACCCGCGGCCGCGAGAACCAGACGGCCTTCGGCGATGGGTTCGATGGTTCGGGTTCGCGAGCGCACCGAGCGCAGCCAGCCAAGCAGACGCTCGTCGCGTGCCGCTGCGTTGGCACCGTATCCGCCCGCCACGAACAGCACATCGAAACCGATGCTATAGCGTGCATCGACGCCATCCGTCCACATCCGCGCCGACGACGAACTGGCTACGCTGCCGCCTTCCATCGAGAGAAACTGTACTTCGTAAGGGGGGTCGTCGCCGCCGTGAGCGGTGGCGATTTCGTTGGCCGTGTGGAACATCTCGGCGACGATGCCTGCGCCCAGCAGACCGAATCGATCGAACAGCAGGATGCCGACGCGGCGAGCTGCACAACGCACGTTCACGTTGGGTGTGTGCAGCCAGGTAATCCTCGCAGTATCAACGGACATATGCGGCATGATCTTCCCCTACCATGTCATACGTTGTGGGCCGAGTCTTCTGATTTTCTCGCTTTTTAATATCATTGCACCGCATCATATCCACGCCGAAAAACGCCGTTGATGACAGTGACCGAAATGCGCGCGATGTTGGCGGATTGCGTCGCTATATATAAATTCGCAAATTGGCAATTTGATGCGAATGTACAACAGCTTGGCTTATCGCGACATTGACCCGTTTCATACGTGATAACGCCCCGGAATAGCGGGTGCGGCAAACATATGATGAATCAACGGTCGACTGGACGAGCGCAAACCGGTACGACAGGCGAAATCGCCGGGAGACGGCGATGTTGCGCTGCGCGGGACAGGAGTCCTGTGGAGGAATCCTCGTACGATGGCCTGATCTGAAACTTTTTGATGCATCGCAACAAGCACGTGCCGTACCAGTCTTGATGGCATTGGGATTGCGCGAGGCGGCCCGGTTCGCCACCGGCTCGAACGTTAAAAAACGTTTCAAACATGATATTCGCGAGAGCGACCGGGACGGCTGAAGATGACACCGTGAAGCACAGCGGGATTATTTATTTTCTAGAAATCTTCCAAATGCTGTATTTACAACCCACTAGCGAATTTGTATCAAAACCATACAGAAAAATCAGCTTCAAAAAATGTTTCAGTATTGAAACAGAAGACTGTTTTAAAGCATCCGATCTATTCGTCATGCCGCATTTTCAGCATGCGGCTCATATGCGTCCTCTTATGTCCGCGCAGCATCGTCCGGGGCGGTTTCGGCCAGCATCCGCAATTGCAGGAAGATAGTTCGGACTTCGTATTATCTATGGTGAATCGAATTTACCGCTTCGCGCCGGCAAACCTCGTACGATCGCACCATTGCATGATTTGTCAGCCGGGGGGTCCGGCTTGCACGACGCGCGACCTCGAGTGCTCTCATGACCTGGGCTTTGTCGTGGCGAGCCAGGTAGGCATCGACTATGCTTGGCGTTGACGTCGTGTGCGGCGTCCGCCGGCACGCCGACGATGTGGGGGACACGCTGCACCACATTGACGCAACGGCAAAGCAGGCGCACGGTCCGTGGCGTGGCGTCGCGCACAGGACGGGGCTTCACTGCGCACGCGTGAATGATGTGAATATTGCCTGCGCTATCTTCACAGCGCCGGCCTGATGCTGTCTTCCATGATTATTCCAGGCATCATGAGACACCCACCGGCTTCGGAGCTTGACGCTGCAAAACCGGTGCTCCGTCGCCGGCGCACGGGATTGCCGCTGGCGAAGGCCGTGCTTCGTGTGCTGGTGATGCTCACCCTCGCCGCCTGCAGCCAGCGCGACGGCGCCGCCACTGCGCCCGCAAGCGCGTCCGCGAACGCAGCGGCGAATGCAGCGGCGAACGCAGGCGCAGACCGTGCCCCGCAAGCCGCCGCGGCTGCACCGGCGACATCGAATCAGGTTGCAGGCGCAACGACCACCACCCTCTGCGCAACCGAACGCGACGTCTGTCACTTCACAGGCACGCAGCAGGTTCGCTACGGCACGCCAAGCCGTTACGTGATGCTGACGCTCAACGGCGGCACGCCCTGCGATAACACGGTGTTCGGCGACCCCGCACCCGGCGCGCTCAAGAGCTGCTGGATCGTCCATCCCACTCTGTCGAGCGCGGCGCCGGCGGCCCCGCCTCCCGCGGACCGGCCGAGTGCGCGCGCACCCGAAACGCCGCCCGGGGCCGCCACCGCCATACACCGCCCCGCCATCACGTGGACCGCGTGTGCCGGCGAGCGCGGTATGTGCGCGTTCTCCGGCAAGCACGACGTCAAGTACGGCAGCGATACGCAATACGTGATCCTGACCTTTACCGGCGGCACGCCGTGCAACAACACCGTGTTCGGCGACCCCGCGCCCGGCACGCAGAAGCGCTGCTGGTACGACAGCGGCATGGCACCCGCGCCCAGCGCGCCGTCGATCATCGCCACGCCCGGTATGAGTACGCTGACGTGCAGCGCGCCGTCCGAACCCGCCAATGCGACACCGACCGGCGCCGCGATCGAAGCCGACACGCCCGGCAGCGACGGCACACGGATCTTCCCGAACGGCCAGCCGTTCGCCCTGACGCTCACCACCCGCGCGCGCCAGGCCGATACGCTCGACTGGCAGATCGTCGACGCGTGGGCCAACGTGCGCGCCTCCGGACAGTTCAACGTGGCGAGCGGCCCGCAGGTCGTCTCGCTGAGCTGCGTGTCGACCCTCGCCGGTTACTTCGCGATCTCCGCCAGCTTGAGTTCGGCCGGCACGGGACTGCCCACGCGCGGCACGCGGCCGGCCGGCATGGCGACCTTCGGCGTGCTGCCCGAACTGTCCGGCGTGCTGAGCGCGCCCAGCTATGCGCGCGAGGACCTGCACCGTTTCGGCGGCCAGGGCGCGGCCTATGTCACGCCGGGCCAGAGTTGCTGTTCAGGCGACGGCTACCGCCCGCTCTATCCCGTCCTCGGACTGCGCTGGACCAACGACAACCGCAACTGGTACCAGTTGGAACCGAACGGTCCCAACACCTTCAATGCAAACACGTATCCGCTGGCGCCGTTTTTCAAGGCCGGCGATCTGATGCGGCTGATCCAGCTCGACGGCATTCCGGCATGGGCGAGCCCCACGCACGTCGCCACGCACAGCTATGTGCCGGTTTCGCTGCCTGCGTACCAGAGCTTCATGAACCGGGTCGGCCAGGAATCGAACCAGGTGCGCACGCAACGATTCCCGCGGCAATCGCGCAACTACTATCAGGTGACCTGGGAGCCGGATTACAACAGCGGCCTGCCGTGGCGCGACACGGACGCCAACCTGGTGGCGCTGTATCAGGCCACCTGGGAGGGCATCCACGCGACCGATCCCGACGCGGTGATCATGGGCACCACCAACGCCTCGGTCGGCACCAATACCGCCTGGCTGCAACGGCTCGCGCCGCTCGGCATCGGGCGCTATCTCGACGGCGTCTCGATTCACGGCTACTACGACATCGGCAGCTCGCCCTCGCATCCACCCGAGCGGCTCGTCGGCGCCAGCGATCCGGCACAGGCGGCGCAAGCGCTGCCGGCGATGATGCGCGCGCTACGCCAGCAGATCGCCACTACGCTCAAACCCGGCGCGCGGCTGTTCGTCACCGAAACCGGCATCAGCTACGATCTCGGCGCGCAATACGGCCCCAACTATCCGGCGCCGAACGTGCTGTTCGCGCAGGGCGCGGTGGTTGCGCGCACGCACCTGATCCTGCTCGGCGAAGGCGCCGACGTGACGTTTCTGTTCTACGCGACGGACTTTCCACACCAGATCGGCTTTGGACTGTTCTTCGATCTCGCCGATCCACAAGGCGGCTTCGGGCCGTCGGCGATCAGCCCCAAGCCCGCGGCAATGGCCACCGCCGCCATGACACGCATCGTCGACGGCACCAATACGCTCGGGCCGCTCAACGGCCTGCCGCCCGGCGTCTATGCGTATGCGTTCCAGCAACTGAACGGCGGCGCGGTGATCACGGCGCTGTGGACCCACAACAATGCGGTCTGGGACGCCAGCAAGGGTTTCAGTTCGACCTACCAGGTACCTTATAACCTGCAGGTCGATGCACCGGGCAGCTCCGGCCAGGTGACGGTGCTCGACATGATGGGCAACCCGTCGAGCCTCGCCTACCGCAACGGCATCGCGGCGCTCACGCTCAGCGAAACGCCTATCTATGTGATCTCGACCAACGCCGCGCTCGCGCGGGCCAACGTCACGACGCCCGCCGGCTACGTCGCACAGTAGGTTTGTCCTGATGTGCAGAGAGTTCGGCGCATTTGGCAGGGATGCCGGACCCGGCGCGGTGGAACCAGGCGCTAGACTGAAAGCACCGCGGCATTGTGGACACGAACTGACCGTTGACTCGCCGTCAACGGACCAGCCGTTGGCCCCTGGCCTCCTGGCCGCGCGAATGCCACCCGCCATCGGCGGCCCCACCCTTCCATTTGCAGTACCGTACGACCCCTGCTTGCGGAGACGTCATGCATGACTTGCCATGGTACTGGCTCTTGCTTGGCGGAATGCTCGGCTCGCTCGTCATGCTGCTGTTGATCGCGGCGGGACTGGCGTGGCTGCTATGGGGCGTATCGTCCCGAATTGCACGCGTAGAGCGAGATGAATGAGACCATGCTTGCCCGACCTGAATTTCTCGACGTCGTCCGCCTCACCCCGCTCATCTCGATCGACCTGATTGTGGTCGACGATCGCGGCCGCGTGCTGCTCGGGCGCCGCGTCAATCGTCCGGCGCGCGGCACGTGGTTCGTGCCCGGTGGGCGGATCCGCAAGGACGAGTCGTTGAACGGCGCGTTCAGCCGCGTCGTGCGCGAGGAACTTGGGCTGGAAAATATCTCGCAGAATACGGCGTGCTTTCGCGGCGTGTTCGAACATCACTACGACGACAATTTCGCCGGCGCTGCCGATATCTCGACGCACTACGTCGTGCTCGGCTATATGCTGCTGTTGCGCGACGCGGCGCCGATCGGCCGCTTCGAGCAGCACAGCGACTATGTCTGGATGGCGCCGTCGGAACTGCTGGCGTGCGCCGACGTGCATGAGAACACCAAGGCGTATTTCCGCTGAGACACAGCCGCATCCACTCAGACGGTCATCTCCGGATAATCCGCTGCGAGCTTCGCATGCAGATAAGCCTCGAAGCCCGCCTTCACCTCGGGATGCCTGAGCGCAAACTCCACCGTCGCCTTCAGATAGCCGATCTTGGTGCCGCAATCGAAACGCCGGCCGTGGTACCGGTAGGCGAGCACCTGTTCGTCGGCGAGCAGCGACTGGATCGCATCGGTCAACTGGATCTCGCCGCCGGCACCCGGCCGCGTCTTGCGCAACTGATCGAAGATGCCGGGCGTCAACACGTAACGCCCCACCACACCGAGATTCGACGGCGCCTGCGCCGGTTCCGGCTTCTCGACCACGCCCGAGATGCGGAAGATCCGCTCGTCCCAGGCCTTGCCTTCTATCACGCCATGGGAGCGCGTATCCTGCGCTTCGATCTCTTCCACGCCGAGCACCGAGCAGTGGTAATGGTCGAACACGTCGATCATCTGCGCGAGAACCGGCGGATGGCCGTCGATCAGATCGTCCGCGAGTATCACGGCAAACGCCTCGTCGCCGATCAGCTTCTCCGCGCATAGCACCGCATGACCGAGCCCACGCGGCTCCGCTTGCCGCACGTAGAAGCAATCGACGTGGCTCGGCTTGATGCCGCGCACCAGGTCGAGCAGGTCCTGCTTGCCGCGTGCGATCAGTTCGGCTTCGATCTCGTACGACTTGTCGAAATGATCCTCAATGGCGCGCTTGCCGCGGCCCGTGACGAAGACCAGTTCCGTCATGCCTGCGGCGATCGCCTCCTCGACGGCATATTGAATCAGGGGCTTGTCGACCACCGGCAGCATCTCTTTGGGACTCGCCTTGGTGGCCGGCAGGAAGTGCGTTCCGAGTCCGCCAACGGGAAAGACTGCCTTGTGTACGTTGCGCATATTTTTGCCCCTTGCCAGTTTCACTCGCGTTCCACCTGATTCCTGCCGGGGTGCGAGCCTCGGTCATCCCGCCAGATGACTTCGAGCCTATTCGTCAGACCTCGAAGCCGTCTGCCAACAGTTCGCCCTTTCCCGCCGGATCGCCGCAAGGATCGGGCTGCCGCGCTCATTAAATAAAGTTTCATCAAACGATTGCTCTCTTTCAGCCTGCGCCCCGTACAGTCGCTCCATAATTTCCCCATCGTGATAGGTATGAGGAGTCAGGACATGGCGATGACCATCGAGATGATGAACGAGTACGGCACCCATTCAGTGCGGGTCGCCGTGGACGACGCGTCGGTTTTGCTGGAGGCGCATGAAATCGATGCCGTGATCGAGCGCCTGAGTCTGATCCGCGCGGCGATGCGCCCCGAAGTGCCGAAGGAGCCCTCACGCACGCACCAGTATGTGATCGAGATGGACCCGTGCTGGCACACCGAAAAGCATCCGCTCTATGACGGCGCGGTGCTATTCATGCGGCATACGGGTCTGGGCTGGGCGGGATTCGCACTGCCCACGCCGAGTCTCGCCAAGTTGAACGAAGCATTGTCGCAGCATCTGCAAACGCTGGAACTGGAAGAAGCGCACGCGTTGATGAATTAGTCTGCACGGTGGGCCTGCGCGCCCGAACGATTCACGCGGTATCGCGCAATGGACTCTTTCGCGATTCGCGATTTGCGCATCGTTGGCGTGAATGGTCAATCGTGAGTCGCCACGCCGATGCCGCACGTTGTTCCGTTTTGCGCAGCAATGTCTTTCAGAGTTTGCCCCCACCGCTCGCACGCGACACCCTATACTGGGTTGTCCGCATCACTGCGGTCTTTTTCAAGATCTCCTTAGCAGCGCGGCTCCGGCCGCGCTCTTTTTTTGCCTGTCGCTTTTGCAAGCCGGCTCGCGCACTGCGCCGCCGAGGCGCGCAATGTATCCGCGCAGTTCACGAACATTGCACAAAATTAAAAAAGACTTAATCAAGCTGGCTGTTCCGATTTACCCGCGAACGCCCATGATGCATGCATTGTCCTTTCCTCGTGACAGATCATGAACCAGCTCCAAGCGATGCGTGTCTTCACACGCGTAGTCGATCTCGCCAGTTTCAATCTCGCCGCGCGACAACTGGGCATGTCGGCTGCCGCCGTCACGCGCAGTGTCAGCATGCTCGAAGCACACCTGAACATGCGCCTGCTCAACCGCACGACGCGCAGCCTGTCGCTCACCGAAGTCGGCAAAGAGTATCTGGACGGCTGCCGCACGATCATCGAGAAGCTCGATGAAATGGAATCGAACCTCGTGCAGACCACGCGCGATCCACGCGGCACGCTGCGTATCGCCACGCCGATGACCTTCGCCACTTCCGGACTCGGTACCTTGCTCGCGTCGTATCGGACGCTGCACCCGCGGGTGGATTTCGACGTCACCACTTACGACACGCATATCGACATGGTCGAAGGCGGCTTCGACGTGTGCTTCTCCGACGACCGGCGTCTCGCCAGTTCGACGCTGGTAAGCCGCACGCTCACCAGCATGGAGGAAGTCACGGTGGCTTCGCCCGCCTATCTGGCGCGCCACGGCACGCCACGCGACCCGGCCGGCCTGAATCGCCACGGTCTCCTGACGGTATCGGACGGCACCTCGCGCACCTGGGAATTCGCGGACACCAATGGCGTGTACCGCGTCAACACCGGCAGCGCCTTGACGGCCACCAGCAGCGCCATGGTGCGGGTGGCCGCGCTCAACCATATGGGCATCGCGCTGCTGCCGCTGCCTTCCGTCAGCGAAGATCTCACGCAGGGCCGGCTCGTGCCGGTGCTCGAAGACTACGAGGTCAACGGTGGTCCGCGTCAGGTGTCGATCCTCTATTCCGGCCGCAACTATCTTTCGATGAAGGTGCGCAGCTTCATCGACTATGCAGTGAGCCAGTACCGCGCCCCGGACAAGCCGGTCGCGCTGCGGGTGGTGGCTTGATGGACCAGCATAAAGGCAATCGCGAACCATGCCTAAGATATTGACGATCGAAGACGACGAACTGATCGCCGACGACATCGTGCGCACCCTGACTTCAAGCGGCTTCTCTGTGGACGTGGCGCGCACCGGCCGCGAAGGCATGGCCAAGGTGATGGCGGGCGAATACGACGTCGTCACGCTGGACCGCATGCTGCCCGATCTCGACGGCCTGACCATCGTCGCCACCATGCGCGGTGTCGGCATGGAAACCCCGGTGCTGGTGATGAGCGCGATGTCCGATGTGGATCATCGCATTCAGGGACTGCGCGCCGGCGGCGACGACTATCTGACCAAGCCGTTCTCGCCAGACGAGATGTTTGCGCGCGTCGAAGTGCTGCTGCGCCGCCGTCCACGCAATGCGAAAGCCGAGACCCTGCTGCGCACCGGCGCGCTGGAACTCGACCTCGTGCGGCGCCGGGTAACGCACGGCAAGCGCGAACTCGAACTGCAGCCCACCGAATTCCGCGTGCTCGAATTCATGATGCGTCACGCGGGCCAGGTGCTGACACGCACGATGATTTTCGAAGCGGTCTGGGGCTGCCGGTTCGATCCGGGCACCAACCTCATCGACGTGCATGTGGGACGTCTGCGCAAGAAAGTGGACGTGCCCGGCGAACGACCGCTGATCCGCACCATTCGCGGCTCGGGCTATCTGTTCGGCTGACACGTCGGCGTCACGTCTATCGTTCCCCCTCCGGGCAAGCGCCCGTGCTCCATGCAGCACGGGCGCTTGCGGCGCTGGAGCCGGCGTTCCTGCATGTCCACGTCTCGCGGCAAGGTGCTGCGCCGCCGCCGCGGCGACGGGGTGACCGTTATGCCGGACACCTAAAACTTGTTTCATTTTTTTAGGCACCGCCTGTTAGGGCCTGCTCTCCAGAATACCGTCATCGGGTAATCCACCATTCGTACTTGCCCTAAACGACTGACGCACGCGGAGCATTGCGCGTATGTATCTAAACGGAGCAGCTTTCGATGTTAAAAATTGTCCGGCTAGCCTTAACGCGGCCTTACACGTTCATCGTGCTTGCGTTGCTGATCCTCGTGATCGGCCCGCTGTCCGCACTGCGCACGCCGACCGATATCTTCCCCGATATCCGCATCCCCGTGATCAGCGTCGTGTGGAACTACGCGGGCCTGCAACCGGACGACATGGCCGGACGCATCGTCACCTACTATGAGCGTACGCTCGGCACCACCGTCAACGACGTCCAGCACATCGAATCGCAATCGTTCCGCGGTTACGGCATCGTCAAGATCTTCTTTCAGCCGAGCGTCGACATTCGCACCGCGACCGCCCAGGTCACCTCGGTTTCGCAAACGGTGTTGAAACAGATGCCGCCGGGCACGACGCCGCCGCAGATCCTGAACTACAGCGCGTCGACCGTGCCGGTGCTGCAACTGGCGCTGACGAGCAATACGCTCGACGAACAGAAGCTCGCCGACTACGCGACCAACTTCATTCGCCCGCAACTGCTGAGCGTGCCCGGCGTGGCGATTCCGACCGCGTACGGCGGCAAGACCCGCGAAGTACAGATCGACCTCGACCCGCAGGCGCTGCAGGAGAAGAAGCTCTCGGCCCAGGACGTAGCGAACGCGCTCGCGCAGCAGAACCAGATCATTCCGGCCGGCACGCAGAAAATCGGCCGCTTCGAATACAACATCAAGCTGAATAACAGTCCGCTCGCGCTGCAGGAACTGAACGCGCTGCCGATCAAGACGGTGGACGGCGCAACCATCTACATTCGCGACGTCGCCCACGTACGCGACGGCTATCCGCCGCAGACCAACATCGTGCGCGTCGACGGCCACCGTGCGGTGCTGATGAGCATCCTGAAGAACGGTTCGGCTTCGACGCTCGACATCATCGCGGGCGTCAAGGCCAAACTGCCGCTCATCGAAGAGACGCTGCCGCCCGGCCTCAAGCTCGTCACGATGGGCGACCAGTCGACCTTCGTGAAGGGCGCCGTCAGCGGCGTCGCGCGCGAAGGCGTCATCGCCGCCGCCCTGACCTCGTTGATGATCCTGCTGTTCCTCGGTAGCTGGCGCTCCACGCTGATCATCGCGGCGTCGATTCCGCTCGCCGTGCTGGCCGCCATCGCCGGTCTCTCGGCGATGGGCGAAACGCTCAACGTGATGACGCTCGGCGGTCTCGCGCTCGCGGTGGGGATTCTGGTCGACGACGCCACCGTGACGATCGAAAACATCAACTGGCACCTCGAGCAAGGCAAGG
Organism: Paraburkholderia sp. GAS38; assembly: GCF_050434965.1. Classification (NCBI taxonomy): domain Bacteria; kingdom Pseudomonadati; phylum Pseudomonadota; class Betaproteobacteria; order Burkholderiales; family Burkholderiaceae; genus Paraburkholderia; species Paraburkholderia sp. GAS38. The sequence goes on along the minus strand of NZ_JBNDJO010000009.1, from coordinate 150,582 downwards.
ACGTCCGAACGGCGATCATGGACGGCGCGGCGCAGATCGTCGGCCCTGCATTCGTCTCGCTGCTGTGTATCTGTATCGTGTTCGTGCCGATGCTGCTGCTGAACGGCATCGCCCGCTACCTGTTCGTGCCGATGGCCGAAGCGGTGATCTTCGCGATGGTCGCCTCGTTCGTGCTGTCGCGTACGTTCGTGCCGATGCTCGCGCAATACCTGCTGCGCCCGCACGCCTCCGGCGGTCATGCCTCCGGCGAACTGGCAGCCGTGATGGACTCGCACAGCGGCCCGCACCACGCACCCCCTTCACGCAATCCGCTGGTGCGCTTTCAGCGCGGCTTCGAGCATCGCTTCGAACGGGTGCGCGGCGTCTACCGCATCGTGCTCGGCCTCGCGCTCACGAACCGCAAGCGTTTCGTGGTCGGCTTTCTGATCGTGGTGGGCGCCTCGTTCCTGCTCGCGCCGTGGCTCGGCCGCAATTTCTTTCCGAGCATCGATTCGGGCGAAATCACCCTGCACGTGCGCGCGCCGATCGGCACGCGCATCGAAGACACGGCCGACGAGTTCGATCACATCGAAAACGCCGTGCGCCGTCTGATCCCGCCGGATCAACTCGCCAGCATCATCGACAATATCGGCCTGCCCAACAGCGGTATCAACCTGACCTATAACAATAGCGGCACGACCGGTCCGGAAGACGGCGACATCATGATTTCGCTGAACGAAAATCATGCGCCGACCGCGGACTACGTGAAGAAGCTGCGCGAGCTGCTGCCGCAGGAATTTCCCGGCACCACCTTCTCGTTCCTGCCGGCCGATATCGTCAGCCAGATTCTGAATTTCGGTGCGCCCGCACCGATCGACCTGCAGGTGGCCGGCCCGAACCAGGACGGCAACCAGCGCTATGCCACCGAAGTGATGCGCAAGATGCGCCTGATTCCGGGCATTGCCGATACGCGCATCCAGCAGGACTCGACCTACCCGCAGTTCACGGTCTCGGTGGACCGTTCGCGCGCCGATCAACTGGGCATCACCGAGCAGGACGTCACCAACTCCGTGGTGGCGAGCCTCTCCGGCACGAGCCAGGTGTCGCCGACGTACTGGCTGAATCCCAACAACGGGGTGTCGTATCCGATCGTGGCGCAAACGCCGCAATACCGCATGGAGTCGCTTTCGGCGCTGACCAATCTGCCCATCACCGGCAAGGACGGCCAGTCGCAGATCCTGGGCGGCATCGCCAGCATCGAGCGCGGCGTCGGCGATGCGGTCGTCTCGCACTACAACATCGAGCCGCTCTACGACGTCTACGCGACGACGCAAGGCCGCGATCTCGGCGCGGTGGCCTCGGACATCCAGCAGATCCTGCATGCCACCGCCAAGGACGTGCCGAAGGGTTCGGTGGTCACCTTGCGCGGCCAGGTGCAGACCATGAACAGCGCGTTCCTCGGACTCTCGCTCGGTCTCGTCGGCGCGATCGTGCTGATCTACATGCTGATCGTCGTGAACTTCCACTCGTGGGCCGACGCGTTCGTGATCGTCACCGCCTTGCCCGCGGCGCTCGCCGGCATCGTCTGGATGCTGTTCACCAGCCATACGCCGCTCTCGGTGCCGGCGTTGACCGGGGCGATTCTCTGCATGGGCGTCGCGACCGCCAACAGCATTCTGGTGGTGAGCTTCGCCCGCGAGCGTCTCGCGGCGACCGGCAACGCGCTGGTCGCCGCAATGGAAGCCGGCTTCACGCGCTTCCGTCCGGTGTTGATGACCGCGCTCGCCATGATCATCGGCATGGCGCCGATGGCGCTCGGCCTCGGCGACGGCGGCGAACAGAACGCGCCGCTCGGCCGGGCCGTGATCGGCGGCCTGATCTGCGCCACCTTCGCCACGCTGCTGTTCGTCCCGGTTGTGTTTAGCCTCGTGCACCGCCGCGATGCGGCGAAGCATCCTCCTGCCAAAGATAAAGATCACCCTACTTCCGACACCGGAGTCGTCCATGTCCACTGATATCGAAATCAATTCGCCGAAGCGGTTGCGTCATCTGAAGCTGGTCGGCATCGTGGTGCTGCTCGCCGCCGCAGGGGTCGTGACGACCGGCATCTTCACCCGCGTGCACGCCAAACAGGAAATGACCACCTGGTCCGCCGAGCAGGCCATTCCGACCGTGGCCGCTTACACGCCGAGCCGCCAGGGCGCCACCCAATCGCTGATCCTGCCGGGCCATTTATCGGCCTTCGTCGACGCGCCGATCTATGCACGGGTGCCCGGTTATCTACATGCCTGGTATGCGGATATCGGCACGCATGTGAAGGCCGGACAACTGCTCGGCGTGATCGACACGCCCGATCTCGACCAGCAGTTGCTGCAGGCCAAAGCCGATCTGGACAATGCGCAGGCGAACGAAAAGCTGGCGGCGTCCACCGCCAAACGCTGGACCGAGATGCTCAAGCAGGATTCGGTCTCGCAGCAGGACACCGATGAAAAGACCAGCGATCTCACCGCCAAGCTGGCCAGCGTCGCGGCGGCCCAGGCAAACGTGAACCGCCTCGAAGCGCTGGAGTCGTTCAAGCGCATCACCGCGCCGTTCGACGGCATCGTGACCGCGCGCAAGACCGACATCGGCGACCTGATCGACGCGGGCGGCGGCGACGGTCATGAACTCTTCACGGTGTCCGACGCGCGTCAGTTGCGAGTCTATGTGAGCGTGCCGCAAAGCGACGCCGCCGCCATCAAGCCGGGCATGACCGCGACGCTGACCGTGCCCGAACGTCCCGGCATGAAGTTCGACGCGAAGCTGGTCGACACCGACGATTCGATCACGCCGTCCTCGGGCACCCTGCTCGTGCAGCTGGCGGTCGACAATCAGAACGGCCTGCTGATTCCGGGCGAATACACCGAAGTGCACTTCGCCATGCCGACCGATCCGCACTCGCTGCTGATCCCGGCCAGCTCGCTGATTTTCCGGCAAAGCGGTTTGCAGGTGGCGGTGGTCGGCAAGGACAATCACGCGATCCTCAAGCCCGTCACGATCGCCACCGATCTGGGCACCCAGGTCGAGATCGGTTCGGGCCTCGACGCCGGCGACCGCGTGATCGACAACCCGCCCGATTCGATCGCCACGGGCGACGCAGTGCGGGTTGCTGCCACCCACGCGTCCAACGCGCCCGCCACCTCGCTCGCCGACCGTCGCGACGCGGAGCGCGCTCATGGTTGAGTTCACGTTCAAGCGCAGCCTCTGTGTCGCGCTGGCGGTCAGCGCGCTGTTCAGCGGCTGCTCGTTTGCGCCGACCTATCAGGTGCCGCCTACGGCGATCCCGACGGCCTTCAAGGAGGGCGGCGCGTGGCAACTGGCGAAGCCCGCCGATCAGGTGCCGCGCGACGCATGGTGGCAGGTGTATCACGACCCGGTGCTCGACAGGCTCGAGGTGCAGGTGGCCGCGGCCAATCCCGACGTGGCCGCGGCCGTCGCACGGCATGACGAGGCCGTCGACTATCTGGCGCAGGCGCGCTCGGGCCTGTTCCCGACCATCGGCGCGGGCGCCAATGTGTCGACCAACCGGCAATCGGACAACCGGCCGTTGCGCGGCACGGATCAACCGTCGGTGTATGGATCGAACACCGTCGACGTCGGCATCGACTACGACCTCGATCTGTGGGGCAAGGTGCGCAACGAAGTCAGCGCGGGCCGCGCGGCCGCCCAGGCCGCCGACGCCGATCTCGCCTCGGTACGTCTGAGCCTGCAGGCGAGTCTCGCCGACGCCTATTTCAATCTGCGCGGACTCGATGAGCAGCAGCAGCTTCTCGCGGACACGATCAGCACCTACGAGCGTGCCTTGAAGCTGACCATGAGCCGGCACGCCGGCGGCATTGCTTCGGACCTCGATGTATCGCGCGCGCAGACCCAGCTCGCTTCGGCGCGCGCCGCCGCCGAGGACGTCAAGGCCAGCCGCGCGTTGTATGAGCATGCCATCGCGTCGCTCACCGGCGTGCCGGCCTCGTCGTTCTCGCTGGCACCGTCGATCGGACTGGCCTATCTGCCGTCGCTTCCCACCGGCGTGCCGGCCGCGCTGCTGCAGCGGCGGCCCGACATCGCGGCGGCCGAACGGCGCGTGGCGGAAGCGAACGCGAAGATCGGCGTCGCCAAGGCGGCGTTCTTCCCGGATGTCTCGCTCGGACTCGACGGCGGCTTCCAGAGCGATACGCTGTCGCCATGGATCATGGCGCCCAATGAAATCTGGTCGATCGGTCCGAGTCTCGTGATGACGCTGTTCGACGGCGGACGCCGCGAAGCCATCACCCAGGAAGCACGCGCCACGCTGGCGGAGAACGGCGCCAAATACAAGGCCACCGTATTGCTGGCGTTCCAGCAGGTCGAAGACAATCTGGCGCAACTGCATCATCTGGGTGACGAAGCCACGCAGGAAAACGAAGCGCTCACCGACGCGCAGCGCACCCTGAATCTCTCGATGTCGCGCTATCGCGACGGGGTGGTCAGTTATCTGGACGTGGTGACCGCGCAGACCACCGAGCTCAATACGCAGATCCTCGCGTTAAACGTGAATACGCGGCGTCTGCTGGCTTCGGTGGGGTTGATCGAGGCGTTGGGTGGCGGATGGTCGGCCGATCAGTCTGCGGTGGCCGCAGCGCCTGCGAAGCCGGTGCAGGCGCAGGCCCAGCCGGTTGCGGTGAGCAAGCTGGCGGATGCCGGTTGAGCGTGCGCTCGACGCGAGGGCGCGCAGCGCCTTCGCAGTATGAATTTCTTTTCACCTTCACACCGTCAATCCGCTATACCGCGTTGACTATCCTGTTCATCAACCAGACAGCGAATCGCTTGCGGCCTGGGCTGACCAACCCGAAACAAGACAACCTGAATATAGTAAGGAGAACCAACATGAAGACTCTCATGATCGCTATCGCATTCGTCGGCGCCACGGCTACCGCTTCGGCTTTCGCACAGTCCGCTCCGGCGGCGGCCCAGCAACCGGTGGCAGCCACCCAGGTCGCGTCGAACGCGACCCCGTCGGTCGGCCAGGCCGGCCAATGGGTCCCGCCGACGGCCGAAGCCAACGGCGCCAAGACGCGCGCGCAGGTCTACCAGGAACTGGTGCAATCCGAAAAGGACGGCGAGCTCAACTACCTCAACTCGACGATCTACTCGCACTAAAACCGGCACGGCATGGGAATGCCCCGCTTCTGCCAGCCTCGTTGCGCTTCGCCAATGTAAAGAGCGCGCTCCCCGGATGGGTGAGCGCGCCCGTTTCATTATTCTCCGCGCCTCTTCGAGGCGCCATGCCAGACGCTAAGGACCAGGAACCAGGCGCTAGGACGATCCCGTCGCAATCTGATAGCCGTAACGGCTGACCGTCTCAATGTGGACGCCCGGCAGATGCTGCGCGAGTTTGCGCCGCAGGCGCGAGACCACCAGATTGACGCTCGACGGATCGACGTCGTCCTTTTCCGGCCACGCATAGCGAATCAGTTGCTCGCGCGGCACGGGCGCGTTCAACTGGCGCAGCAGGCACTCGAGCAGGAGGTATTCGCGCCGCGTAACCACCAGCCGGTGCTCGCCGTCCACCAGTTCGCGCGTGAGCGGATTGAGCGCCAGCGTGGTGCTCGCGGCGGCCGCGCTCGCCGGTTGATCGTGCGCGGCGCGCGAGACCGCCGTGCGCCGCAGCGCCTGCATCCGTTCATGCATTTCGATGAACGAATACGGTTGCCCGAAACAGGCGTCGGCGCCGGCACGCAGTGCGCGGGTGCGATCCTGCGCACCGGACTGGCCCAGCACGACGATCAGCGCGGCGCCCGCGCCGGCCTCGACAAACTGCGGCAGCGCCGCCAGCAAGCCCGCATACGACGGCGGGTCGAGCGACATCACGACAATCGTATCGAACGCCTCCTGAGTCGCGAGAAACGCGCCGTCGCGCAGGTCCTCCGCGCGCTGCAGGCTGTGGGCACTCTCCTGCAAGGCCTTATACAGCCATGACGATTCGGGATGCGGTGCGGCGACGAACAGGATGCGCATTCAGCCACCTGTCAAAGCGGGATGGGAAAGGAAACCGGACACGCGAGGGCGAGCGGAACCGGTCATGCCAATGTCCTCGACCAACATTCGATACTCACGCGTGCGCCGGGTTCCGCGTTACCGATGCGCATCGTGAAGTCATGCACGCGGATCACCGCCGAGACGATGCTGAGACCGAGGCCCGAACCGGCCAGGTGACGCGTGCGCTCGCCGCGGTAGAAGCGTTGCAGCACGGCGTCGCGCTCATCCAGCGGGATGCCCGGGCCGTTGTCGACGATCTCCACCAGCGGCCCCGCAGGCGTCCGGCTCAGCACCATGCGCACCGCCCCGCCTGCGGGCGTGAACTTGAAGGCATTGTCGAGCAGGTTGCTGAACGCTTCGAACAGGAGCGCCCGGTCGCCGTGAATGGCTTGCACGCTCTCGGCTTCGACCGCAAAGCTGAGCGAGCGAAGCTCGGCGAGCGGCTCGTACAGTTCGGCGACCTCTTCGACCAGCGCCTGCAGTTCCACCTCGGCAAAGCCGCCGCGCCGCTGCAGGGTGCCGATCTCGGAGATGCGCAGCATGGCGCGAAAGCGGTCGAGCAACGCGTCGGTCTCGCCGCGGGCGCGTTCCACCAGCGTCGTCAGGGCTCCGTCTTCGAGCGCGTCCGAGCGCTCGGCGATGTGTCCCAGCAAGGTGCGCACATGCGCGAGCGGCGTGCGCAGATCGTGGGCGATGCCGTCGCAGGCGCCCTTCACTTCGTTCATCAGGCGTTCGACTTCCGCCAGCATGTGATTGACCAGATGCGCCAGCATGTCGATTTCATCGCGGCCGCCAATCGGCAAACGCTGGCCGAGATCGCCCTGGGCGATGCGCAGGGTCACGCGGCGGATCGCCTTCAGGCGGCGCATCTGCCGCACGCTGAGAGCGAGGCCGCCCACCACGCCCGCCACGAGGCAAAGCACGCCGCCGCCGATCAAGGCGTTGATGATGGTCTCGCGAATCCGCAGGATGTGCGTGAGGTCGCGCGCCAGCACGAGCGTTTCGCCGTCGTGGCGGCGCTCGGCCATCGCCCGCACCACCGGGGCCGGCTCGCCGCCCGTGACCTGCAAGGTGTGGTGGAGTGTCATGCCGTGCCGGTCGGCCTGCAGATCGGGGGGCAGCTTGAGCACGTCGCCGGCGATCAGCTGGCCGTCGGCGGAGAACAACCCGTAGTAGTTAGCATGCATCCGCTCGTGCTCGAGCCGGCGATGAATGGCAGCGGCCAGTTCGCCATGCGGCATCGAGTCGAAATAGATGAGCTGCCATTCCATCACGACGTCGGTTTCGCGCTCCATGTCGCCCGTCACCGCGCAGCCGATAAACGCCAGCAGCGACATCACCGAAAGGGAGAAGATGACGGCATAGACCGCAATCAGGCGAAAGGTCGTGGAATGCCAGCGGCGCCCCAGTGCGGATTGCGCGGGGAAAGAGTGGTCCGTCAAGATAGTCTGCTCACGCGAGGATATAACCCGAGCCCCGCACGGTCTGGATCATCTGTTTGACGCCCGGTGGATCGATCTTCTTGCGCAGGCGGCCCATGTGCACGTCGATCAGGTTGGTGCCCGGATCGAAGTGGTAGCCCCACACCGCTTCGAACAGCATGGTGCGGGTAATGGTCTGGCCGGCGTGGCGCATCATGAATTCGAGCACGCGGTATTCGGTGGGCAGCAGCACGATCTCTTCGCCGTCGCGCTGAACCTTGCGCGAAATCAGGTCGAGTTCGAGGGGCCCGACGCGCAGCGTCGTTTCGAACGGCGTGGTCGGAGTTTGACTGCGGCGCAACAGGACTTCGAGGCGCGCGGTCATCTCTTCGGGGTCGAAGGGTTTGGTCAGGTAGTCGTCGCCGCCGGCCCGCAAGCCGCGCACGCGCTCGTCCACGTCGCCCAGCGCGCTCAGCATCAGAACCGGCGTCTGGATGCCGATGCTGCGCATGGTGGTCAGGATGGTCAGCCCGTCGACGCCCGGCAGCATGCGGTCGAGCGTGATCACGTCGTACTCGTCGCTCATGGCGCGCGCCATGCCGTCGCGGCCGTTCGCCACCCAGTCCACGGTAAAGCCGCGGCTCTTCAGCTCACCGACAATTTCGTTGGCGGTGATCTCGTCATCTTCGATGGTCAGCACTCGCGACATGATGATTTCACGCGCAGCGGCAAACTCGGCCAACTTGAGCGGCGTGCGCGACGGGTTATCGGTAGAAGGACATGATGCCATATTCGGCTAGCGGGTTGAATTCGAGTCGGACGGCACGCAAAGCGCCGTGGCGTAGGGGTGGCAGCGATGTGCACAGGCTACGCGCGCGCAAGTAACCGTCACGCATCGGTTTCATTAAAAAACATTTAAGTTCGCGAAGGGCGCCAGCACCGGCGGGGGTGAGCGGGCGACGCCCGGTTTGGCGGCCTGCGCGGCCGCGGCCTGGAGATGAAGGATCTTTCATGGTTGCGAGGGCGAAACGGTATCGCCCATCCACTAGCCTGTTTGCATGCAACGGCCCCTTGCCGCTGCCCTTGACCACCTGATCCATGGAGGATGCAAACATGAAACTCGCCACCCGTACCGTCTTGATGACCCTTCTGCTCGCAGGCAGCGCGTCTGCCATGGCTGCGCCGGGACTCACGCCGAAGCAGTGCAACTCGTATCCGTTCACGCACACGAAGGGCGAGGTCACGCACAAGCAACTGATGCGCGAACTCGGAGAACTGGAAGCCGTGGGTTATGACCCGACCGCCAACGAAAACATCTACCCCGCCGACATCCAGGCGGCCGAACAGAAACTGCAGGCTGAATATCGCGCCGACTGCATGCCGGCCGCATCCGCGACGAATGCGCAGGGCGTCGCCAATCCGGCCAGCTAATTGTCAATCGGGCGCCAATCGAGCGTCGCTCGGACGCCCATCGTGCAACGTGAATCGGGCAAACACCCGCCCTGAAAAATTCTTCATGTTGGCGGCAGAGATTTTCATCTCTGCCGCGCCCCTCTCGAAGCGCATTCATCGCGCTTGCGACGCCACTGCGACTCTCATAGTGCGCAAGCGCCGCCCTCGCCACGCGCGAACCGCGCAACACCAACTACACCCGCTTCATCTGCGCCGCCTGCTCGGGCCGCAGTACGTTTTTTTCCTCGTGCAGTCAACCGCTCGCCTGCTTTAGAATCGACCCGCGCAGCGCCTATTCTTAATGCTGTTTTCCAGCGTGCCGTAAATCAGTATTAACGCGAGCCTTCACAACCTTACAACATCATTCGGCATATCGTTGAGCGCAAACGGATTTTCTGGCCGGATCGTCCGTGATTGTAAGCAAACTGGCGCAACAGCCCGCTCACGATTAGAGCGCACCCTCTAAACACAGTATGCCCCTATCAAAAAAAGTTTGACGCGCGATTTTGAACTGATATCGTTCCGTCGCAGGAATCACAGCCAAGTAGCGCTGGCCTGTGAAAAACGTGTGACGTTCGAGCTTCTTTTCGTTCGTCGCAGCCTGTGCCAAACCGAAGGGGATGTATCAAATACCGTCTATTAGTACTTCTACGCAGATAGATTACTGGCTGTTTCCGCTCATCCCCGCGGACCGCTCAGAATCTGTCCGAAGCGGGCACACGCCTTGCACACAGACGGCGTGATGCCGTCGCACCCGGGATAGGAAGCGAAGGCTGAGGCCTTGGAGCCCGGGGCGAGTGGTACGGCGACACCCCATCTGGAGTCCAAAAGAATGTTGCGCGCCCGCATTGGGGCTGAAGTAAACAATGTTTCGACGTAGCAAGAACGCTGCAGTCACGGAAATGGGCGGTTCACGCCGGGAGGAACGAAGGTGGTTATGAAAGTTGAAGGGCAGTTTCCGGCGGGCACGTCCCCGGTTCAGAGAACTGGGCGCCCGCGCGAGTTCGGGAAAAAGCAGCAGAACCCCGTGCGCCGCTTTGGCGGTATTGCCGCCGTTCTTCTCCTCCACGTGGTGCTGATTTATGCACTGCTCAACGGCCTCGCCACCAAGGTGGTGCAGGTCATTCAACATCCGATTGAAACCAAGATCATCGAGCCGGTGAAGCCGCCTCCTCCGCCGCCGTTGCCTGTCGTGCAACTGCCGCCGCCGAAGTTCGCACCGCCGCCGCCGCCGTTCGTGCCGCCGCCGGAAGTGAACGTGCCGACGCCGCCGCAGCCCACCATTACGCACCAGGCCGCACCGGTCGTGGCCCAGCCCGCGCCGCCGCCTGCCCCGCCCGCACCGGTCGCACCGTCCAAGCCGGTGAGCGCTCAGGTTGACGTGGCATGCCCGAACTCCGATCAGGTCCGCTCATCCGTGGTCTATCCGAAGGAAGCTCAGGAAAACAACGTCACGGGTGACGTACTCATCGAATTCGTAGTCGATCCGCAGGGCCATATTACGGATGAGCATGTCGCGAAGTCGTCGGAAGACTCTTCACTCGATCGCGCGGCGTTCAATGCTGTAAAGAAGTTTAGTTGCGTTTCCCAAGGCCAACCTGTCCGTGTCCAGGTTCCGTTCTCGTTTAACCTGAACTGAACCCACGAACCGAGCGGTACCGGTAGCGATTTATTAGTCACGTTGTACAAGTTCAACGCATGAACTGGAGCAGACATGAAGAAGCGTTCTCTCGCCGCAGTGGCGGCAAGCATGGTGTTCGCCGTAACCACGGCGACGACCTTTGTCGCACCGCAAATTGCCTACGCGCAAGCTAGCGACGCAACCGTAGCAGCAGCATCGGCAACCGACGCCGCACCGACGGCTGCACCCGCAGCAGCGCCCGCGGACCAGGCTGTGCCGCCGCCGGCACCGGCCACCTCCGAAACCGTCAACAACCCGTACGGCCTCGGCGCCCTGTGGAAAAACGGCGACTTCGTTGCCCGCTTCGTGCTGATCCTGCTGGTGATCATGTCGATGGGTAGCTGGTACATCATGATCACGAAGTTCTTCGAGCAATACCGCGCCAACCGTCGCGCCAAGAGCGCCGACGAACAGCTGTGGACCGCTCCGTCGCTCGCCGAAGGCGCGAAGCTGCTCGACGAATCGTCGCCGTTCCGCTTCATCGCCGAAACCGCGATCGAAGCCGGCGAACACCACGACGAAGCGCTGCTCGAAGCCGTCGACCGCAACACCTGGATCGACGTGTCGGTCGAGCGCGCCATCACCAACGTGTCGAACCGCCTGCAGGACGGCCTCGCCTTCCTCGGTACGGTCGGCTCCACGGCGCCGTTCGTCGGCCTGTTCGGTACGGTCTGGGGTATTTATCACGCACTGACGGCCATCGGTATCGCCGGGCAGGCATCGATCGACAAGGTTGCAGGTCCGGTCGGTGAAGCGCTGATCATGACGGCAATCGGTCTGGCCGTCGCGGTTCCGGCTGTGCTCGGCTACAACTTCCTGGTTCGCCGCAACAAGTCGGTGATGGAACGTGTCCGTGCCTTCGGCGCACAACTGCACACCGTCCTGCTGGCCGGCAGCCGTCGCTCGAAGCGCGGCGTCGCAGGTCAGAAGGCTACGCTGGTCGAACAAGCGGGGTAAGTCATGGCTATGAGCGTTGGGCAAGATGGGGATGACGACGAAGTCATCTCCAACATCAACACCACGCCGCTAGTCGATGTGATGCTGGTTTTGCTGATCATCTTCCTGATCACGATTCCTGTTGTTACGCACACGGTGCCGGTGAAGTTGCCGAATGAGGCAGTCCAGCCGCTGCAGACCACGCCCAAAAGTATCGTGATCGCGGTCAACCGCGATGGCGATTTCTTCTGGAACGAGAAGCATGTGGATGCAGCGACGCTGCTCACGCAGTTGAAGACCGTGTCTGTGATGCAACCGCAGCCGGAAGTCAACGTGCGCGGCGACCAGAACACGCGTTACGAGTTTATCGGCCGCGTGATCACCGCCTGCGAGCGTGCTGGCATCGCCAAGGTGTCGTTTATTACTGAGCCGCCGCCGCGCGGAGGTTAAGCGTTGCATGGGATCGGACCCGGCGCTCAAGCGCCCGGTCCGATCGACAGGAAGGAGCTGATTATGGGAATGAACGTATCTTCGGGCGGCGGTAGCGAACCGGATGTGATGGTCGACATCAACACCACGCCGCTGATCGACGTGATGCTGGTGCTGCTGATCATGCTGATCATCACGATTCCGATCCAGACGCACGCCATCAAGATGAACCTGCCGGTCGGCAACCCTCCCCCGCCGCTCGTGCAGCCGGAGGTGGTGCAGATCGATATCGACTTCGACGGCACGATGATGTGGAACGGCACGGTGATCCCGGACCAGGCCACGCTCAACTCCAAGCTGTCTCAGGTTGCTGCTGAGCCGGTGCAGGCTGAGATCCATCTGCTGCCGAACAAGCTGGTGCCGTACAAGGACGTCGCTGCCGTGCTGGCTGCGGCGCAACGTGTCGGCGCCACCAAGATCGGTTTGATCGGCAACGAGCAGTACATGCAATAAGGAAGTGGGAGAGCTAATGATCCATCAACGGTTCAAGCGTGCCGTGATCGCGGCCGCTTTCGGGGGGCTGTCTGCCCTCGTCGTGCTGCCGGGCGCACATGCCGCCGACACGCTGCGCCCCGAAGTGGCCAAGCCGCTCAACGCGGCGCAGGATTCGTACCGGGCTCACAAGTACCAGGACGCGCTGGCGAAGATCGCCCAGGCGGACGCCGTGCCGAACAAGACGCCGTATGAAAGCTATATGGTCGAAGAGATGCGCGGTGCGGCTGCCGCCGCGGCCGGCGATTCCGGCACCGCGGCCAAGGCCTACGAAACGCTGCTGGCATCGGGCAAGCTGACGGGCGCGGACGAACAGCGCACCACGGCGGCGCTCGCCGGCATCTACTTTCAGGAAAAGAGCTATCCGCAGGCTATCAGGACTGCGCAGCGCTACCTGAAGGCAGGCGGCACGGACCCGGACATGCGCGTCCTGCTGATCCAGTCGTACTACCTGTCGGGCGACTGCGCAAACGTGGTGAGCCTGCTCAAGCCTACCGTGGATGCACAGGCGCGCGCCGGTCATGCACCGGACGAGTCGCAACTGCAGTTGCTGGGTACGTGCGCACAGAAGTCCAACGATTCGGCCACCTATCGCGGTGCGCTCGAAAAGCTGGTGGCGTTCCACCCGAAGCAGTCGTACTGGGATGACCTGTTCTCGGCGATTCGCAGCAAGCCGGGTTACTCGTCGGGTCTGGATATCGACACCTATCGTCTGCGCCGTGCTACCGGTTCGCTGACGACGGCTGACGACTACATGCAGATGACGCAGCTGGCGATCGTTGCGGGCACAACGGCTGAAGGCAAGCAGGTGATCGATCAGGGCTTCTCGTCCGGCGTGCTGGGTCACGACGCCGGTGCGGATCGCGAGAAGCGTCTGCAGGCGCTGGCGGCCAAGCGTGCGACCAGCACGGTGGACAGCAACGGTGTGCCGATTCCGCCGTTCGATGCGGCCTTCAATCAGGTGTTCGCGGGTCAGGCGCAGCAGGGTCTGGCGACGATGGAAGCCTTGATTGCCAAGGGCGGCCTCGAACATCCGGACCAGGCGCAACTGCATCTGGGCGAAGCGTATTTCATCGCCGGACAGAAGGCCAAGGCGATTCAGGCGTTCAAGGCGGTCAAGGGCGACGATGGATCGGCTGACCTTGCCCGTTTGTGGATTCTGGTAGCGTCGAAGTAAATTGTTGTGAATGAGGCGGCGCCTGCCGCCTCATTAAGCGTTCTCAATAAGCGTTCTCAACGCCCTCCGTATTTCCGCTCCCCCTGCCCTGCCCTGCCCCTGTCAAAGACGCTGCGCCTGACCGGTAGCGGCATGGATGCATTCGGCGTCACGCAAGCGTGACTAGCCGTTGTCCGCCTCAACCTTCCCAACCGATGTATCGACGCCGCTTGTAGTCCGCACGCCATGCATCGTAAAGGTGCGGGTGTTCTCGACGTCACCCGGCTTGCGCATCCAGAGCTGCGCCTCGACGCCGTCTGCGGAATAGCGGCCGAACCAGTCGACCACGCGCCCCAGATAGCATTGATGCCCCAGCCACACCGGGACGTCGCCGACGATATCGTAGCTGTAGTGACCCGGACCGTAGCTCTCATACTCGAGACGCTCGTCGCCGGTGACGTTGGGCGGAACCGGACAAAGCGGCTTCGTCGCGTCCCCACTGCCCTTGACCGGCTCCGCGTTCAACTGAGCCACTGCGTGCGTCAACGCCGCGTACAGCGGGTCGTCGAGCGTCGTCACCGTGCCTTTGTCCTCGTTCTTCTGGACCTTCGGCAGCAACAGGTTGTAGCGGTAGTGAACCGTCAGCTTTGGCACCGCGCCGACGATCGTCAACGGCCTGAGCAGATAGACATCGTCCTGGCCGTACGAGCCGTTGCGATACGCCGCGTAGACGCGTCCGCGCAAGCTGATCCAGACAGCGTCCTGATTCGCGCCCCGGTCGCTTTGCGAGTACAACGCCGTCTGGCCGTCGGCGAGATCGGCGGCGGCATCGGTGGCGGCCGTGTCGGCATCGCTTGCCTGCGCATTCGCGTCGATACGCTGATTGGCGGGCAAGTACGCGCCTACGAATTTGCCGCCTTTACGGCGCAGGACGCTCGTGAGGGTGAACAGACCGGTCCCGCCGCTGTACGAGTCGATCACCAGATCGCGCTGCGGGTTGCCGTCGATATGGAGCAGCGTATAGGACGCGGTGCCGTTCTCGCCGCCTCCGTCGATCCGCGAGGCGAGCAAGGCGTTCCACTCGTCGGCCGTCACGCCGGCCGGCCGCACAGTGGGAAAATGCGCACCGTCGTCGCTCGCGCTATCCCCGACATTCGAGAACGTCGTCTGCCCCGTCTTGATCGCCAGACCGGCGAGGACCTTCTCGAGCGGAAACTGCGGATCGGTCTTGCGCATCGCCTCGACGGCGGCGCGCAAATCCTGCAGCGCCTGCAGGTCCACGCTATCCGGCTTGTATGCGTCCACCTCGCGCAACTGGTTTTGCAACGCACCGAGGCGCTCCTGATACTTGTCCTTGAGGCAGTCCGTCTGGGCGCCGCATTGATCGCGAAGTTTCAGCCAGGCGAGTTGCGCCTCGCGAATCGACGCGCGCTGCTGCGACTGCGCGCCGATCAGTCTGCCGTACGCCGCCGACAGTCTGAGGTCGAGGCGTTGCAGGTCGGGATGGGCGCAGATTGCGGTCTGCGTGTCGCCTTCGGCGCGGCTGCAGTCCAGGCCCGCCGCCCAGGCATGCGGCGCTGCGGTCAATAGCATGAGCGATGCAAGGCAAGGCAGACCCTTGCGGCTAGTGCGTGTCACGATGGCGTTCCTTTGGCGTGTTGTTCTCCGAGGTAGGCAAGTTTAGCCAACCGCGCCGCGCCATGTGATGCGCACCTGGCCGAACAGCGGGACACCGGGCATCATCCGGTCTCCCAGGCGGATATCGCCGCGGCGCTCGGCGAGTCGCCCTCGACGGGCTTGCCTGACCTGTTTCGCGCGGTACACCGCGACGCCATCAGCGAACTGGTGAGCCGTGTGGTGCGCGACGGCCATCCACTCAAGGAAGCCGTCGCCGAATTCAGCCTGCCGCCGCAAGACGCAGAGCGGCTCACGGAGATCGTCAAAGGCGACATTGCGCGGCTCGGCGAGCACAACTTCGCTCGCTACCGTTTGACGCTCAGAGAACTGACGCGTTGGGTCGAAGCAGGCCGGCCGCTAAGCGAATAGCGCGCGCGCTGCCTGCCGGCCTACTGACACGCGGGCCAACCGCACCGCCGCGCATCGATCGCCCGTTTGCGGCTCGCCTGTGCCTCACTTGCTACTGGTCTCCTGCCGCTCCCGCTCCCGATCCGCGCGCGCAGGCCGCGCCGGATCCGGCTTGCGTTCATCCGTCGCGGCATGCTCGGGCCCGGCCGGACGCCGGCGCCGCCGTTCCGTGAGCGACGCCACCGCGTGAAACGCCACGGGCGCGAACACCAGCCCGAGCAAGGTCGCCGCCAGCACCCCGCCGAACACGCCAGTGCCGATCGACTGGCGGCTCTCGGCCCCCGCCCCGCTCGACATCACCAGCGGCGCCACGCCCAGCAGAAACGCCGCCGAGGTCATCACGATCGGCCTGAAGCGCGCGCCCGCGGCGTCGATTACCGCGCGTGTCAACGGCAAGCCGCGCGCGTGCAGATCGCGGGCAAACTGCACGATCAGAATTGCGTTCTTCGCCGACAGGCCGATCACCGTGATCATCCCCACCTTGAAGTACACGTCGTTCGGCATACCGCGCATCAGCACCGCCGACACCGCGCCGATCACCCCAAGCGGCACCACCATCAGCACAGCGAACGGAATGGTCCAGCTCTCGTACAGCGCGGCCAGCGCCATGAACACCGCCAGCAACGACAAACCGATCAGGAGCGGCGTCTGCTTCTCCGCCACGGTTTCCTCGCGCGCGGCATCCACCCAGTCGTAGGCGACGCCCACCGGCAACGACGCGGCCAGCCGCTCCATCTCGGCCATCGCCGCGCCCGAACTGTAGCCGCGCGCCGCGCGGCCGCTCACGTCCAGCGACGGATAACCGTTGTAACGCGACAGCGCCACCGGCCCAACAGTCCACTTGCGCGTCGCGATGGCCGACAGCGGCACCATGTTGCCCTGCGCGTTCTCCACGGAGAGCGCCATCAGGTCGTCGTCGGTCATGCGCGTCGAGGCGTCGCCTTCCACCACCACGCGCCGCATGCGCCCGACATCCGGAAAATCGTCCACATACGTCGAGCCGAAGGTGCTGCCCAGCAGATCGGACAGCTTGTCGAACGACACGCCCAGCGCATAGGCCTTGGCCCGGTCGATCGTCAGTTCGACACGCGGCGCGTCGGGCAGGTCTTCGGAGTGCACGTCCACCAGCGCCGGATCCGTCTTGGCCTTCGCGAACAACGCTTCGCGCGCGGCCTTCAGGCCATCGAGCCCCACCCCGCCGCGATCTTCGAGCCGGAACACAAAGCCGTCCGAGTGCCCCACGCCCGGCACCGAGGGCGGCAACTGGGCGTCCACGGAGCCGTCGAGAATGCTCGAAAACTCGTCGTTCAACTTGTCCTGCAACTCCATTGCACTGAGCTTGCGGTCGTCCCAGTCCTTCAGTTCGACGAAGGCCATGCCGACGTTCTGACCGGTGCCCTGGAAGCTCCAGCCGATCAGGCTCGTCACGTGCGCAATTTCGGGGTGGCGATGCAGGATCGCTTCGACCCGCTTGATCACCGACAGCGTGCGCGCCTGGGTCGAGCCGGCCGGCAACTGGATCATCACCTGCAATTGGCCCTGATCCTCGGTCGGCAGAAAGCCGCCGGGCATCTGCCAGTAGAGCAAGCCGCAGATGCCGACCAGCACCGCATACACGGCCAGCACCCGGCCGATCCGCTGCACGGTGCGGGTAGTGAGCCAGCGGTAACCGCGCGACGCGCCGTCGAAGCCATCGGCGAATTTCGACGCGGCACGCGCGAAGAAGCCGCGCAAGCCACGGCGCGCCTCGCGCTGATGCGGCGTGGTACCGGTCGGCTTCAGCAGGTTGGCGCACAGCGCCGGCGTAAGCGAGAGCGCCATGAACGACGACACCAGCATCGAGGCGATCATCGCCACCGAGAACTGCCGGTAGATGCCGCCCACGCTGCCCGGGAAAAACGCCATCGGCACGAACACCGCGGTCAGCACGGCGGTGACGCCCACGATCGCGCTGCCGATCTGCGACATCGCCTTGCGGGTCGCCTCGCGCGGCGGCAAGCCCTCTTCTTCCATCACGCGGTGCACGCTCTCGACCACCACGATCGCGTCGTCGACCAGAATGCCGATTGCCAGCACGAGGCCGAACATCGTGAACACGTTGATCGACAGGCCGAACGCCCACATTGCGAGGAAGGCGCCCATCAGCGTGACCGGAATCACCACCGTCGGCACCAGCGTATAACGCAGGTCGCGCAGGAACAGCCACATCACGAAGAACACCAGCACCACGGCTTCGATCAGCGTGTACACGACCTCGCGAATCGCGATCTGCACGAAATGCGCGCTGTCGAAAGGAATCTCGATCTGCACGCCGGGCGGCATGCTCTTCGCCAGCTCGGCGAGGCGCGCGCGAATCGCGTTCGACGTTTCCAGCGCATTGCCGCGCGGCCCTAGCTGAATCCCGACGGTGGCCGACGCGCGGCCGTTCAGGCGCGACCAGAACGAGTAGTCGTCGCGACCGAGTTCGACGCGCGCCACGTCGCGCAGGCGCACGGCCGAACCGTCCGGCTTCGCCTTCAGCACGATCTGGCCGAACTCCTCCGGCGAGATCAGTTGTCCCTTGACGGTGACCGACGCCACCATCTGCTGCCCCGGCACAAAGGGCGCGTCGCCCAGGGTGCCGGCCGTCACCGTGGCGTTCTGCGCGGTGATCGCGGCATTCACATCGCCGGCGGCCAGTCCATACTCGCGCAGCTTCATCGGATCGAGCCAGATCCGCAACGCCTGGTCCGAGTCCCACAGTTCCGCCGAGCCCACGCCGGGCGCGCGTTTCAGCTCGCGCATCACGTAGCGGTTCAGGTAGTTGCTGAGTTCGGTCGAATCGCGCGTGCCGTCGGTCGAGGTCAGCGCCACCAGCATCAGGAAGGTGTTCGACGCCTTGAAGACGCTGATGCCGTTCTGCACGACCTGCTGCGGCAGGCGCGGTTCGACCTGCTTCAGGCGGTTCTGCACGTCGACCATCGCGATGTCGGGATTGGTGGCCGGCGAAAAGGTCGCGTCGATTTCCAGGTTGCCCTGGCCGTCGCTGCTGGTTTCGTAGTACAGCATCCCGTCGGCGCCATCGAGACTCTCCTCGATGATGCTGCCCACGTCGCCGTCGACCACCTCGGTCGCGGCGCCCGGATAACTCGCCACGATCACGATGCGTGGCGGCGACAGGCGCGGGTATTGGGCAACCGGCAGTTGCGGAATGGCTAGCGCGCCCGCCACGATAATGGCGAACGCGACAATCCAGGCGAAGACCGGTCGGTCGATAAAAAATGAGGGCACTCAGGATTCCTGTCAGTGCGGCACGAAAGATGGCGCGTCAGCGAGGCGCGCCATGTGCAAAACATCGGCCAGCACGCCGTCGCGCATCGCATAGCCGCGCGAGCGCCCTTCTTCGACGAAACCGAAGCGGCGATACAGCGCAATGGCCGGCACGTTGTCGGCAAACACGGTCAGTTCGAGGCGGCGCAGGCCGAGCGCGCGGTCGGCGCAGTCGACGAGCGCGGCCAGCAGCGCGGCGCCCACACCACGCCGCAGGTAGGCGTCGTGCACCGACAACCCGAAACCCGCACTATGCGCGCGGCGCGGCCGCGCCACCACCATCTCGGCGTACCCGACCACGCGGCCATCCAGTTCCGCGCACAAGGCCAAGGCGCCCGCGGGCAAATTGGCGAACCATGACGCCATGGCTTCGGGCGTGCGATAGCCGATCGTCAGGGTGCCGTACCGCACACCCGGTTGATTCGTGATGTCGGCAATCGCTTCCACGTCCGATGCTTCGCATGCGCGCACGTTCACGTGCGATGTTGTCCCTGCTGCTCTCTCAAACCTCTCGCTGCTCGTGTTCATTATTCTGGTCCGTTGCGAATGGCATCGGCTCACGCAACCGTGCCATGAAGTAGCTATCGATCAGCACACCGTCGCGCAATGCCGCTGCGCGGTGCGTCGCTTCTACTTCGAAACCGTATTTCCTGTACAGCGCAAGGGCCGGCAGGTTGTCGGTGAACACATTGAGTTCGACGCGACGCAGGCCGAGCCAGTGATCGGCAAGATCGAGCATTTCCGCGATCAGCGCACTGCCGACCCCGCGGCCATGCCAAGCCTCGTGCACGCCGACCGCGATTTTTGCCGTATGGGCACGGCGCAGCGTGCCACGGATCATTTCTCCGAAGCCGATCAGTATATCGCCGGACACGGCCGCAATGGCCACCCCCGGCGAAGGGACTTTCGCAAGCCGCGTGCGGGTTTTTTCGAGGGTCGGATACGGCGCGCTCGGATTGCCATGCAACATCGCGGGCTGCAGCTCCAGGGCGTGGAGCTGCTCCGCGTCCGCTACGCCCAACGCGCGCAGCGTGAAGCGCTCAGATGGGGACGGTGGCGTGATGTTTTGACCCATCCCCTTACAGCGTCAGTTCGAACGAGCGCGCGAGGAGTCCCGGCAGATGCATGCCGCCGGTGGCGCGCTCGCCATAGGTGGAATCGCTCAGCAGCAGTTCGGGCTGGGCGCCGAGGCGCTCCAGTTGATCGCCGAGCAGCCGGTACATGCTGTCGTCGAAACGCATGGCCTCCACGGGCGCCACGATCTGCCCGCGTTCCACCCAGAAGGTCGCGAAGCGCGTCATGCCGGTCAGGCGGCAATTCATCCGGTCCGAGAAATTCACGTACCAGAGGTTGCCGATATAAAGACCCGTATCGAGCTGCGCCAGCACGTCGTCTTCGGCCAGGTCGCCGCCTTCCATCGACAGCGCGAGAGGTGCTTCGGAGTCCAGCGCACCGTTGGGCTGCAGACCGTACTCGCGGGCGCTGCGGGCATTCGTGAGGCGCTCCATGCTGCGGCCGTCCTGAATCAGCGGCACGCTCGCGCGCAGATAGCCGTCGTCGTTGAAACCCGGCGTGATGCCGAGGCTCAGGTCCTCGGTCAGCGTCACGCGCGGATCCAGCGCCACCTCGCCGGTATGCAGCTTGTACAGTTCGCTACGCGAGGTCGCCTGGGCACGCGCCGAGAAACCACCCCATGCGGTCACGCCCAGCAACTCTTCGAGCGCGGCAGGCGCCAGATACGAACGGTAACGTCCAGGCGACAGCGCACGCGGCGTAAGCGCGAGGATCGGCAAGCGCTGCGCGGCCTGCTCGACCTTGCGGGCGAAGGTGGCGTCGCTCCAGTGGTCGCCCGCGTAGCTGGTCTTGATGGCGCGGCCGCTCGGATCGTACAGCGACCAGCTGAAGTTGAAGTTGCTGACCTCGTACCAGCCGCGGCTGCCTTTGGTCGACGCAAAGCCGCGCACAATCGTGCCGCCCGCGTAAAACCCCACGAAATCGAGGCCCTTCGCACATTCGGCGACGGTGCGCACCAGCGCGTGCGGCTCCGGCACCTTGCCGGCGCGGCGCGTCGAGCGCTCCCATTGCGACGTGTCGAACAGCAGATGAGGATCGTCCTGCGCATCGCGCAATCCTTCGCGCAGGGTGACGAGCGCGCGGCTCACGTCCTGCAGGTCGGCGTCGGCATCGCCGCACACCGTCAGCGTCGAATAGGCCTGGCGCGCGCCGTCGATCAGGCGCAGCGTCAGCTTGCCTTGCGCGACGCTGCCGATCTGCCGCACCTTGGCCGCGTTGAAGCGGATGAAATCCGACTGCTCCGCGGAGAACGAGGTCAGCGTGATTTCGCCGCCTTGCTGCGCACGGTCGATCGCATCGGCCAGCAGCAGGAAGTGACGATGCCAGTCCACCGCGGCCGCGTCGTGCGGGATCAGGGAGTCGCTCATCATGCGCCTCCGAAGACGTCGATATTGCTGAACACGCAAGCGGGCGACGCATGGCCGACCCGAATCGCCTGGGCCGGTTCGCCCTTGCCGCACATCGGCGTGCCGAACAGCTGGCGGGTGCTCTCATTGCCGACCGCCGACAGGCTGCGCCAGAAATTCGCGGAAATGCCGCGATAGTTGGGCTGCTTGACGATCTCGGTGAGCTTGCCGTTCTCGATCAGTTGACCGAACTCGCAGCCGAACTGGAACTTGTTGCGATGGTCGTCGATCGACCACGACGTATTGCTGCGCATCAGAATTCCGTGCTCGATATTGGCGATCATCTGCTCGAGCGACTGGTCGCCCGGTTCGATGTTCAGATTGGCCATCCGGTCGATCGGCGGCCGGTTCCAGTTCGAAGCGCGCGAATTCGCCACGCCCGGCAGACCCGTGCGCTGCTGCGACAGCGCACCGCCGAGCGGCCGCTCGAGCACGCCGTCGCGGATCAAATAATGTTTCTGCGCCGCGCTGCCGTCGTCGTCGAAAGCGTAGGCCGCGGCCTCTTCGCGCAGGTCCGGATCGAACGTGACGTTCAGCAGGTTCGATCCGTACTGATAGCTGCCGAACATCTCCGGCTTCACGAAGCTCCAGCCGGCGTAATTGCGCTCGTCGCCGAGAATGCGGTCCAGCTCGAGCGGATGGCCGATCGATTCGTGGATCTGCAGCATCATCTGGTCGGGCATCAGCAGCAGATCGCGCTTGCCCGAGGGGCAATTCGGCGCGGCCAGCAATTGCAGCGCCTCGTGGGCGACACGCGCCCCCGCACCGTCGAAGCCGTAGCGCGCCAATACTTCGACACCACCCTGCGCGAGCGTGCCGTAGTGGCCGCCCAGGGTACGCACCTGGGTGTCGCCGTCGGCATGCGCGGCGACGCTCAACTGCGGCATCACGAAGCGGAAATGCTGGTCGATGCGCACACCGTCGCCGGTGATGTAAAGCTGATCGGTCTGCGTCACCTGCACGCTCGCCGTACGCTCGACGATGCGCGGGTCGATATTGGCGGCCGCGCATTCGTGCGCCAGCCGCTCGAGCCACTCGCGCCGGCTCGGCAACGCATGCTCCGCGTTCGGCGACACATAGCGGCCGCTCGTGGCCGGACGCGCGATCTCGCGATGATCGATCAGCGACAGCGCCCCACTCGCTTTGGCGCGGGCGGTGGCGATATCCAGCGCGGCCTGCAAACCGGCGGCCGACAGGTTGGCGCTCGCCGCATAACCGGCGCCCGCGCCCACGTAGGCGATCAGCATGGCGCCGCGGTCGCGCAGCGTATGCAACGGCTGGGCGACGTCGTCACGGACTTCGTGATCGTCGATGGTTTCGTCGACGATGCGCAGCGACCAGAAATCCGCGTCGCTCCTCAGCGTGCGGGCGGCTTGCGCCCACCGTTCGTCAATCATGCGATTTTCTCTTGGATGTCCGCCTGCGGCACCATCAGCGAAGACGCCAGCAGCGACTGGGTATAAGGATGCGACGGCGCATGCAGCACGTCCATCGTATTGCCCGCTTCGACAATGCGGCCCGATTTCATCACGATCACGCGATGCGCCATCGCCTTCATCACCGCGAGATCGTGGGTGATGAACAGGTAGCTTAGCTGGTACTTTTTCTGCAGATTGGTCAGCAGGTTCAGCACCTGCTTCTGGATCGACACGTCGAGCGCGCTGGTCGGCTCGTCGAGCACCAGCAGTTCGGGTTCGACCGCGAGCGCGCGGGCAATCGCAATCCGCTGACGCTGGCCGCCGGAGAATTCATGCGGATAGCGCAGCATCGATTCGACCGGCATGCCCACTTCTTCGAGCAAGGCCCCCACGCGATCGCGCCGCGTTTTGGCGTCGACATCGGGACGGTGCACGGCGAGGCCTTCGCCGATGATCTGTTCGACCGTCATGCGCGGCGACAGCGAGCCGAACGGGTCCTGAAACACCACCTGCATGCGCGAGTACAGCGCCCGCTTGGCCTTGGCGTTTTTCAGCGACGACAGCGCGAGGCCGTCAATGTCGATCGTCCCCGAAGCCGGATGCTGCAGGCCGAGTACCGTAGCCGCGAGCGTCGATTTGCCCGAGCCCGATTCGCCGACAATGCCGAGCGTCTCGCCGCGGCGCAAGCTCAGGTCCACGTCGTGCACCGCGCGGAAGGTCGACTTGCCGAACATCGAGCGCCAGCCTTTGCCCGACACGTGATAGTCGACGGCGAGCCCCTTGACGTCGAGAATCTGCCGCGCGCCCTCTTCCACCTCGTCGATGCAACGCTGCGGCTCGCTGTCGAGCAGACGCTTCGTATAGGGATGCTGCGGGTTCGAGAACAGCGCATGGGTGGTGTTGGTTTCCACCAGCACGCCCTTTTCCATCACCGCCACGCGCTGCGCAAAGCGCTTGACCAGATTCAGGTCGTGCGTGATCAGCAGCACGGCCATGCCGCGCTCGGCGGCTTCCTGTTCCTGCAATTCGATCAGCAGATCGACGATCTGCTGGCGCACCGTGACGTCGAGTGCGGTGGTCGGCTCATCGGCCAGCAGCAGACGCGGGCGGCAGGCGAGCGCCATGGCGATCATCGCGCGCTGGCGCTGGCCGCCGGACAACTGGTGCGGGAAGCTGTCGATGCGGCGCTCCGGCTCGGGAATGCCGGTGCGGCGCAGCAGTTCGATGCCGCGTTCGCGCGCCGCATTCGGGCGCATGCCTTCGTGCAGCCGCAGGCTTTCGGCGATCTGCTTGCCGACCGTGTACAGCGGGTTCAACGCCGTCATCGGCTCCTGGAAGACCATCGCGACATCCGCGCCGCGAATCCCGCGCATCTGCTGCTCGGTCTTCTGCAGCAGGTCTTCGCCGTCGAGCAGCATGCGGCCGCTCAGTTCCGCCTGCTCCACGAGACGCAGGATGGACAGCGCGGTGACGCTCTTGCCCGAGCCCGATTCGCCGACCAGCGCGACGCGTTCGCCGCGCCCGATCGACAGGCTCAGTTCCTGCACCGCGACTTTCTCGCCGAAGCGCACCGAGAAGCGGTCGATTTCCAGCAAAGGCTTGTTCACAGGCTTGTTCATTACTTGCCACCCCCAAATGCCGAGCCGCGCATGCGTGTGTCGAGCGCGTTGCGCAATGCGTCGCCCATGAAGGTCAGCAACAGCAGGGTGATCACCAGCGCCGAGAACGCCGAGATCGAAATCCACCATGCATCCAGGTTGTTCTTGCCTTCGGCCAGCAGCTCGCCGAGGCTCGGCGTCGGCGGCGGGACACCAAGGCCGAGGAAGTCGAGGCTGGTGAGCGACAGGATGGCCGCGCTCATGCGGAACGGCAGGAACGTGATCACCGGAGTCAGGCTGTTAGGCAACACGTGACGCCACATGATCTGCCAGTTCGACAGACCCATGGTGCGGGCGGCCTTCACGTAGTCGAGCGAACGGTTGCGCAGGAATTCGGCGCGCACGTAGTCCGACAGCACCAGCCAGCCGAACATCGACAGCAGGATGAAGAGCAGCCACAGCGTCGGCTCGAAGATCGACGCGAAGATGATCAGCAGATACAGGTCCGGCATCGAGCTCCAGATTTCGATCAGGCGCTGCCCGATCAGGTCGGTGCGCCCGCCGTAGAAGCCCTGCACGGCGCCGGTCAGCACGCCGATCGCCACCCCCGAGACGGTCAACGCAAACGCCATCAGCACCGACAGGCGGAAGCCGTACAGCAGGCGCGACAACACATCGCGGCCGAACTGGTCGGTGCCCAGCCAGTTGCTCGACGACGGCGGCGCCGGATACGGATGCGCCGCGAAATAGTCGATCGTGTCGTAGTGATAGTGATTCGGCGGATAGACCGCGAAGTTGCCGTTACCCTGGAAACGCGAACGGATATACGGGTCCAGGTAGTTGGTGCCGGCCGGGAAATCGCCGCCGAACACCGTCTCCGGATAGTCCTTCACGATCGGAAAGTAGTAATGGCCGTCGTAGCGCACGATCAGCGGCCGGTCGTTGGCAAGCACTTCGCCGAACAGGCTGATCACGAACAGCGTTGCGAAAATCACCAGGCTCCAGTAACCGAGGCGCTGGCTCTTGAAACGCAGCCACGTGCGACGCCACGGCGACACCGACGCGACGAGCGTGACCGCCGCCGGATCAGCGGCCCAGGCGGTTGAATTGGATGCGGGGGTCGACGAGGACATAGCAGACGTCAGCAATAAGTTTGGTTACAAGACCGATCAGCGTGAACAGGAAGAGCGAACCGAGGACGACCGGGTAATCGCGGCGGATCACGGAGTCGTACGACAGTTGGCCCATACCGTCGAGCGAGAACAGGGTTTCGATCAGCAGGTTGCCGTTCAGGAAGGCGCCCACGAAAGCGGCGGGCAGACCTGTCAGCAGCGGAATCGCAGCGTTGCGCAGCACGTGCTTCCACAGCACGTCGCGCTCCGGCGCCCCTTTGGCTCTAGCGGTCAGCACGTATTGCCGGCCAATCTCCTCGAGGAAGGTGTTTTTGGTCAGGATCGTGACCACGGCGAAGTTCCCCACCACCGACGCCGTGACCGGCAGCACGATGTGCCACAGGTAATCGAGCGCCTTGCCGACGAGGCTCAGGTCCTGGAAGTTATCCGAAGTCAGGCCGCGCATCGGGAACACCTGCCAGAAGGTGCCGCCGCCGAACAGCATCAGCAGCAGCACGCCCAGCACGAAGCCCGGAATGGCGTAGCCGGCCAGCACCAGCACGCTGGTCACGGTGTCGAAGCGGGAGCCGTTGCGCACTGCTTTCGCAATGCCCAACGGCACCGATATCACATAGGTCAGCAGCACCGTCCATAAGCCGAGTGTGATGGAGACCGGCAGCTTGGACTTGATCACCTCCCACACGCTGTCGTGCTGATAGTAGGACTGCCCGAGATTGAAGGTCGCGTAGTTCTTCATCATCAGGAAGTAGCGCGTGAGCGGCGGCTTGTCGAAGCCGAACTGCTTCTTGATCTGTTCGAGCTGCTGAGGATCGACACCCTGGCTGCCGTGATAGCCGCCACCGCCCGCCCCCGCCTCTCCGCCACGGCTTTTGCCGTGGCGGAGTTGCGTCATCACCTGTTCGACCGGCCCACCCGGCACGAACTGCGTGACGACAAAGGTCAGGGTCACGACGCCGATCAGGGTCGGCACCATCAACAACAGACGTCTAAGAATGTAAGCAAGCATGGTGAACCTCAGTTTGCTGCGGACGGCGCGGAAACCGGCGTGGCTGCACTGAGTGCGGCCTGCGGTTTCTTGTACCAGTAGTCAATGATCCAGTCCTCGGCCTGATACGTGGTCGGGATAACCTTCGGATAGGCAAGTGTCGTCTTGTAACCGATGCGCGTGTTCGGCGCGTAGTACTCGGGCACGAGGTAGTACTCGTTGATGAGAATGCGGTCGAGCGCGCGCGTGGCCGCTTCCAGATCGTCAAGCGTATTGGCTGCCAGCGCCGCGCGGACCATCGCATCAACCGCCTTCGACTTGATCCCCGGATAGTTCTCCGAACCGATCTGCGAGGCTGCCGCGCTGCCGAACCGGCGCTCCAGCTCCGCACCCGGAATCGTCACCGGGTTGTAGATATAGGTGGTCATGTCGTACTCGAAGTTGTCGAGCCGCTTCTGGTACAACGCGCTGTCGATCTCGCGCATGTGCGCCTGGATGCCGAGCATGCCGAGCGCCTGCATGTAGGGCAGCAGCAGCCGGTCCATGCCGGGCTGGTCGTCGATGATCTCGATGTTCATCGGCGTGCCGTTGGCGTCGCGCAGCGCGCCGTCGCGATAGTGCCAGCCGGCTTGCGCCAGCAGGTCGCGAGCCTGACGCAGGTTGCTGCGCAGCGAGTTCGGCGGCAGCGTGTTGGGCTGCATCGTCATCGGTCCGAACACTTCAGCCGGCAAGCTCGCCTTGAACGGATCGAGCAAGGCCAGTTCCTTCGGTCCCGGCATGCCCTTCGCGCCGAACGGGCTGGCGTCGAAATAGCTGTTGGTGCGCACGTACTGGCCGTAGAACATCATCCGGTTCATCCAGTCGTAGTCGAACGCCAGCGTGAGCGCGTGACGGACTCGCACGTCCTGGAACATCGGCTTGCGCAGGTTGATCAGGAGGCCCTGCATCTGGGCCGGGCCGTCCGGCACGTTGACCTGCTTGAGCAGGCCGTTGTCGAAGTTCTTGCCGACGTATTTGCGGGCCCATTGCGTCGCGCTGTACTCGACCTTGACGTCCGCGTCACCGGCCTTGAAGGCCTCGAGCTGCGTGTACTGGTCCACGTAGAGCTTGAAACGGATGCGCTCGAAGCGGTACATGCCGCGCCGCGTCGGCAGGTTCGCCGCCCAATAGTCGGGATTGCGAACGTATTCGATGTCCTTGTCGTTCTTGCGCTGGGCGATCAGGTAAGGACCGCTCGCAATCGGCGCCGCGGTCGAAATCTGATCGAACGGCGGACGCTTGCCGTCGGCCGTCATGCCCCACTTCGGCGAGAACACCGGAAGATCGCCGGCGATCAGGGGCGCGTCGCGCTCCGGATGCAAGAAGTCGAAGCGAATGGTCGACTTGTTGAGCACGGTCGCGCTCTTGATGATCGCGAACTGCGAGTTCAGGAGCGGCGAGGCCTGCGGGCTTTTCAGCGTATCGAGCGAGTACTTGACGTCGTCAGCCGTAATCGGGTCGCCGTTCGAAAAGCGTGCGGCCGGATTGATGTGGAAGGTCGCCGAAGTCTGATCCGGCGCCACTTCGACATCGTCCGCGATCAACGCGTACTCGGAGGCGAGTTCGTCCCAGCTGCGCTGCATCAGCGTATCGAACATCAGGTTGGCGATGTCCGGGGCGGGCGCGCCGCGTACCAGGAACGGATTGAGCGAGTCGTAGCTCTGCAGTTCGTCGTGGTTCTCGAAGCTCAGATAGCCGTTGGCCGGCGCGTCCGGATCCGCGTAGTCGAAATGCGTGAAATTGGCGGGATATTTGGGCTGATCGTATTGGGCGATCGCAGAGGCGGCATGGGCCGGCGTGACAGCCAGACTCAATGCGCCAAGCAGTGCGGCAGCGAAAGCCGGCGCGGCGCGCGTGGCGGCTTGCCGTGTCGCCGATGCGCAAGAGATCGTCCATGCAGCGCGCGGCAACCGAAACTTCACAAGTCTCATCATCAGTATGCGTAGGTCGCGCGCCGGCTTATGGCCAACGCACGGTTCGTCGGATCGACCAGGGCGACGCAACCGCCATCGTCAAGGTCACTTAAGGCGTCGCATGGCGCCTTGGGTTATGGGTTAGCGTCGTACGCGGGGCCTGCACGAAACGACCCCGGCGCCGACAACAATCCCTGCGTTCTTCTCGCGCTGGCCGGGTCGGCGATACGGCAATGCTGGCCGCGGCGACGTACGGAGAAGTTCACAGTGTGCTACTTAAAAAAAAGAGTCGCTCCGGCGGCACAAAGAATGCCGGAGCGACCAATCGTCAACAGGCTTACAACTTGTTAGAACTTATACGTTGCACCGATCTGAGCGTAACGGCCGATGTACGAATACAGCGAGACGTCATAGCCCGTGTTGTCGATGGTGTTGAACCAGTACGGGTCATACGGCGGCGCACGGTTGAAAATGTTGTCGATGCCGGCATACAGCGTCCAGTGCTTGAAGCCCGTGTACTGAGCATACAGGTTGAACTGGCTATACGACGGAACCGACGACTCGATGCCGGGGCCCGACACCAGATCCTGTTCGTACGGACCCGTGTATTGCCACGTCAGCGTGGCATTCCACTGGTGGTAGTTCCAGTTCAGGCTCGTATTGCCCTTCCAGCGCGGGAACGAAGCACCGAAGGTTTCGGCCATCGCGCTGTTGTTACCGGCAGCGTTGGTCTGACCGTCAGCCAGGCCCGGCGTCTTGAAGCTCAGCACATACGCCCAGTCAGCCGAAACCGTGAAGGTACCGAGCGGCGTCGGCAGCGACTGGCGCAGCGTGGCTTCGAAACCATCCGTGTTCAGGTACGACTCGTTGACGTACTGCGTGTTCACGAAGTTGATCAGGTTCGTGCTCGGGTCACGCACCACCACGTTCGGGTTGTTCTGATCGATCAAGCCCTGCAGCGGTTCGACACCGATCACGTTCGTGATGTCGATCTTGTACCAGTCGAAGCCGATGTCGGTCGTACGGGTCGGCGACAGTTCGAAGCCGATGTTGTAGTTCTTCGTACGTTCCGGCTGGAGGTTCGGATTGCCTGCCGTCGATTCCAGGAAGTAGTTGCCTGCCTGGCCGTACTGCGGCGATGCCGGATCCTGGTCGACCGCGTTCTGCACGCCGAAGCTCGTTGCCTTACCGTCTTCGATCAGCGTCGGTGCGCGGAAGCCGCGGTTGAACGACGCGTACGTCGTAAAGGCCTGAACCGGCTGATAGCGCAACGCAAAGCGCGGCGAGAACGCACCGCCGAAGTCGCTATAGTGGTCATAGCGGCTCGACTGGCTGAACGTCAGGTTCTTGATGATAGGAATGTCGATCTGGTAATAGACCGCGGCGACATTACGCTGACCTTCCACCGTCTGGTACGGCGGCGTAATGAAGTCGCCGGTCGCATAGCCGGCTGCCGTGTCGATCGATTCGCTCTGGTGCTGGAACTGCGCACCGAAGCCGATACCGACATCGCCGCCCGGCAGCGTGAACAGGTTCGGCGTGGAGATCGTCGCATCGATCGTGTCGAGCTTCGAAATAGCCTGGTTGTTCAGCGTGCCGAACACGCCATTCAGACCGTTCGGCGTAGCCGACGGGTTAGCGAAATCGTAGCCGCCTGCGAGCAACTGGTTATAGCCCGCTGCCGACACTTCGTTCGAATACGAGTTCGACACTTCGCTCTGCGAATGGCCGTACGACGCCGCCCAGTTCCAGTCACCCAGATGCGGTGTGCTGAAGTCGCCCTTCAAGCCGGTCGACAGACGGTAGAAGTTCGCCGTGGTCGTAACGTTTTGCGGGTTGTTGACGAACGGATAGTTGATCGGCGTCGCGACCCCGGGGTTCGGGTTGTACGGATTGTTCGCCGCGATCACGTTGGTCGTATTCAGCGACTGCGGTGCGCCGAGAGCCGGGTTGTACACCTGCGGCACGCCAGCCCAGCCAATTGCGCCTACGCCCGTCGTACCGTACAGCGTCGTCTGGTTGTAGCTTTCCCACACGTCGGCGAAGGCCTGGATGTGGTCGTTGATCTTGAAGTCGCCGTGAATCTTGATGTTGGAGCGATCCGACTCAGGGGCGAGCGACTCTTCATCCGTGATGTTGTGCTGGCAGACCGTGCCGCCCAGCGAGCCGAACGTGCTGGCCGACGCACTTGCCGGGACCACGCGGCTGTTGGAAGCGCCGCAGCCAATCGCCGTAGCGGTATTGGTAGCCGGGTTCACCCAGTAAGACGCAGGCGAGTACGCGTTGTATTGCGACGTCGTATCGCGCTGGCCGAGCATGATGCCGCTCTGGTGGAACGTGCTGGCCGCTGCCGTGATGTTGTAGCCGTCTTCGGTCAGGTTACCGAAGCCGCCGAGGATGCTGAAGTTGCCCGTGCCATTGCCGCCATGCTGCGCGCCGCCGATGTTGCCGTCGAGCTGCAGGCCCTGGAAATCGTGCTTGGTAATGATGTTCACGACGCCGGCGATAGCGTCCGAACCGTACTGCGACACAGCGCCGGTCTTGACGATTTCGATCCGGTCGATCATGTTCGTCGGCAGCGTGTTCAGGTCGAAGAACGTGTCGGTGCCGTTCACTGCGAATGCAAAGGGCGCAGCGCGCTGACCGTCGATCAGCACCAGCGTGTACTTCTCGCTCAGGCCGCGCAATGCGATGCCTGCGCCGCCAGGTGCGAAGCTGTCCGGATTGGCGTCGCTCCAGCTACTCGCGGAGTTGGCCGAAGTCTGGCGCAGATAGTCCGATACGGAAGTTGCACCGCTCTGCTGGATGTCTTTCTGCGAGATCACCTGAACCGAATTGAAGCCCGTCTTGTCCGCCTGACGGATCAGCGAACCCGTCACTTCGAAGGTCTTCAACTGCTTGACGTTCTTGTTGCTGGCCGCCGCGCCCGAAGCAGGAGCCGGAGCGGCCGCCGCTGCAGTACCCGAGGCCGCGGCTGCAGGAGCTGCCGCCGGCTGGCTTTGCGCAAACGCCGGAACGGCGAATGCAGTCGTCAATGCGAGTTCGGCCCAGATTATTCTTCTGATGGCCAACGCCAATGCCCGTTGTTTCATTTTTCCCCTTCTCACTCGTCAGTAAGGCCACACCTGTTGTGCGAAGAGAGGTCTTGTGAACCCCTCTACTCGAATTGCGGCGACGTTGCGCCGCTTTCGCCAAAGTTGCCCCGCGGTCATATCACTCCACCAACCGATTAGCGTCTAAACCACTGCAGCGAGAAGACGGGGCACTCCGACTTATTTGATTTCGGACTACTAAAATCTTACTAATTTATTGTTTAATCTTTCAACTTCATTTCAGCAGCTTGATGAACACGAGTCATGACCGGACCGTTCACTACTCGACTCGTATTGCATATTCAAGCTACGGGTTAACCTGTAGGACTACTGATGGATATGTTTCGACCGATCCATCTCGAACACAAGGCACTGCGACTAAAACAATCTTGGTGTTCCGACCCAGACCAGCACCGTCTCTTCCCCTGCGGTGTTAGCCCATGCATGCGGGACAGTCGACTCGTAATGCGCGGTGTCACCAGCCTGCAATATGAAGGTCGTACCTTCAAGTGTGAGAGCGATCTGGCCGCTCATCACGTACAAAAATTCTTCCCCTGCATGCGTCGTCACTTCCGACGGTTGCTGACCGGCCGGCATCCGCACCAGAATCGCTTCCAGCTTGCGATCCACCGACAGATTCGTCAGCCTGCCAAACAGGTTTGCCGAATCGGCAAAACCGAAAAACTTCAGGTCGTCGCCTCGACACACGGACTTGGCTTCAGTCGGCGTCTCAACGAAGTACTGCACCGTTACCCCTAGCGCTTGCGCGATACCTACGAGCGACGTGATCGACGGCGTGGCCTGCCCGCGCTCCACTTGCGACAGGAACGGCTTGGAGATGCCTGCCGCCTTCGCCGTTTCATCGAGCGTGCGCTTGAGCCGTTGTCGCAACGCGCGAATCTTGCTGCCTATTGCGAGTGCGGCTGATGCCTTCTTATCGAGTGGCGGAACCATAGCAAGACAGAATCCAGTAGTCAAAATTTGTTTGATCTAAGCAAATTTAGTTTCGTTGAAAGCGCGACGTCAGCCGCGAAGTCGGTTGAAAAATTGGGTGAGCGCTCGCCCGCGGTGAAAACCGGATGAAGCCGGTTACCCAGGCGACGGACAAATTCATCCAGTGTCCCCGGAAGGTTGAATGCACAACTAAAGTGCGAGCGCATTCCCTTCCAGTCTGGAATCATTGAATTGACAATAGAAATCGGTGTGCACGGAGCCGGCAAACATCTCGCCGGCCCGGCGCGCGCGCTTTGATGCGCTTGATGAATCGGACGATATCAAGACAAAATCGTCCGTCAAACTTTTTTTGATAGGAACAGACAGTGTTTAGAGCATTTCCTCCAATTACGAGGTGAACTCCAGGCACCCAAGCGGCTGCAAACCGTATTTGAGAATGAACGGCACCCCCAGCCGCAAGCCGGGAAAACCCTCGTCGCAAATTTGCGACAGAGGACTCCCTCTCGCGTCAGCCGTGGGTGCCTTCGCCGGCCTCGACCGATAGCGCCGGCTGATGGGTCGGCTGACGGGCCGCACGCTCCAGCACCGGACGAAGCGCGGCGCCGGTATGGCTTTCGCGGACCCGCACCAGCCCTTCCGGATCCGTGGCCGCCACGATCGAGCCGCCGCCCACACCGCCCTCCGGACCGAGGTCGATAATCCAGTCGGCTTCGGCGATCACGTCGAGGTCATGCTCGATGACCACCACGCTGTGACCGCCGTCCGCGAGACGATGCAGCACGCGAATCAGCCGCGCCACGTCCGCCATATGCAGGCCGACCGTGGGCTCGTCGAGCACGTACAGCGTATGCGGCGCTTTCTGGCCGCGCCGCGTGACGTCGTCGCGTACCTTGCTCAACTCCGTGACGAGTTTGATGCGCTGTGCTTCGCCGCCCGAGAGCGTGGGCGACGGCTGCCCCAGGGTGAGATAGCCGAGGCCCACGTCCTTCATCAGTTGCAACGGATGCGCGATGCTGGTGATCGGCGCGAAGAACTCGACGGCCTCGTCGATCTCCATGGTCAGCACATCGCCGATATTCTTGCCGCGCCACGTGACCGCCAGCGTCTCCGGGTTGAAACGCTGGCCGTGACAGACGTCGCACCCGACCTTCACATCCGGCAGGAAGCTCATGCCGATCGTCCGCACGCCCTGGCCTTCGCAAGCCGGGCAGCGGCCCTCTCCGGTATTGAACGAGAAGCGCGAGGCCGTGTAACCCCGTGCGCGCGCCTCGAGGGTGCCGGCGAACAGCTTGCGGATGGCATCCCACACGCCTATATAAGTAGCCGGACACGAACGCGGGGTTTTGCCGATCGGCGTCTGGTCGACTTCGAGCACGCGGTCGATGCTTTCCCAGCCCGTGATCGCGTCGCAGCCCTGCCACGCGTGCGTCACGTTCAGTTGCGCGCGCGGCGCGCTGCGGGCCAGCACGCTCGAGCGGCGGTTAGCAGCCGGTTCGTCTTGTGCGGCCGCCTTGCGGGCACGGCGCGTGGCCGGCGACGACAGTACCGAGCGCCCCACCGCATCCAGCAGGTTCGCCATCAACACGTCGCGCGCGAGCGTGGACTTGCCCGAGCCGCTCACACCCGTCACCGCCACGAGACGCGACAGCGGCAGCCCGACGGTCACGTTGCGCAGGTTGTGGAGCTTGCCGCCGTGCACGGTCAGCCATTGTTCCGGGACCGCCGCGGCGCTTCGGGTCTTCGGCTTCACCGTGCGGCGCGGCTGCAACGGATGCACGATCGGGTTGGCGAGGAACTGCCCGGTCAACGAATCCGCTTGCGCCGAAAGATCCGCCACACTGCCCTGTGCCACCAGCATGCCGCCGCGCTTGCCCGCGCCCGGCCCGATGTCGATGATGTGATCGGCGCGCCGGATGGTGTCCTCGTCGTGCTCGACCACCACCAGCGTATTGCCCTTCTCGCCGAGCTTGCGCAGCGCGTTCAGCAGAATCTGGTTGTCGCGCGGATGCAGCCCGATAGTGGGTTCGTCGAGCACATAGCACACGCCTTGCAGATTGCTGCCCAGTTGCGCCGCCAGCCGGATGCGTTGCGCCTCGCCGCCCGACAGGCTCGGCGCCGCGCGATCGAGGCTCAGATAGCCGAGACCCACTTCCTCGAGGAACTGCAGGCGGCTGCCGATCTCGCTCACCACGTCGCGAGCGATCTCCGCGTCGCGGCCGGACAGTTCCAGCCCGTCGATCCAGCGGCGCGTGTCGCTTACCGTCCATTGCGCGACATCGACGATCGGCTGCGCATCGAACGTGACCGCGCGTGCGGTCGGATTCAGACGCGTGCCGTGGCAATCCGCGCACGGTTCGTCGACTACGCCTTCCGGCTCCTGCTCTTCCGACGGCAGGCTCTGTTCGCGGCCGCGGCCGTCTTCGGCGATCACGGTGTCGTCGTAGGCGGCGCGCTGTTCGCGCGTGAGCGCGAGGCCCGTGCCGACGCAGGTCGTGCACCAGCCGTGCTTGCTGTTGTACGAGAACATCCGCGGGTCCAGCTCCGGGTAGCTCGTGCCGCACACCGGACAGGCGCGTTTGGTGGACAGCACCTTGACCTCGCCGAGCTTCGCCGTGGCGCGGCCGCTCGTCAGCGCGTTCTGCAAGCCGTCCAGCGGCGCGAGCAGATGCATGACGCCCTTGCCGAGCTCGAGCGTCTCGTCGAGCAGGCGGCGCAACTCCGCCTCGTTATCCGCCGAGACCACGAGGTCCGCCACCGGCAGTTCGATGGTGTGTTCGCGGAAGCGGTCGAGCTTGGGCCACGGGTCGACCGGCAGGAACTCGCCGTCCACCCGCAGATGGGTATTGCCGCGCGCCTTCGCCCACTTGGCGAGATCGGTATAGACGCCCTTGCGGTTGACCACCAGCGGCGCCAGGAAGCCGACGTGCTCGCCCTTGTGGTCGCGCAGCAGTTGCGCCGCGATCGACTCGACGCTTTGCGCGCTCACCGGCGTGCCGTCGTGAATGCAGTGCTGCAGCCCGAGCTTGACGTACAGCAGGCGCAGGAAGTGCCAGACTTCCGAGGTCGTCGCCACGGTGCTCTTGCGACCGCCGCGCGAGAGGCGCTGCTCGATCGCCACGGTCGGCGGGATACCGTACACGGCATCCACTTCGGGACGCCCGGCCGGCTGCACGATCGACCGCGCATAGGCGTTCAGCGATTCGAGGTAGCGGCGCTGGCCTTCGTGGAACAGGATGTCGAACGCCAGCGTCGACTTGCCCGAACCGGACACGCCGGTAATGACGTTGAACTTGCCGTGCGGAATATCGACGTCGAGCGATTTCAGGTTGTGCTCGCGCGCATTGACGATGCGCACCACGTCCTCGCCTTCGACCGCGCGGCGCGCCCGCGCCGCCGTCAACGCCTTTTGCAGCGGCATGCCTTGCGATGCCGGCTCGGCCGCCGCGCTCATGGCCGCGTCGTACTGGAGCAAGGCCTGCCCCGTGTAGGACTCCGCGCAGGCCTTGACCTGCTCCGGCGTGCCCGCGCACAGCACCCGGCCGCCGCCGTCGCCGCCTTCCGGGCCGAGGTCGATCAACCAGTCCGCCGCGCGGATCACGTCGAGGTTGTGCTCGATCACGATCAGCGAATGGCCGCCCGCCAGCAGCTTGCCGAACGCCTGCATCAGCTTGGCGATGTCGTCGAAATGCAGACCCGTGGTGGGTTCGTCGAACATGAAGAGGCGTGCAGCCGGGGCCTGCTTCGCGCTGCGCGCCGTGCCGGCCTGGGCCGTCTCTGCGAGGAAGCCCGCCAGCTTCAGGCGCTGCGCTTCGCCGCCCGACAAGGTGGGCACCGGCTGGCCGAGCTTCACGTATTCGAGGCCCACGTCGACGATCGGCTTCAGCACGCGCAGGACTTCCGCATCCGCGGCGAAGAACTGGGTGGCTTCGCTGACCGTCACTTCGAGCACGTCGGCAATGCTCAGCGCGCGCGCCGGCGTGCCGCGTTCGATCTTCACCTCGAGCAGTTCAGCCCGGTAGCGACGGCCGTCGCAATCCGGGCAGCGCAAATAGACGTCGCTCAGGAACTGCATCTCGATGTGCTCGAAGCCCGAGCCGCCGCAGGTCGGGCAACGGCCATCGCCCGAATTGAAGCTGAACATGCCCGGACCGTAGCCGCGCTGTTGCGCGAGCGGCACCTTGGAAAACAGCTTGCGGATCTCGTCGAACGCGCCGACATAACTGGCCGGATTCGAGCGCGCCGTCTTGCCGATCGGCGACTGGTCGACGAACACCACTTCGTTCACCTGCTCCGCGCCGACGAGACGCCGGAACGCGCCGGGCGATTCGGTGGCGACGCCCAGGTGGCGCGCCAGCGCCGGATAGAGCACGTCCTGCACCAGCGTCGACTTGCCCGAGCCTGACACGCCCGTGACGCAGACGAGACGCTGCAGCGGAATCTCGACGGTCACGTCCCGCAGATTGTGTTCGCTCGCGCCTTCCAGCACGATGCGCGGCGTGTCCTTCTTCACCGGCCGGCTCGACCAGTGCGAGACGTCGGCCACGTGACGGCGTCCGCCGAGATATTCGCCGGTGAGGGTGCCGGAGGAACGGATGTCGTCCGGCACGCCGTCGTAAATGATCGTGCCGCCACGCTCGCCGGGACCGGGACCCATGTCGATCAGGCGGTCCGCCGCGAGCATCACGGAAGGATCGTGCTCGACCACCACCAGCGTATTGCCCGCATCGCGCAGGCGATGCATCGCCTCGACGATGCGGTTCAGGTCGCGCGGATGCAGCCCGATGCTCGGCTCGTCGAGCACGAACAGCGTTTTGGTGAGCGAGGTGCCGAGCGCCGTGGTGAGGTTGATCCGCTGCACCTCGCCGCCCGACAACGTACGGCTTTGGCGGTCCAGCGTCAGATAGCCGAGCCCGACGTCGCACAGATACTTCAGGCGCGTGCGCACCTCCGCCAGCAGCAGCTTCAGCGCGTCGTCGAGCAGCGCGCTGGGCAGGCTCAGGTCGTCGAAGAAACGGCGGATGCGCTCGATGGGCAGCAGCATCAGATCGTGCACCGTCAGGCCCGCCAGCGCTTCGAGCTGCGTGCGGTTCCAGTCCACGCCGCGCGGCATGAAACGCAGCGCCGGCTCGAGCACGGCATCTGCATTGGACTTCGTGCCGAGGCGCCACAGCAGCGATTCGGTCTTCAGACGCGCGCCGCCACAGGTCTCGCACGGCGTGTAGCTGCGGTACTTCGACAGCAGCACGCGAATGTGCATCTTGTACGCTTTCGATTCGAGGTATTCGAAGAAGCGCTTCACCCCGTACCAGTGGCTCTGCCACTTGCCGTTCCAGTCGGGCGAGCCGTTGATGACCCAGTCGCGCTGCGCCTGGGTCAGCTCCGCCCAGGCGGTATCGCGCGGGATGCCGGCCTTGGCCGCGTAGCGCATCAGGTCGTCCTGGCACTCCTTCCAGGCGGGCGTCTGCATGGGCTTGATGGCGCCGCCGCGCAAGGTCTTGCGCCCGTCCGGAATCACGAGGCCGAGGTCGACGCCGATCACGCGCCCAAATCCGCGGCAGGTCTCGCACGCACCGTAGGCGGAGTTGAACGAGAACAGCGCGGGCTGCGGATCGGCGTAGCGCAGGTCGCTGTCCGGGTTGTGCAAGCCGGTGGAGAAGCGCCAGATCTGCGGTTCGGCGGACGGTTCGACCAATGACGCGGCGGACGGCTCGGCGGACGGCGCTTGCGGCAGCACGTAAACGTTGACGCGGCCGGCGCCGCGCTTCAAGGACGCCTCAATGGCTTCGACCGCGCGCCCTTTGTCCACCGCGCTCAGGCGGAAGCGGTCCGCGACCACGTCGAGCAGCTTGCGCGGGCCGGTGGGCGACTGCACCTCGCGCTGCGCCTGCACGCGCGTGTAGCCGCTCGCCGACAGCCATTGCTCGACCTCCTGTTCGCTCGCGGACTCGGGCAGTTCGACCGGGAACGTGACCGCGAGGCGCGGATCGTCCTGCGCGGTGCGCGCCACCAGTTCGGCGTAGATGGTCTCCGGCGAGTCGTGCCGCACGGCCTGCGCCGTCTTGCGGTCGAACAGCTCGGCCGCGCGCGCGTAGAGCAGCTTCAGATGATCGTTGAGCTCGGTCATCGTGCCGACCGTGGAGCGCGAACTGCGCACCGGATTGGTCTGGTCGATCGCGATGGCGGGCGGCACGCCGTCCACACGGTCCACCTGCGGGCGGTCCATCCGGTCGAGGAACTGCCGGGCGTAGGCGCTGAACGTTTCGACGTAGCGCCGCTGCCCTTCCGCGTACAAGGTGTCGAACACCAGGCTGGATTTGCCAGACCCCGACGGGCCGGTGACGACCGTCATCTCGCCTGTGCGCAGGTCGAGATCGAGGTTCTTGAGGTTGTGCTGACGCGCTCCGCGAATGCGGATTTTTCCTGTAGATGACAATTTGTCCGACCGTCTGAATGAGTTGGCCATATCTTACGGCCGCTTGACGACCGTACAGATTCACCGCGCCCGACCATACGGATCAATCGCCGCAGGGCGGATTTGAAGGGAACACTATACTGTATATTTATACAGTTTTCCATCGACGCTGCAAGCGCGAACTGCCGGCACCGCGAGATCACGGCGTAAGGCCCCGATAGTTTTGGAAAGCCCCATCAAGACAAGGACTTGCTACGATGCGCGCGATAAACACGGGGGACCACAACCATGAGTCGCGTGATCAAGGTGCTAGTGCTGGCGGGGTTGCTCAATCTGCAGGGCTGTGCGTCGTCGGTCGAGACGTTTGCGACCGGCGTCGTGCTCGGAGCCGTGGCCGGCGTGACCGCCATGACCTGCGCGGTTGTTTGTCACTGAGCGGGCACTGAAAGGGCACTGAGAGGACACCGGGCGCTCAAAGCGCCTCATCGGGATCGCCGCCGTCCTGTTCCGCCGGCTGTCCGGTCATCACCGAACGCTTGCGCCGCACGTCATAGGCCGTCAACAGCCCATGCGCCACCATATCGAGCGCGGGCTTCACGAGCCCGTTCTTGTCGGTCCACACCTTCGGCGTGAGCGCGCCGCTCAACGCCACGCTATCGGCATCGCTCAACGCGAGCAAACCGGTCTGCACGTCGTCGTCGAAAGCGATCACATTGACGAACAGCGTGTCGCCGTCGCCGGTGGTCGCCCGTACCTTGCATGTCACAAAACGCTTGCCGTTCTGTCCCGTGCGGATCTGGGCTTCGCCGTAGAGCCGCCCACCTACCAGTCCATCGATCATCTCATCCGCTCCGTGTTGGCTTTGCCTGGTCTCGCCTGATTTCGTTCGGCACGCGAGGCGTCGGCGCCTCGCGAAAGCCGTATGATCCCACGAGCGGATACGGAACCTGCGTTAAAACGCGCTCTTCACGACGCCGCCATCGGCGCGCAACGCGGCTCCGGTCGTCCCAGAGGCCAGCGGACTCGCCACGTAGGCGACCAGCGAAGCGATTTCCTCGGTCGATTCGAAGCGCTTGATGAGCGAAGTCGGCCGCACCTGCTCGAAGAATTCCCGCTCGACCTGCTCAACCGATTTACCATCGGCCTTCGCCAGACTCTCGACGAAGTCGCCCACGCCGCGCGACCGGGTCGGCCCCGGCAGCACACTATTGACGGTGATTCCAGTGCCCGCGACGGACTCGGCAATGCCGCGCGCCACCGCAATCTGCGCGGTCTTCGTCACGCCGTAGTGGACCATTTCCGCCGGAATCTGCAGGCCGCTTTCACTCGAAATGAAAATGATGCGCCCCCAGTTGGCGCGCTTCATGGACGGCAGAAAGAGACGCGCCAGACGCACACCGCTTAATACGTTGACATCGAAAAAGCGCAGCCAGTCTTCATCCGGAATCTCTTCGAAGGGTTTCGGCTCGAAAATGCCGAGGTTGTTGACGAGAATCTCCACGTCCGGATAGCGTCGTGCGAGTTCGTTGGCCGTCCCGGCCTGGCTCAGATCGCCCGCGAACCCCAGCGCGTCCGCGCCGGTCTGCGCTTTCACCTGCGCGAGCGCCTTATCCACGGCCTGTTGCGAGCGGCCATTGACGATCACGCGTGCGCCTTCCTGCGCCAACGTCGTAGCGATAGCCAGTCCGATGCCCGCGGTACTGCCGCTCACCAGCGCCAGCTTGTCTTTCAGTTGCAGATCCATGCTCTTTCCTCTCTATCGGTTAGCCGCGGACAAGCCGCCATTCAATCGCGGGTGGACAGTGTGCCGCAGGACGGCAACATGCGTGCAAGGCGTGACGGGATCAGCCCCGGTGCCAATTTACAGCAGGACGCCAACCTCGACAGCGGAGCGCGCACGCCAAACCCCTCGCGAAGGTCCGGCGAGCATGCCATGATGGGAGACGAAGCAGCGGCGGCATCCGCCTGCCGCTGCACCCAACCGAGGCACTGGAGTTGTCCATGACCGAACGCGAGACGCTGCATCCGTTGCGCCCCATGCTGAAGAACTTCGTGTGGGAGCATGGCCGAATCGGCACGCGCTATCTCGACTGCAGCAACGGCGAAGTGAAGTTCGACGACGGCAAGAAGTCGCGCTTCGCTGCTGAAAAATACGTGTACGTCCCGCTCGGCAAAGATGCCGTGGACGATCCCAAGGTCGAAGGCCCCACCATCCGGGAAGCCGCGCTCGACCGTTTCCTGCGCGCGGCGCAGTTGGGCAAGCCGGAGGAAGCGGGATCGCCCGCGGACGTGCAGCGTGCGGCGCAAGACTGCATGGAGCTCGCAGTGTTCAGCGCCTATCAGCAGGACGCCCTGGACGCGCAAGCCCGCTATGCGGAAGAGGCGATGTTCGACGATGAGATCCGCGCCGCGGTGGTCGCCGATATCCGCCGCATGTATGCAGGCATGCGCGAACACCTCGCGCTGTACGACTTCACCGTCCTGTACGGCCTGCCCGCGCCGCTGCTGTTCAGCGACATGCCCTTCGTCGACTGGCGGGTGCGCGTGAAGCCCGCGCTGCCGCTCGTCTCGCTGCCGCTTGGTCCTTACGCCTTGCTGGTCGGCACACCGTCGGGCAGAACCAGCCGCGTGGCGCCGGTGGCCTGGAAAACCGCCGTGTCGATGGGCTCGCTGAAGGACCATAATCGCCTGCAGGTGGAGCGTGCCCGTCTGTGGCTGGTAGCCACCTCCGACGATCAGCTCGTGGCGGTGCAGCCGCGCTTTCTGCCGCCGGAGCCCGACGCCCCGCAACCGTAACGTCTGTCTCCGCGCACTCTTCCATCCGCACGCCGTTGCCGCTTCAGCCGGCCCCTGACGCTCACCCTGCCTGGGCCTCAGGGGCGAGACGCCTCCTTATTACCTGCGATGTAATTGAACTCCTGCGTACGATCGCTACCATGGCAGTCATCTCCTCTCGACGCCGGTGCAAAAACGCACCGCCACGGAGATACCCATGCAGTCATGTTCGATTCGTTCATCAAGGAGTTAGGAATGCCAACTTTTACCGTTCACACCATCGAATCGGCCCCGGAACAGTCCAGGCCGACCCTGCAGGCGCTCACGCAGAAATTCGGTTTCCTGCCCAACGTCATGGCGACCATGGCCGCCAACCCCGTTCTGCTGA
Source organism: Paraburkholderia sp. GAS38 (assembly GCF_050434965.1). NCBI lineage: Bacteria > Pseudomonadati > Pseudomonadota > Betaproteobacteria > Burkholderiales > Burkholderiaceae > Paraburkholderia > Paraburkholderia sp. GAS38. The sequence goes on along the minus strand of NZ_JBNDJO010000009.1, from coordinate 108,344 downwards.
ACGGATTCGCCGGCAGCTTCGGCAGTTTCCACGGCGGCAGTCTCGACGAATGCGAGAAGCAGGCGCTGCTGCTTACCAACGCGGTCACCATCAAGTGCCCGTGGACCGTGGCGGCGCACTCGACCTTTGCCCTTGAGGACGGCATGGCCGAGAGCGACGTCAAGGCCATGCGCGAGGGAAGGTTGCCCGCCCACCCGAAGTACGCGGCGCTGTCGGCCCTCACCCGTGCCCTGATCGAAAAGCGCGGCAATGTAAGCGGCGCGGAACTCGAACGCTTCACGTCGGCGGGCTATTCGCAGAGCCAGATCTTCGAGGTGATCGCCAGCATCGGCATTTCCACGATGGCCGCCACCACGACTAATATGGCAGGCACGCCGGTCGAGGACCGCTTCAAGGCGCAAGCCTGGAACGCCGCTTAAGGGAAACCAGGCCGAACGCGCGCGCAGGATTCGTTTCACGCCGGATCCTGCGCGCGCCCCTCTGCCGGACTAAAGATGCACGGCCCATGAGCCGAACCCTCTTGCGAAGAAAAACGCGATGACTGTACCGAGCCTCAATGCCAAACTGCCGGCCGGCGAACTGGGCGTGCTGCTGCGCCACTGGCGCGACACGCGCGGCAGGAGCCAGATCGACCTTTCGCTCGATGCGGGCGTGTCGCAACGGCACATCAGCTTCATCGAAAGCGGGCGCAGCGTGCCGAGCCGCCAGATGTTGCTGGACCTGGCGCAGGCGCTCGACGTGCCGCTGCGCGAACGCAACACCTTGCTGCTCGCGGCGGGCTACGCCCCCCTCTACGCGGAAAGCGCATGGAACGCGCAGGACATGCAGAGCGTCACCCGCGCACTTGAACGCATCCTGCGCCAGCACGAACCGTTTCCGGCCCTGGTGATGGACCGCTACTGGAACGTGCTGATGACCAACGATGCCACGCCGCGCTTTTTCAACTGCTTCATCGACATGGCGGCCCGCACCGGGCCGCGCAACATGCTGCACCTGATGTTCGATCCGCACGGCATGCGCCCGTTCGTCGCCAACTGGGAAGCGGTCGCGCAAAGCCTGCTCCAGCGGGTGTACCGCGAATCCGTCGGGCGCGCGATCGACGGGAAAACCCAGGAACTCCTAAGCGCCCTGCTCGCCTACCCGGATGTGCAAAGCGAGTGGACAAGCCCCAAGGTGCTGGGCGCGATACCGGTGACGCCGGTGCTGCCCGTCATCCCGCTCAGCTTTACCAAAGACGGTCAGGTGCTGAACTACTTCTCGATGGTCACGACGGTCGGAACGCCGCAGACGATCGCCGCGCAGGAACTGCGCGTCGAATGCATGTTCCCGGCGGACGACCAGACGGAAGCGCAGCATGCGCGCATGATCGGCGGCGCTGCGCGCAGCGGCGAGCAAAGCTAGCCGCATCCGCGATCACGGCTCGATGACCGTGATGCGGAACGGGCCGCCATGTTCCGCCGCGTGCACGACCGCCTCGTTGGTTTGCTCGAGCGGAAAAGCGCTGACCTCGAAGCTCTCCAGCGACAGCAGCCCGGACCGGATCAACGCGGCGAGCCGCGCCGGCGCATCGCGGGGGTACATGTACTGGCCACGCACGGTGATGCCATTGCGCATCAGATGCACGTACGGCAATTCCAGACCCACGCGGATACCGCCCATCAGGACGACGGTGCCTTGCGGCCGCACCGTCATGGCCGCGGCGCGGGCCGGCGCCGCGTCGGGCAGCGGCGGCATCAGATCGAGCACCTTGTCGATCGGGCCCGGCGCGGCGGCGCGCATGCGAACGGTGTCCTCGCTCTCGCTGCCGGTCAGCGCGACGGTCACCACGCGCGGGCCGAAGCGGCGCGTCAGATCCGCGAGCGCCGCCGCGTTACGGCCCGGCGCGACCACACAGCCCGCGCCCATCGCCAGCGCAACCGCCACACCCGCACTGCCGAAGTGACCTGTCGCGCCGCTGATCAGCACGGTCTCCCCGGCTTGCAAGTTGGCTGCGAGCAAACCGCCGTAGGGCACCAGCATCGTCATCAGGCCGCACCAGCGTCCCGCGTCCGCCGGATCCAGCGCGCCGAGCGGCACCGCGTTCTCCATAGGCGTGAGCATCTGCTCGGCGAACGGTCCGTGGCGGAACACCGTCTGCAAGCGTTGCGCGCCGGCGCTGGGCGCGATCCAGCCTTGCAGCATGACGTCGGGCGAGACGGCGTCGTCGCGCGAACGCACCGTCGGATCGCAAAACACCCAGTCTCCGACAGCCAGACGCGTCGCATCCGGCCCGACGGCGCGCACCCGCCCGATCGCCCCGACCCCAGAGGCGAGCGGCAGCGACAGCGGATATTGCCTGGCACCGCTAAACACCTCATTCGCGTAAGACAGGACAGGGGCGGCGGCGATGTCGACCACGACATCACCCGCGCCGGCTCCTGGGTCCGGCAGGTTTTCAATCACCAGTGGCGCTCCGAACGCCTTCAGCATGGCGGCCTTCATGATGTCCCTCCAACGTGGAAAGAACGCATCGTAAGCGCGGCTGTGCGTCGTATTCAGGACTGGTACTATCCCAGGATTAGCCAGTCCCTCCCAGAGCGTCTCAATGAGCGACCTTACCGATCCGAGCAGGGCCGAACTCGGCAATTTTCTGCGCGCCCGCCGCGAGCGGCTCGACCCGCTCGCGCTCGGCATTGCCAACGGCCGGCGTCGGCGTACGCCCGGACTGCGGCGCGAAGAAGTGGCCGAACTCGCGGGCATCGGAGTGGACTGGTATATCCGGCTCGAGCAGGGGCGCGACGTCAGCCCCTCTTCCACCACGGTCGATGCACTCGCTCGCGCGCTGCGCCTCGAACCCGCCGAACACGCCCATTTGCGGGCGCTGGCGCGCGTCGCCGAACGGCGTCCCTTCGTACTCGAAAGCGTGCCGGATACGGTGCGCCGGGTCGTCGAACATCTCGACCAGCCCGCCTACATCACGGGGCGCCGCTGGGACATCCTGGCGTGGAACGCCGCAGCGGTCGACCTGTTCAAGGACTTCGGCAGGATCCCGCTAGCGCAGCGCAATATCCTCATCTATATGCTGACGGACCCGGATGCGCGCAGCCTGTTCGGCACAAGCTGGGCCCGCGAGGCGAAGCGCATGGTCGCGCAGTTTCGCGCAAGCCACGATCTGTGGGCGGGCGATCCGGCGTTTATCGAACTGCAGGATCGCCTTAGCCGCGGCTGCACGGAATTCAGCGCCTGGTGGCAAAGCCACGACATCAGCGCGACCGTCGCCGGACGCAAGCGGCTGCATCATCGAACGAGGGGGATGTTGTCGGCCGAGTACGCCACGTTTCAGGCCAATGACGATCCCTCGTTGAAGCTCGCGATCTACAAGGTAGAGGAAGTGACGCGCTAAGGTCCGCTGCGCGTGTCGGGCATGCCGCGCCCCTTCAACGCGCCCCGCACGATAAACTAGCCGCGCACCTACCGGGAACCGCTCACTTGGCAAAAGTCTCCACGATCCGCGACGTCGCCGAATTGGCCAACGTATCCAAAGCGACCGTCTCACGCTACCTCAACGGCACGCTCACGCTGCCGGCGGAGACGAAGAAGCGCGTCGACGACGCCGTGATCGCCCTCAACTACCGGCAGAACAGCCTCGCGCGGCGCCTGAGCATCGGCAGCAGCGAGACCATCGGTCTTGCCATGCCCGATGTCGCCAACCCGTTTTTCGCCGAACTCGCCGACGCGGTCGAGGAAGCCGCCTCGGAGGGCGGCTTCGGCCTGTCGCTGTGCATCACGCGCAACCGGCTCGAACGCGAAGCGCTCTATCTGAGCTGGCTCGACACCCAGCATCTCGACGGCCTGATCTTCGCCACCAATCGCCCCGACGACGGCTCGCTCAAGCGGCTGATCGGCGAGCGCAGCAACATCGTGCTGATCGACGAGGACGTGCCGGGTGTCGACGTGCCGAAGGTCTTCGTCGACAACGTCGAGGGCGGTTATCTGGCCACCCGCCACCTGATCGACGCGGGTCATACGCGCATCGCCTACGTCACCGGTCCGGAGACGCTCTTCAGCGTGCGCGAGCGGCTCGAAGGCTACCGGCGCGCGCTCGACGAGGCCGGCCTTCCGTTCGATGCGTCGCTCGTGCTGTACGGCGCCTATGACCGCCGTTTCGGCGAAGCGGCCGCCGCCGAACTGATCGCGCGTGACGTGGTCCCCACCGCCGTATTTGCCGCCAGCGACTACCTCGCGGTCGGCATGCTGAAAACGCTGCGCGAGCGCGGTCTGGACGTGCCGGCGGATATGTCGATCGTCGGCTTCGACGACATGGAGTTCGCCAGCCTCCTCATGCCGCCCATCACCACGCTGCGCCAATCGGCCCGCGAACTGGGCCGCGCAGGCGTCGCGATCCTGCTCGCCATGCTCGCCGGCGACCCAGCGGCCACCGCACTGGCCTCGGCCTCGGCGGCGACGTCCGGCAAACCGGAGCACCGCCTGCCGGTCAGCCTGATCGAGCGCGCCTCGGTGGCGCCGCCGCGCAAGCGCTAGGCGGGCCGCGGCGCGCGCCGCACCCCGAGCTTGCCGGGTGCCGCTCGCCCCACTCCGCATCCGCCGCCCCCGTACTTTCCCCTGGTCTTTATTGAAACGGTTGACAGCGAAATACTCGCCGCTTACTTTTGATAAACCGGTTTACAAGAAGGCGGGCGCAATGTCGGTTGCGTCCTTGAAAGTCTTTTCCACTCCCGGGGCGACGCCTTGCAGCGCGCCGCTCCGCTTACTCAGAAAAGGGATTTCGATGAACGCAGCACTACCTTTGCGCCGGCTCGCCGCCACCCTCCTTGCGCTGTCGGTGTTGAGCGCCGCCGGGTCCGCGTGCGCCGCGGACAAGAAGAAGATCGCCCTCGTGCAGATCAACCAGGAAGCGCTTTTCTTCACACAGATGGACCAGGGCGCGCAGGCCGCGGCGAAAGCGGCCGGCGTCAATCTGGAGATCTACAACTCGAACAACGACCCGAACGCGCAAAACAACGCGATCGAGACGTATATTCAGCAGAAGGTCGATGCGATTCTGGTGGTCGCGATCGACGTCAACGGCATCAAGCCCGCCATCACCGAAGCGAAGAAGGCCGGCATTCCGGTCGTCACCATCGACGCCATCGTGAACGGCGACAACTCGGTGCAGGTGGGCGTGGACAACAAGAAGGTCGGCGTGGATATCGGCAAATACACGGCGAATTACATCAACAGGAGCCTCGGCGGCAAGGCGCAGATCGGCGTCGTCGGTGCGTTGAATTCGTTCATCCAGAACGTGCGGCTCGATGGCTTCAAGGAAGGCGTGGCGAGTGCGCCGGGCGCGAAGATCGTGTCGACCGTCGACGGCCAGAACGTGCAGGATCAGGCGCAAACGGCGGCTGAGAACCTGATTTCGGGCAATCCGAATCTGCAGATCGTCTACGCAACGGGCGAACCCGCACTAATCGGCCTGGTGGCGGCCGCCCTCTCGCAAGGCTCGACCGATCACCTGAAGATCGTCGGCTGGGACTTGAGTGCGCAGGCCATCAAGGGCATCGACGCGGGCTTCGTAACCGCCGTCGTGCAGCAGGATCCCGAGGGCGAAGGCAAAGCGGCCGTCGGCGCGGCGCTCAAGCTGATCGCCAGACAGCCGGTCGACAAGAACATCTCAGTGCCCGTCACGATCGTGACCAAGGCGAATGTGGACAAATACCGCGCTATCTTCAAGTAAGCAGCCGGTGCCGTTCAGGACGAGGAAACCCAGATGAACAGCGATGCCATCCCTCCACGCGTACGCATGGAAAACATCACCAAGAGCTACGGCGCTGTTCAGTCGTTGCGCGGGGTGACTCTGGAAGTGGCGCCGGGTGAAGTGCTCGGACTGGTGGGCGATAACGGCGCGGGCAAATCCACGGTGTCGAAGGTGCTGGCGGGCGCGGTGATTCCCGATAGCGGCCGCATCGAAATCGACGGCGAGCCGGTGCGTTTCGAAGACCCCGGCGACGCCCGCAAGCATCGCATCGAAATGGTCTATCAGGACCTGTCGCTCTGCGATACGGTGGATGTGGCCGGCAACCTGTTCTTCGGCCGCGAGCCGATGCGGCGCATGCTGGGCATCCCCATGCTCGATCACGCGAAGATGCATCACGACGCCCGCGAGATGCTCGACGGTCTGGGCATCCGCATTCCGAGCACGCGTCTCGATGTCGAAAACCTCTCGGGCGGCCAGCGTCAGGCCATTGCGATTTCGCGCGCGGTGTCGTTCGACCCGAAAGTGCTGATCATGGACGAGCCCACCGCGGCGCTCGCCGTGGCCGAAGTCGAAGCGGTGCTCGAACTGGTGCAGACCATCAGCCGCCGCGGCGTCGGCGTGATCCTGATCAGCCATCGCCTGCAGGACCTGTTTCTCGTCTGCGACCGCATCAGCGTGATGTACGAAGGACAGAACGTGGCGGACCGCAAGATCGGCGAGACGAATCTCGAGGAGATCGTCGACCTGATCGTCGGACGTAAATTCAAAGCGCGCTCGGCGCGGGCTCTTGCGGAGAACTGATCGTGGAAATCGCCATGCAAAAGGAAAAGGACCCGAAGGCGCCGCACCGCTCGCTGCAGAACCGGCTCGGCGGCAACGCGGGGGTTGCCAGCATCGCGGTGTTCTTTGTGTGCTGCGCCGTCGCCTTCAGTTTCGCCACCGATACCTTCCTCACCGCCGGCAACCTGCTGAACGTGCTGCGCCAGAGCGCACCGCTCCTGATCGTCGCAACCGCGATGACGCTCGTGATCACCACCGGCGGCATCGACCTGTCGATCGGCTCGACCCTCGCGCTGGTGGGCGCGCTTGCCGCCATCGCGCTGCATGCGGGTGTGGCGGACGGCGTCGTGCTGATCGGCGGCCTCCTGCTCGGTGCGCTGATCGGTGCGATCAACGGTTACTTCATCGCCTGGGCGGGCATGCCGGCCTTCATCGTCACGCTCGGCACGCTCTCGGTGGTGCGCGGCCTTGCGCTGCTGATCACGCAGGGCTATTCCGTGCCGATCGAAAACGACGGCTGGTTCGTGCAACTCGGCCGCGGACATCTGTTCGGCGTGCCGATGCCCGCCGTAATCTCCATCGCGACGCTGTTTGCCGGCTGGTTTGCCTTGCGGCACATGCGCTTCGGACGCTACGTGGTCGGCATCGGCACGAATGCGGAAGGCGTGCGGCGGGCCGGCGTCAACGTGCGCATCGTGACGTTGAAGGTCTACATCCTCAGCGGCGCGGCGGCCGGGCTTGCGGGCCTCATCACCACCGCGCGTCTGGGCAGCGGTTCGTCGAATCAGGGGGTCGGCTTCGAACTCGCGGTGATCGCCGCAGTGGTGCTCGGGAGTACGAATCTGTTCGGCGGCCGCGGCACCATTCTCGGCACGCTGCTGGGCGCGCTCACGATCGCCGTGCTCGGCAACGGGCTGATCCTGATTCACGTCTCGCCGTTCTATACGCAGATCATCCAGGGCGCCATCATGCTGCTCGCCATCTGGATGAACACGCGCATTTTCTCGCCGCAACGCAGTCGCAAGGGCTAAGGAGCGTCAAGCGATGAGGTCGATTTTCCGCCACGCTTCCCCGCTGCCCATCGGCGTGGACAGCGGCTACGTGATGACCGTGCTCGGCCCGCTGCCGGTCGCGCAGATGGGCGTCACGCTGATGCATGAGCACATCCTGCTGGATGCGTCGGGCAAGTGGGTGCCGCCTTCATGTTGCGGCGATCGCGAGATCGGCGAGCAGAAGGTGCATATCGGCATTCTGGGCGCGCTGCGGATGAATCCGTTGATGAACCGCGACAACTGCCAACTGTTCGATGTCGAAGCCGCGATCGACGAACTGATGCGCTTTCGCGAGCTGGGCGGCGAGACGGTGGTGGATCCGACCAACCTCGGCATTGGCCGCGACCCGGCCGCGTTGCAAGTCGTGGCGCGGCGCACGGGGCTCAACATCGTGATGTCCACCGGCTTTTATCTGGAGCCCTCGCATCCCCGCTACGTCAGCGAGCGGTCGATCGACGATCTGGCCGAGCAACTGATTTTCGAAGTCGGCGGTGCGCACGACAAGCCCGACGTCGTGGCCGGCCTGATCGGCGAGATCGGGGTCTCCGCAGCCTTCACGCCCAACGAAGAAAAGTCGCTGCGGGCGGCCGCGCGCGCGAGCGCCGCGACCCGCGTGCCGCTCTCGATCCATCTGCCAGGCTGGGTGCGCCATGGACACCGCGTGCTGGACGTCGTCGAGGCCGAAGGCGCCGACCTGCAACACACCGTGCTATGCCACATGAACCCCAGCCACATGGACACGGAGTACCAGCACACCCTGGCGCGGCGTGGCGCCTGGCTCGAATACGACATGATCGGCATGGACTACTACTACGCCGATGAGGACGCGCAGTCGCCATCGGATGAAGAGAACGCGCGGGCCATCAAGGCGCTGATCGACGCGGGCTTCGTCGACCGGCTGCTGATGTCGCAAGACGTGTTTCTCAAGACCATGCTGACCCGCTACGGCGGCTATGGCTACGGTTACATCCTCAAGCATTTCGTGCCGCGGTTGCGACGCCATGGCGTGACGAACCCGCAGATCGAAACCATGATGATCGCCAATCCGGCGAAGGTCTTTTCGCGGCAACGCTGAATGAAGGCGCGCACTCCCGCCGCCCATTGGCGATTGCCGACTGAACGGTAAACCGGTTTAACGCCGCGTGTGCCGCCGCCGACACGGCTGGCACACGTGCCTTAAAGGAGATTTCGCATGACCCCATCCGCTCATTCCGCGCATTCGATCCTGCTTGCGGGGGAAAGCTGGACCAGCACGGCAACGCACATCAAAGGCTTCGACCAGTTTCCGACCGTGACGTATCACAACGGCGCGAAGCTGTTCCTTGATGCGCTGAAAGACAGCCGTTACACGATCCGCCATATGCCGAGCCATGAGGCGCAGGAGGACTTTCCGAGCACGCTCGAAGGCCTGCTCGCCTATGAGGCGATCATCCTGTCCGACATCGGCGCCAATACGCTGCTGCTGCACCCCGATACGTGGGCCAAAAGCCAGCGCACGCCGAACCGGCTCAAGCTGCTGCGCGAGTATGTGGCGGCGGGCGGCGGGCTGATGATGGTCGGCGGCTATCTGAGCTTTCAGGGCATCAATGGCAGCGCGCGGTTTCGCGGCACGCCCGTCGAAGAGGTACTGCCGGTGACCTGCCTGCCCTACGACGACCGTGTCGAAGTGCCCGAAGGCTTCACGCCGCAGGTGGTCGCCGCGCATCCGCTCGTCGATGGTCTCGGCACCGCGTGGCCGCATCTGCTCGGCTACAACGAAGTCCAGCTCAAGCCGGGCGCCACGCTGATTGCGACCGTGCCGGAGACCGGGCATCCATTACTGGTTGCCGGCACGTATGGCAAGGGCCGCACGCTCGCGTGGACCAGCGACATGTCGCATCACTGGCTGCCGCCGGAATTCTCGGACTGGGACGGCAACGCGCGCCTGTGGCTGAACTGCCTCGACTGGCTGAGTTCGGGTGGCGAGTAGATGACGCATCGCCAGGAACGCGTCTGCGTGGTCGGCAATGCGGCGATCGATCTGAGCTTGCGCGTCGCGCATCTGCCGCTCGCCGGCGAAACCTCGCTCGCCCTGCAAAGCGCCTCCGACTTCGGCGGCAAGGGTGCCAATCAGGCGCTGGCGGCGACACGCGCGGGCACATTCACGCAACTGTTTGCGGCGGTCGGCCAGGACGCGGACGGCGACCGGCTGATCGCCCATCTGAACGCCGAAGGCATCGACACGCAACATGTGCTGCGCGTGCCCCGCCCGACCGATCTCTCCATCGTCACCGTCGACGCTCAAGGCGAGAACACCATCGTCACGCGCAACGAAGCCGCAGCGGGGTTTCACCCCGAGCCCGGCGCCGTGCTCGACGCCACCCGCGCCGGCGACTGGATCGCCTTGCAAGGCAACCTGAGCGCCGACGTCACCGCCGACGTCTTATGCGCGGCGCGCTTCAACGCGCGCCGTACCTTGCTCAATCCCGGACCCGTCTGCTTCGATTGCATGCCCATGCTGGCCGACGTGGATCTGCTGGTGGTGAACCGCGTCGAAGCCGCGACGCTCACCGCGCAGGATGATGCCGCGCAGGCGGCCACTGCATTGCATCGCGCCGGCGCCCGCGAGGTCTGCGTGACGCTTGGCGCAAACGGCGTGCTCTGGTGCAACGACAACGGCATTTACCGTCTCGCCGCGATACCCACCCATGCCGTGGATACCGTCGGCGCCGGCGATGCATTCTGCGGCACGCTGCTCGCCGCGCTGGCGCAAGACCTCGCCATGCCGCTCGCGCTGCGCTGGGCCCAGACCGTGGCCGCCTATGCCGTCGCGCGACGCGGGGCGCAAGCCAGCTTTCCCGACCGCGCGACGACGCGCGATTTGCTGCACTCCTCCGTTCCTCCCCTTCAGGCAAGTTGAATCGATATGGAAACTTCTTCTGGTGTTGGCCGTGGACGTCTCGACTGCGTCGCGCAGATTTTTGGCCGCCCTCGCAGTGTGGTGATCGGCGTGATTCACTGCCCGGCGTTCCCCGGTTCGCCGCGCTATCAGGGCGCGTCGAGCGAAGCGTTGTATGCGGCCGCGCGCGCCGATGCGCTCGCTTATGCGAGCGGCGGCGTCGATGGCCTGATCATCGAAAATCACGGCGACGTGCCGTTCTCGAAGCCGGACGATATCGGTCATGAGACCTCGGCGTTCATGGCCGTGACGGCGGATCGCATCGCGCGGGAAACCGGCCTGCCGATCGGCATCAACGTGCTCGCGAATGCGGCGATTCCGGCGCTCGCAATCGCCGCGGCGAGCCAGGCGGCCTTCGTGCGGGTCAATCAGTGGGCCAACGCGTATGTCGCGAACGAGGGCTTGATCGAAGGCGCCGCCGCCAGCGCATTGCGCTACCGCGCGCGCCTGCGGGCCGACGGCATCAGCGTATTCGCGGATGCGCACGTCAAGCACGGCGCGCATGCGATTGTCGCGGACCGCGCGCTGGAGGAACTGGTGCGCGACGTGGAATTCTTCGATGCCGATGCGATCATCGCCACCGGCCAGCGCACCGGCGACGCCGCCAGCGCGGATTACCTGCGGCAGATTCGCGCCGCGACCACCTTGCCGTTGCTGGTGGGCAGCGGCTGCACCGAGCGCAACGTCGCGGAGATTCTCTCGATCGTCGACGGCGTGATCGTCGCGAGTTCGTTGAAGGTGGGCGGCGTCTGGTGGAATCCGGTCGACGAGGCGAAAGTCCGCGCCTTCATGCAAGCGGCGCGCTAATTCACGCCTGATGCGATTCAGGCCGGATCACAAGTTCCGGGAAACCTGAACGCGCATCGTGCTCGCGTGAGAAACGATGCTCGGGCAGCAGCGCCAGCAAGATCTCCGCCGTCGTGCGAACGCTGCAGCCGCGCGCCACGTGTCCGCCGAACACCTGGCCGCGCGCGTCGGCAACGGACATGTGCAGATGCGCGCCATCGGGCGAGATCGAACCGGCCAGCGTGAGAATTTCGAGGTCGCCGCGTAACTCGGTGGGCTGGTCGACACCGGCGAAGCGCAACTGCGCGACGCTCAGGCTGCCGATGCCCTGCAGCACGAAGGCCGCCGTCAGATTGCGTGCGCGCAGCACGTCTTCGAGCGCGCCGCGCAGGTCGTCGCCCGGGGAAAGGCGCACGGGGAAAGGCGCACGGGATGGGTTTGCATCGCTCGGCTCCTGGTTGGCAGGGTTCACGCGGGATAAGGCGGGGACGCTGCGCCTATTGTGCCATCCTGAGGTCCGGTCATTCGAGGCCGTGCAGATGCTCGACCAGGTAATCGATCAAGGCCCGCACCTTCAACGGCAGAAACCGGTTCGGCGGATAGAGCAGCCACACCGTGCCCACATAAGCCTGTCCTTCGAGCGCCCAGTCGGGCAACACCGGCACCAGTTCGCCACGCGCGAGCGCATCCGCCGCCGCGAATTCCGGCAGGTTGGCGATGCCGAAGCCCTGTTGCGCCGCTTCGAGCCGCGCGCCGGCATGATTGGCGATATAGCGCCCGCGCACCTCGACGGTCTGCGTGTGCGTGCCGCGCCGCAAACGCCAGCGGTTATCGTCCGCCGTTTCGCCCAGATAGATGCAGTCGTGCTGGGCGAGCTCGCGCGGCGCTTGCGGCGTGCCGCGTGCGTCCAGATACGCCTGCGACGCACACAGCAGCCAGCGCACCGTCCCTAGCCGCCGCCCTGCCAGGCCGGGTGGCGGCCGCTCGGTCAAACGGATCACGAGGTCGAGATCGTCGTCCAGCGGGTCGACGTCGTGGTCCGCATACAGCAGTTGGAGATCGACCTCCGGATAGGCGCGCAGGAAACCCGGCACGAGCGGGTGGATCACCGTGCGGGCGAACTGCGTCGGCGCGCTGACGCTCACCTTGCCCTGGGGGCGGCCGGCGAGTTGACCGGCGGCATCGACCGCGCCCGCGGCGGCGCTCACCATCTCCCGGCAGTAGCGCGCCACCTGCGCACCCGATTCGGTGACCCGCACCTTGCGCGTCGAGCGCTCCAGCAGGCGGGTGGCGAGCGCTTCCTCGAGACGCTTGATCTGCCGGCTGACTGTCGACGGCGTGCTGCCGAGCTGGCGCGCCGCCACCGAGAAATTGCCGGCCTCCACGACGCGCGCAAACACCGCCATATCGGGCAACAGGGCGAAAAGTTCGTTGGGGTTCATCGTGACCGTAGAAAGAGAAGCGCGGCTGGATTAATGCATGTGCGACACAAAAGCTATGCGTCGCGGCCCGATTATCACCCTGCACGCAAGGCTGGACAATACGCACCTGTCCTCCGAGGTTCGCCATGTCCAGACCCGAACGCCTGCAATTCCTGTCCGACCTGATGCTGCTCGCCGTCGCCGTGGTGTGGGGTACCAGCTATGGCGTCGCCAAAAGCGCGCTCGCCTATTACCCGGTTCTCGGGCTGCTTGCGTTGCGCTTCGGCATCACCTTCGTGGTGCTGTCGCCCGCGCTGCGGCCCCTGCGTCATGCCGACGCCCGCGCCTTGCGCGGCGTGCTCGGCGCCGGCGTGCTGCTGTTCAGCATCTTTCTGTGCGAGACCTTCGGCCTGCTGCTCACGCGCGCGGCCAACGCGGCGTTTCTCATCAGCCTGTGCGTGGTGTTGACGCCGCTGGTCGAGTGGTCGCTTCTGAAGCGCCGGCCGAGCCGCATCGAATGGGCGGCTGTAGCGCTGTCGTTGCTCGGTGCGTGGTTGCTGACCGGAGGCGACACCTTCACGCTCAGTCCCGGCGATGCGTTGATCCTCGCGGCCGCGCTTCTGCGTGCTGTGACCGTCTGCGTGACCAAGCGCGTGATGCGCGATGCGGCACTGCCGCCTTTGACCGTGACCGCCGTGCAATCCGGCGTGGTGGCATTCGGCAGCACAGCCGTGGCGCTGCTGTTTGCCCGCGACCAATGGCAACCCGTGCCGTCGTTTGCAGGGCATCCGACGTTCTGGGGTTGCGTGTTCTATCTGGTGCTCGCCTGCACGCTGTTCGCGTTCTTTGCGCAGAACTATGGGATCAAACGCAGCAGCCCGACGCGCGTCGCGCTGCTGATGGGTAGTGAGCCGGCGTTTGGCGCGCTGTTCGCGTGCCTGTGGTTAGGCGAGCGGATCGCGCCGATGGCGTGGGTCGGCGGTGGGTTGATCGTGGCGTCGTCGTTGCTGGCTACGGTGCGCTGGCGCAAGGGGGTGCCGGTTGAAGTACCCGCGGCGCCGCAACAGGCTTAAGGCTGGCGACGGAGTTCGCGGGACTGGGGCGGCCACCCATCACCGTAGCAGCGGCCGCAACCTGCCGGCGCAGCCCACCCCTTACCTCGACGCCACCCTTCCCCGCTGACTCACCACTTCGCCGCGCTGGAACACGTACTCGATGCGCTCGCCCTGCCCGGTCAACACGCCGATATCGCGCAGCGGGTCGCCGTCCACCACCAGCACATCCGCAATCGCACCGGCAGCGACAACACCGAGCTTGCCTGGCCGATCGACGATCTGCGCCGCAATCGTCGTGGCCGAACGCAGCGTCTCCAGATTGCCCAGCACCTCGGCGCGAATCCGCAGTTCGTCGCTCTGGAACGTATGCATCTCGCCGAGCAGGTCGGAGCCGAAACCCATCGGCACGCCGGCGCGCGCATAGATCTGCAGCGAGTCGCGGCCGGCTTGCCGCACCGTCTCGACCTTGGCGATCGAATCGGCCGGCAGGCCGTACTCGGCTCCGTGCTTCGCAAGTGCGTCGTAGGTCACCAGCGTCGGCACGACGAAGGCGCCATGCTCGTGCATCAGGCGCGCCGCCGCTTCATCCACGAGATTGCCGTGCTCGATCGTGCGCACGCCGCAGCGCACGGCACGCGCGATCGCGCGGCCGGTGTACGCATGCGCCATCACGTATGTGTTGGCCGCATGCGCCTCGGCGACGATTGCGCGGATCTCGTCTTCGGAATACTGGGTGTTGCCGATCGGGTCGGTCGGCGAGGCGACGCCGCCCGACGCCATGATCTTGATCTGCGTCGCGCCCTTCTGGATTTCTTCGCGCACGGCGAGTCGCACGGCATCGACGCCGTCGACCACCCGCGCAATCGCCCCGGCGCGAAAGCAGCACGAACACGGTTCGAGCATGTCGCCACGCGGGCGGAAATCGCCATGCCCGCCGGTCTGCGACAACGCCTTGCCGGATGGGAAAATGCGCGGCCCCGGAATCAGGCCGGTTGCGAGCGCCTGGGTCAGCCCCCAATCGGCGCCGCCCGCATCGCGCACGCTCGTGAAGCCGCGGCCGAGCATCGCCGAGAGAATCGGCAGCGCGCGAATCGCCGCGAGGATGTTGGGTTGGGTCGCGTTCGTGCCGAGGTTAGCGCTCGACGCGAGCACATGCACGTGACAGTCGATCAGGCCCGGCATCACCGTCTTGCCGCGCGCGTCGACCACACGTGCGCCCGGCAGATCCACCGGCCGGTCGGTGACTTCGACAATGTGACCGTCTTCGATCACAACATGATGATGTTCGAGCAACGTACCCTGCGACAGGTCCAGTACGTTGCCGCCGCTGATTACCGTGATGGTCATGAATAGCTTCCTGGAAGAAAGAACCGGCGTTACCCGCGCAGGCGGCGCGGGGCGCGTACGTAGAAGGTTCCGATGAGACTGATGGCCGCGGCGATCATCACGTAGATGGCCGGCGCCATGTTGCTGCCGGTGGAGGCGATCAGCCACGTGATGAAGAACGGCGCGAAGCCGCCGAAGATCGTCACGGCAAAGTTGTAGGCGACCGAGAGACCCGTCGACAGCACTTTGGTCGGGAACAGTTCGGCAAACGCGGCGAGAATCGGGCCGGTATAGGCGGCGATCAGCAGTCCGAAGATGCCTTGAAACACGAGCAGCGAGGCCAGACCCGGCGCCCGGTTGATGTACACGAACATCGGCCAGGCGAGCAGCAGGATCGCGGCGGCGGCGCCGGACAGGAAGCGCCGGCGGCCATACAGATCGGCCAGCTTGCCCACCACCGGCGAGAAACACATGATCATCAGACCGCCCAGCATCCCCGCCAGAAAGCCCTGCGACGCAGGCAGATGCAGCGTGCGCACCGAGTAGGTCGGCATGTAGAACAGCAGCACGTAGGTGCACGCGGTCCAGAGGATCACCATCGAAAAACTCGCGAAGGTTTCGCGCGGGAAGCGTTGCAGCACTTCGGCGAGCGGCGAGTCGCTTTTCGCTTCTTCCGCGACCGCGATAAAGGCCGGCGTCTCTTCCATGCGGCTGCGAATGAAGTAGCCCACCGGTCCGATCAGGATGCCGATCAGGAACGGCATTCTCCAGCCCCACGAATGCAGCGCATCGGCGCTTAGCCGCGCCGTCACGAAGGTGCCGACGGCCGCGCCGAGCAGCACCGCGAAGCCGATGCTCGACTGGATCCAGCTCGAGTAATACGCGCGCTTGTCCGGCGGGGCGTACTCGGTCAGAAACGCGGTGGCGCTGCCCATTTCGCCGCCGGCGGAAAAGCCTTGCAGCAGGCGCGCCGCCACGATCAGGAGCGGCGCCCACACGCCGATCTGGCTATAGGTGGGCGCGAGGCCGATCAGCGCGGTGCCGGCCGCCATCAACAGGATGGTCAGCGACAAGGCCGCCTTGCGGCCCACCTTGTCGGCGTAGATGCCCAGCACGATGCCGCCCACCGGACGCATGAAAAAGCCGACGCCGAAGGTCGCCACCGTCAGCAGCAGCGAAGTCAGTTCATTGCCGGTCGGAAAGAACAGCTTGGCGATGATGACCGCAAAGAAGCTATACACGGTGAAGTCGAACCATTCGAGGCCGTTGCCGAGCACGGTCGCGAGAATCGCGCGGCGCCGCTGCCGCGTGAGCGAGTCGAGCGGTAGCGCCACGTGGGGTGAAAGCGTTCCTTGCATGGTCTCTTTCCTCATCTGAATGAGCTGTCAGCAGCGCGCCGGTTCAGGATTGAGCGGCACCCCCGCATGCACAAGACCGATCCTAGGAGCGTTGTGGTTTTTTTCTGAAACGAAAGAATCGCATGCATGCATGCGCGTAGCGCATGCGAACGGGCGTTCCGGGCTTTCTATGCTTTCTTATGCCGCCGGCCGCGCCGTCTGTTGCGGCGTGTGCTGCATCGTCTGCCGCTCTGCCTGCTCGAACAACCAGTTTGTAAACAGCCGCCCCGCCTGGTTCTGCGAGCGGTCGTTCGGCGACACCACGTAGTAGCCGCCGCCGTGACTGGCCGAAGCGCGTGTGGCCCGCACCAGCAAACCTTCGGCGAGGCACGCATCGATCATGTGGCGCCAGCCGAGCACCACACCCTGGCCGAGAATCGCCATCTGCACCAGTTGCGGATAGTGATTCACCACCACCGACTTCGGCGAGCCTGGCATCTGCACGTCGTTCAGCCGGAACCATTCCGGCCACGACATCCATTGCCGCTGGCCGTCCTCCTGCATTAGCAAGGTCTCCTGAGCGAGGTCGGCGGGTTCGAGCTTGCGGCCGTCAAGGTAGCCCGGCGAGCAGACCGGATAGACCTCCTCGTCGAAGATCCGGCGTGCCGTGAAATGCGGTTCGGCGCGCTGTCTGATGTAGTACAGGCCGACGTCGAATTCCGCCGGCGAGAGCGAGGCGAGCCCGTCGCGCACGATCATGCGCAGATGGATGTTGGGGTACGCCGCGCGGAAGGCGCCGAGGCGCGGCGTGAGCCATAGCACGGCGACGCCGGACGAGCAGGCGATCGTCAACTCCTGGTCGCCGTAACGCTTCATCACGTCGAGCGTCGCCTCGGAGCAGTTGGCGAGCAGCCACTGCACGTGCTTCGCGTAGCGTTCGCCGGCGATGGTGAGCCGCAGCGAGCGATGCTCGCGCACGAACAGCGAGCGGCCCAAAAAATCTTCGAGCTGGGCGATCTGGCGGCTGATTGCGCTTTGCGTGAGATGCAGTTCGGCGGCGGCCTTGGTGAAACTGGCATGACGCATGGCCGATTCGAACGCGATCAGGCATTGGAGCGGTGGGAGCGGGGCGATACGCATGGTGACCGTGCATGAGGTTCGATTGGCGTCATCATAACGCCGGGGATTTTTGGCTCAGCGCCATCCCCTGCTAACCCCCGTGCCCACCTTCCCCGCCACCATCTAATTTTGTTAAGGTAATCTCGCGCGATTGCGACTCGCCTCCGGCGTGCCTGGGCAAAGGCAAAGGCCACAGCCCGGACGCGCACCGCGTAGCGACCCCGCGTATCCATTTCAACAAGAAAACTCACTATGAGACGACGCAGTTTTTTCGCTTCACTCGGCCTGCTGGCCTCCGCCCTCTCCACGAAGCACGCCTCCGCCCTGCCCACCAAGCCGGCAAGCGCCGCGGCCACCCCCGACCCAACCGGCGCCGTGCGAACCAGCCGTCACTACCTGGAACGGATCGCCGCGCTCGACCGGCAAGGTCCGCAGTTGCGCAGCCTCATCGAACTCAATCCGGATGCGTTGCAGATTGCTGCGACGCTCGACGCCGAGCGCGCGGCCGGGACCGTGCGCGGTCCGCTGCATGGCCTGCCGATTGTGGTCAAGGACAACATCGCCACCGGCGACCGGATGGCGACGACGGCCGGCTCGCTGGCGCTCGACGGCGTGCGTGCCACGCGCGACGCGCACCTGGTCGCACGCCTGCGTGCGGCGGGCGGCGTGATCCTCGGCAAGACCAATCTGAGCGAGTGGGCCAACATCCGCTCCTCGCGCTCGACGAGCGGCTGGAGCGGACGCGGCGGCCTGTCGCGCAATCCGTATGCGCTGGACCGCTCCACCAGCGGCTCCAGTTCGGGATCGGCGGCGGCTGTCGCGGCGAACCTCACGCGCCTCGCGATCGGCACCGAGACCGACGGCTCGATCGTCTCGCCGTCATCGATCATGGGCGTCGTCGGGCTGAAGCCGACGGTCGGGCGCATCAGCCGCGACGGCATCATCCCGATCTCGCATACTCAGGACACGCCCGGGCCGATCGCCCGCACCGTCGGCGACGCCGCCCTGCTGCTGGCCGCGCTGGCCGGCCCGGACCCGCAAGATCCGGCGACCCTCGGCGCGCCCGCACCCGACGACTATCTCGCGGCGCTGAATCCGAATGCGCTGCGCGGCGCCCGCATCGGCGTGGCGCGCGAGTTCTTCACCGGCCACGATGAAATCGACGAGCGCATCGAATACGCGCTGGCTCGACTGGTCCTGCAGGGTGCCGTACTGGTCGATCCAATCGATCTGCCGAAGGTCGGCTACGAGACCGAGGAACAGGCGGTACTGCTGCACGAATTCAAGCACGACCTGCCGCTCTGGCTCGCGACGTTTGCCCCACACGCGCCGATTCGCACGCTCGCCGATGTGATTGCGTTCAACGACACGCACCGCGAACGCGAGATGCCGTACTTCGGCCAGGAACTGCTGATCCAGGCGCAGGCCCTGGGCGACCTCGACAGCGCGGTCTATGTCCAGGCGCTGGCCGCCTGCCGCAAGGGTTCGCGCGAGGAAGGCATCGACCGCGCGATTCGCGAGCACAAGCTGGATGCGATCGTCGCGCCGACCGGCGGCACCGCATGGCTCACCGATTTCATCAACGGCGACAGCGGCGGCGACGGCTTCTCCACGCCGGCTGCAGTGGCCGGCTATCCGCATCTGACGGTCCCGGCGGGCCTCGTGCGCGGCCTGCCGATCGGCTTGTCGTTCGTCGGTCCGGCATGGAGCGAAGCGCGGCTGCTGGCGCTCGGCTATGCGTTCGAGCAGGCCACCCAGTGGCGCGAAGAACCTCAGTTCCTCAAACAATCGAGCATTCCGCCCCTGCGGGCTTGATGCGCTGTGCGGCATCCGGCGGCCGTCTCACGCCGCAGGGTGCCTCGAAGGTCAAGATCCGTCCGAGCGTTCGCAAAACGCGCTTCCGGTTCATGTAGGGAACACTTCAGCGCAATTCCACGCGTTCCGATGCCATAATCGGCACTTCGCAGGCCCTCCGCTGACCGTTTCACCCATGACACTTGTCCAGAAAGCGCTTCTTGCCCCGCTCATCGTCGCGTGCGCGATGTTCATGGAAAGTGTCGATGCGAATGTGATCGTGACCGCCCTGCCCTCGATGGCACGGGACTTCGGCCGCGATCCGGTCACCCTCAAGATCGCCGTCACCAGCTATGTGCTGGGCCTCGGCGTCTTCATCCCCGTGTGCGGCTGGCTCGCCGACCGCTTCGGCGCCCGCACCGTGTTTCGCACCGCCATCGGCATTTTCGTGGCCGGTTCGCTGCTGTGCGCGGCATCCAGCTCGCTCGCCACCTTCACCGTGGCCCGCTTCATCCAGGGCGTGGGCGGCGCGATGATGGTGCCGGTCGGGCGCATCATCATCTTCCGCGTGGTACCCAAGTCCGAGTTCATTCGCGCGATGAACTACCTGAGCGTGCCCGCCATGCTCGGGCCTGCCGCCGGTCCGCTGCTGGGCGGCTTCATCACCACGTATCTGCATTGGCGGCTGATTTTCTTCATCAACGTGCCGGTCGGCGTGCTCGGCATTTATCTGACCAATCGCCATATCGTCAACACCCGTGAACCGCATCCCGGGCCGCTCGACTGGATCGGCTTCTTTCTCTCCGCCGGCGGCGCCTCGCTGTTTCTGCTGGGGCTGTCGCTGATCGGCGGGGAGATGATGTCGAACAGCAATGCGGTTGGCATGTGCCTGTGCGGCGCGTTCCTGCTTGCCTGCTACGTACCGTACGCGCTGCGCATCAAACTGCCGCTGCTCGATCTGCGCTTCCTGCGCATTCCCACCTTCCAGGCCAGCGTGGCCGGCGGGTCGCTGTTCCGGATCGGCCTCGGAGCCTTGCCGTTCCTGTTGCCGCTGCTGTTGCAGGAAGGGCTCGGCAAAAGCGCGTTCGAGTCCGGGCTGATTACCTGTGCCTCCGCCTTCGGCGGCATGTTCATGCGGACCATCGCGTCGTCGGTGTTGCGGCGCTACGGTTTTCGCGACGTGCTGGTCGTCAATGCCGCGCTGTCCGGCATCGCCATTGCGATCTGCGGTGCGTTCTTTCCGGGCACGCCCACCTGGCTCATCTGGTTCGTCGTGCTGCTCGGCGGGTTCTTTCCGGCGCTGCAGTTCACCAGTCTGAACTCGCTGACCTATGCGGAGATCGCAAGCCGCGATGTCGGCCGGGCAACGAGCCTCGGCAGCGTCGTACAGCAGATGTCGCTTGGCCTTGGCGTAACGGTCGGCGGCATTGTTCTGCAAATTTCGCAACTGCTGCATCACCATACGCATGTGGCCTGGACCGACTTCTGGCCGGCCTTCCTCGTCGTGGGGCTGTGCTCGTTCGCGTCCATCCCCGTGACGCTGCGCCTGCCGCATCGCGCGGGCGAGGAAATCTCGCGCGGCAGCCGCGGCTGATCCGATCCGTTAGCACTCCCGCAGAGAGCGGGGTTTTCCCTGGCGAGCGGCCCGCTGGTCGCGCCTGTCATCCGAACGACACCCACGCGCGGCAACATGGCCGCAGACATCGCCATTCCGCGCGAGGGTGCCGCGCCGCCCGTCGAAGCGGATGCATGCGACACGCCTTCCCCATCCCATCGCAAGCGCAATAGCAACACACCACCAGGAGATTGGTATGCAAGACGTGGCAGATCCCGACCGGTTGCAACGCGCCAGTGTGAAATCCGTCCAGCAGTACATCGACGAGCGGCCGATGTGGCCCGACGGCACGCATCTGCCTTCCGTGCCGATGACCGGCATGCAATGGCGCATCTGGGCGCTGGCGGCCGCCGGCAAATTCTTCGAAGGCTTCGTCGTCTTCATGACCGGTGTGGCGCTGCCGCTGATCTCGCGCGAATTCGGCATCGGCGCGGCGCAAAACGGTCTGATCAGCGCGGCCAGCCTGATGGGGATTCTGGTCGGCGCCGTGGGTCTGGGCGGCATGTCCGATTACTTCGGACGCAAGCGGATGTTCATTGTCGAGATGGTCATCTTCTGCGCGTTCCTGGTGCTGCTGGTGATGTGCACCAACTTCGTTTCGCTCGTGATCTGCCTGTTCGGTCTCGGTGTCGCGCTCGGTTGCGACTATCCGACCGCGCACATGATCATCTCCGAAAGCATCCCCAGTACAAGCCGCGGCAAGCTGGTGCTCGCCGCGTTCGGCTTCCAGGCGCTCGGCGCCCTGGGCGGTACCGCCGTGGGCTTTCTCGTGCTCTCGACGATCCCGAACCTCGATGCATGGC
Source organism: Paraburkholderia sp. GAS38 (assembly GCF_050434965.1). Classification (NCBI taxonomy): domain Bacteria; kingdom Pseudomonadati; phylum Pseudomonadota; class Betaproteobacteria; order Burkholderiales; family Burkholderiaceae; genus Paraburkholderia; species Paraburkholderia sp. GAS38. The sequence goes on along the minus strand of NZ_JBNDJO010000009.1, from coordinate 86,581 downwards.
GCTGGATGTACAGCACAGCGATCATCCCGGCGCTGGCGGTGACCGTTGGCCGTTTCTTCATCACCGAAAGCCCGAGCTGGCTGCATATCCGCGGCGCGGTGGATCGTGCCGAGGCGGCAGCGACACGCCTGCTGGTGCGCACGCCGCAGTATCCGACCAGCATCGCGCTGTCGCGCGAGATCGACAACGCCGCCACCGGCCACGGCGGCCAGGGCAGCTTTTTCGCGCTGTTCGCCAGGCGCAACCTGCGCGCCACGATCCTCGCCTCGGTGCCGTGGTTCCTGCAGGATCTGGGTACTTACGGGATCGGCATCTTCACGCCGACCATCCTCGGCGCCGCATTTGGCGCCAAGCAGGACCACGTGCGCAGCATCACCGACCTGATCCTCAACGACATCCTCGCCGCCAAGGGCGCTGCGCTGATCACGATGCTGCTGATTGTAGGGATCATCTTCGCGGTCATCCTCGCGGACAAGGTGGGACGCATCTGGCTGCAGGTGGTCGGCTTCATCGGTTGCGCGGCCGGCCTGCTGCTTGCTTCGTTCTCCGATGGATTCGAAGGCTCCACCCGGACCGTCATCATCTTCGCCGGGTTCATGCTGTTCAACTTCATGACTAACCTGGGACCGAACGCGCAGACCTATCTGCTGGCGGGCGAAGTGTTCCCGACCGCGATTCGCGGCACCGGCGCCGGTTTTGCGGCCGCCGTCGGCAAGATCGGCGCGGTGGCGACGGCGTTCCTGTTTCCCATACTGCTGACCGGTATCGGCACCGGCCCGCTGCTCTACATTCTCGTGGGTACGTCGATTCTCGGCGCCGTGGTGACGTGGATCTTCCGCATCGAAACGAATGGTGTGAGCCTCGACGAGATTGGGCACTAACCCGTCCACGCATCGTCCAGGCGGCTTCAACCACAAGATGGCTTCCCAAGTAATGCGACGGAGAGAGGCATGACTCACCACGTTAAGAATCCGGTACTGCGCCTTCGCTGGCGGCATTGGGCCGCAGCGCCGCTGTGCGTTGCAACGCTTGCGCTGATGACGGGCGCATTTGCCAATGCGCAGGACCTCACGCTGACCGAAACGGGCTCGACCCTGCTGTACCCGCTTTTCACGACCTGGGTGGATGCGTATACCCGGTCGCATCCGGGCGTCCACATTAACGTGGCGGGAACCGGCTCGGAGGCCGGTATCCAGCAGGTGCTGGCGGGCAAGGTGCTGATCGGCGCGTCGGATGCGTATATGTCCGATGCCGAGATGCGGCAACATCCGCAGATCATCAACGTGCCGCTGGCGATTGCCGCGCAGACCGTCAACTACAACCTGCCCGGTCTTGACGCAACGCATCTCAAGCTGGATGGACCAGTGCTCGCCGGGATCTACAACGGCGCGATTCGCACCTGGGACGCGCCGCAGATCGCGGCGCTCAATCCGGGCGTCGCGCTGCCGCATCATGCGATCGTGCCGATCCACCGCGCCGAAGGCTCCGGCGATACGTTCGTGTTCACACAGTTCCTGTCGTTCGCGACGCCGGACTGGGAAAACGACAAGGGCTACGGCACGACGATCGCGTGGCCAAACGTGCCGGGTAGCGCGACGGCCGTGGGTAACGCGGGGATGGTGCAGGCCTTGCAGTCGACGCCGTATTCGATCGGCTATGTCGGCGTCAGCTTCTCCGACAAGCTGGCCGCCGCGCAGCTAGGTACCGTCGCGCTCAAGAACGGCGCCGGCGAATTCGTGCTGCCCACCAAGGAGACGATCACGGCGGGCGCCGCGTCGCTGGGTCCGCGCACACCGGCTGATGAGAGGCTCAGTCTCGTATATGCGCCGGCCTCGGGTGCCTACCCGCTCGTCAACTATGAGTATGCGGTGGTGTCGACGAAGCAGGCGGATCCAGCGACGGCTGCAGCGTTGCGCCGCTTCTTGCTGTGGTCGATCGTGCCGTCAGAAACCAATGAAGCGTACCTCGATACGGTGCACTTCATTCCGCTGCCGCCGCATACGTGGGAACTGAGCCAGGCGCAGATTCAGTCGATCAGGTAAGCGGTTTGTGCTGTCCGGAGGGTGCGCTCGGTTCGGGCGCGCCTTCCGGCCCATACACAGTCACACGGCTAATCAGTGACCGCTGTGCAGATGCGCTGCCTTCTTGGCGGCATGCTCGGCGTGCTCGCTCGCATGCAGGCCATGACCGTGCGCGAGATGCGCATGATGGCTGGCCGCCTCGTGATCGCCCGACTCGGCATGCTTCGCCGCTTCGCGATGGTGCCTGGCGGCCGAATCGAGGTGCTTGGCTGCTTCGTGGTGATGGTGATGAACTTCGTGTTGATCGCTCATGGAAGTCTCCGGTATCTGCTACGAGGCCCGCTCCACGATAGGAGTGAGCCTGTCCACGATAGTGAAAAGCAGTGTCACTTGCGTGACCCCCGTCGCGGAATCCGACGGGGGGCGACTCTCCAGGCCAACGCGAAATGCGCAGCCGATACGACCCTACGTTACGACTGCGTCGGGCGGCCGGTCTTGACGGTTTCCAGCGCGGCAATCGCCGCCAGCAGACGATTCGACGTTGCGCCTTCGAGCAGCAGCAGACCCGCACGCAGCACTTCGCTCTTCTTCACCGACACGCCGGCGTCGAGGCATTTTTGCTTCAGGGCAGCGATTTTGTCGTAATCGGATTTGGGCATCGTGAAGCTGTCGCGGACGACTTTCTCTTTCTTCGTGACTTCTTTCTTTACGGTTTCCTTCTTCACCGCTTCTTTCTTCACCGCTTCTTGCTTCACCGCTTCTTTCTTCACCGCCTCTTTCTTCACCGCTTCTTTCTTCTTGCCGGCTTTTTTCGCGGTTTCCATTTTCGCAGCGTCCTTCTCCGCCGTGTCCTTCTTCGCGCGCTGGGGCTTGTCGGCCGCCACTACGCTAACCTCAGCCGCTTTCTCTTTCGCTGCGGTTCTGACTTTGGGCGCGGCCTTTTGCTTCGGTTCGGCTTTCGCCTTCGGGGCTGCCTTTTCCTTGGTGGCGGCTTCGGCCTTCGGTGCGGCCTTGTCTTTCGCTACAGCCTTCGCCTTCGGCGCAGCTTCTGCCTTCACAGCGGCCTTGCTGCCGCGCGACGCTTTCGGTGCTGCGGCCGCCTGCGCTTTCACGGTTGCTTCGACCGGTGCGGCGGCCTGGGCGTCATCCGTTGCGGTGGTCGCCGTTGCACCCTTCGGAAAGTGAAAGGCCTTCTTGGTCGGTTTTTTGATGCTGGGTTCGCTCATTGTCATCTCCATGTCATAAACAATATAAACAATATAAACAGTATATACGGTTTATATTGTTTGATCGATGCTTCGACATGTGGCAAACCCGCGCGCGCCGATTCGCAAGTTGTCCACACATTCTGTTCGTAAGGATGTGGATAACTCGCGGGCAAAGCGGGCAAGTGGTTGATCGCACTAGGATTGTTGGCGGTGCCTCAGACGCATCTCCGCATCCTGTCCGCCGCATCTAGCACATGGGCCGCGAAGCTTATCCGCAGATAACGCTCATTAATCTGGCGACAACCATCCCCTGCGCGATGTCCCTCGCGTTCCCCCACGACACGCTAGAACTGCGCCGTAGACTGCACCCCAACCGTCACACGCGAAGTCGGGAAGCCGCTGGGTTTGTAGACTGGCGTGCCGACGAACAGGTCATAGGAGATACCGACGAAGCGGGACGGCAAACCACCGCGGATGCCGATCACTGCACCCGCCAATTGTGTCCCGGCCAGAAACGCTGTGTTCGGTCCGAACACGCGCCCGTAGTCGACCCCGGCATACAGCGCCTGCCCGGTCTGGCAGATGGGCCATTGCAGTTCGTTGCGCCAGTAGAAACCTTTCTCTGCCGCCAGCATGGTTTCGCCGTCGAAGCCGCGCACGGTGTAGCGGCTGCCGATGGTGAGGTCGTCCAGATAGAACAACGCGTCGTTGGTGAATTGCGCGTGAACGCTCGTCACGTAGCGGACGCCCTGATTTGCGACGGAGAACGGCACCGACAGGTTCGCATCCAGCACGGCCATTTCGTAGCGGTAGGTCGGGCCGACCGGATACGGATCGGTGGTTGCGCCAAGTCCGCCGATGCCCTGACGGTACGCAAGCGTGCCGTCGAACTGGGACGCACCGAAGTAATGCCGGTCGGTCAGGCCCGCTTCGATGACCGTGTTATTGCGCCGCTGCTGCGGAATGTCGGTGTCGTCAATGAAGCTCTCACCGAAACGTTTCGATAGCTGGAACTCCACGCCGAGTACGTCGCTCTGGCTGCGGCTTAATACGCGCGCAAGCCTGACTGCGGCTGTCTGCGAATTACCGCTGGACACGAACGTCTGGTTCACGCCGGCAATGTTCTGGTAGTACGTGTTCGTGTTGCCGGACAGCGTGGCCGTCCAGTACCCCCATGGCACTGAGTACGAGCCGTTGAACCCATGCGAGCCGAGCGATTTGTTGCCGAACGATAGATCCTGGTTCGCGCCGACTGTGAATATGTCGTTCAGGCCGAGCGGATTGTCGATGCCGAGGCTCACGTTGCCCTGCCACTTGCCGGTTGCGTCCGTGCCTGAGTTATCGACGGATGCGACGAAGCTCCACGGTTTCGAGCGCTTCACGCTCACGACGACATCGCTTTCGCCTGGTGTGTCGGTCGGCTCGATCTTCATGTCCACGTCCTGCGACCCGACACGCTTCATCTGCTCCAGTCCCTGCTCAAGGTCGCGCAGGTCCAGCAGGTCGCCGTCGCTTACCGGGAATGCGGATTTCAGGGTGCCGCGCGTCGCAGGATCGGCTAAGCGGATCTGATGCACGACGCCAGGAACGAGCGCAAAGGTCAGCGTGCCGCTGGACAGGTCCTGCTGCGGGACGAGTATACGCGTGGTCACGTATCCACGGCTCAGGATCGCCTGCTGCAACCCCTTCGTCAGTGTGTCAATGCCGGCCTTGCCGACGCACTGGCCCCTGTAGTGGTCAAGCCATTCGCGCGCGAATGCAAACGGTTCCAATGATAGGGTTGAGGCTCCCTTGGTGCGTACAGCATCGGGCAGCGTCGTGGGGACATCGAGCAGAAATTTGCCGATACGGAAGCATGGTGTCTCGACCTGCAGCAGCGGATAGCCCTCGATCTCTGGCAGCGTCGAACGCACGGCGGGAGCCTGCACGGCTGCGTCACGCTTCTGTGCGTCGCGCTGCTGCTGGATCTGCTGGTTCTGCTCGGCATTGGCCCGTGCGGCGGCGGTTTCCTCGGCTGGCGTCGGCGCGTGCTGCGCGTTCGACGCGAGCGATACCAGGGCTGTGAGCGGCAGCGCCGCCAGCCTCTTTCGAATTTTCATAATTGATTGAATCTAGTGCTGACTACCAGCCGATACGTTTGCGTTCAAAAACCCAAGCTATGACGGCACAAAGGAGCGAGGCCAACTAAATAGGTCAGTAGATAACTCAAAAGCGCTTTCACGTCTCTCTCGAATCGAGGGCTCATTTTTTCTTCGGTAGGTACGGGGGAATGTTTCCGACACCAGCACTAACGGTCTCGGAGGTCAGGTTTGCGCTCGCTTCGTCGGCAAGTTTGGGACCTGTCGCCGCACGCGCTTTACCGTTCGAGGTAGTGTTTCCACTTGCACCTTGAGAGTCGTCACTGCCCCCACTAGAAATTGTAGCCGTGCTGGGTACATATCCCGATGTGACTTTCTCAGTGTGGTTTGGCCAACAACGAAGTGATGTCCTCGTCTGAGTCAACGGACAGGACGGGATCCTCATAACCTTCTATGTTGTCACTCAACCAGCGTTCTCCTGGTCGTTTGACATGGAACTTCGCAACGACACTAAATTCATCTGCGCTTACGATGGCAGTTAGGCATGTGGTCGGCCCCGACAGATTCCAAACACGAAAGACCTGTATTGCAAAGAGAACGGCTTGCGCAAGCGGCTGTTCCGCTTCGTAGTCTTCAATATGCAATGAATTCACGAAGCATTCGTAACCCGTGCAATCCCCCAAGGCCGACCTTGTAGCATTGGTTCTCGCTGAAAGGCTTCGAAGCACATGACAACCGTCATGAGTAACAAAGCCATTGTCTGCAATAGCCATTAGGGAAGGGTCAAGCGAACGATCCAACTGCAGACCGCTCAAGAGATTTCTCATGGTCTTATTTGTTTTCATCACGTACCTCCCAAGTACTTGTTAAGGCCTTTCTGGATTTCAGCATTGAAACCTGGATCGTTCAGGAGCTTGTTGACAGAGTTCGGTGCGTCTGGAAACGAGTTTGTACTAGGATCATATAGATACTTGTTCCCTAGACTGTCCTGATAGTGAATCTGCCCGGGGCGTTGGCCCGGATTCGGATTTTCCACATCGATTCGCTCTTTGCCATCCCCCTTCCAAATAGTTTTGCTGGCGAACTGTGCGCCGTCCGCACCAAGCATTGTATTGTTGCCTTCATTGGCGTTAGGCGATTGCCCGTCGTTTGCCAACGTTGCCGTATCGGGCACATACCCCGCCGGTCCAGGCACCGCAACCGGTGGCGACACAACACAACCGGCCGGACCACATGCAACCACCGGCGGCGTCACCACCGCACCGCGCCCCGCGCTCGCAAACTGGTCAGCAAGCCAGCTCCCGATGCCGGAGAGCACTGAACCCGTGCCACCCTCGCAACTGCCATTGTCGCAGTGTGCACGCGCGTTATACAGATCGACATTCGCACCACTGAACGAACCCGAATTCCCACCCACGAGTCCGCCCGCACTTCCGGCCAAGGCATTGGCCAGGATGTTGCCCAGCGTTCGGTTCGCATCGTCGTCACCGGTAGGATTCGCCCTGGTCACCGCGTTACTGATATCGTTTAGGTTCCCCGCCAGTACCGCCGACGTCGCCGCACCCGCGGCGCCACCCAACGCATTGCCGCCGCCGAGTGCGGCCACCAGTGCACCGCCTGCCGTGTGCATCGCCACGCGCGCGCTGCCACCCTCATCCCAGTTGCCAACTCCCGACACGAACTCCGTTGTCGAGAACGGCTTTGCCCCGACGCAATAACCACTTGCAAACGGATTTCGCCTGACACGGATCTGAGCCTGCAATTTTTTGCCCCGACGCGGGTTTTGGTCTAAAGACTCGAGTCTGCCAGAGGACACATTCCTCCCATCTCAATTACATCGCATCACGAACCAACTTCATCCCGCCAGGTTTGACGGCGCACGCAGTGCGACGGCAAACCCGGCGGAACTGGGCCGTCGTGTTGCGTCCACGCTGAACGCGAGGCACCGTATTTCGCGGATGTTTTCCAATGCCAGAGCCTCATGCTCAACTCAATGCAGTAGCGTAACGTCGTCCAACTTCGTCGATCTTGCTGCGTTCGCCTGTGGGACCCGAGTAGCAACGCCGCGCATTTGGCTTACCGGATATCGCGGATGCCGCTACCGTATTTCGCGGATGTTTTTGAGGCGCTAACCCCGGCAAGGCCGCGCAGCGCCCGTAGGGTTTGGCCTTGACGGCCACCGGTTTGACACGCTCGGACATGCGGTGCAAGACGACATGGCGGCTTGCGCCGCATGCAAAGCCGCGCTTTTGGTCGAGGTTGTTTTCCGTTACGCAGTAACGGCACATTTGGGGAGCCCCCTGGGGGCGGACGGGGAGGCAGGCTGCGAGCACGGAGCAAAGGCCGCACCGCGGCCGCAGCCCGAGCGGAGCAGATAGCCGGGTGGGCGGGGTTCACACCATGACTGGCCGCGGCGCGGCCCCTGACTTTTTCTTGCTCGTAGCGCCATGCCTGGCTTCGTTTGTACGCCAGGATTCCGGCCGGTTTATGGCCCTGACTGACTTGTGTGCGCAACGCTCACCCGGCGGGCCGGGGGCGCCAGACATAACGCAAATTAGCACCGTTTGGCGGGCCGGCAGAATGCAACGCATGGCGCGATGAGGGCCCGCCAAACGGTGCTAATTTCCAAGCAGTTATGGTAAATGGGCCGCAGGCCCATTTACCCCCGGCCCTCCAGGTTTCCGGCCGCAAGGCCGCGCTTGCCTTTTACGTTCTTCACTTCCTGCCAGCACAACCCGGCCGCGTTCGTGTCGATGGACGTTACCGCGTAACGCCCATCATTGCCTGACCGTTACCCGACCGTCACGCGCACGCCGGTCTACGTGCCGAAGTACGCGTCCCACTCCGGCGTGTCGAGTTCAATCCCTGCAAGCACGCGATCGTCTTCTGTCTTCACCAGCCGCTCCAGCATGTCCCGTTCCCACCCGGCCAGCGCGTGCGGATCGAGGTTCAGCACGGTAGGCTCGTCATCACGCCGGATTGAAACACGCCACAAACAGCAAACCCGGCCGTAGCCGGGTCTGCTGTTTCAGCAGTATGCGTTGTGGTGAATTAGCCCGCTTTAGGGCAAACAACGTGCTTCAGTTGCATTCGGCCTTCATGCTTGCGTGCTAACCAACCGAAGTCATTCACAACAATCGGCTGTCCGCAGACGAAGCACTGATTCGGCCATCCATGAGCACGCCAATTTGCGATTTCCTGGAACTCAACACCATGTGCATATGCAGTCCACTCTTGTCGAGACATACCTAAAGCCTCATGCACAGGAACATTCCGGCTCATATCTGTCAGGATCTCATTGAGAATGTCTTCGGCCTGCTCATCTGTGATCTGACCTTCAATAAGGTCTTGCAATACATTGTGTTTTTCCATGGCTTTAACGGTTATTCAGTTTTCGACCAGGAACGGCATCTTTGTACATATCACCCGACACTGGATCCATTGAACCCAAATGCACACCACGTTTGTTGTAAACCTCAATGTCGTTATGCGTGTAGTCCCATTCATAAAGCAGCTTTCCGTCTGTCTTTACACCGTTCCCAGCACTGTCAAGACCTTGCCAAACGGGACTGTCAGCTTTTGACGGATTAGCCTGACGAGCATCCCCCCCGTCGCTATCCCCGCTATTGAAGATAGCATTACCCGGCACGTACCCCGGCGTTCCCGGCGTTACAACCGACACGGCAGCACACAACGGCGGAACGGCACATACCGGAACCAGCGCTGCCGAACCACCGGCCGCCGGCGACTTCGAGTTGCCACCCGGCCCATTCAGATCGCTTGGATCAACATACGGCCCTTGCGGACCATTCGCGTTCACCAACGCCGCGAACTGGTTCGCCAGGTTCTCCGCGCCACGTCCCGCGCTCGCGAACTGATCGCCAATCCAGCCAAGCGCCGAATTCGCCGTGCTGCCCTGGCCGTCGCCGTTGCCCGTGCTTCGATTGTAGAGATCCGCATTGCTCGCCGTGAATGCGCCCGTGGTCCTGCCAATCAGGAACCCGCCCGTACCCGCCACAACGTTGGACAGCACATTACCCGTCATCTGCGCCGCATCGCCACCACCCAGCGCGTCACGCGTGCCGTTGGCCAGCGGGTTCAGATCCCCTGCCGCCGACGCCGCGATACCCGCACCCGCCGCACCTTGTGCCGCGCTTCCGATGCTGCCGCCACCCAGACCGGCGACGAGTGCGCCTCCGGCTATGTGCATCCCAATCCGGTACTTACCACCCTCATCCCACACCGCAATGCCCGCCTGATCGCCCGCATCCCGAGCCTCCTGCAGACGCCGGTTCGCATAGGTGCCGATCTGCGTCGCCACTGCCTGACCGGCCGCGCTCGCCGCATTCATCATGTCGGCCTGCCGCTCCATCAGGTTGTTCAGGTCCGGCGTTTTCGTAACCATCGCATTCGTGTCCGACGTGTCGCGGTTCAGGCTCGCCACGTCCTGCGTCTGATGGTCAGTGTCAGTGATATTGATCGCGCCGGCGCTCACGCCGCTGCGTGTCGTCGCGCTGTCACTGCCACTGTCGTGCTGGCTAAGGGCAGGCGTGATACCGCCCGAGTTCGGCACCGAGGCCGGTCCAACCACCTTGTCCGGCAAGCCCATTGAAGCGCCGGCCGAGATCCCGCCGCTTTTCGCGTGGTAGCTAGAGTTGTTCTCGATATCGCTGAAGGTCAGCGTGCCCGTTGTCAGATTGTTTTTATCTCGCGTCGCTGTGCTTGCAATCGTTGCCCCAGTCAGGTCGGTGTCGCCCTTGACACTGATGTTGAACCCGCCGTCACCCGCCTGGATGCCAGCCTGTTCGTTCACGCCCGCGTAGCTGCCGTTGGCGTTCGCGTTGGTATGGCTGAAACTCGCGCTGCCGCCGCCCTGGCTGATCGCAAATCCGCCACCCGTGCCTTCCTGACGCGCGGTGCTCGACATCATGTCCTGCACGCTCACGATGTTCAGGTTGCCGCCGACATCGGCGTTCACCTGGCGACCGTTGATGTTCGATCCGATTATGTTGGTGTCACCACCCGAAATGATCATCGCGGTGTTGGCCGCCGTCACATGCGTGTTGTTCTGCATGGCGGCATCGCGGTTGTCACTGCCATATGCCTTCGACATCGACGCGTCCACGCCCCAGCCCTGCGTGCCATAGGAGATACCCACGCTCGCGCTGCTGAACTCGTTGCTGCTGCGCGTCGAGTCGGTATCGGTCGTGTTCACGAGATTGACCTGATTCTTTGCCGCCAGGATCACGTCGTTCGCGTTCACATTCGAACCTGCAACTGTCAGGTTGCCGCTTCCCGGTGTGCCCGCGTTGTCACCCCCGCCGGTCGCGACGAACGCTGCCGTGCCGCCCGCCGTGACGCTTGAGCCGCGATGGGTCGTGCTGTCTTCCGTGTTGGTGTTCTTGCTGTGGCTGCTGCCGTAACTGAGTTCGATCTTTGCTTCCGGCTTCTCGCCGCCGGCAAGCGCGCCCGCTGCGGCCCCGCCTGCGCTGATTGCATCCACCGCGCTACCTGCCGTCGCCATGCCGTGCAACGCCGCAGCACGGTCATCCTGACTGTGGCTCGCCGCATGTGCCTGGTCAATCGTGTTGGACACCGCGTCAATCACCGGAGCCTTGATCACGAGCGTAAAGCCGCTCTGTTTGACCTCGTGCGTCTCGTCGTGGTGCATCGCATCGACGGCAGAGTCAATCGTGACGTTCGCGCCGGTGCCGGTGACATTCTGCGTGGCAACCAGATCACTACCCGTTACATGCAGTTCGTTGCCTGCGGTGATGTTCAGACTGCCGTTCAGCGACCCGACCGTGCTGCCCGTGTTCGTTACGTGTGCGTCATTGGCAGTGTCAGTCTGAGTCGTGCTGCCCACCGAAATACCGATCCCGCCGCCCGTGGCAAGGCCGGACTCATGCTTCTGGTAGTAGCTTGATGTGGTCTGCGTGTCCTGCGAGGTCGTGATATTCACGTTGCCCGCTGCCGCCAGACTCACGTCGTTCGTGCCTGCGATGGTCGAACCTTTCACGCTCAGGTCGCGGCCCGCGCTGACCGTGACCGTATCTCCGGACACGGTGCTTCCCACGCCGATGTTCGCCTGCGTGTTCTGCATCGTGTCGGTGGTCGAGCCATGCACAAAGCTGCCACGCTTCGATTCGGTGGCCGAGTACGAATCGTGCTCCTCGCGGCCTTCGCTAATGTTCACGTCACCCGTGGCCGCAATGGTTGCTGCACCGTTGCCCGTCGCCAGCGACGAACCCGTGAGCGTGACGTTACCCCTGCCGGGATCGGCGCTCAGGGCTGCGAGCGTCGCATTGCCGCCTGCGCTGATGTTGGTTCCGACTGCCTGCTCGTCGTAGCCGCTGTCAGCCTGCCTGCGGGTTTTATCGTCCGTTGCGACATTGTTGTAGGTTGCAGTGTTCGTGACGGTCGTTGCCGTCAGGTTACCGCCCGCGACCACGGCTATGTCACCACCCGCGCTGACCGTCGCCCCCTTGAGCGTCGTATCGTTGCCGCTCTGCATCGCAAGACTGCCGCCAGCGCTGATGCCGCTGGTCTGATTGAGCGTGCGGCTGGCTTCCCAATGATGGTCCGCATTCTTCGTCACCGACTGCGATGTGTCCGACTGCACGGTATCCACCGTGATGTCGTACCCTGCCGCGATCTGAGCATTACCACCCACAGCGATGCTCGCACCGTGAACCACGAGGTCATTGCCCGCCACGACAAGCAGATCGCCCGTCGATGCAATCATGCCCTGTGCACCGAGCAGGCTCTGGCTGACCTTGCTGTTGCCGACCGCCGAACTGACATCCACGGCATCCACCAGCGTCGTGTTCGCGATGTCATGACCGGCTAGCACGGCAACCCGGTTGCCGGTGATGCGTCCCGAAGCGTTCACCACGTCATTCGTCGCGGAAACCACGGTCGTGCCGGTGTCTGCGCTGCTGATCGAGCCGCCCCGGTTCACGATGTTGGTCGCAGCGACAACGGTTTGTGTACCACCCTTGATGACACCTGAGTTCGTCGCGCTGCCCGTAGCGTGAATCTCCACATCATCGGCAGCAATCAGCGCACCGGTCGGCTGCAGGTCGTTCGTGTGGGTCTGAGCCAGATAGACAACCGGGGCCAGCACCTGCTGCGTGCTGCCGTCCGGCAACGTGACGCTCTGGCTGACCAGCCAAACGATATCGCTCGTAAGCGCGTCCATCTGTGCAGCAGTCAGCGCCAGTCCCGGTTCAAGATTGAATTCCTTCGCGACGTTCACACCGTTGTTCATCAGCGCGCGATATTCGTCCTCGTTGCTGGTGTAGCCCTGCAGATAGACGCGCCCCGTGAGTCGCGTGATCTGGTTGCACACCATCTGTTCTTCGTACACGCCGTCGCCCAGCCTCTTGATGGTCTTCGACGGGTCGAGGCCGAGCGCCCCCAGCATGTAGTCGCTCGATATGAAACTCGTGTAACTCGTCAATCGCGGATCGGTAACGACGAGATATGACGCGCCTGGGGCCGTGTTGAACGTGTACAGTCCACTCGACGGCAGCGTGATACTGAGCGCGCCGCCCGGTCCTGCGATGGACTGCGGCGCGTTGATGGTCTGCGTCTGGCCGGTTGCAAGGTTGACCATCTGCGCGCCGCTGCCCGTGATGCCATCCACGGTGCCGTTCGCACCAAGCGTGCCGCCCGTCGCACCGGTCGCGGAGGTTGCCGCCGCTACGTTCGTGTTGTTAATGTCGGTCGCGCTGATCTGCACCGAGTTGTTCGCGATGATAGTGCCGCCCGTGCCGCCGATTGCAAACGGGGAGAGGACAATCGACGGCTCAACCACGGTGCTGACATCGCGCGAAATGTTCTCGTTCCATGCGTAGGTCGAAACGATGTCCTGCCTCTGGTACTGATAGAGCGTCTGGCCGATGTTGTTGACGAGTGTGCCGCCATAGTTGCCGCTCGCCACATCGCCGGTCGCGTCGGCGCTGCCAATCTGGATCGATCCGCCTGCGCCAATGGCGCTGTACTCATTGTTCAGCGTGCCGACGTTCGCGAGCACCATGTTGCCGCCCGCCATGATCTGCGCCTGCTGCGCCTGCGGCCCCGTTACCTGGTCCTGCTGCGTGGTGGTCGTCGTGTCGCGGGCGATCTCGACGCGCTGGTAACCCTTATGCGCGTCGTTGCGCGATGCGTATTCGGTGCCAGTATCGTAATTGACGTTCGGATCGTAGCCGTCCCAGTAGCTGACGGTGATCGTGCCGTCAGTGTTAGCCGTCAGCGTGTTGTAGTAGATCGTCTGCGGCTGGCCGTTAATGTTCACAACCAGCACCTTGTCGGTCGCATTCGGACCGGACGTCTGCGACACAACATCTGCGCTGGAGAAGGTCGTGTCGAGCGGCGCAAGATAGCCGTTGTCCCACATGGCCTGCGTACAGTAACCCTTGTCGGCATTCGTCGTTGTACAGGCCATGTACTTCGAGCGCTTGGTCTGGTGGACCGTATCGACACCGGTTGTCACCGTCTCGACGGTGGGCGCGGGGCGCGTGTTGGTCAGCGTCTGCGCGGCGACCTCGATGTTGGCCTGTGCCTCGATAGTGGACTGGTCGTTGGTAACGGAGTTGCTGCGGTTCGCGAGCAGGCCGTTCGCATCGCGGGTGGCGTCCGCAGCGATGTTGATGTCACCGAGGCTGAAAATGTTCGCGCCGCCCGTGTTGGAGATATCGCCAGGCGAGTACAGGTTCACGACCGACGCCGCCGCAATCGCAGCGGCCGCGCCCGTGTTGGCAATGGAACCGGCATTCAGCGTGACGGTGTTGCCGACAATCGTTGCGGTGTTGGTCAGGGACGCGCTGTGTGTCGTCACCGAATCGCCTTCGATGCGGCCCGCGTTGGTGATGGCGTTCGCCGCATTGACCGTGGTGTCTGACGAGTTCAGGTCCGCGCCGGTCTGGTTGTCCACGTTCGCTGCGTTCACCGTCAGCGCATTCACCGCACCGAGCGTGCCCTGGTTCGTGAAGCTGCCCGCAATCGTGAACGTCAGGTCGTGGTTAGCCTGAATCTGATTGCTGCCGGTGAGCGTGTAGTCGCCGTTGACCGTGACCGCACCGTCATTCCCGGCGATGATCCTGCCATCGCCCGTGAGCTGGCTGGTCGTGACGCTCAGGTTCCGGTCGCTGCCAATCGCGCCATTCTGGTTCGCCAGCGTGCCCGCATTGACGGATACCGAGCCGCCGCTGCCCGTGTCGTTGCCGATACGGCCCGACGTGTTATCGAGCGAAGCCGCGTTCAGCGCAATCGCACCGTTCCCGTGGATCGAACCGCCCGCATTACCGATGCTGCCACCCGATACCGACACATTTCCGTTGCCGACAATCAGGCCGTTGGCCGTGTTTGCGACCTCGCCGCTGGCGGCAACGGTCGTCGCACCGGTGCCACCGTTGGCGATGGAGCCGCCATCATTGGCAACCGACTGCGCGGAGACGGACAGCGTGTCGTCCGCCTGGATCCTTCCGCCCGCGTTGTTCAGCGCGCCCGTGTCCGTTACCGAAACGCTCCGTGCGCCAACATAGCCGCCCGCGCTGTTGTCCAATGAGGCAGCGTGGAGTGTCGCACCAGTCTGTGCGGCCAGCGTGCCGCCACGGTTCGATATGGCACCCGAATGGACATCGAGTGCACCATTTGTCGCAATCGTGCCGCCACTGTTCGAAAGCGTACCGGTATTGACCGACAGCGTGCCGGTGCCGGAACTGGCAATCGCGCCATCGTCATTGACCAGCGCAGCGGGGCCGAGTGCAAGGCCGTCGCTGTTGGTCTGGAGCGTGCCGCCCGAATTGTCGAGCGTGCCGGTTACATCAACGGTCGTCGCGCCGGTGCCCGTCTGCGTGATGCCGCCGCCGTGGTTGACGAGGTTCGTCGCATGCAGCGCGAGCTGGTCTGCACTGAGGTTGCCGTGGCTGTTGTCGAGGGTTGCCGCCGTCAGTGTCACAAGATGACCCGCCGCGATAGTGTTCGCATTCGTCAGCGTCGAACCTGCGGACAGCGTGACATTGCGGTTCGCAGCAAAGGTGCCGCTGTTGAACAGCGTCTGCACGGCGCTGGCGATCAGCGACTGCACCGCCGTGATCGAACCCGCGTTCACGATCTGTCCGGCCTGCACGGTCACATTGCCATTACCACCAATAGCGCCACCTGCGCCGTTGTTCAGCAGGCCACCCATCGCCAGCGTCAGCGCGTCCGCGCCCAGCGCTGCAACATGACCTCCCGTGTTGTCGAACGAACCTGCATTGACGGAGAGCGCGCCTGAGGACTGCGGCGTGCCGCTTTGGTCCTGCAAGTCACTTGTTGCTGCGACGTTGAGCGTACCGTCCGACACAATCTGCCCGTTACGGTTGGACAGAGCGCCCGCCGTGACGGTCTGCGCACCTCCTGAGGACAGTACACCGCCATCATTCGTGAGCGTCCCCGAGGCCCGCGTGTCCAGCGCGCCGCCCGCCGTCGTCGTTGCGCCCGACAGGTTCAGGTCGCCGTTGCCCGCCGCAAGCTGGAGCGAACCATTGGCCGAGGTACTGCTTCCGGCGAGATTGACTGACGAGCCATTCAGCACCGCATTGCCGCCCGCCGCGTTACGACCGGTCGCGGTAAGCGTGCCGCCAGCCGTCACAGAAAGGTCGCCCGCCTGCGCCAGACTGCCGTCGCCTTTCACACCCGCACCTAGCGTACCCGTCGATGCCACGCTGCCCGCATTGACGGTCGTGTTCTGCTGCGCGATCAGCATGCCACTGTTGGCAAGCGCGCCAGACGTGTTCGCCGTCACGCTCTGCAGCGCGTAGGTTGTCCCGCCATTGTCGATGCCGCCTGCTGCAGAGAGCGCCATGTTGCCGCTCGCATTGGTCCGTCCGGCAAGCGTCAGCAGCCCGTTGGTGCTCAGTACCAGGTCGCCTGCCTGCGCCGCGAGAACCCCTTTATTTGAGACGCCAACGCCATTCTCCGTGCCGACCAGAACAATCCTGTTCGCGTACATGCCGCCGAGCTGGCCCACGTCAATGGAGACACCCGGTGCCGGACCATCGCCCGCAATCGGCGTGGCATTGAGCGTCTCATGGCTGATGCTGTTCGCACCGGTCACGACATTCAGGTTCTTCGCATAGATTGCGGCGTTCGCCCGCACCGCGCGGGAAAGCAGGTCAACCTGATCGGTATCTCCCGCATTCAGCCCCGCGCCCTGGATGCTGATGTTGCCGCCCGCCACGTTAAAGCCCGAGAGCGAACCATCTGGCGCAAAGTTCGGGGTGCCCGTTGTCAGGATCGCGCGTGACGTATTGATAAAGCCGCCACCGTTCACGGAAATCCCGCTGCCGTTCGCGATCACGACTTCCGCGCGCTGGCCCGCTACTTCAAGATGCCCGTTGATCTGACTCGCCGCACCGCTGTTGACCTGGTTGACGATAATCTGCGCAGACTGCCCCGGCCCAAAATTCGGATTGCCTTCAATCGGACCGGCCTGCTGCGTCTGCGCGATCGTAGGCGAGTTGTTCAGAATGGCACCGTTCTTCTGCACGTCAAACTGGCCATACGTATTCACAGAAACGCCAGCGCCGGAGGGCCGGTTGATATTGACTTGAGGAAGACCATTCCGAGTCTGGATGACAGACGGACTACCCGGACCAGCAGGAACAATCTGGGCACTCGACCAGACTGGACTCAGCCCGAGTAAGACAAGGGCGGCGCGAGTAATCGGATGTAGCGTAAGGCGCGCGATGCAGGCACTGACACCAACGTAGGTGTGCCCGCAAGCGGCTATCTCTCCGAGCCCTTCGCATGCCGCCGAGGCCGTCTCCTCGACAGCAACAGGCATCTCTCTCACCCGGCTGAATACCAGCCGGTAATTGTTTTTATTCATTTACCAGTTCGTTATACGAATCAATCTGGCTTCGTAAACTACCGGCTATTCAGACCTCTCGTTAGTCCAGCGAGGTAAAGATTCGTCAAAAAACGCGTTTAAACAACGCCGATAGATGATTCAGATTTTTCGTATTTCACGGACGTACATTTCCGTGCAGGGCTGAAAGCCCCAAGAAGCGCGCAGCAAAGAAGCCAGGCGCCCATGCGGAAATGAAACGGGCGAAGGCTGGCGCGTGATGTTCGACAATTCGGAGAGGATAGATGCTTGCAGGATGCCCGCGTTGCGGGATTGATTTGTCCACAGTTTTCGTTCGTAAGGATGTGGATAACTCGCGGGCAAAGCGGGCAAGTGGTTGAAGCTAAGGGATATTTGCGGGGCGCGTTCGGGTTGCGCAGGGGGCGGCCCGCGCGGCTTATTCCTCGGCCAGCGTCAGCGCCGCAATCTCGCAGTTCCGCAAGCTGCGCAGCACAGCCGGTGCCAGCAGCAATTTGGCCGCACGCACACCGGCACCCATCACGACCTGCTCGCGCTCCATCACCGCCGCGTCGACGAGGATGCGCCAATCGTCCGGAACCCCGAACGCCGTGATACCGCCGAATTCCATGCCGCTATGTTCGACCGCGACCTCCCGCTTGGCGAACGAGAGCCGCTGCGCGCCGAGATGCGCCTTGACCGCACCGTTGATATCGAGCCGCAGCGAACCGAGCGTGACGATCGCGGCGTAGTGCTCGGCGCTGTCCTTCTTGTAGCGGATCACGATCGTGTTCGCGCAATCTTCCAGGCCGAAGCCGTAGCGCGCGCTGAAGGCGGCTGTGTCCGAAGCGTCGTCGCTGACGGCGAATACGATCACTTCGCCAGGCGGCAAATGGGCAATGACATGCGCCGGCAGATGCTCGGCAAGCTGGTCGGCTGCGATGACGTCCAGTTTCTGGAGGGATTCGTGTGAGTGCATGGCGGACAGGCGGTTTAACGTGACTCTATTCTAGCGGGTCGGTTTTCGACGTGCAGCGCGGGTCGTGCGTCACACATCATGATTGAGCGCCGGGCTCCCATACGCAGGAGATATGGCAACCGCCATTCACAGGTATTTTCAATTTGGCGCCGTGTCTCGTATCCTCGCCTTTGTCATCCACCTGGGCGACATGACGTTTTGCTGAACCCTGATCAAGAGGCGTTACGTGTTCTCGCTTAAAACTGCTTGCCTTCGCACAGCCCTCGTTGCCGCCACGCTTTGCGCGTTTGCGACTGCCACGACATACGCGTCCGATTTCGAACCGCATCACCACCACCCCGCGAACGAAGCAGCCATCGGCGTCGCATCGCAAGGCGGCGTACTGGTACGCGACCTGCCGCTCGAAGGCGGCGAGTTTCAACGCGTGCTGTACGACGCGCCGCCGTCGCAAGTGCGCGGCATCATCGTGATGCTTTCGGGCGGCGCCGACGATATCGGTATCGAGAAAGACGGCGTGATCAGGCACGGCGACAACTTCGTCGTCCGCTCGCGCGATCTTTGGACTGCCAGGGGTTACGGCGTCGTCCTCGTGGACGCTATCGATCACCAGTCGATGCGCGGCAAGCGCAGCACCGACGCCTATGCCGCCGTGACACGCGAAGTGGTCGCCTTCGCCCACGAGCAGGCCAACGCGCCCGTCTGGGTGATGGGCACGAGCCAGGGGTCGATTGCGGCCATGAATGCGGCCTCGCACGCGAGAGGCGAGGAACTCGCAGGCGTGATCCTGACCGAATCGGTATCGATCCTGGGCGCTTCGCACGAGACGGTATTCGATGCCCATCCGGAGGACGTCCACATCCCCGCGCTCGTGGTCGCGAACCGCGACGATCGCTGCAAGGTGGCCCCGCCGTCGATGGCTGACGCCATTGCGCAATCGATGCGCAACACCCACGCGACCGTCCTGTTCGTGCAAGGGGGCGAGGTACGCTCGTCGAACGAATGCGCGTCGCTGTCGCCGCACGGCTACTACGGTATCGAAGGCACCGTGGTCAACGATATCGCCGAGTGGATGGCACGCGTGGGCGCCTGACCGCAGTCGCGGCCGGCGCCCTCCTCGCCCAGCGGTCGACCAGCCTCAGCTATTCGACGGCGGCGCGTCCGCCGCATGCTGGTCCGGTTTGCAGTCCGTAGCATATTTCGCCATGAGCCGCGCGCGAGCGTCGGTGATGTCGAGCGAATAGTTGTCGATGGCCGGCCGGTAACCGACGGCCTCGAGTTCGGTCAGCTCGCGCATCATGTCACGGTGCGTCAATTCGCCGTTTGCCGGCTTGAACGGATAGCTGTTGCATTGGTGCGGGGTAAGCCGGTCCGAGGCCATGGCGCAGGCGCTAGCCATCATCAGCCCGAGGGGCAATGCGTACTTCAAGGGGGTCTTCATGAGCGTCTTCCTCCAGTTTGTCTGATCACACCCTTCGGCTAGACGGCCCGTGTTGCGCTAGCAAATGGGCCGGTGCAGAAGTTGCGCTTTCAGCATAGGCTGGACGGCTTGTCGTTGCCACTTCGAACGCGTGAAGGTTTTTTCATGTCCGCATAGGGGAGCAGGATTGCACCCGCCGGCATTACGTACCGTTGCTGACCGTAAAGACGGAAACCGCCCCGTCGAGGCGCGTCACCTGTTCGTCGAGCGACTGTGCGGCAGCCGCCGCCTCTTCGACCAGCGCCGCATTCTGCTGCGTCACCTGATCGATCTGACTGATCGCGACGTTGACTTCCTCGATACCGTGACCCTGCAAATCCGACGCCGTAGCGATCTCTTCGACAATGCCCGCGACCCGGCGTATTGCCTGTTGCACCTCCGCGGTGGCGCGACCCGCCTCTTGCGCCTGTTGTGAGCCCGACTGAATCGTGGCGACCGATTGCTCGATCAGATCCTTGATCTCCTTCGCGGCAGACGACGAACGTTGCGCAAGGCTACGGACCTCCGCCGCGACCACGGCGAAGCCCCGCCCTTCTTCGCCCGCGCGAGCCGCCTCAACCGCCGCATTCAGTGCGAGGATGTTGGTCTGAAAGGCCACGCCTTCGATCATCGAGATGATTTCCGCGATCCGCGAGGAGCTCGATGCGATTTCGTTCATCGTGCCGACCATCCGTTCGACCGCGAGATTCCCTTCATCGGAGATTCGCGTCGTGCTGATCGCAAGCGCATTGGCCTGGCGTGCGGCGTCGGCGTTTTGCTGCACGGTTGCCGTGAGCTCGCCCAGGTTGCTGGCCGTCTGTTGCAGCGACGCAGCCTGCTGTTCGGTCCGCGAAGACAGATCGAGGTTGCCGGCAGCAATCTGTTTCGACGCCACCCCGACCGCATCGCTCGACGAGCGTACCTCGGCGACGACGCCGGCCATCTGCTCGAGCAGGCTGTTCAATGCCGTTGCCGTGTGACCAATCTCGTCCATGCGCACCACGCTTGCGCGTTGCGACAGATCCAGCGACTCGCTGACCCGCTGCAGCGTGTCCTGCATCTGCCGCATACCCCGGCTGATGAGCCGATAGAGGCGCCCCCCCAGTATCCCGGTCAGCACGAGCGCTGCGCCGGCGATCGCGAGCATCAGGCTGAACGCGAGCCGGTACGCGTTTGCATTTTCTTCGCGCACGAGCTTGCCGCGCGCGATGTCCTCGCTCAGATGCTCGTGCAGGCCGTCGTTGAGCGCCAGCGCAGCGTTATGAACGGCGCCGCCGTCGTGAAGCATCGCGAGCGCGCCATCGCGGTCGCCCGCCTGCATCTTCTCGAAGAACGCGTCGCGGGCATCGCGGTAGGTGGCCATGCGGGCGCCGTCCGCCACGAACAGTTTTCGATCGGTGTCGTCGGAGACTTCCTGAGCCAGCGCGCGAGCCATCACTTCGTCGAACTGACGGTCCGACTCGGCAACCTCCCGCTTCATACCCGAACGGCTGGCGTCGTCGACACCGTCGACAACATAGCGGTAAACGGCAAGCCGCATGGCGGCAACGTCATCGAGCGCGGCCGATATCGATTTGAGGCTCGGTATCGTACGCGTCTCCAGCCCTTCGATGCGCTGATAGGACGCGTGAAGCTGCATCAATCCGTAGCCGCCGACCACCGCCAGCGCGAGCAGTGCGCCTCCGAGTGTCATGGCGAGCCAGCGAACAATCGTGATGTTTTTCATTGTCGTTACGCTCCTTCTTTTTTGTCCAGTCCGGTAACCGTCGCCACGTCAGCTTGACGACAGGCTCCGGCCGGCATGTCGTTCAGACTTCATCGGTTAAAGCGGCAGAGGCAACCGTTTCGGCCCACCTCGTTATCCACGACTCGATTCCGTCGGCGCTCAACGGCCGGCCCAGGTGATAGCCTTGCGCCACATCGCAATGCAAGGTTCGCAGCGTTTCGAGCGTCGTGGCGTCTTCTACACCTTCGGCGACTACGCGCAAACCCATGTTGTGCCCGAGCGCGATCGTCGAGCGCACAATAATTTCGTCGTCCGGATCGCTCACCATGCCCATCACAAATGAGCGGTCGATCTTGAGTTCATCGACAGGCATACGCTTCAGATAGGAAAGCGACGAATACCCGGTACCGAAATCGTCGATGGACAGGCGGATGCCGAGTCGATGCAAGCGATCGAGTATGGCGATTGCGTGTGCCGGGTCATCCATCAACGCACTTTCCGTAATCTCGAGCCACAGCCAGCGAGGCTCGACGCCGTGCTGCCGCAACAACGCTTCGAGTACATCGGGGAAATCCGCCTCGGCGAGATCGCGGGCGGAGACATTGACCGACACGCTGAGTGCGATCCCCTTTGCGTGCCAGGCTGCGCACTGGGAAATCGCTTCGCCTGCGACCCAGCGCGAGATCGAGCGAATGAAGCCGGTCTGCTCGGCGAACGGAATGAACTCTCCCGGCGGCACGACGCCCCTCACCGGATGCACCCAGCGCACCAGGGCTTCGACGTGCGACATGTCGTTGCTGGCGAGATCGACTTTGGGCTGGTAGTAGAGACGCAGCTCACCGTACTCGATTGCATGCCGCAATTCACTCATCAGCGACAGGCGTTCCTCGCCATAGCGCTCTTCGCTTTCATCGTACACAGACATGCCGGCATTGGTGCGCTTCGCCCGATACATGGCGACGTCTGCTCGCCGCAACAGTGAGTGCACGTCGCCGCCGTCGTCCGGGAAGATAACGATGCCGATGCTCGCGGCCACATCCACCACATGGGCCTCGATGACGATCGGCTCTTCGAGCGCTTTCAGCATCGCCTGGGCGATGCGCTGTGCAGTGCCCAGCTCGCCACCCGGCAGCAAGATGGCGAACTCGTCGCCGCCCAGTCTGGCAACCGTGTCTGTGTCGCCCGGGACACAGCGTATGAGGCGCTTGGCGACTTCGTGCAACAGCAGATCGCCGATGTGATGACCGAGCGTGTCGTTCACATATTTGAAGCGATCCATGTCCAGCATCATCACCGCAAGCGGACTGCGTTCCGGCGCGGCCATTTCGATGGCCTGCTGAAGACATTCGTTGAAAGCAACCCGGTTGGGCAATCCGGTCAGCCGGTCAACGTACGCCAGATCGGTGATGCGCGCCTCGCGCTCGGCGATGTCGTCGCGCATCTGACCGAATGCCGCCGCCAGCGCGCTGATTTCGTCTTTCTGCGCAATCTGGATCGGCGCGCTATAGTCGCCGCGGCCGATGCGTTGCGCGAAACGGGTCAGCTCGGCAAGCGGCCGTGTCACGCTACGCGCGGTCAGCGTCGCGCCGGCGATCGAGATGACGACACCGGCCAGCGTCAGCAGGAACAACGTCGATTGCAGCTTGCGATACGGCGCCATGGCTTCGTCAAGCGATGTCTGCAACACCGCAGCCACCGGCTGGTTCGACACCGCAAGCCAGACGATCCGCGATCCGAAACCTTCGTTGAGAGAGACACTCGCACTTTGCCGCTCGACCAGCGTCGCGGTGCGGCTTGCACGCTCAAGCGCGGTGCGTTGTTCAGCGGGCAGCGAGCTTGCGAGGACCGTCCATTGACCGCCGGCAGGCCGCGCGATGAACGACACGTGCAGCGATGCCACCTCCCGCATTTCTCGGGCAGCAATATCGTCGATCGCAAAGCCCATCGCGACCCATGCAATCGTCAACGGCGCTTTTACCGGAACAAGCACTAGTTCGTACGGCCGGCCATTGACTACGCCAATGATGGACGACGCATCTTTGTGCGTGGTGTGCTGAATCAGCAACGGAAACGGAAACGGCTTCCCCGCACTCGCCGGATCCCGGCTATCGGCGATCAGCTTGCCGTCGAGCCCGACCAGCATCACGATGTCGGCATGGATGCGGTCACCCTGATTCTGCAACGCTGACAGCACCGTCGTCTGATCGCGCAAGGCGACCGCTTCCCGGAAGCCGAAATCGGCTGCGACGACCGCCGCCGCCTGGTTCAGTTTTTCCGTATCCGATTGCAGGACCTTCCTGAACACGCGCTCGCCCATCGCCAACTGGGCGTCGACATGCGCGTGCGCCACCGACGCGATCACGCTACGGGTGGCCACAAACACCGCGGCTTGTATCGCCAGCATCAAGAGAACAAAGACGAGTGCGATTTTCGATCGCAACCTGTGTAAGCGCACAGGACCTCCGCGCAATACGCCGGTTATTCGGCGTCCAGTTTTACGGTGAACGTCGCCGCGCTGTTCGCGCTCGCGTCGATCGTTTGCGTGGGCCGCGCGTTCGCGTCGCTCTGCCGATAGTGCCAGACGGTCACGCGATAGCGATCGGTGGGCAAGTTGGCGAACGTCGCATTGCCGCTGGCGTCGGATTTGGCGAAGTACGGCGTATCGACAATGAGCAGGTACGCCACCATCATGTCGTGGATGTTGCAGCCGAGCACCACGAGGCCCGGTTTGTCGAACACGACCGGGTGCGGCGGAACGCCTCGATAGAGCTTCAGTTCGAAGCGTTTGGGTGCGGAGAGCGAATAGACGTCATGCGCAATATCGTCGAGATTCGGCAGCTTGACCGATGCGCCGGTCTGAATCACCGAGACGAGCGGTACGAACATCTTGTTCTTCTGTGCGATGACCGCGCCGGCCGGCGGACGCGCCGGCAACCGGCCATCCACTGGAGTCGCGTAAATCACCGCGTCTGCGATGGGAGCCCCTGCCTGGTCTGCGACATGGACCGCAAGCGTGGCGGCGTTGACATTGGCTGCCGGCACGGCGCCGCTCATGGCTGCCACACAGGCGGCCGCCATCATCCACAAGGTCTTCCCCGTTTTCATCTTTTCGTAATGTTGGTGTTGGTTAGCGGTCAGCAATGACGGGTTGGAGTGCTTGCCTTCAACACGTGCCGCGAGCGCCCTTGTATAACGGCATAACCTGGACGGTTATTCCGTGCGGCCAACATCAAATTATTTAAAGGGGGTGATAGGTCAGAGCTATGTGTTGTGCGCCGCGGCCTGGTGCAGTGAGGAGTGTTGATGATGTGCGTGTTGATGGGGTCCGGGTTCGCGCGTGTTGGATGGCGGCGGGTCGATGATGGGGCCGCTGATGGGCCAGAAAAACAAAAAGCCGTTGAATCTTTGCTGGATTCAACGGCTTTTCACTTGATCAATATTTTGGCGGAGAGACGGGGATTCGAACCCCGGATAGGTTATTAACCTATACACGCTTTCCAGGCGTGCGACTTAAACCGCTCATCCATCTCTCCGGCGGGAGTCGAATTATAGCAAACTCTGGGCCGCGCGCCAGCCCTGTCCGAAAACACCGGCAAAACGCCCCTCGAACCACCCTGAAACCCCCGCCCAGCGCCCATCCAGCCACCCTCACGGATGCCGGATATAGTCCACCAACGCCCGCGTATAAGCATCCGGCTTGCGATCCACGAGACTCACCAGGATCGCCACCAGAAACCCCGCCGGCACGCCAAACACGCCCGAACTGATCGGCTCGATGCCAAACCACCGGGTCCCGACGAACCCAGTCATCTGCGTAAAGAACGGGTATGTGGAGACGATGTAATAGATGCACACCACGAGCCCCGCCACCATCCCGGCCACCGCCCCAAGCCGCGTCGTGCGCTTCCAGAACACGCCGAGCACCAGCACCGGAAACAGGCTGGAGGCCGCTAGCGAAAACGCCGCTCCCACCAGAAACAGGATGTTCCCCGTATTCAGCGACGCCACATACGACGCAAACAGCGCCACCCCCAGCAGCAAGATCTTGGAGATCGTCACGCGCCGCTGGCTCGATGCCGCCGGATCGACCATGTGATAGTAGACGTCGTGCGAAAGCGCATTCGCGATGGTCAGCAGCAAACCATCGGCGGTCGAAAGCGCGGCCGCCAATGCCCCCGCCGCAATCAGCCCCGACATCACATACGGCAGCCCCGCAATCTCCGGCGCCGCCAGCACGATCATGTCCGGCTGCATCTGGATCTCGCTCCACTGCACGATGCCGTCGCGGTTCGTATCGACGACGCTGATCAGGTTCGGCTCGATCCTGAGCCACTGCGTCAGCCACTGCGGCAGATCGGCAAACGGGTGCCCCACGAGATTCGTCAGGATTTCGTACTTCATGAGCACGGACAGCACCGGCACCGTCAGATAGAACAGTGCGACAAAGAACAGCGTCCAGCCGACCGAACGCCGCGCCGACGCCACCGAAGTGGTCGTGTTATAGCGCGTCAGAATATGCGGCAAGCTCGCCGTCCCAAGCGACAAACACAACAACAGCGACAGAAAATTGCGCTCGTGGGTGCGCCGGTCTTCACCGCTGATGGGCGGAAACGGCTCGGACATCGGCACCGGCGCCGAGGCGCGCGTCAACAACACCTCGCGCTGTTGCGTCCATACGATCTTCGCGGCCGCGGCATCGTGCGGAAAACTTTCGAGCGCGCGCTCGCTCGTGTTGATGTCGCGTAGCGGGCCGTTGTGCCGGCGCAAATCCGCCACCTTCTCGGTGAGCCCCTGCTTCTCGTCGATGAACGACTGCGGCAGCCCGTCGATCTGCACCTGCAGTTTTGCTGCCTGCTTCCGGTAGTCGTCGCGCACGCTCTGATCCAGCGGCGCGTCGCGCACCTGACGCTCGAGTGTCTCCACGCGTTCCATCAGGTGTCCATAGTTAAATTGCGGCGCCCAGCCGAGGCCGTCCTTATGCGCGATCATCGACACCGGAATCAGGATCGCCAGGATCAGGATGATGTATTGCGCCACCTGGGTCCACGTCACCGCGCGCATGCCGCCCAGAAACGAGCACACCAGAATGCCCGCCAGTCCGCAAAAAATGCCCACGGCAAAATCGACGCCGATAAAGCGCGTCGCAATCAGCCCCACGCCCTGAATCTGCGCGACCAGATACACGAACGAACAGAGGATCGCAGCCAGGGCCGCGAGGCCGCGCACCGCGTTGCTCGAGAAACGCGTGCCGAGGAAATCCGGAATCGTGTAGCGCGCGAGCTTGCGCACATACGGCGCGAGCAGGAACGCCGTGAGGCAATAGCCGCCCGTCCAGCCCATCAGATACGCGAGGCCGTCGTAGCCGGTCGCGTAGATCGAACCCGCCAGACCAATGAAGGATGCCGCCGACAACCAGTCGGCAGCGGTCGCCATGCCGTTGAAGGCCGACGGCACGCGCCGTCCCGCGACGTAGTACTCCACCAGATCGGAGGTTCGCGACAGCAGGCCGATCACCGCATACACGGCAATCGGCACGAACAGGAACACATAGCCGATCCACACGCCCGGCCCGGTCACGGCTTCGATGCGCCACATCACATAGATGAAGGCCAGAAACCCGAGCGTGTAGAACGCGTAGGAGCGGATGAGCCGATGCGTGAGCGTCATCGGCTCAGTTTCCGCGCGCCGTTGCTGCGGCGTTCGCGTCCGCTACGAACGCGCGTTGCAGCGTGCGGTCGGCGCGCTGCATCAGCACGATGTAGGCGAGAATCAGTGCGACATAGACGAGGATTGCGCCTTGCGCGCCAACGTAGAACGGCAGGCTGAAGCCGGCGAAGCGCACCTTCGATAGCGAAGGGGCGGCCAGCGGCACGACAAACGAGACCAGAAAGCCCACCGTCATCAGCACGGCGATGCAAATGAGATTGAAGCGCCAGTAGCGTCGATGCGCGCGCGCCATCGCCTCCGAGACCGGTGGCGGCTCGGGCAGCGGGTTCAGCGCGGGTTGGGCGGAGGTATGCGGCGTGGTCATGCGCCTATTTACCAAAAAGACACCGTGCGGGCAATCGGGATTGTCCGTGGCGCCACCGCCATGCGCGAATAATCATCGGGAGGCGGTAAGCGCTGAGCCGCGTGCCTGACAGCGAAGCGGCAAATCGACTGGGCAAGACCGTCAACCCGTCTGAGGGGTAAACCTGTCGATTTGAGCGTCGTTCTCGTGAAAGTCGTACATCACATTGCCCTTGGCGTCGCTTTTATAGTTTGCGATCGGCAGTTCGCCTCGTTCGTAAAGCGTGCTGACCGAAATCCGCCCTCGCGCGTCCTTGCGAATCAGCGCGAAGGCTGTGCCGATTGGCGCCCCTTTTACGTCCGGCTGAAAATAATCGTGAATATGGGTCCCCTGCGCCGCAGGTCCGGCCGCTCCGGTAATCCGCGTATCGGCCTGCGCTCCACTCTCACCGTGTTTTCCATAATATATGACGGAGGCAAATGGATATTGCTTCGCCACGTCGATCAGATCGTTGTTTTCCGGGTGCGTCAGCGCCTTCCTTGTTGCATCTGGTTTTAACTGTTCATGCGCCTGGCGGAGAAGACGCACGCCGTCCTGAGCCGTCTTCCAGTTACGCGTTGGAGTCGAAGTTCCAACGTGGTATGCGTAGAAATGAGCGTTGTCGGCCGCAAACATTACGGTGCATCCACTCAGGCCGCCGGCGGTCACCAGCAGAGACCCTTTGGGTGGAATATCCGCGAAGGCTATCCTGACCGCGCCCACACCCTCCTTGCCATTAGCTAGTTCAATGACATCCGTCTGGGAGCTCAATTTACGATTGCCGCGCCCCCATCCACCGTAGTACATCTTCCCACCCTGACATAGCGAGGTAATCCCCTTGCCATTTCCGGTGTACAGAACCTCCCTCGTTTTTTCAGTTCCAGCATTCGAAGATTTAACTGGCTCCGGCATTTTTACATCATTGTCGTAACGATAAAAATCAAAATTCGTCCTGATCTCCGATTTCTCACCCACGTAAATCGCACCTTTATTTTTAAGTGCCTCGATCTTTCCATTTCTTATCCGATGGGCGTCGCTGGAGAATTTCGCCTTGATCGCCGACACCAGCTTCGCGGCGCCGCCCTTCTGTTTTGAAGGGGGCGTCGTGCTCGTCCCGGGAACCGGTCTGGTTGCGCCGGTACTCGTCGCGCCGGTGCTCGAAGACGCGCCCGCTCCACCGCTTCCCTGGGTTTCCTTCTTACCCTTCGCGTCAATCGGCAATTTTGGAGGATGGGTCGGGCTGGCAGGATAGCCGACACGGCCACCCTTTATTCGCGTCGGAGGTTTGTACCTCGGGCGTCTCGCCCCACCCTCCGTCGCCAGGCGTTTTACAGGAATCGCGACGCTGTCCGCAGACGGCAAATCGTTGATGCTGAAGAGCAAATCGTCCGCCTGATCCAGGGTTAACGGCTTTTTTTCCTCCAGCGTGTGAAGCGCACCGGCATTGACAGAGACTAGATTCATCGCCGCACCAACAGGATGAAAATTTCGCAGACCTACCATAATCGAGTCGATCTGCTTGAAGTCTTCCGCAATCTGGGCGCGCTCCCATTCGGCGATATTTCTATCGTGCACCAGAACATGGTGCATGTCGGTCGTACTGGCGGCGAAGGCACCCACGGGATGTCCAAGCGCATCTTTAACGATCCGCAATACCTCTTCCAACGTGTACTTCGACTTGATCCGAACACCGCCCACATATTCGACCTTGTCGGGTCCGTTATGGGCGGGTGCTTCCTGCTGCGGCTTGGACTGCCCCGCTCCACCCGGTGAAATGATGGAGCGGCTGATGCGGGAGCCGCCCGGCTTCACGCCAGCATGTGCCGCCTCGTTCACTGTCTGTTCAAACCCGCTGTAGATGGCAAGACTGCGATCAACTTTCATCAATGACCTCCCGATAGATGGTGGTCAGACGTAAGCCCTCGGATTTCACTCACGCAGAAACCGTCCGCAGTGCGTCCGCCTGGCCGTATCCGATGGTGACCTCATGGTTTCGCGGGAGGCATTACCCCAATACTTCGAGACGTTCGCGCGCAAGCCTTCGCGGTTGCGCAGTCCAGAGCGCTGTGTGTGTCTCCGTCGGAACTACTGGAATAATGCCCCGCTCATACCCTTGAGGGCACAATGACGATTGCCGGGTGGACTGCTCAAACGATGCGCCATGGTGAACCGTGATGGGCGTGACGTGGCAAAGACCGGACTCGGCGAGACGATTCAATTGATTAGCTATCCTTTTCAGTTGATCAATTCCGCGCAGCGAACCTGCGGCGCCAGGAATCGTCCTGAAATGCTTGAATATCCTCGTGATTGGGGAAGGTGCTTCGGACATCCGGTTCGCCGGTTGGTCCTTTTCTGGAGGGTTGGTTGTGAGAGTGAATGCTCAAAATGGATCAGCCTACGACCATTCCGGTTCTGCACCGGTAGTCAACGGCGCAGATTCGACGGGTACGGGTTCGGCGGTGGCACAGGTCCGAAACGCGCCTGCGTCAGGCGAACCCGTGAAGGACGGGTTGACGTTACCGATTGTCGACCCGCGCGCCTTATGGGTGCGTCTTCAGGGTTTCGAGAAAGGTGTATGGAAAATTGAGCAAAAGCAACGCGCAGGGGCCTCACTCTCGGACGCCGAGCGATGGGCACGTGAGGTGTACAACGAACTGCGCCGCGATCCATTGTTTGGGAATCCGGATGCAAGTCGGGATCGGCGTGCCGTGGGCAATCCCGGTAACGTGGAAACGACCACACCCGTCTCCGCTCCCAAAACGAAAGATGGTCCGCGTCGAAAGTATGTGGGTGGCGTTCAGATCAAGCGCGACTACACGCTCGACGAAGGCACTGCGATCTTCGTGGACGCGTTGAGCAAGCCGTTTTCCTCTTTCGCGAAAAGTGCGACGGATTCCTACCGGAAGCTGAACCAGGGACATCCCATATCAAAGGAGGAAAAGCAAAACATCGACCGATACACCCGTTTTGTTGATGCCGCTTATTCGGTGACGCCTCAGGGACAAGCCATGCTTGCAACGGCCCACGCGGTGGAGGCCGCCAATCAGGCGAGAAAGGGCCAATTGCCCTCGCCGGACTCCATGCAGGGTGCACTCCAGTCGACTACCGGCACGGGTGGCTCGCCCCCTTCCCGCCGACCGCCGCGGACCAGGCAACCGCCGGCCTTCAGGCAGCCGACCCGTCTCCCCGACGGCCGGCTCGGCTATCCTTTGAGTCCGACGCAGCCACCGCGTTTGCCGGCGGAGCAACAGCCTGCCGGACCTTCCGGACCACAAACCGAACAGACACCGCCACGTCCAGCCCATACACCGCCTCAAAAAAAGCCGACGAACGTCGTGAAGCGGATCTTGTCCAGACTGCGGGAATCTTCAGTCAGAAACGGTCAGGTGGGAAAGCTGATCGGAAAAGGACCGTTCAACGTCGAGCCGCCTGCAAATGAAGCCGAGGAGAATCAAAGAATCCATCAATTCCCGCTTGATTTTGATTATTACCGGAAGGACGGAGAGGGAGGGATGAGCTTCGGGATCAATATGGAACATCCCATATCCGCCAAGGAGGTCCTCCCCGATCTGCGAAAGGACGTCCTGACGGTTGGCAACGGCGCACAGGTTACCTCGGAGTCAAGCCATAGTAAGGTCTTTCTGGGAGATCAGTGGGGGCCTTCACGAAGGCGGCTTTCTAAAGAGGTGCCGGTCATCGAACTGGCGAACGGCCGAAATGGCGTCGGCGCGATTAAAATTCCGTACGAAAATCTGAAACCTGGGCAGACGCTTGTTGTGACCGGCGGCTCCTTGAGTGGCTGCACCATGATGTACGCATCGGATACGAACTATTTCTATGCTTATCATGCAGGAACCTACGGCGAGGGGAAGGACGGCTGGCTGACCTCTCGTGACGGTGCAAACGCCATTCGATATGCAAGCGACAGAATGAAGAACGATACATCTGCGGATACGCATGACTATGAGGGGAACAACAATGACCTTGTCCATGTTGGCAATAAGTATCCGTTTTCGGTCATCGTCTACAACGGCAAACATGATGCGCCGGCAACGAGCGGAGAATTTTTGAAGCCGTCTGATCCTCAGCCTTTGGATGCGCGCATCACGGTCTCTCAGAATGCGAAAAGCCATGGCACACACGCTTTCGATTACCGCATTCCAAACCAGCAAGTAGGGCAGTTGGGGACGGCAGAGGCTGTGATAAGCAAAAACAAGCAGGGGAAAGTTAGCGTGCGTGTGCTGGCAGAAAGAGGCGAAATCGAGTTACCGGAACCGGGTTTGCGCCGAGGGGGCAAATACACCCCCGTGGAAACCAAGACGTACGAATATAAGCCGCAGAGTCAAGATGGCTAGAGGCGCCAGGCCGCGCCGCATGCCTCCGTCCAACTCGTCCTCCGGCAGGATTCACTTGTACGGGTGCACAAAAGGAAAACGGCGCATCGAATGATGCGCCGTCGTACGAGTACCGCAACGAGCCACTCGGCTCAAGCGCTGCCGATTAGCCCGGCGATTCAACCATCCGGTTGGACCCTCACAGCGACTCGCCAAGCTGATCGAGAATCGCCGGGTTCTCCAGCGTCGACACGTCCTGCGTGATCGCCTCGCCCTTCGCCAGCGAGCGCAGCAAGCGGCGCATGATCTTGCCCGAGCGCGTCTTCGGCAGGTTGTCGCCGAAGCGGATGTCCTTCGGTTTGGCGATCGGCCCGATTTCCTTGCCGACCCACGCACGCAATTCGTTGGCGATCCTCACCGCTTCCTCGCCTTCCGGCCGCGAGCGCTTCAGCACCACGAAGGCACACACGGCCTCGCCGGTCGTGTCGTCGGGGCGTCCCACCACCGCCGCTTCGGCGACGATCGGATTGGACACCAGCGCCGACTCGATCTCCATCGTCCCGAGCCGGTGGCCCGACACATTGAGCACGTCGTCGATCCGCCCCATGATCGTGAAGTAGCCGGTTTCCTTGTCGCGCACCGCGCCGTCGCCGGCGAGGTAGAGCGTGCCGCCGAGTTCTTCGGGGAAATAGCTCTTCCTGTAACGCTCCGGGTCGCCCCACACGTTGCGCAGCATCGAAGGCCACGGACGCTTGACGACCAGGATCCCGCCCTGCCCGTTCGGTACGTCCTGGCCGGTCTCGTCCACTACCGCGGCCATGATGCCCGGCAGCGGCAGCGTGCACGACCCCGGCACCAGCGGCGTCGCGCCCGGCAGCGGCGTGATCATGTGACCGCCGGTTTCCGTCTGCCACCAGGTATCGACGATCGGGCAACGGCCACCGCCGACGTTCTCGTGATACCACATCCACGCTTCCGGATTGATCGGCTCGCCGACCGTGCCGATCACGCGCAGCGACGACAGGTCATAACTCTTCGGATGGATCTTCGCATCGGCTTCCGCGGCCTTGATCAGCGAACGGATCGCCGTGGGAGCGGTATAGAACAGCGTGACCTTGTGCTTCGCGATCATGTCCCAGAAGCGGCCCGCGTTCGGATAGGTCGGCACGCCTTCGAACACCACCTGGGTGCCGCCGAGCGCCAGCGGGCCATACGTGATGTAGCTATGGCCGGTGATCCAGCCGATGTCGGCAGTACACCAGAACACATCCGTAGGCTTCCAGTCGAAGGTCCACTTCAAGGTCTGCGCGGCCCACAGCAGATAGCCGCCCGTGCTGTGCTGCACGCCCTTCGGCTTGCCGGTCGAACCCGAGGTATAGAGGATGAAGAGCGGATGCTCGGCGCTCACCCATTCCGGCGCGCACTGATCGGACTCGCTCTGGGTGATCTCATGCATCCACAGATCGCGGCCTTCGTGCCATGCGACCTTGCCGCCGGTGCGCTTATAAACGATCACGCTCTTGACGGCTTCGCAGCCGCCCATGGCAAGCGCTTCGTCGGCGATGTTCTTCAACGGCAGGGCCTTGCCGCCGCGCATCTGTTCGTCGGAGGTGACGAGCGCCACAGCGCCCACGTCGACGAGGCGCTCATTGAGCGACTTCGACGAGAAGCCGCCGAACACCACCGAATGCGTCGCGCCGATCCGCGCGCACGCCTGCATGGCGACGATGCCTTCGATCGACATCGGCATATAGATCACCACGCGGTCGCCCTTCCTGACGCCGCGCTTCTTGAGCGCATTGGCGAAGCGGCTCACGCGCTGCAGCAGATCCTGATAGGTGACGTTGGTGACGGCGCCGTCGTCGGCTTCGAAGACGATGGCGGTACGCTGGCCGTGGCCGGCTTCGACGTGACGGTCGAGGCTGTTATACGACGCGTTCAGTTCGCCGTCCTCGAACCACGTATAGAACGGCGCCTTCGACTCGTCGAGCACCTTCGTGAAGGGCTTGTGCCAGCTCAGCGTCTCTTTCGCAAGACGCCCCCAGAAGCCTTCGTAATCGCGTTCCGCTTCGGCGACGAGCGCCCGGTACGCGTCCATGCCGGAGACCGTCGCGCCTGCCACTGCGTCGGCAGAGGGAGGGAAAACGCGGCGTTCCTGAAGAACCGATTCAATCGCAGACATCGACAACCCCTTGGTGAAGACGAAACGTAAAGCCTGTGCCGGCGCGCCATGCTGTGGCGACGCCGCGTTGCTGCCACGATAGATGCCGCAACTTACCCGCCACTTACATCCGGCGAAGGTGGCACCTCGGGTGCCGAGGCACCCCGGATTGTCATGTTAGCCGATGCGGTCCACCGGTGTCATGGAAAGCGCCGGCGCTACTTGCGCTGGATCGGCTCGCATACGCGAGCGATACCAGGGTTTTACCGGAGACGGCCTCGGATTGCGACGTCGCGGCCGGAGCGAATTCGCGACGCCGCGCCATCGTGCAAAGCCGTTTTGCTGCGCCGCGCAAGCAACGCCGACGTGTGCATCAAAGGATCGGACGCGTGGTGATACAGGATCGGCACCCGCGCTTGTACCCGGATGGTCCACTACACGGGCGTCACCACCCATGTCAATCCTCCGGCCAGATCGAGCGCACGCTCGATCCCGCCTCTACACATGCAGAGGGAATGCCCATGAGCACGAATCCGATCAACGCGACTGGCAGCGCGTCTTCGAGTACCCCGCAGCCCGATGCGGACAGCAACACCCTGTTGCCTCGTGACCAGCCGCAGCGGCAACCGGCTATCCACAACACGTCATCCAGCTCGACGAACGCGGGACAACCACCCGTACGCGGCGGGGATAAACCGGACGGCAACGATCAGGTGCCGCCGCTACTGTCGCCGCTTTCCCGGGCCGCACTCAACCTCGCTCCGAGCCGGCTTCCGCGATCCGTGGACAACCCCGCCCCGTCTTCACCGATGCCGGCCCCATCGACGCCATCGGCACCCCTCGCCGCGGCGGCATCTCCCTACTCACCGTACGGGCGACCGCTGCTACCCGGCGCCACGCGCGCGGAACTTGAGCAGTTGCTCGGCGCGCATGACACCAGCACCCTGCCCAACTTGACCAGCCTGTCGACGAGCAGCCATCAGGATGAGCAAAACATGGCGCGGCTCGGCACGGCGCTGCAGCAAAACCTGACCGGCTACCCTCCCGAAGTTCAGCAGTTCGAACAACAGGTCAATCACATGCAGCCACTGCTCACCGCGCTGCCGCAGCCCGAATACGAGGCCTATGCCGGCGCCCTTGCGACGCTCGATGTCGCGTTTCGCGACGCCAGGGCCCCCGCGGACCGGCAACGTGTAGATCAACAGCTGTCACTGCTGGGCACTGCGCTGCTCGAACGCGTCAACACCGCCAGCAACGATCCGGTCGAGCGGGCATTGAGCGTCTTCAACCGTCCAGTCGGCGCAGGCTACCTGACCGGATTGGCGAACCAGCAGGAACTCAGCGCACTGCGCCGGCTGCGCCAGGGCTTCGTCATCGCCGCGACGCCGGCTGTTCGCGAGCGCTACTTCACGCTGGCCGCCGAGCTGAAACACACTCTGCAGCACAAGATCGCCAAGGCGATCGACCAGCATACCGCGCAGGAAGCCGGCAAATGGGCCGAGGCGAACGCGGAGGTCGACCGCATCGTCCACGAAGCCGATGCGCTCACCAACGCCCCCGGCAAGCGCTACGAGCTGATCGGCCGCCAGTTGTACAGCACCAATCCGGGCACGGGTCGCGACGACCTGGCAGACCGTCGGCTGCTGGCTTTCACGCAACGGATGCGGGACGATCCCGCTTTGCACGCCAAGCTCGTCAAATGGACCGTGGAGGCGGGACGAAAACTCAACGTCTATGGCGTCGACGCGCCGAAAAGCTACCTGGACATCCTGAAACAGTTGCCGTCGTCCGGCCCCGACTACGTCCGCGATCTGGCGGACCGGTATAACGCCGTGCTGCACGACAGCTCATACAAGGACGCTTCGGTCACGCCACGCGCGCGCGGGGAAAAACTGGCTGAGCAGATTTTCGAAGGCGCCACCCGCTTCCTGCTGGGCATGACGCCGTTCGCGCCGCTCACAGCCGCGTTCGATCCACACTCGTTGCTGTCGGCAAACACGCGCCTCGGCATCGACCTGGCTTCCGGCCTGCTGGGTCTTGTCGCGGGCGAAGGTGCAACGGCCTTCACGGAACGGCTTGCCGCGAAGAGTGCGACCCGCGTGCTCAAGGCGCCACCCGAAGGGTACGCTCCCGAGCACCCTGTCGCGACGGGCGACAGAAGCCCCACCCTCCCACCTGCGCCGTCCGGTCAACCCGGCAGCGTGGGCGCGCAAGCCACGCAAGCGGCGGCAAGCCCTGCAGCGCAGGGCCTAAGCGTGGACACGGCCGCCGCCGAGGCATCGCAGCGCATCACCGGCACGAAGGCACGCTTGCCCGACGACTACGCCGTGCAGCCCGCGCCCGGCGCCCTGAAACCCGCCACTGGCCAGCCAGGCATATTCACGGACGACAAAGGGCGGTACTACCTCGACAGCGGTGGAAAGACGTATCCCGCCCGCTTCGATCGCGACAACAACACCTGGCGTGTGTATCAGGCGGACAATCCGTACCGGCCTCAATATCCGGTCAGGACCGATGCTCAAGGCGGCTGGGAGGTCCATAACGATGTGGGACTCAAGGGCGGCATGAACCCGGACAACGCACCGGCTCTCGCCCCTCCACAAGAGCAACCGTTCGAGGAACGCTTTCAGGTCTCCAACGCATCCGGCACTCCCCTCTCCGCCGAGATGCTGCAAACGCTCAATCCGCCGGCGTGGCACTCCGACGCGGACGCTTTACTCGATGACATCGCGTTCAACGGACGGTACCGAGCCGCGTTCGACAATCTTCCCGACTCGCAGCAAGAGGCCCTCCGAAACTGGACCTATCTGGATCTCAGCGAAACCTACTCGACGGGCTCCGACTACGAGGACGTCAATTTCGACCTCAACCGGCAATTGCACGATCGTAGCTACCAAACCGACACCGCCTCACGCGCGCATGCATTGCAAGCCGCACTGACCCATCTGCCGAGGCCGGACCAGGATAGCCGCCTGCTTCGCGTCGCGGAGGTCCCTGCCGACTATGCGAGCAAGTTTGCACCGGGCGACTACGTGACCAATTCACCCGCTTTCATGTCCGCGTCCAGCGAAAGCGAATATACGAACGCAACGCTGGCGGACAGCGAGTACGTCGCTGCACCCGGTGGAGCGTTTGCTCTTTACGACATCCAGTCGAAGTCGGCGACGCCTTTTGTTTATCGTGTCACCACGTTGGCGTCCGGAGAACACGAATGGATATTCCGACCCAATACCGTATTCAGAATCGACGAAATCGCCGCGGCGACACCTCAGGATGGGGCCGTCACGCCCCGCATCGGCCTGCGTCTGACCGAGGTACCCGTCGACACGCCGATCTTCGCGAAGAATATCTACACAGGCGAACAGGAACTGGTCAACCCGTCGGGGACGACACCCGTCTATACGACGCTCCAGCCAACCCGGACACCGCCGGCGCAGCCGTCGCCGCCCAACCCCGACCTGCCACCGCTGCCCACGCACGGCGCTACAAACCAGCCGGGCCCCACGACAACATGAAACGAATGCGATTGCGTCGGCGATGCACAGCTTAAATAGGTAGTTAAACGAAATAATTTATTTTTCGAGGTAACGCCCAACGCTATAAATAAGTACAGCGCGGCGCAGCAATCGCGCCTCTACTATTTCATCCGCGGAGCCCACTCCATACCGTCGGCACCGCGGTTCCGGCTATCCAGCACACGCCGACTTCTTTCACCTCAGGATTCTCGACATGCAAGCAGCAATGCAAATCAACACCTCGGTTCTCTCGTTCCAAAACAACATGGACGCCCATCGCTCTGTCGGCAACCGCGCATCGTCGCCGCTGCCGCTTGCCGCAGGGTCCAATGGTGCCCGTAATCTGGCGAGCCAGATGTCCAACATGATGGGCGGCTTCTCGAAGACGTCGTTCTCAATCTCCAGCCAAACCGCCGGCAATGGCCGGACCACCACGTTCTCCGCGCAGGGCACCATCATCAATCGCGCTCAGGCAGCGAACCCGCAACCGATGCGCCCGGGCAGCAATTGCAATCCATCCGGCTACGGCAACAGCAGCCGCACCAACAGCGGCTTTGCCAATCAATCGCGCGGCTGCGACCGCACGCCGTCGATCGACCATTGCGGCTGCAACAACTCGGGCAGCACCAACCAGGCGCAGTGGAGCAACACGGCAGTCTGCAACAATAAGGCCAGCATCAACCTCGGCGACTACAAGCTCGACTTCGACAAATCCAATTCGACGATGGTCATGACCAACAATACAACCGGCGACAAGACCATGATCTATGGCGATCCGCATCTCACCCAGCACCAAAGCGGTTCCAATTCCAATTCGTCGACTGCGATGTTCAACGGCCCGATGACGTTCACGCTGCCCGACAACACCAAGGTCACCGTCAATTCCCAGCCGGACCCCAAGAACAAGTCGATCTCGTACGCGGATCAGGTGACGATCACCCGCGGCAATCAGGCCTATGAGGTCACGGGCTTGAGCGCGCAGGACAAATCAGGCTTGAGCGTGCAGAAGAGCAACAACGGCCGCGCGCTCGATGCCGCCACACCGGACGGCTTCACCCTCGTGGCCGCCCGCGACGGCAGCGGCTTTATCAATCCCGCCACCGGCAAGGAAGCGACGCCGGACGAGATCAAGAAGGCCAACACGTAAGCAGACCGTACGATGAGGGGGCAACTGCATCTGTCATTGCCCCCGATACATGCCGCACGCACGATCGACGCATGAGTGCGGCATCGAACCGCCCTACGAGTGCCCCCTGTTCCCGTGCGTGCCGTAGCCGCCCTAGTCTTGCGTACCGTCGCATGCGGCGCGCGCGACGGCCGTTCGCCAGCGCTGCTGCACGTCGTCATGGCGCACCCTCTCAACCTGCCAGGCACGCAGCGCTTCGCTCGTTTCATCGCGTGCCGCCGCGTGCGCGTGCTGCGCGTCGGCCAGGTGCCGCTGCAACACCGGTGTCGACGCATCGTGCGCACGCAGCGTCGCATGCCACTGGCCGCCGCCCCGTCGATCGTGCCGGCAAAACGCGAGCATGCGCTGTCGCGCATCGGCATGGTGTTCCAGTGCAGCCACCCGCTGCGCCACCTCATTGGCAGCCCGCCGCTCGTGGCGGCGCGCGTCGGCCAGCGCACGCAGCCGGCGGCGCACCCGCAAGCCGCGCACCCGCGCGAGCAGCCGCCACAGATCCGCCTCCTGTGCCGCGCTGCGCATCACACCGGGGGCGCATCGGCGCACAACTCGCGCAGCAGCGCGCGCGTTTCGACCCACGGACTGCTGCGGTCGTACGGCTGCCGCAAAAAGCGCTGGATCTCGGGGCGCAGGTCGATCGCGAGATCCGTCCCGGTGTCGTTACCCCGTTCGTATTCGCCGATCTGCAACAACATTTCGACCTCCTCATAACGTGCCAGCCAGTCGCGCACGCGGTTGGCGTCGGCGCGCTGCGCGGCATCGGCGACGCGGTTCATCAGGCGGCTGCGGCTGCGCAGAATGTCGATCGCGGGATAGTGACCCGCCGCCCCCAGTTTCGACGATAACTGGATGTGCCCGTCCAGCAGCGAGCGCGCCTCTTCCGCGACCGGATCGGACAGGTCCGTCTCGTCGGCGAGCACGGTATAGAACGCGGTGATGCTGCCCTGCTCCGTCGCGCCGGCCGCTTCGATCAGCCGCGGCAACTGCGCGAACACGCTAGGCGGAAAGCCGCCGCGCAACGGCGGCTCGCCGACCGCAAGGCCGAGTTCGCGCAAGGCGCGCGCATAGCGCGTCAACGAATCGAACAGCAGCAGCACGTTGCGTCCCGTGGCGCGCAAGTCCGCCGCGACCTTGGCCGCGAGTTCCGCCGCCTTGATGCGCTCCGCGGCGGGGCGGTCGGACGTCGCGGCAATCACGATCGTCGAGCCGCGCCGGCGCTCGAGATGGTCGTGAATGAATTCCGCCACCTCGCGGCCCCGCTCGCCGATCAGTGCCACCACGATGGCGTCGGTTGAAGCACCGTTCGCGATCATGCCCATGATCGTGCTCTTGCCTCCGCCCGCCGGCGCGAAGATGCCGGTGCGCTGGCCGACGCCGCAGGTGAGCAGCGCGTCGATCGCGCGCACGCCGGTGACAAACGGTGTGGCGATGACCGGCCGCTCGAGCGGATTGAGCGTCGTCCCGGCCGCCGCGTGCGCCGCCGCGTCGGTCGCCAGCGGCACCGGTGCAGGCGCGCCGTCGAGCGGGTTGCCCAGACCGTCCACCACCCTGCCGAGCAGACCCGCCGCATCGAACGTGCCCCACGCCGAACCGCAGCCTTGCACCTCGGTGATGTCGGACAGACCCGCGAGGCCGGCGAGCGGCATGACCAGGGTGCCGTCGTGCGCAAAGCCGACCACCTCGCCGTATTGCGACTCCAGCGTATCCGGGCGCACGAGCCGCACCCTCTCGCCGATGCGCAGCGACACGCCCACCACCCGCGCCACCACGCCGCGCGCTTCGATCACCCGCCCGCGCAACGCAGGCGTTGAACTCAACACGGGCACCTCGTCTCCAGACAATTGCAGGTTGCGCCGGTTCATAACGCACCCAGGGTTGCGATCGCATGAATACGATAGACGTCCAGCGGAATCTCTTCGATCGCCAGCACCTCGATGCGCCGGCCGAAGTCGCGCAACAAGCGCGCAAGGTGCGGACGCAGCACGGCGTTCGTGACGATCAGCGCAATTCCGGCGAGCTCCTCGGCAAAGATCTCCTGCGCGCGGCCCAGTTCTTCCGCGGACAACACGCACTGCGGCTCACCGTCGGCGCCGCTGCGGATCTGCGCTTCCAGGCCGGCCTCCCATGCCGGATCCAGCACCGCCGCCGTGAGCGTCCATGTCTCGAGGTCGGCGTAGCCGCGCACGATCTGCCGGCCAAGCTG
The DNA here is from genome assembly GCF_050434965.1 of Paraburkholderia sp. GAS38. Taxonomy (NCBI): domain Bacteria; kingdom Pseudomonadati; phylum Pseudomonadota; class Betaproteobacteria; order Burkholderiales; family Burkholderiaceae; genus Paraburkholderia; species Paraburkholderia sp. GAS38. The sequence continues at coordinate 45,814 of NZ_JBNDJO010000009.1, read as the reverse complement.
GATGCGCGCCTCCCGCACCATCCGGTCGAGCGTGCGCTCACCGGCCGGCACGCGGACGACGGCTTCGAGAATCGCGCGCAGATTGCGAATCGGCACGCGCTGCTGCAGCAATTGCCGCAGCACGCCGGCAAGCTGCACCGTCGTCGCGGCCTGCCCTGCCTGTGCCACCAGCTCGCGAAATTCGATACCCAGTTGATCGAGCAGGAAGCGGGTCTCCTGGGTGCCGAGAAAATCGGCGGCCGAGCGTTCGCAGACCTCGCCCAGGTGATCGCACAGCGCCTCGTCGACGCTCGCCTTGAGGATCTCCGGATCCTTGATCGACACCGCCGTGGCGTTCGGCACCCAGACCGATTTGGCGGCGCGCGGCCGGTAGCCTTCGACGCCGTCGAACCCGATCGCGTCCTCCTCGCCGCTCAGCAGCGTATGTCCGGCCACCAGCGTGCCGCTCGCATAGGGCACGTCCTCGATGTCGACGATGTAGCGCTCCGGAGCGAGCCGCCCATCGCGCAGCAACGCGAGACCCGGAAACGGCAGACCCAGCTCGATCATCAGACGGCGGCGCAACTGGCCGAGCTGCCGGTTCAGCGCCTCGGGCCGCAACGCATCGAAGGCCTTCAGGCCGAGCCGCAGCCGCAAGCTCGCACTGGTGCCCAGTTCGACGTCGTCGAGAATGCGCGGCACGTAGTTGCCGCCGTCGCGTGTCATCTCCGGCATCAGCGCGCGCTGCGAGTTCGTCGCCAGCGCGGCGTTGCGCATCAAGGTCAGCGCGAGGGTCAGCAGCAGCGCGCCGGCCACCATGAACTGGATATGCGGAAAGCCCGGAATCGCCGCGAGAGACAGGCACGCCACGCCGGCCATGCCGATGGCTTTCGGATGCGTCGCCAGTTGCCGGTAGATGTCGCCGCCGAGGTGCACGTCCTTGCCGTCGCCCGCGGCGACGCGGGTCACCAGCACGCCCGCCGCCACCGACACGATCAGCGAGGGAATCTGCGACACCAGCCCGTCGCCGACCGTGAGAATCGTGTAGGTATGCAGTGCATCGCCGAACGACATGCCGCGCTGCGCGATGCCCACCGCCAGGCCGCCGACGATATTCACCAGCGCGACGACGAGCCCCGCCATCGCATCGCCCTTGACGAACTTCATCGCACCGTCGAGCGAGCCGTAGAAATACGTCTCGCGTTCGAGCGCCGCGCGCATCCGGCTCGCCTGCGCGGCCGTCACCACGCCGTTGCGCATGTCGGCGTCGATGCTCATCTGGCGGCCGGGAATGCCGTCGAGCGTGAAGCGCGCGGCCACTTCGGCCACGCGGTCCGCGCCCTTCGCGACCACGATGAACTGGATGGCGGCCAGCACGACGAACACCACCAGCCCGACGGCGACATTGCCGCCCACCACCAGTTGACCGAAGGCGCCGATGATCTGGCCGGCATGCGCATGCAGCAGGATCATCTTGGTCGAGGCAATCGCCAGTGCGAGGCGCAGCAGCGTGGTGATCAGCAGCAGCGACGGAAAGCTCGCGAGCTCCGCCGCCTTCGACACATACAGCGTGGTCGTGAGCATCGTCAGACTGGCGGCAAAGCTCACGCAGATGAACAGATCGAGCGCGAACGGCGGCACCGGCACGATCAGCAGTGCCAGCACGGCAAGCATGCCGACGCCGACCGCGAGATCCGCGTGACGCTCGAATAAGGCCGACAGATCGTAGCGGCTAAGAATGGAACGGTTCGACATGTTATTGACCAAGCTCCCGATGAAGCGCGCGGCGACGGCTTTTCACGTAGGGGTCGCCTTCGTCGTCGCGGTATTCACGTTTGATTTCGTTCTTGTCCATGCGCAGGCCGCGCAGCCACAGAAAGCGCTGGATGAAATAGTCGGCGGCAGCGAGCGCGATCTGCGACGCCACCATGGAGACGAGCAGGTGCGAGTGCGACATCGCGATGTAGCCGAGATGAACCGGCAACGAGAACGTCCACATGGGCGCAAGTTGCCGCAACCATGCAAGGAGCGCCTGCACGAACAGATACAGCAGGATCGCAAACTGCAGCAGCGTCAGCAGCGTGTCCCACAGCAGGCGCAGGCTGAACATCTGCTTGAGCCCGTTGACAGGATTCAGGCGTTTCACATCCGGTGCGATGCGTTTGAACGCCAATGTCCCGCGCGTCTGCGCCAGTTCCGGCACCAGCACCGCCAGCGCACCGACGCCCAGCGTGCTCAGCACGGTGGGCAGGCACGCGCTGAGGAGCGCGAGCGTCGACGCCAGCCGCTCGTCGAACGGGCGCGCGCCATCCAGCGTCGTCACCTGCAGGATCAGCCGTGTGCCCAGCGCATAGAGACGCGGCGCCTCGATGAACAGATACAGCCACCAGCACAGGCCGCTTGCCACCACCGTCAGGTGCGTGCTCCTCGCGATATTGCCGTCCTCGCGGGCGCGGCGAATCCGTCTGGGGGTTGGGGCTTCGCTCTTGTCGCTCATCGCAGATGGATCACGTGATCGAAGGCGGTGCGCAACTGCACGAACAGCGCGGGCACACTGAGCACCGCGGCAAACGACAGGACCATGGCCTTGACCGTGCGGGCGGTGGCAAACGGGTTGAGCCGTTTCGCATGCCGCGACATCAGCCCGAATGCAACGTCGATCAGCAGCATGAGGCCGAGCAACGGACTGGCGAGCCGCACGCCTTCGCTGAGTGCGTCGGCGAGATCGCGCAGCGCGAATTGCCGGAACACGTCGACCAGATCGACGCGCCACCGTCCCGGCGGCCACAGCACCCAGGCATCGGTGAAGAAGCCGAACAGGAGCGGCAAGCCCGGCCCCGTGAACATCGTCAGCGCGGCAAACTGCAGAAACAGCGTTTCAAACAACGCCGCTTCCTGCTGGAAATGCGGATCGTAGACGGCCGCGCTCGCATAGCCGCCCTGCTGGTCGAGCACGGCACCGGCCGCGCTCGCCGCATGAAAGACGGTGCCGAGCAACAGGCCGAGCGCCACACCGGTCGCCGCCTCGGCACAGATGGACAGCATCAGGTGCGGCGGCCAGCCGGCCTGTTGCGGCAGCATGGCGAGCGCGAGCAGCAGCGGCAGCCGCAACGCCTTGCCGAGCGAGCCGCTCTGACCAAACGGAATCAGAAACAGCGCCACCGCTGGCCGGATCGTGCAGAACGCAAAACCCTCGAGATAGCCGATGTCGTTCATGCTCACTGCAGACGCCCCGCCGCGATGAAAGTGAAGACATGGGCGAGAAAACGCGCGAGTTCGCGGCTCGCCCACGGCGCGGTCACCATCAGCACCGCGCCGACGCAGATGATCTTGGCGCCGTACGGCAAGCTTTGATCCTGAACCTGCGTCACCGACTGCAGGAGTCCGAGCAGCAAGCCCACCAGCGTCGCGACGGCGAGCGCGGGCAGCGACAGCCAGAACACCAGCATGAGCGCGTCGCTGGACAGGGTGGTGAGAGAAGGGACACCGTTCATTTTGCATAACTGACAATAAGGCCGTGCATCAGCTTCGACATGCCTGACACGGATACGAAGATGAAAAGCTTCAAGGGAATCGACACCGTGCTCGGCGACAGCATCATCATGCCCATCGCGCTCAGCACGTTGGCGACCACCAGATCCACCACCAGAAAGGCGATATACAGCAAAAATCCCGCCTCGAATCCGCTCGAGATTTCGCTGATCAGAAAGGCTGGAATCAGCAACTGCAAGTCGGTCTCGTGAGCGTCGCGCTGCGGATCGATGCGCTTCGCGGCAGCGACGAGAAACGCCCGCTCGTCGGGCCGCGAATGCGCCAGCATGAATTCGCCAAGCGGGCCGCGTAGCGCCTGATACAGCTCGGTGGCGCGCGGCATGACCAGTTCGCCGCTGTCGCCGGTCGGCAGCGCAGCTTCGATCTTTGCGAGGGTCGGCGCCATGACGACCAGCGTCGCCGCGAGCGCGAGACCCGAGATCACCAGGTTGCTCGGCGCCTGCTGCACGCCGAGCGCCGAGCGCAACAGCGTCAGCACGATGCTGAACTTCGTGAACGAAGTGGTCATCGTGACGGCGAGCGGCAGCAGGCCCAGCATGAAGAACAGGCTGACGACCTGGAGCGGGTCGAACTGGGCGGTCATGCCGGCAGGTCCTCATGGGTCATGCGGGTCACGCGCACGCCGAGCGAACCGTCGATGTCGATCAGTTCGCCGCGCGCAAACGGAATGCCCTGACACAACAGGGTGACGGTTCGCTCGCGCGCGGGCAGCCGGAACGCGACGATCGATCCCTGGCGCAGATGAGCCAGTTCCGCGACCGATAACGACAGGGTGCCGAGCACCGCGTCGAAGGCGAACGTCAGGGAGTCGATCGGCAGCAGTTCGCTGGTCACTTCGACGGGGGCAGGTTGCTCATTCATGACTTGGTCTATCAAGGTGTACTCCTCAGTGAACTTCAGCAAAATCCGGCACGCGCCCAATCGCAACGGCGCGCGCAGGTAACAGGAATCGCGGTCGAACAGCAGCACGTCGCCTGCCGCGACCTTGCGCAGGCGCGGCAGCGACATCGACGGGCCGGCTGCGCAGACCGGCAAGCGGACTTGCAGCCGGCCGAGCAGCGCATCGCTGGACGGCGGCGGCGGTGAATGCAGCCGCAGCCAGGCATCGACCGCAGGACTGCTAAACGAGAAATGGGCAACCCGGCCGCTCCCGACATGCGTCACGGCAATGCCGTATGCGCCGGCCGGCGGGACGGCGTCGCCGGCAATCCCGGTGAGGTCGATCGTGAAGCCGAACAGGCCTTCGAGCGCACACAACCAGTCGCTCAACGCATCGGCGACGTGCGTCAGCGCCGTATCGCCGCGCGTACCGATCACCGCGGGCGTCAGTTCCGGCAGCAGCGCGCCGGCATCGCACGCGGCGCTGAACGGCCCTTGTGCCGCCACGCCGGACAGCAGCAACGGATAGCGCGCCCGGCACGGTTCGAACGCCAGCGTGAAGCGGCGGCTGCCGACGCGCACCGCCCGCGGCCGGCCGAAATGCCGGATGGCCAGGTTGTGGCGCTCCGCATCCACCAGGGCGAGGGTCTCCAGGTCCGGCCAGACGATCATGCCGCCTCCCGCGCGAACGGCCGCTGCACCACGCGCCCGGTGTTTGTCACAAGGGGCGGCGTGGGTAGCGGCGCAGGCGGAGCCGCCGCCAGCAAAGCCAGCGTCTCGCGGACACCTTGCCCAATCGTGTCGAGCCGCGTGCGCCCTGAACCGTCAGCCACGTCATAGCGGCGCAGCACCGCTGCCACCCCCTCGCGGATGCCCTGCTCCAGCGCCCGCAACTGCACTTTCAGACCGCCGTCGATCACGCCGGCCTCGGTTTCGATGACGCACGAATGGGCCGGCAAGCCGGCATCGGCCAGCACGACGCACAGCGGCGCGCCGAGCTCCTTTTCGACGGCTGCAATCAGCCGCGTCGCTTCATCGAACACAGTGGGCGCCACGCGGACGGAGATGAGCCGTTGCGATTGCGAGACGGCGACCGCGCGGCGCAACTGATTGGTCAACGCGGCGGACGGCGGCAGCGCGCCGACGATATCGGTCACCGCGGCCAGCACGATTTGCGTCAGCCGCTCCTCGAGACGATGAGCGGCAAACGCGACCACCGCCGCCCGCGCGGCCTGTTCGCGCAGCGCCGCCGCCTTGCCGGCCGCGTGGCCGCGGCGCCATGCACGGCGTTTCAGTTCGCGACCCCGCGTCCCGAGGCGCACGCGTTCGAGCGCGGCCGCGGCGGCGCGCTCCGCTTCGACGGCACGCAGACCTTCGAGCGATTTCAGTTCGAGCGCGCTTATATGTCCGTCCGATTCGATGCGCCATTCGCCCATTCGACAGATCAGCATGGCCGCCCCTCCATCAAACGCCGCGCGTCGGTCACGAGTTCGCGTGCCTCGAGCGGCGACAGTCCGTGCAGGTGAAAGCGCCCGGCGGCCTCGGCGATCTCGCGCGGCAAGCGCAGGCTCCACCAGAAGGCATAGCGCGAGTCGGCGGCCGCCTGCATCGCCACCGCCAGTCCCAGCGCCGTCATGTCGCGCCGGCTGAACAGCGACGGCGCCGGTTCGACGTTCAGGTCGGCCGCACCGGCGCGCGGGTGCCGCTGGATGGCAACCAGCAGGCTCGGCGCGACGCCGGCCGCGAAGGCAGCGCGAGCCTGTGCGGCGACCACGCGGCGCAACGAAGCGGCGAACCCAAGGGCCGCGGCGATGCGGCACAGGCGCGCGCACGCCGGCCGCGGCCAGAGCGGCAGCGCGGGCGGAACGTCGGCGAGGGCCACCTGAACCAGTTGCGGATAACTTCTGAACAGGCTGGCGTGAGCAGCGCGCGCAGCCCGTTCGTGATGGATCGGCCGCCCGGATTCGAGCCAGCTGTGATGCGCCCAGTAGGCGGGCGCGCAGGTATAGGCGTGTTTCATGGGTTCTCTCCTCGGCCGGTTACGGACCTGGGCGTGTCGGCGACAGCTTCCGCAGTGCCTTCGCCGGGCGCCGCCCCGTCTGCGTCGGACTCCTCATTACGCTCGTGCGGCCGGGGCATGCCCGGCTCGGTCCTGGCGCCCGCCCCGCGCGCGTTCCGCTTCATTTTCCGCGTCAACCAGGTGCGTGCCCCGGAGTTCCAGAACCACAGGAAGCCGGCCACGATCATGACGATCACGGCCAACACGCACAGCATCGTCGTCGCGCGCGCGGCCCCCGTGCCGCCGTCGTTGCGGCAGGTGGTGACAGCGACCCCGCCGGCCGCATTGGCGACGTCGACGCCGTCCGCGCAGTTGCCCGGAAAGGTCAGCACCGGCGTCACCGCCAGCAGCGTCAGCGACACCCGCGCGGGTGTCAGCCCTTCGACGCTGCCGGCCACCAGCGCCCGAATCCGGTCGCGCATCGGTTCGAGGTTGTAGTCGCTGCGGTAACGCATCATTACGGACGCCGAGGGCGGCGTGTCCTGGGTCGCATCGAGCGGATCTTTTTCGGGCAGCACGATATGCACGCGGGCGAGCAGCACGCCGTCCATCTTTTCGAGCGTCTCGGACAGTTCCTGCGACAGCCCATAGACGTAGAGGACGCGGTCCTCCTCGGGGCTCGAAATCAGCCCCTGACGCTTGAACAGTTCGCCGAGATTCGCGTGACCGCCGCGCGGCAACGCATACGCGCTCGCCAGCTCGGTGGCGACCACCGCGTCGGCGTCGTCGACCGAGATGTTCCAGCTCTGGTCCGCGTTGCGCTCCTTGTAGCCGTTGATGCCGTGATGGCTCAACGCAGCGATGATGCGGTTGGCCTGGTCCTCGTCCAGGCCTTCGAAAAGCGAGGTTCTGCAGCCGGCGAGGAGCAACAGGAGCGGCAGCAGGATCAGGGCGCGCCGCATCAGCTTCGCTGCGTAAGCGTCTGGATCGAGGTGCCGACCACGTCGGCCACGCGTACCGTCATCTGCACCTGCACCTCAAAGGCGTTCAGGTCGACCTGAAGACGCAACAGGTCGCTCGTCGAGAGGCCGCCGGAGCCGATCCGGTCAAGGTGCTGCGACAGTTGCTGCGTCGAGGTGTCCTGCTTGTCCTGCGCGCTCGCCAGCAGACGCTCGAGCGGTGAGACACCCGCACCGGCTCCATCCGCGGACGTGCCGCCTACTGGAGACACCGGAGAGACGGCGGACAGCGCGCCGGTTTGCACCGGAACGATAGTGACAGGGGGTTGCAACATATCAATGCCCGTTTCGAATAGTCAGTCGTTCAAGGGTTGAAAAGGGAGCGGCGGCAGGTTCGACCTGCGCGGCGCGAGCGGCGCGGCTATGGCGCGCGCATTCGGGCAGCTTCAGGAACGCCGCGGCCATCGAGGCGGCGCCGGGCTCATCGCCATCCGCCACGCTCATCAGCGTGCGTGCGCCCAGCGCGTAATGGCCTTCGAACACCTGGCACACACCGAGCCACGCGCGCGCCAGCGTGCTCTCAGGCACGGCTTCCACCGCGCGGCCGAACAGCAACGAGGCACTGCGATAGTTCTCGCGGTCGAGCTCGACCAGACCCAGCCCGAGGTACGGAAAAGCCCGCCGCGGGTACAGCAGCGCCAGCCGGTCGAACAGGTAGCGCGCTTCGTCGAAGCGTCGATAGATCCGGGCGTAATGGCCGATCGAAATCAGCAGTTCCAAGGTGTCGTCCTGCATCTGCAAAGGCTCCCGAAGACGCCGCGAGGGCGTCTTCGTCCTGGTTAGAGAAGCGTTAGTGGGTGGCCTTCGCGGTGTCCTTCTGCGTATCGCCCACGCCCTGGATCAGATTGGTGCCGAGCGAGTTGTCCGTGTTCATTTCGGTCACCGCCTGCTGGAGTTTCAGCATGTCGGTGTTGCCCTGCGTACCGCCGACGCCGTTGCCGCCCTGCTGCGCACCGCCGCCACCTTGCACTGCCTGCTCGGCTTGACTGACGTTGGCGTTGTCCTTCTGGAGTTTCGCCAGCACGGCGGCGAGAATGTTCGCTGTCGAAATGCCGCCGCTCGCGTTCGTCCCCGTTGCGCCCTGGCCGCCGGCAAGGCCGTTGCCGCCCAGGTTCGGGGACATAGTCGGGTTGATCGTATTCATAATTTGCATTCCTTAGGTTAATTGCGCGCGTTTCTGAAGCTGACGCTTCGCTCCACCACCTGTCGAGCCGCGCGCAAACACTCGACAAGCAGAATCAGTTCTTTTTTCACCACCGGCGTAGCGGTCAACAACGCGTCGTTCACACGCTCGATCTCAGCCGTCAGGCGGGCTTCGATCGTCGCGCGGCCGGCGCCGCCGCCTTCGGCGAGTTGTGCTTCGATCGGCAGATCGGTGCAGCCACCGAGCATGCTTTTAGCGACAGATTTTTTGTCCATGGTCAGCATCCGTAAAAAATTCGTAGACCGAACCGTCGTCGTCGCGCGTCACGTCCGCCGCGCATGTCGAGATGGCCGTGATCCGCCCGAGCGGCAGCCGGGCGCCCACGAAGTAGCGCACGCCCTGTCCGTCCGTGAGCCAGACGGCATGACGGCTCGCCAGCAGATTCAGGCCGAGCGCGTCGAGCGGTACGCGCACCCGTGCGCCTGGCTGGACGTGGCCGGGAAACACGACCTCGCGCAAACCGCCGATCTCGGCGCGCGCCAGCCGTGCAACGCGTGCGTAGTCCCACGCCTCCGGCGACAGAAAACCATGATCGTCCGGCAGCGTCGCCGTGAACGCACCGGGCGCGGCGGCGTGCAGCTCGGCCCCGCGGTAGTAGCGCGCGAGGAAGTCGCCGAGCTGCTCCTGCAACTGGTCGAGCACGAGCACATGCATGACCGGCGCCCGTTGCTGCGACCAGGCGCTCGCGGTCAACGCGGAGAGATCGGCGGCCGACTGCACGTAGCCCTCGTAGACGAGCGCCCCGGTCTTTGGGTCGAGATGCGTCGTCACCAGCCGGAACGCATCGTTGCTGCGCGCCGGATGCGCAGTCCCGGCAAACTGACTCGCTGCTAGCCACGCCAGCAGCGCGAACACAGGCGGCATGGCCAGGACGGCCGCCTTCGTCACGGGCGACGCATCGGCGCAGCGTTTGGCCACATACGCAAGCGGCGCATAGCGCAGCAGGTAGGCCCGCTCAGCGTTGCGCGCCAGCGTCGCGTCCGGCGCATCGCGGCCCGTGAACTGGAAGGTCACGACACCCACGGAAAACCACGCGCCGCGCTGCAACAGCACGCGCCGTCCCGGCGCGAGCGCGCGGCCGAATACCGCGACGTGCGCGTGCTGGGCCAGCAGCGCGAGCGACACCCCGCGAGATTCGACGGTGACGTGCTGCGCTTCGACGCCCTCGTCAATCACCATCAGGTCCGCGTCCGCGCCGCTGCCGATGCGCACCAGCTTGCCGGATGACAGCACCACTTTCGCGCCGGCGTGCACGCCGTCCATGACTACGATGAGCGCATCAGCGGTCATGGCGGCTCTCCCACGGCATCTCGTGCGCCGGCGGCAAGCCAGGCGGACTCGACGGTAACGACGTCGAAGTGGGCGAGGCACCCGGTGCAGCGCGCGACGCCATGTCCCGCAACGCGGCGTTGACATCGGCGTCGGCACCGACGCTGGCGCCGGCGGCGGTCGGGGCCGTGTCGCCCAGCGCGGCGTTCGAGGTCGCTTCCCCCTCACCCGAGCGTTGCTTGAGGCGCGGCGTGATCAGGATCAGGCGCTCGAGGCGCTCGTGGGTCGTCTGCGTGTCGCGAAAGAGCGCGCCGAGATACGGCACGTCGCCGAGCACCGGCACTTTCGACGTCGTCTTTTGGCTGCGCTCGTACTGGTAGCCGCCGATCAGCAAACTCTCGCCGTCGCGCACGACGGCCTGGGTGACGACCGAATGGTTGTCGACCTCCGGAATGCTGTCCACCGACGCCGTCGTATTGAACGAGCCGTCCTCGATCTGGATGTTGAGGCGGATATTGCGGCGCGGCTCGCCGGTCGATTCGACGCTCGGCGTCACCTTCAGCGTCAGCCCCGTGTCGATGTTGAAGAGATCGACCGCCTGGTTGCCCGCGACGCGCACATACACCGAACTGCGCGAGGTCAGCGCCGCTTCCGTGTTGTTCAGCGTGAGGACCTGCGGGCGCGACAGTACCCGCGCCTCGCCGGTATTCTCCAGGGCCTGGATCCGGGCGAACAGGTATTGCGCCGAATTGCCGACCAGCGTCGCGAGATTCAGTCCGCTCGCCGCGCTGGCCGCCGTCGCGAAGCTCGGGGCGCCCAGGCTCAGCGGCGCGCTCGCGGTCCCCGACGCGCCATTGATGCGTCCATTCGCGCCGCCCCAACTGACACCCAGCGAGCGCGCCGCATTCGACGAGACGTCGATCACCACCGCGTCGATCTCGACCAAGTCCTGCGGTTGGTCGAGCATCGCAATGGCGCGCTCGTAGTTCGGCATCATCGAAACGATGTCGCTGATGACCACCGAGTTGCTGCGCTGGTCCGCGACGATGTTGCGCCGCGCGGGGGTCACGGCGGGCTGCGCGGTGTCCGTCGCGGGCAGCGGCACGGCCGTGTCGTCGCCGGCGGCCGGCGCGGCGCCGAGCCCCAGGCCAAGCAGGCTGGGCAGCGGCGGCGGGCCGCCGCGGGCGTCGCGGGCCTCGGCGCGCGGCGCGGCGCGGGGGTCGGCGCGGGGGTCGTCCGTGCGCGAGCGGGCGGCGCGCGGCGTCGTGGCCTGCCAGGTATCCGTCATCAGCCGGCTCAACAAGGTCGCCACGCCCGGCATGACCTGCTCCTGCGAACCGACCGTATAACGCACGTCCTGCGCTTGCGCATAGCGCAGCGGGAAGACACGGATCACCGTCGCATCGAATGACGGCTCGACGGTGGTCTGCCGTTGCGCCTTGTCGACCGCATCGGCCACCGCGTCGACGAATTTCGAGGGGCCCGCCACCTTGACGGTGGTCGCCGAGTAACGGATCGGCAGGCGAGCGTCGTCGAGATCGAGGTTGCGCAGCAAGGACGCGACCGCCTCGCGGGTCATCGGCGCAAACGGGATCACCCGGCTACGCACGTCCGCAGCAGTCGAGACATGCATCGCCTTGCCGTCGAAATACCAGACGAGGCCATAGGCCTCCACAAGCTGGGTGAAGACATTGCCCGGCGTATCGTCGAAGCGCCCATTGACCGCACCTTTCACGTCCCGGCCCACGTCCGCGCTCAAGCCTTCGACGGCCAGCACGTCGCGCAACACATCGGGCAGCGGTGCGCCGGTCACCGCGTAGTGAAGCGGCGCGCCATGCCAGATCGGCGTCGCCGCGTCCGCTGCGGGCATCGACAGCACCGCCCACACCACACCGAGCTGACCCGCGAAGTGCTGCATGGCGACCCGGCGCATGCACGGCGGCAAGGGCCGCGGCCGGCCGTGGCTCTTCCTGATGGTCGAATCGTTGCGCCCGTTCATAAGCATGAAAAATTCCTGGCTACGTTTTGTTGGCTACGTTGACCAGAAATTTAATGGCGCTTCAATCGGCTCAGGTCATACAGATGTATGACTTTGACAAACGCTCAAACACGGCGGTATCACCCCCCTATTCGCTTGACTGTCTGAATTCCAGTACGCAGCATCCGTCCGCGATCGAATTCATCAAGCATGATTCATTTATCCCGAAATAGAGCAAATTCGCACCTCACATAAGTCTTATACCTGTATTACCCACCTCGCCGGCGTAGAGCGAGGATTGATGGACCGCTTAATTAATTCGATCCATCATGGCAAACAGCATCTTCGATCCAAACGGTATAAACCAGATTTTTCTAAAATTAGACGTCGCATTTTCCGGCTTCGAGTCCGAAATAGCAGCTTTAAGCTCCACAATTCCTACGTGCGTACCCACATGCGGATGACACGGTATTGCAACTTCACTCCGCAGCTTGCAAGGCCACGGTTGCGCTCTGTCAGAATCAACGGATTCGCGACCTGTCTCCGACTTGAGGAAATCTATTGGCGAATCATCGAGGAAATTGCCCGCCAGGAATCTTTAACGGTAGGAAAACTGATATCGAAATGGGCACTTGAAATTGATATGACGCAAGAAACGATCTGCAATTTCACAGGATTTATCCGGATCATTTGCGTGACCCAAATCCTCGAACAGAAACATCCGATCGACCTGAAGACGATAGACCCCGCGGCGCTGCCCGCTCCACTTTAATCAAAGATGAGGAGATTTATCCGAAATGAGCTAATTTTCTTCTTCGCATGACAAAGGGCGAGTACTCAAACATTACGCTCGATTCCGCGCAAGGGAATCAAGGCGATTCAATTACCCATCACAAGGATTATTCATGTGCAACACGATCAATAACATCTACACCAGTACACCGGCCGACATCGCCGATATGCCGACAATGCGACCAAACCTCCCGCAGACCGACATGGCCCGCAATTCCGTGCAGGTGTTCTCGCCCGACGGCGCAGCTGGGTTGGGCCGTGCGCATATGCCCATGGGAGAGGGCGAGCAGGGCCTCGCGCCTACGCGGCACGCTCACCACGCGACCATCGACGGCGGCGGCGCGACGCCGCAAGCAGGTAACGCAACCCAGCAGGACGCGGGCAACGGCAACGGCAACGGTACAGGTAACGGCATGTCGGGATTGGTGGGCCAGATCATGAACATGCTCCAGTCGTTCGTTTCCGCTGTCGCACCGCTGCTCTCCATGTTCTCGTCAATGGTCGGCGGTATGGGGGGTGCAGGCGGTATGGGCGGTGCAGGTGGCATGGGCGGCATGAGCGCGATCGATGCCGGCGGAGGAGCCGACGCTTGACACAGCCCTGACAACAGCCGGTCGTCGCTGTGACGCCGGCCGCGCCAAGGGGCGGCGTGACGCCTCGCCGCCCCGTTTTACATCCGCTCATTTCCTCAGGACGCAATGAATCTTTTCCGCGGGCCAGGTCCCCTCGACCAGCGACGCCTCGACGACCTCATCCGACGCTCCAATGCGGAGCGTTACCCGGCCATTACCGACTTCGTCGACGGCGGCCATCGCCGCATCGGAGCGGCGCTGCGCAGTGTCGCGCCGCCGGACGCAACCGTGCAGCGTTTCCTCGACGAACTGCGGCTGATGGAGGATTACGTCGGCACCTCTTACCGCGTCTCGCAGATCACCTCCAGCGGTCTGGCCGCGCTGCAGAGCCCCCTGCGACGTCACTTTGCCGACCGCGGCGCGCAGTGCGCCTTCGTGCTGCCGGGCGATGCCGCAGCATGGGCGGCGCGCGCGGCCGAGGCACGCCTGCGCGAGGGCGCGTACCGGCTCTTCTCGATCTTCGACGAATCGGTCCCGCAGAAGAATCTGTCGACGGCGCACTGCGCCGGTCAGGTTGCCGTGCCGCCGGCGACGCCTTTGCGGCTAAAGACGCTGCGCATCGTGGCCGGCGAGGGTTCACGAGGTCCCGGCAAGGCACGTGTCATCGCGCACTTCGCACGCTCGGATCAAGCCTGCGGCGCCCCCTGCGATCTATACAGCGGCACGCCGCACTGAACCGCCCAGTCGCGGCGCTCGCGAGCGCCGCCGGCGAAAGCATGCGGCGGGCTGGCGACGGCGCGTCGTGTCGCATCGACGAGATTGCCCGTCTCCACGAGCTTGCCCCGGGTGTCGCTGTACAATAGCGCGCCTGCCGCGAGCTTTCCCGGTGTGCCTGGCGCGCCGGCGCGCCGCCCCCGCTTTCAGCCCGGTTTCATCGCCCTGATTCTTGCCCATGTCCGCTCCGCGCTCCGCCTCCGCTGGTAACCCGCGCCGCCCGATGCGCCCTATCCCGTCGCTCATCTTCATGAGCCGCTGGCTGCAGTTGCCGCTTTACCTCGGGCTGATCGTCGCGCAAGCGGTCTACGTCGTCCTGTTCGTCAAGGAAGTCTGGCACCTGGTCACGGCCTCGATGACGCTCGACGAAACCAACGTCATGCTGGTCGTACTCGGCCTGATCGACGTGGTGATGATCTCGAACCTGCTGATCATGGTGATCATCGGCGGCTATGAAACCTTCGTCTCGCGCCTCGGCGTCGAGGGTCATCCGGACGAGCCCGAATGGCTCGATCACGTCAACGCCGGCGTGCTGAAGGTGAAGCTCTCCATGGCGCTGATCAGCATTTCGTCGATCCACCTGCTGAAGACCTTCATCAGCCCCGACCAGAATACGACGCACACCATCATGTGGCAGGTGATCATTCATCTGGCGTTCCTGCTGTCCGCGGTCGTGATGGCCCTCGTCGACCGTCTGACCACGCATACGCACCCGGCCCATTTTCACGAGCCGGCGCGCGAGCAACCCGTTTCCCCTCCCCTGAAGGCGCAAGACTGAACGCGCATTGCGATCGGTACGACAAGCGCCATTGTCCCCACAGAGCTAGCCATGACCGTCATCAAACAGGAAGATCTGATTCAGAGCATTGCTGATTCGCTTCAGTACATCAGCTACTACCACCCGCTCGATTACATCCAGGCCCTCGGCCGCGCCTACGAGCTCGAACAGAGCCCGGCCGCCAAGGATGCGATCGCGCAGATCCTCACCAACAGCCGCATGTGCGCCGAAGGCAAGCGCCCGATCTGCCAGGACACCGGCATCGTCACGGTGTTCGTGAAGGTGGGCATGGACGTGCGTTGGGACGGTGCGACGATGAGCGTCACCGACATGATCAACGAAGGCGTGCGCCGCGGTTATCTGAACCCGGACAACGTGCTGCGCGCGTCGATCGTGAGCCCGCCGGAAGGGGCCCGCAAGAACACCAGGGACAACACGCCGGCCGTGATCCACTACGAGATCGTGCCGGGCGACAAGGTCGACGTGCAGGTCGCGGCCAAGGGCGGCGGCTCGGAGAACAAGTCGAAGTTCGCCATGCTGAACCCGTCGGATTCGATCGTCGACTGGATCCTCAAGACCGTGCCGACCATGGGCGCCGGCTGGTGTCCGCCGGGCATGCTCGGCATCGGCATCGGCGGCACTGCTGAAAAGGCGATGCTGATGGCGAAGGAATCGCTGATGGATCCGATCGACATCCAGGACATCATCGCGCGCGGCCCGCAGGACTGGATCGAAGAGCTGCGCATCGAGTTGCACGAGAAGGTCAACGCGCTGGGCATCGGCGCGCAAGGTCTCGGCGGCCTCGCCACCGTGCTCGACGTCAAGATCATGGCGGCGCCGACGCATGCTGCTTCGAAGCCGATCGCCATCATCCCGAACTGCGCGGCCACCCGGCACGCCCACTTTACGCTGGACGGCACGGGCGTCGCGAAGCTCGAAGCACCGTCGCTCGACGCATGGCCGAAAGTGCAATGGGAACCGGATACGGAAAAGAGCCAGCGCGTCGATCTGAACACGTTGACGCCGGCCGAAGTCGCCGCATGGAAGCCGGGCCAGACGCTGTTGCTGTCCGGCAAGATGTTGACGGGCCGCGACGCTGCGCACAAGCGCATCGCCGACATGCTCGCCAAGGGCGAAAAGCTGCCGGTGGACTTCACCAACCGCGTGATCTATTACGTCGGCCCGGTCGATCCGGTGCGCGACGAAGCGGTCGGCCCGGCTGGCCCCACCACCGCCACGCGGATGGACAAGTTCACCGAGACCATGCTGTCGCAAACAGGTCTCATTTCGATGATCGGTAAAGCCGAGCGCGGTCCGGTCGCCATCGAAGCCATCAAGAAGCACAAGGCGGCTTATCTGATGGCTGTGGGCGGCGCGGCGTACCTCGTGTCGAAGGCGATCCGCAGCGCCAGGGTGCTGGCGTTCGAAGACCTCGGCATGGAGGCCATCTACGAGTTCGACGTGCAGGACATGCCGGTGACAGTGGCAGTCGATTCGAACGGCACCTCGGTCCACCAGACCGGCCCGAAGGAATGGCAAGCGAAGATCGGCAAGATTCCGGTCGCGACGGTTTAACACCCGCTCTGCTACCTGGTTCAGGTCAGGTCTTGCGCCCGCTGTCTGATGGCATGAAGCCGGGACCCGCGGTCCCGGCTTTTTCATTGATGCGGCGCCGGGCGGTCATGGTTCGCCGTTCGTATGTGTCAAAAGATGTTGCGATCCTTGGCTTTTTCGGATCGGGCGTTTATTGTTGTTGAAAATCGTATTTCAGAGCCCCCACAAGGAAAAAACCATGCAAGGCGACAAGAAGGTCATCGAATATCTGAACTCGCAGTTGAAGAACGAACTGACTGCGATCAACCAGTACTTTCTGCACGCCCGGATGTACAAACATTGGGGCCTCGAAAAGCTCGGCAAGCATGAGTACGACGAATCGATCGGCGAGATGAAGCACGCCGACTGGCTGATCGAACGCATCTTCATGCTAGACGGCCTGCCCAACCTGCAAGACCTGCACAAGTTGCTGATCGGCGAGGAAACCAAAGAAATCCTCGAATGCGATCTGAAGCTCGAGCAGATTTCGCAGAGCACCTGCAAGGAAGCCATCGTGTACTGCGAATCAGTACGCGATTTCATCTCGCGCGAAATCTTCGTGAAGATTCTCGACGACACCGAAGAACATATCGACTGGCTGGAAACGCAACTGGACCTGATCGACAAGGTCGGCATCCAGAACTACCAGCAAAGCGGCATGGGTTCGATCGAATCCTAAGCGGCGCAGCCCGCGCGCGGGTTCAACGCGCTGCGCGGGCTGGGTCGTTCCAGTTCGAGTTTGAGTTCGCCCTTGCGTTTGAATGTACCCTTGCGTTGTTTGCCCCAGCCCGTGACCCTGTCCGTGCCCTTGTCCGTTTCCATGACTGCACCCATGCCTAACGCTTCGTCAGACGCAGGTCTTACCGTGCCCCTCGCGCGCGCTGTCGTCGAGCCTCAGACAGGCTGTGCGCCGGTAGGTGTGTTCGATTCGGGCCTGGGCGGCCTGTCGGTACTGCGCGCGTTGCGCGCGCAAGTGCCGGACGAATCGATCATCTATGTCGCCGACTCGCTGTACGCCCCGTATGGTGAGCGCGACGACGACTTCATCGCCGACCGCACACTCGCGATCGGCCAGTGGCTCGTCAAGCAGGGCGCCAAGGTGCTGGTGGTAGCGTGCAACACGGCGACGGCTCAATCCATCGCGCTGGTACGCGAGCAACTGAGCATTCCGCTGATCGGCGTCGAGCCGGGTATCAAGCCCGCTGCCGTGCAATCGAAAACCCGCGTGGCCGGCGTCCTCGCCACCCAGGTGACGCTGCGCAGCGCCCGCTTTCAGGCCCTGCTGGAACGCTATGCCGCCGACTGCCGTTTCCTCTGCCAGCCGGGCCACGGCCTCGTGCAAGCCATCGAACGCTGCGACGTCGGTTCGGCCGAACTGCGCGCGCTGCTCGACAGCTATCTGCAGCCCATGCTCGATGCCGGCGCCGACACGCTCGTGCTGGGCTGCACGCATTACCCGTTTCTCGACGCGGCGATCCGCGATATCGTCGGCGAGCGCATGACGCTGATCGACACCAGCGTCGCCATCGCGCGCCAACTGGAGCGCGTGCTCGACCAGCACGGCTTGCGCAGCGAACCCGGTCGTCCGGCCGATCTGCCCCGTTTTTGCTCGACCAGCGACGGTGCGCATCTGCAACAGCTCGCCGCCACCCTGCTGCATATCGAGGCGCCCGTGGAGCGCGTCGTGATCCCGTCGCGGCGCACGGTCGCGCCGGATTCCCAGGCGGCTTGAACCGCGCCGCCGGCAAGTCTCTCACCCGATCTCCGGGCATCGCCCAGCCCACCCGCGGCCCCCGTCCACCGCCAATCCGGCCGGTGCGGCCCCATCCAGCCCCATCCCCCGAATCCGGGGTATCCCTCCTAACAGGCTGGTTTTGTTACAAAAATTCCCGCAGGACGCTTGCCAAATGCATCAAACAAAATGATAATAATTCGCATTAACGTTAGCTATTGCGCCCAACCATGATTGTCTGCGTGTGCAAATCTGTATCCGACCGGAAGATCCGTGCCTCGATCGCGGAAGGCGTCGATTCGTTCGACGAACTCCAGTTCGAGCTGGGCGTCGCCACCTGCTGCGGCAAGTGCGAGGAGTCCGTGCGCGATGTCATGGCGCAAAGCGGCGTCTGCGCGAGCCGTTGCGGGGTCGAACATCACGCGCATCCGGTTCCGCTCACGTTTTACGAGCGCAAGGCCGCCTGATCCTGCCGGCACGGCGCTCGCCGTGCGCCTGAGTCCGCCGCGGCCTCACGCTTTAGTCCACTGCCGTCAGCAAGCCAGTACACGTTACCAGCCAGCTACCGCTCACCCCGTAACCGGAGTTCGAGATGGAATTGCTGATTGGTTTCGTGACCACACTGTGCATTTCGCTGCTGATATTCCGAAAATGACGTTGCTTTGTCGTAGACCCGGTATCGACGGCGCGCGGTCGCGCTAACATGCGCGCCTCGCAGTCCGTCCCGGCCGGCTTCGCGCCGGCGCCTTCCAGCCGCATGAATTCCCGCACCGTCAAAGCGACCGCCGCGGTCGCCGCTATCCACGTCGCCCTGCTCGCGGTGGTCCTGAGCGCCCGCACTACCCCGCCGGCTCGCCCGCTCGAATCGCGCACGATGACCGCCGAGTTGCTGAGTCCCGCGCCCGTCGCTGCACCGGTCGCCCTGCAGTCACTCGCTCCGCCGCCGCCCAAGCCCACGCCGCCGGTCCCGCACACCAAACCC
Source organism: Paraburkholderia sp. GAS38 (assembly GCF_050434965.1). Taxonomy (NCBI): domain Bacteria; kingdom Pseudomonadati; phylum Pseudomonadota; class Betaproteobacteria; order Burkholderiales; family Burkholderiaceae; genus Paraburkholderia; species Paraburkholderia sp. GAS38. Next base: position 26,712 of record NZ_JBNDJO010000009.1, on the reverse strand, counting down.
AAGGTGCGGCCGACGCCCAAGCCCACACCGGCACCGCTGCCGGTGGCGGCGAGCCCGTCGCCCACAGCGCCCGCCCCCGCGCCATCCGCGCCGCCGGCGCCGACCGCTCCTGCTGCGCCGCCGGCCGCCGCGGCCGCGCCCGCGATCGGCCGTCCGACGATGGAAATCACCGCGCCGAAGAACGTCTCGCATCTCGACTGCAATATCGCCAAGCCCGACTATCCGGCCCTCTCGCGGCGCCGCGGCGAAACCGGTACGGCTTACGTGCGGTTCGTCGTCGGCCTGACCGGCAACCTCGAGAACGTCGAGCTGAAAAAGAGCAGCGGCTACGACCGGCTCGACGACGCCGCGCTGGCCGCCGTCAAGGCGAGCTCATGCAAGCCCTATCTCGAGAACGGCGTGCCGATCCGGGCGGCCTACACGCAGCCCTACCAGTTCGGCCTGAGCGACTGAGCACTGAATCATCGGGCCGCTCGCGCGAGCGAACGGCTGAAGCAGACTTTAAAAAAGGAATGGCAATGCAGAATTACGGTTTAGCCCACGTCTGGGCACAAGGGGATTTCGTGACGCGCGGCATTGCGCTCGCGCTATTGATCATGTCGGTGCTGTCGTGGAGCGTGATCGTCATCAAGGCCTGGAACGTGATGCGTCTCAAGCGCCTGACGAAGAACGCCGAACAGTCGTTCTGGCATTCGGACGATCTCTCCGATGGCGTGCAGAAACTCGGCGCCGGCGCTTCGTCGCCGCAGGACAACCCGTTCCTCGCGCTCGCGCTGTCGGGTCAGGAAGCCGCCGATCACCATCATCAGACGCAACCGCATCTGCACGACCGCATGGACGTGTCGGACTGGGTCACGCGTTGCCTGAAAGACACCATGGACGACAGCATCGCGCGCATGCAGAGCGGCCTCGCGATCCTCGCCTCGATCGGCAGCACGGCGCCGTTCGTCGGTCTGTTCGGCACGGTGTGGGGCATCTATCACGCGCTGCTGGCGATCAGTGCGAGCGGCCAGAGCTCGCTCGACCAGGTGGCGGGTCCGGTCGGCGAAGCGCTGATCATGACCGCGTTCGGTCTGTTCGTCGCGATTCCCGCCGTGCTCGGCTATAACGCGCTGACCCGTGCGAACAAGGCGATCGTCACCAAGCTGAACCGCTTCGCCCACGGCCTGCATGCATTCTTCGTGACGGGCGCGCGCCTGTCGTCGTCCAAGCGCGGCGACGGCCTGCGTCTCGCCACGCGCACTCACTGATCAGCGAGGTACTCCGATGGGAATGAGCCCCTTCGCCAGCGACGATGACGACGGCCTGATGAACGAAATCAACATGACGCCGCTCGTCGACGTGATGTTGGTTCTCCTGATTGTCTTCATGGTGACGATCCCGGTGATCCGGCATGCGGTGAAAATCGATCTGCCGCATGCAAGCAGCCAGAAGGAAGAGACGAAACCGGCTCAGGTCAACGTTTCGATCGAGGCCGACGGCACCGTGCTGTGGGACGACAAAGCGGTCAGCAGCGACGAGCTGCGCGCGAAGATTGCGCAAGCCGCGCAGGCGGACCCGCAACCGGAACTGCATCTGAACGCGGACCGCAAGATTGCGTATGAAAAGGTGGCGGACGTGATGTCCGCGGCGCAGGCCGGCGGTCTCACGAAAATCGGTTTCGTGACGCAACCGGTGAGCCACTAGCACGCTGCCCGCTAGAAACGCGAAAGACCCTTGTTTCAAGGGCTAAAACGCGCCGTAAAAAGTAAAAGGCCTTCATCGTCGGATGAAGGCCTTTTTTTGTGCGCACTCGGCGCCTTCGGGCGGCGAGATCACTTGCCATCGGATGAGTGGCGAGTGTCTCCACATGCGACAGCCGTGGTCGACACGGACAGCGCGATCAGCCCTATCAGGCTCGCTATGATAGCGGCCATGAGTTTCCGCGTAAGAGACTCCTTAGCGGAGGGATTTCACTATATGCCCGCAGGCCCGGGCATTCAAGCAAACGCCCATTGAAAGTACTCATCGCAGACGGCGCTTAAATGCCAAAACGATATGACGCTGCGTGGCTGGGGTTCACGCGGTCGGTTGCGCAACCGCCTGGCCCACCGACGGGTTTGCCGACGGGTTTGCCGCCGGGTTTGCCGCATACCCCGGCGCCGCCTGCGCGGCTTTGCGTTTTTCCGCAGCCGTCGGACATTCGCCCATGATGTGCTTACCCGTATCCGGATCCAGCATTTCAACCAGATAGTCGACGAACGCGCGCACCGCCGGCACCATGCCCTGGCGGGACACAAACACCGCATACAGTTGCGGCGACGGCAAGGTCCAACCCGGCATCACCGGCGACAGTTGCCCGGCGCGCAGCGCGGCCCCGTACATCATCTCGGGCAACGCGGCGATGCCGACACCCGCCAGCACCGCCTCGCGGATCGTCATCAGATCGGCGCTCACCAGACGCGGCTCGTGCTCGAGCGCGTGACGCGTGCCCTCCGGCGAGATCAGCTGGAAGACGTGGCGGCCGTCGGTGGTGGGCGTATCGAGTGTCTCGAAGCGGTCCAGGTCGGCCGGCAGCAACGGCGGGGCGTTTTGCTGCAACAGGCTCGGCGCGCCGACGAGCATCTGCTGCGTGCGCCACAACGGCCGCACGACGATATTGGCGTTTTCCGGCGGCTCCGAGCGGATCCGCAACGCAACATCGATCGAATCCTCGAACAGGTCGATGACGCGATTGGTCACCCGCATCACCACGCGCACTTCCGGGTAGCGGTGCATGAATTCCGGCAGGATCTGCGACAGCAGCGTCTGCGAGATGGTGACCGGCACGCTCACGCGCACCGTGCCGCGCGGCGACGAGCGCAATTGCTGCACCACGTTGACCGCCGCCTGCGCTTCCGAGAGCATCGCCTGGCAATGCTGATAGAACAGTTGACCGGCCTCGGTCAGCGCCAGCTTGCGCGTGGAGCGCTGCAACAGACGGACGCCGAGCGACGCCTCCAGTTCGGTCAAACGGCGCGACAAGCGCGACTTCGAGATACCCAGCACCCGCTCGGCGGCGGAAAACCCGCCGTGCTCGACGACCTGAGAAAAGTACATCAGGTCGTTCAGATTATGCGAATCGATCTTCATCTCATCGTTCCATGAATAGAACAATCCATTGCGTGACGGTGGCTGGCACCTCTAAAAACGGTCCCTATAATAGCTCTATGTTTCAGAAATAACGCTATTCCCCATTTTTCAAGGTGACTTTTGATGAGCTCGACACGCACGATCGAACGCACGTACCCCGCCGTTCGCACGACCGAAGGCGGCGGCTTTATCGTCCACCGCCCGTTTCCGACCCGCATGCTGATGGACTTCGACCCGTTTCTGCTGCTCGACGAAATGGGCCCGATCGACTACGCGCCCGGCGAAGCCAAGGGCGCGCCGGACCATCCGCACCGCGGCTTCGAGACCGTCACCTACGTGCTGGAGGGCCAGTTCGGCCATAAGGACTCGGCAGGCCACTCCGGCACGCTGCACGCCGGCGATGTGCAGTGGATGACCGCGGGCGCCGGCGTCGTGCATAGCGAAATGCCGGACCCGGAGTTCGTGCGCAGCGGCGGCCGCGTGCACGGCTTGCAATTGTGGGTCAACCTGCCGCGCAGCGACAAGATGATCGCGCCGCGCTACCAGGAAATGCCGTCGGCCCAGATTCCGGTCGCGACCTCCGAGGACGGCCAGGTCAGCGTGAAAGTGATTGCAGGCGAAGCGCTGGGCGTGGCGGCTGCGATCGAAACGCGCACGCCGATCCTGTATCAGCATTTCACGTTGCAGCCGGGCGCGCAGATCGTGCACGCCGTGCCGGCGAATTACCGGGTGTTCGCGTACGCGCTGTCGGGCAAGGGCTTCTACGGCGAGGCGCGCCGCGAAGTAGGCGCGCGGCAGATGGTCGTGTTCGGCAACGACGGCGAGACGGTCACACTGGCGGCCGGCGAGGAACCGCTCGAGGTGTTGCTGCTGGGCGGCGTGCCGCTGAAGGAGCCGGTGGTGCGCTACGGTCCGTTCGTGATGAACACCGAAGACGAGATTCGCCAGGCGGTGACCGACTATCAGGCAGGCCGGATGGGGCAGATTACGCACTGACCTCTACGGCACGAAGCCGGACAATTTCGTTCACAATAGCGACTCATGCCGCGCGCCGCAGCCTCCCTGCGCCGCGCGGCGCATCCCGTCCCGGTTCAGGAGCGCGCATGGCAGAGTCCACGGTCACAGCCCACATCGGCTCGACGAATTTCCAGGTTCTTCTCGACGACGGCAAGCACACATGGCTCGCCGACGAACCCGAGTCGCTCGGCGGCGGCGACCGCGGCCCTGGCCCGGTGACGCTGTTGCTGTCAAGCCTCGGCGCCTGTACATCGATCACGCTGAAGATGTATGCACAGCGCAAGGGCTGGCCGCTCGCCGACGTCCGCGTGACGCTGTCAATCGAGACCGACGGCGAAGGTTCGACGATCGACCGGCGTATCGTGCTCGAAGGCGACCTGTCGGACGAGCAGCGGGAACGTCTGTTGCAGATCGCCAATGCCTGCCCGGTCCACAAGATCCTGACGCACCCGATCTCGATCCGCTCGGGCCTGGCTGCCGCTTGAGCCAGCCCGAAGGCATCGCAGCGGGCTCGGACCCATTGCTTAAGAGGAAGCCACCGTTTTGAATTTCGAACATCTCGTCCAGATCAACGATCCGTTGAATCCGTTCGTCGACACCATGACCCGCGAGCAGTTGTGGGAAGGCCTGGTGTTGCGCGCCGAGCAGCCGCAACTGTTCGTGCTGGGGCTCGACACGTGCACGATCCTGTCGCGCACCGACAGCACGCTCGAGCGCGAACTGCACTACGGGCAGGTCACCGTACGCGACCGCGTGACGCTCTCGCCCGATCAGAGCGTGCGCTACGACATCCTCGCCACCGAAACGCATGTGGGCGGCTCGCTCACGATGACCATCGAACAGCCCGACGAACTGCAACTGTTCCTGCGCTTCGAGTACAGCACCACCCTGCCCGTCTCCGACGATCAGGATGCGCGCCAGACGCAGGAAATCGTCAAATCGGCCTACCGCGAGTCGGACATCGATACGGTCCGCCTGATTCGTCAGTACGTGCAAGGCCGCAAGGCGCCTGACGCGCTGCATTGAGCACGAAGGGCGGCCCGTTGTCCGTCCGGGTCGCGCGCCGGACGGATGCGGCGCGGCTCCACGCTCAACCGCACGCGCCTCTCATCTTCGAACTTACGTCCCCCTGACTATCGAAACATTATTCCGATGAATTAATGGACTTGTAAATGGGAACGATTATCATTTAGAATTAGTCCATCGAATCGACAACCCGACGGAACGAATGAACGACCTCACGCGCTCTTCTACGCTTAGCCTGCGCCGCCCCGCGAGCGCTGCGCTGACCAGCCGTCCGAAAACCGGCACGACGGCAACCGTACCGAGACCGTCCAGCGAACGCAGCAATGCCGTCGCGCCGAAGACGGGAACGGCCGCGCCGTCGGTACGTAGCGAAACGCTCCTGCAAGGGCACAGCCACGTGAGCATCGTGCACAACGGCGAGACTTACCAGCTTCGCGCCACACGGCTCGGCAAGCTGATTTTGACGAAGTAACGAAGGACACACCGGGTATTGTGGGGACCACCTCCTCGAGAGGTGTTGGGCATTAGCCAGCAACGACGGCTTGCACGCGAGATCTAGACCCCTTCGTGCAGATAACCAAGCCAGCCGTCGCAGCAAGCCAGGCCATTTTTTTGGTTCCCACCCAATGCGGACAGGCGCCGAAGCGCGGGTCGCAACTGCTGAATGAACAGAACGACGAAGCCGTGTGGATGGCGACATCCCACGGCTTTGGTGTTTTTAGCGCGTCCAGCCCCAAAACATGAGCCACCAGGCACTATCGACGACCGCAAGGGCGGCGATAAACCAGAGCATTGCCAGGCCGCGCTGGAAAAGCCGCGCGCTGTAGCGCCGCGTGACGAGCCACGCGAGCCAGGCGCTCCAGAGGTTGGCCACCACCAGAATCGCGATGCGCAGATCCGCCGCCCACCCTAGCGAAACATGCTCCGCGCGCAGCAGCGACAGCGTGGTCGCCGACAGCCCAAGAAACACGCCCGCGCCGGCAAGCGGAATCAGCCCTTGCGCGAGATGATGCAAGCGTGTCGCGCTAAAGCGACCCAGCGTGCGGGTGGCGCCCATCAACAGCACGAGCAGGGTCGTGCCGTAGACGAACCCGGTGGCGAGGATGTAGCCGATCACCAGCGTGCCGTCGAGCCACGAGAACACATCGTTCTGCTCAGGATAGTGCGTGAAGAGAAACCACGGTGCGTTGGTGGCGAGCGGCCATGTGATGTCGCGCTCGACCAGCCACGTCGCGAGGAACATCTTCAGGTCGACGAACCATGTCGACGCGGTCCAGTGAAACGCGCCAATCGCGATGCCAAGCAGGCCGTAGAGAATCAACGCGGTGTCCCAGGCGCTCGCCTGCTGGTCGCCGAGTTTCACCACTTCCGAGGATGGCGCGCGCCACGTCAACGCAATGGCATCGCGGTGACCGCTGCAGCGGCCGCACATGTGGCAGGCCGCCGCGCCCTTCATGTTACGCAACGGCACGAGCGGCGCGCAGTTGATCGGAATCACCCGATGCCCGTGTTCGCCCTCTTTGTAGGAGCGGCGCCATGCATCTTCGTCGACCTTGTAGTGAAACGGCGCGAGCCGCGCCAGCAGCGAAAAAACCCCGTTGACGGGGCACAGGTACTTGCACCAGACGCGTTTCTCGCGTCCATACAATAAGCCGACGATCATCGCGGCGAAGGTCGAGCCGCCAAGCACCAGCAACACCGCCTTGGGATACTGGTAGACGCTCACCATCTGACCGTAGATGGTGGTCAGTCCGAAGGCGACGAACGGCCAACCGCCCCAGCGCATCCAGCGCGGGATCGCCCAGCTGCGGCCGTACTTGCTGGCGAACTCGGCGAGCGCGCCCTCCGGACACAGCACGCCGCACCATACGCGGCCCAGCATCACCATGGATAGCAGCACGAACGGCCACCAGATGCCCCAGAACACGAACTGCGCGGCCAGCGTGAGGTTGCTCCACAGATGCGCCGTGTCATCGGGCAACGGCGTGAAGGCCGGCACGAGAATCAGAAAGGCGTAGACCGCCACCACGCCCCACTGGACGACGCGAATCAGCGCGCCATGCCGCTGCATCCACTGGCCCGCCGCGGCGAGCCGGCTGGGACGGCTCGAATGGCCGGCGTGGTCAAGGGCACCCCTCATGCTGCGCGCCCTGCCGCGCGCTGCGCCGGCCGCCGGTTAGCCCGGCGTACCAGCAGATACACGACGCCCCAGTAAACCGCATAAGCGACCAGATTCGTCAGCGCGGGATGGGCACGGTAACCCGTGAGGGTGGCGACGAGCGAACCGAACGTGCTCGAATCGTCGAGCAGCGCCGAGGTGTTCCACAGCGGGTCGACGAAGGTGGGCAGAATCTCCTTGTCGATCAGCTTGTCGACGCCGGCCTGGAACAGACCCGCGCCGAGAAACAGCAGCATGATTTCGGTGACGCGGAAAAAGAGCCGCCACGAGAAGAATTTGCCGCCCAGTTGCAGCACGTAGAACGTCAGGAACGCCAGGCCCAGACCGATCAGCACGGCCAGCAGCTGGCCGCCGTCCACGTGGCCCGACTGGCCGAAGCCGAGGCCATACAGGAAGATGACCGTCTCGCTGCCTTCCCGGGCAATCGCGAGCGCGACCAGCACGGCAATGCCCCACCCGTTCGAATCGCGCGTGCTCTGTTGCAGCGACTGTTCCATGTCGCGCTTGAGCGTGCGGCCGTGCTGTTTCATCCACAGCACCATTTGCACGATCAGCACGCAGGCCACCAGCACCATCGCCGTCTGGAAGTAGTCCTGCGCGTCGCCGGACAACACCTCGGTGAAACCGATCAGCGCCGCACCGAGCCCGATCGCCGCGAGGATGCCCACGCCGACGCCCGCCCACAGATACGGCAGGCCGCGCCGCGCATTGTCGTCGCCGTTTTTCAGCCACGCATACAGAATGCCGACGACCAGCAGCGCCTCGACGCTCTCCCGCCACACGATGAACAACACCTGACCCATCGAACTTCTCCTACTGCTTGAGCGGACGCCTTGCATCCGCACCTAGACCCTTCGCCGCTTCGACACACCGTCGACACAGCTCGCGCGCCTCAACTACTTCGCGACGATCACGCCCTGCGCCTGCTGGTGGAAATCGTCGAAAAACTTGTACTCGCCCGGCGACAGCGGCGCGATCACCACGAACGATTCCGCGCCCGGCGCCAGCACTTTTTCCTTGCGCAACTGAACGCTTTCGAATTCAGCCGCGCCCTTGCCCACGTTGCGCACTTCGATCTTGATACGCTGGCCGGCCGGCACTTCGATGCGCGCCGGATTGAGCTTGCCGTCCGCCATCTCGAGCTTGAAGGTCGGCAGGTCCGCAGCATGGGCCGCGCCGACGAGCGAAGTCGTCATGGCAAGGATCGCGATCTTTCGGTTGATTCTCATGGGTCCTTCCGGAAAACCCGGCGCGCCTTCACGCGCCGGCTGCGTGAATCGCGTGAATCAATACCCGCCCTTCTTGCCGATCCCCGCGTACGTGAAGTCGTATTCGAGCGTGAACGGCTTGAACCACGGACCCACGCCGGTTTCCTTGTCGACGTGACGGCCGAAGGCCATGTGGCCGGCTTGCATGGGCGGCGCGATAAAGAGCTTCAGGTGGTATTTGCCGGGGCCTTGCAGCTTGACGTTGTCGCCATAGTGCGGACCGTCGTCGGCGACCATCGCCATCATCTCGCCCTTCTGCGTCTGCGCCGAACCGGCCTTCGAGAGCTCGTAGCTCACCTGCAGATAGGGCATCCAGTCGCCCTCGGCGAAGCCGGTGGGGTTGTTCTTGACGGCGTGGATGTCGGCCTCGAGGTGGACGTCCGAATCCGCTGCCTTGCGCATCATGCCTTCGGGCTCCATCGTGATTGGCTGCAGGTAGACCGCGCCGATTTCCATGCCGCCCTGAATCTGCTGCTTGCCGATGGGATATTCAGCGGCCATGGCCGACATCGTGGCCACCGCCGCGACGGCCACCACACCGCCGCGCAGAAATGAAGAGACTCGCATTGAAACTCCTTGTTTTTTTAGACTAAGACGACGAATGCCGGGCTGAAACGCCAGATTGAGAAAGGTATGGCATTCCATTCAAACGCATTTCTCAAAATTACTAACGCTAATGCGAACCATTCTCAATATTGAACGGATTTTATCATTCTTCGGCGTTGAGAACAAATGGCGGCGCCAAGAAACCCTTGTGGACAAAGGACTTGGCGTACCGGATAGGCGGGTCGTTGTTCTGACAGAGCTATCTTTGTAGCCTTACAGAATAGTTCGACTCGGGGTCAGATTGAACGCAGCGCGGCTGGAATGAGATCCAACGGAAGGACGTTGACGAAGGGAACGCTGAAGTCGCAGGCCGCGCGGCTGAGCACCGCACGGCTTGCCGGCCGGCTGCGGGAGCCGGGCCGAAATCTCAGTTGGTGCCGGTCAGATGATCGCCGACGTTGGCGCCGAACACGCGTTGGCGCAACAGCGCGAGCTCATCGCGCGTCTGAGCCGCCTTTTCGAATTCGAGATTCTTGGCGTGCTCCATCATCTGCTTTTCGAGCCGTTTGAGTTCCTTGGACAACTGCTTCTCCGACATGTCCTCGAACTTGGCCCGCTGTTGCTGCTCCTTCAGTTCGGCGCGCGCTTCGTCGACGTTGTACACGCCGTCGATAATGTCCTTGATGCGCTTGACCACACCGCGCGGCGTGATGCCCATCTTCAGGTTAAAGGCGACCTGTTTGGTGCGCCGCCGCTCGGTTTCGTCGATCGCGCGGCGCATCGAATCCGTGATGCGGTCGGCGTACAGGATCGCCCGGCCGTTCACGTTCCGCGCCGCCCGGCCGATGGTCTGGATCAGCGAGCGTTCCGCACGCAGGAAGCCTTCCTTGTCCGCATCGAGAATCGCCACCAGCGACACTTCCGGAATATCGAGCCCTTCGCGCAGCAGGTTGATCCCCACCAGCACGTCGAAGGTGCCGAGCCGCAGGTCGCGGATGATTTCGACCCGCTCGACCGTGTCGATGTCGCTGTGCAGATAGCGCACCTTGACGCCGTGATCGGCGAGAAACTCGGTCAGCTGCTCGGCCATGCGCTTGGTCAGCACCGTGACCAGCACGCGGTCGCCCGCCTTTACGCGCTCGTTGATCTCGGAGAGGATATCGTCGACCTGGGTACGGGCCGGACGCACCTCGATTTCGGGGTCGACGAGGCCCGTTGGCCGCACCAGTTGCTCGGCCACCTGCCCGGCCGTCTTCTGCTCGTAGTCGGCAGGCGTAGCCGACACGAACACCACCTGGCGCATCTTGCGCTCGAATTCGTTGAATTTGAGCGGCCGGTTATCCAGCGCCGAAGGCAGGCGGAAACCGTAATTGACGAGGTTTTCCTTGCGCGCGCGGTCGCCGTTGTACATGCCGTTCAACTGGCCGATCAGCACGTGCGATTCGTCGAGCAGCATCAGCGCGTCGCCCGGCAGGTAGTCGACCAGGGTCGGCGGCGGTTCGCCCGGCGCCGCGCCCGAAAAGTGCCGCGAGTAGTTCTCGATGCCTTTGCAGAAACCCAGCTCCTGCAGCATCTCCAGATCGAAACGGGTGCGCTGCTCCAGACGCTGCGCCTCCACCAGCTTGCCTTCGCTGTAGAAAAACTCGAGCCGCTCGCGCAGTTCGGCCTTGATCGTTTCCACCGCGCGCATCACGGTTTCGCGCGGCGTCACATAGTGCGACGACGGGTACACGGTGAAGCGCGGAATCTTCTGGCGCACGCGGCCCGTCAGCGGATCGAATAATTGCAGCGTTTCGATTTCGTCGTCGAACAGTTCGACCCGCACCGCCATCTCCGCGTGTTCCGCCGGAAAGATGTCGATGGTGTCGCCGCGCACGCGAAACGCGCCGCGCTGGAACTCGGTCTCGTTGCGGTTGTATTGCATCGCGATCAGCCGCGCGATGATGTCGCGCTGGCCGATCTTGTCGCCGGTACGCAGCGTCAGAATCATCTGATGATATTCGGACGGATTACCGATACCGTAGATTGCCGACACCGTCGCGACGATCACCACGTCGCGCCGCTCCATCAGGCTTTTGGTCGCCGAGAGCCGCATCTGCTCGATATGCTCGTTGATCGACGAGTCTTTCTCGATGAACAGGTCGCGCTGCGGCACATACGCTTCCGGCTGGTAGTAGTCGTAGTACGAGACGAAGTACTCGACCGCGTTGCGCGGGAAGAACTCGCGAAACTCCGAGTAAAGCTGGGCCGCCAGCGTCTTGTTCGGCGCAAACACAATGGCCGGGCGGCCGAGCCGCGCAATGGTGTTAGCCATCGTGAAGGTCTTGCCCGAACCGGTTACGCCCAGCAGCGTCTGGAACGACAGGCCGTCTTCGACGCCTTCGACGAGCGTGTCGATGGCGCTCGGCTGGTCGCCGGCGGGCGGGTATGGCTGGTAAAGCTGGAACGGCGAGTCGTCGAACGTCACGAATTTCGACTCGTCGAGAGCGTCGTTGACTTCAGTCAGATGATGTTCGGACATGTGTGCGGCACCGGGGCCTGGGCAAAGGACTATTCTAGCGGTTTGCGGGAGCGCGGGCTGAGTGGAGGACAGGAGCCTGATCCGGCCGGAAATGGCTGGATTGCGGAGGACGTTCAGGCCGATCTGCGGCGGTTGCCCGGGTATGGCTCCGGCGCCAGAGCGGATCCCCGCAAAGCCGCGGCGCCACCGCTTTCCGGGCTGCCCGCAGACGCCGGCGCAGTGCCGCCCGCTTGTCGAAACTGGTGCCAAAGCGCTGTTTTTCAAGCAAATAATCGCTTTTGGATGCGGCCACGGCCCAAAAAACGCCCCGGGATTCGCTACAATGGCATGCTGCGCTCGCTGCTGCTCTTTTAGACACCGTCTTTAGACACCGACCTGCCCGATTCGGCCTGATCAACCGCAGGCCGCCCGCACAGGCTCTGCCCCACCGGTGCCGCAGCCAGGCTCGAGCCGTCCCTCTTTTCACTACTGCCGAACCATCATGTCTCTGTTCTCCGCCGTCGAACTTGCTCCCCGCGACCCGATCCTGGGCCTGAACGAAGCCTTCAACGCAGATACGCGCACCACCAAGGTCAACCTGGGCGTGGGCGTGTACTTCAATGAAGAAGGCAAGATTCCGCTGCTGCGCGCCGTGCGCGACGCGGAAAAGGCTCGCATCGAAGCGGCGCTGCCGCGCGGCTACCTGCCGATCGAAGGCATTGCTGCCTACGACGCGGCCGTGCAGAAGCTGCTGCTCGGCAACGACTCGCCGCTGATCGCCGCGGGCCGTGTAGTGACCGCACAGGCACTGGGCGGCACGGGCGCGCTGAAGATCGGCGCGGACTTCCTGAAGCGCGTCAACCCGGCCTCCAAGGTCGCCATCAGCGACCCGAGCTGGGAAAACCACCGTGCGCTGTTCGAAAGCGCAGGCTTCGAAGTCGTCTCGTACCCGTACTACGACGCGAAGACCCATGGCGTGAACTTCGAAGGCATGCTGGCGGCCCTGAACGGCTATGCAGCCGGCACGGTCGTCGTCCTGCACGCGTGCTGCCACAACCCGACCGGCGTCGACCTGACCGCGGCCCAATGGCAGCAGATCGTCGAAGTCGTCAAGGCGCGCGAACTGGTGCCGTTCCTCGACATCGCCTATCAGGGCTTCGGCGACAACATCGAATCCGACGCTGCCGCCGTGCGTCTGTTCGCACTCGCTGAACTGAACGTATTCGTCTCGTCGTCGTTCTCGAAGTCGTTCTCGCTGTACGGCGAACGCATCGGCGCGCTGTCCATCATCACCGGCAGCAAGGAAGAAGCGTCGCGCGTGCTGTCGCAGCTCAAGCGCGTGATCCGCACGAACTACTCGAACCCGCCCACCCATGGCGGCTCAGTTGTCGCAGCGGTACTCGGCTCGGCGGAACTGCGCGCGACGTGGGAATCGGAACTCGGCGAAATGCGCGACCGCATTCGCGCCATGCGCAACGGCCTGGTGGAACGCCTGAAAGCAAGCGGCGTGGACCGCGACTTCAGCTTCGTGAACGCGCAACGCGGCATGTTCTCGTATTCGGGCCTGACGGCAGCGCAAGTGGACCGTCTGCGTGAAGAATTCGGCATCTATGCCGTGAGTACGGGCCGCATCTGCGTGGCTGCGCTGAACACGCGCAATCTCGATGCCGTGGCCAGCGCGGTTGCTCAAGTCCTGAAGTAATGGACTGAGGCGGCGGCGCAGTTGGAAGCCGCTTATCCTCCGCTCTGACCTGGCCTGGCCTGGCGGAAAAAAACGGCGCCCTGCGATCAGCAGGGCGCCGTTTTTGTTGGGCGCCAAGAACCGTTGAGGCTAAACCCTCAACCACGCTTTCAGCTAAACCCTCAGCGTTTGTCGCGATGGATGTCGTGCGTGACGAAACCGGCGTCGTTATCAGGCATCGCCAGCCAGTCGGGTTGCGCCAGAGAGTTGTGGATATCCTGCAAGCCGCTTTCCCAGTGTTCGCGCATGGTCGACAAGCCGAACTGGAAGTCCTTGAAATGCCCTTCGTACTCCTTCTGCCGGTAGATCAGATGGATGACGTTGTAGCGTTTCGAACAGGACAGATCATCCGCCAACTTGCACCATGGGTCGTCGCGATGTTCGGGCGCCACGCGGTCGAGCACTTCGCGCAGCACGTGCCTGAAACGCTGCGAACGCTGCAGCATGTCGGTAACGAGGCGCGTGCGGCTCGAATACTGGATGTCCTTCATGCGGCCCTGCACGTCGGTGATATTGTCCGGCACCGGCCCGATGGCACTCCACAGATCCACCTGAAACGCGAGCGTGTCACGACGTGGCGTGGTCTGGACGACTTCGTAGAGCGGCGTATTGGACATCAGGCCGCCGTCCCAGTAGTACTCCCCATCAATTTCCATTGCACCGAACCCTGGCGGCAGCGAGCCCGAGGCGATGAAATGCTCCGGCCGCAATTTCATGTGCGTGTTGTCGAAGTACGCGAAATTGCCCGTCCCGACGTTCACCGCGCCGACTGAGACGCGTGTTTCACCCGAGTTGATGCGGTCGAAATCGCACAGCTTTTCGAGCGTCGACTTCATGGGCGACGTGTCGTAGTAGCTGGCGTTTTGCGGCGGCCCGGAAACGGTGGGCATGGGCGGCGGGAAGCGCGGCACGAAGAATCCCTTCTGCCCCTGGACGATCGCCCCCGTGGCCTGCATGGCGGTGAACGCCTTGCGGATCGTGTCGTTGGAATTGAACAGCGTCTGCTCGAGGAACGGCGGCAGCGGCGGCGCGAAAGCCGGTTGACAGATGGTCTCCCAGAATTCGAGCAGCCGTGTGACGCGATGCTCCGGTGCATTGCCGGCAATGATGGCTGTGTTGAGCGCGCCGATCGAAATACCGGCGACCCAGTTCGGCTCAATGCCGGCCTCGTGGAGGCCCTGATAAACGCCGGCCTGATAGGCACCCAGTGCGCCGCCGCCTTGCAGCATCAGCGCGATGGTTTCGTATTGGGGCAACTGGACATGCCGGCTGGCGCGAACGCCAGCCGCTGCTCCGGCGTGCTCGCCATCCCCGTCGCCGAGGGTGCCGGCACGCGCCCGCTTGACATTGCGTTGCGCCATAACCGTCTCCTTATTGCATGAACCAGCCGTGGCTCACAATGAAGGACTGGCCGGTCAAGGCCGCGCTCGGGAAAGTGGAGAGGAACAGCACGGTTTGCGCGACGTCTTCCACCGTGGTGAAAATGCCGTCCACCGTACCGCCGAGCATCACGTTGCGAATCACGTCTTCTTCGCTGATGCCGAGTTCTTTGGCCTGCTCGGGAATCTGCTTGTCGACGAGCGGCGTGCGCACGAAGCCCGGACAGACGACATGCGAGCGCACGTTGTGCTTCGCGCCTTCCTTCGCCAGCACGCGCGCGAGACCCAGCAAGGCATGCTTGGCCGCGACATACGCCGACTTCAGCGGCGAGGCTTCGTGCGAATGGACCGAGCCCATGTAGATCACCGTGCCGCCGCGATCGTCCTTGTACATGTGCTTCAGGGCCGCTTTAGTGGTGAGGAACGCACCGTCGACGTGGA
Organism: Paraburkholderia sp. GAS38; assembly: GCF_050434965.1. Classification (NCBI taxonomy): domain Bacteria; kingdom Pseudomonadati; phylum Pseudomonadota; class Betaproteobacteria; order Burkholderiales; family Burkholderiaceae; genus Paraburkholderia; species Paraburkholderia sp. GAS38. The sequence goes on along the minus strand of NZ_JBNDJO010000009.1, from coordinate 11,504 downwards.
TGGCCTGCATCTTCTTCCAGTCGGAGAAAGCGTAGTTCTCGATAGGATTGACGATCTGGATGCCGGCATTCGAAATGAGGATGTCGATCGAGCCGAACTCCGCGGCCACCTTGTCGATACCCTGATTGACGGCTTCTTCGTTCGTGACGTCCATTGCGACGCCAATGGCCTTGCCGCCGGCCTGCTTGATCTCTTCAGCGACGGCGTTCGCGCCATCCTGATTCAGATCGGCAATCGCAATCGCGGCGCCCGCTGCCGACAATGTCAGCGCGATCTGCTTGCCGATCCCGCTCGCCGCGCCCGTGACAACCGCGACTTTGCCATTCAGATTCGTGTTCAGTGACGACATCCAGAACCTCCATACAGTTGATGAGCAATGACACCACGACACGCAGGCGGCGTAAAGCTGACCAAACGGCATAGGCCGTTCAGACGAATGCTGCACTGCGGCCAACTTTGCTATTGTGCATGAACCCCGTGAAAGTCATCCGGAAATCACGCAGAAATCCGTATCTCTTTAAACTGTATGGGTTGCGCCCGATTCGGCGCCCGATTTCGCTGGCAGGAGTAAATGCCGGCTGCATCAACTCGCAAGGAGAAATGCATGAACTATCGACGACTCGGCCGCTCCGGCCTGCAAGTCAGTGAACTGTCCATCGGTTCCTGGGTGACCTACGGCAATCAGGTGGACACGCACGCGGCACGCGAATCGCTGGCGGCGGCACGCGACGCCGGGGTGAATTTCTTCGACAACGCCGAGGTCTATGCCGGCGGCAAATCCGAAGAAATCATGGGACAGGCTTTGAAGGAACTGGCGTGGCCGCGCATCAGCTATGTGGTGTCGACGAAGTTTTTCTGGGGCCTTCAGGAAGCGCCGAACCAGTACCACACGCTGAACCGCAAGTATCTGCTGAACGCAATCGACGCGTCGCTGAAGCGTTTGCAGCTCGACTACGTGGATCTCGTGTTCTGCCACCGGCCCGACCCGAATACGCCCGTCGAAGAAACCGTCTGGGCGATGAGCGACATGATCACGCGCGGCAAGGCGCTCTACTGGGGCACGTCCGAATGGAGCGCGGACGAAATCCGTGCGGCCTACGACGTCGCGGAGCGGCATCATCTTCACAAACCTGTCATGGAGCAGCCGCAGTACAACCTGTTCCACCGCAAGCGCGTCGAGCAGGAGTACAAGCGGCTTTACGAGGACATCGGCCTTGGGCTGACCACGTGGAGTCCGCTCGCCTCGGGCCTCCTGACCGGCAAGTATCGCGACGGCGTACCGGCTGACAGCCGCGCCCAGTTGCAGGGCTACGACTGGTTGAAAAAGCAGGTCACGGATACGGGCAAGAACGGCGTCGTCGGCAAGCTCGGCGGCGTGGCGGACGAGCTCGGTTGCACGGTCGGCCAACTGGCGATTGCCTGGATCCTGAAGAACCCCCATGTCAGCACCGTGATCACGGGTGCGTCGCGCGTCGAGCAGATTGCCGAGAACATGAAGGCTCAGGACGTGGCCGCGAAGATTACGCCGGAGCTCAAGCTGAAGATTGAAGAGATCGTCGGCGACACGTACGAGTGAAGCGCGTTGCCGCGTTCGCCGCGCGAGCGGCAGCGCGGCAAACGCAACCTGTCACCGGCCCCCGGCGGCGTGGAACCCGGACAGCCGGTGCGGTAGACCAGGGTCCGGGTTGTGGTCCAGATCCGGCCGCCGCTCGGACGGCAACGCGGGCTCGCGTACAATACGCGTCCGCCTTGCACGTGCACTTCCGGTCGCAACGCGGCGCCCCGCGCGGGCGGACCCACGTTGGGTCCACCGCGGCCCTCAATCGACCGGCACGCCCTCTTTCGAGTCTCACCTCATCATGCTCAGTTACCGCCACGCCTTTCACGCAGGCAATCATGCCGACGTCCTGAAACACGCCGTCGTCGTGCAGTTGTTGCGCTACCTCGCCCAGAAAGACAAGGCGTACTGGTACATCGACACACACGCCGGCGCCGGCGTCTATTCGTTGAAGGAAGGCTACGCCACCAAGACGGGCGAGTTCGAGACCGGCATTGCCAAACTGTGGGGACGCACCGATCTGCCGCCCATGCTGGCCGATTACGTGGATGAAGTCGCCGCGCTCAACGCCGACGGCAATCTGCGCTTCTATCCCGGCTCGCCGTATCTCGCGTGGCGGCTGATGCGCGAACAGGACCGCATGCGCCTGTTCGAACTGCACAGCACCGAGATCGACGTGCTGCAGCACAATTTCCGCGATGCCGGCCGGCGCGCCATGCTCTACGCAGGCGACGGCTTCGACGGCGTCAAGGCCTTGCTGCCGCCTCCGCCGCGCCGTGCGCTAGTGCTGGTCGATCCTTCGTTCGAAGACAAGCGCGACTACACGCGTACGCTGAATTGCGTCGAGGAAAGCCTCAAACGCTTTGCGACCGGCACCTACGCGGTCTGGTATCCGCAGGTGACGCGCCCCGAATCGCAACGCTTTCCGGATCAGTTGAAGCGTTTGCAGGAGCGCAACTGGCTGCACGTGTCGCTGACCGTCAGCAATCCGCCGTCAGATGGGTTTGGGCTCTTCGGCAGCGGAATGTTCATTCTGAACCCGCCTTATACGCTGGCTAAAACGCTTAAAGAAACCATGCCGTGGCTGGTGCAGGCACTCGGCCAGGACAAAGCCGCGCAATTCAAGGTGGAACACCGCGGCGATTGAGACGATTCAAGGGTGAGCTGCCCTGCAGCGCATTCACCCCTAGGCGCTTGTTTGAAGAGCCGGCGGCGGAGACCCGCAGGCTGGCGCGGCGGTCTACCGCGTCTACTGCGACGACTGCGCCGGACGGGGCTGCGGCGTCGAATGCGAGTTCGACGTGCCACCCCCGGCAGGCAACTGGATATACGGGGCAACGACGATCGGCACAGACGAGTTCGGCGTGAGCTCGGTAGGTGTCGCGATCGGCTTCGCCTGAACGATCCGCTCGTGTGACAGCGGCGCAGTCTGCAGCACGGTGCCGCTGTGGCCGTCGCTGATGCCCTGCTGCGTATCGAGTATCAACGACTGCCCGCCGCTGGACGAGGCGGCAAATGCCGTCGGCGCGGCGAGCGTCAGCATCGCGACCGTGGCGAACAGCGCGGGAACAACGGCCCCTTGCAAGGAGCGAATCAATCGGACTGGAGCCATGAGCGGACCGGGTTGGTTGCGAGAATGCCGGATTGCGCAAAAAACGCTTTACCTTACCGCGGTGGCAACGTTCAAGCTAGTCGATATTGAACGACACGAGCCAGTCAACCGATGAGCGCCGGAAAAAACGCAGACGCCAGATGTGACAAAGCCCCGTCTATACGGGGCCTTACGCTCTACTGCTGCGACCGCGCGCCTTGGAGAGAGTCCCCTTGGTGGGCGATCTGCGTTACCGCGGGTCAAACGTACTGCAAGCCTGAATTACAGCGAGTAGCCGTTCGTTTCGAGCGAGCGGATGCGCTGTTCGAGCTGGACGATGTCCGACGACGACGCGAGGTAAGCCTCACGACGGCTACGTTCAGCGGTTTCAAACCAGGTGCTCAGCTTTTCAAGAAGGTATGCAAACATGATGTTCTCCAAGGATCAAAAATGAATCCCCGGTGGATTGGGCATCAGGGATTTCCCTTATGAAGGGTTAACCCGGATTATAGGCTTTTGGCGCAACCTGGCTAGTGAAATGCCCGAATGGCGTGCATTCCGTTTTGGAATGGTGCATCGAAAATTTGACGATAAGCGACTGATTTTTATAACTTAAGTGATGTTTCAAACTGATTTTGACGGAATCGAGCCACATCTAAGCACCATAATAGTGCATTTGTGTGGCCCGGTTGCAACGGATCTGCGCCCGGGTTGCACCTTAGGGTCGTCAACCGGCATGGCAACTGTGCGTGGCGGCCGTTTCCGGATCGGCAAGACCTTCGATAATCGGACAATCCGGCCGGGCATCGCCATGGCAATGCTCGGCGAGATGCGAGAGCGTGTCGCGCATCTCCGTCAGCTCTGCGATGCGGCGGTCGAGATCCGCAACGTGTTCGAGCGCGATGGCCTTCACCTCGGCGCTCGCACGCGAACGGTCTTGCCACAAGGCCAGCAGACGGCGGATATCCTCGACCAGGAAGCCCAGCCGCCGCGCCTGGCGGACAAAGCGCAGCGAATGCACTTCCTGCGGCCCGTAGACCCGGTAGCCGGCCGTCGTACGGGCTTTGGCCGCCAGCAGACCGACACTTTCGTAGTAGCGAATCATCTTCGCCGTGACGCCCGACGCACGGGCCGCTTCACCGATGTTCATAAGCGTTTCTCCACTGTGTCTGCCGATCGTACACCTTCCCACAATGGGAAGGTCAGTCGTTCAGATGCGTGCCGGCAGGCATAATTCAACCATCGCAACATTTACGTTTCTCGAGGTAAAGCAGATGACGATCGAATTTCAGGTAGAAGGCATGAGCTGCCAGCACTGCGTGGCAGCCGTCACCAACGCGATCCGCGAACAGGACGCCGCGGCACAGGTCCAGGTTGATCTCGCGAGCGGCCGCGTGGCGGTCGACTCGGCGCAATCGGCCGATGCGCTCAAGGCGGCCATCGACGAGGCCGGTTACACCGTCGTGGACGCTCACTAAGGCGGCGCCGCACATGTTCAAGGTTGCAGTTATCGGCGCGTCCGGCTTGCTCGGCCGCGCGCTCGTCGACGAATTGGCGCAGCAAGCGGACTGGCAAGTCGTATCGACCGCGTTCCGGCGCGCCGGTCCGAGCAGGGTCGCGCTCGACATCCGCGATGAACAGGCGGTTGGGCAGTTTATTGAGCGCGAAGCCCCCGATGCGCTCGTCATTGCGGCGGCCGAACGTCGTCCGGATATCTGCGAAAACGATCCGGCGCTCGCCCGTGCGCTGAACGTCGATGCGGTGCGCACCCTGGCCGCCGCGGCCGGGCAACGCGGTGCATGGGTATTGTCGATTTCCACGGACTACGTGTTTGACGGCACGCATCCGCCTTACCGCCATGACGCCCTGCCCGCGCCGCTCAACGCTTATGGCCGCAGCAAGCTCGAAGGTGAGCGAGCGCTCACTGAGACGATCGAACTCGGTTGCGTCCTGCGTTTGCCGCTGCTGTACGGGCCGACTGTCGATTGGGCGGAATCGGCGGTGACCAGTCTGGTGCCGGCAATTGCGGCCTCCGCAAGCGACTCGCCAGACGTGAAAGCAGCCACGATGGATGCGTGGGCGATCCGCTACCCAACGTTCACACCCGACGTGGCGTTCGTCATCCGTCAGATGCTCGAGCGGCGTGCGCGTGGCGAAGCGATTCGCGGCATCGTGCAATGGTCGGGCGATGAGCCGATGACGAAGTACGAGATTGCGATCCGCCTTGCCGAGGCGCTGCAACTGGAGGCCCGGCTCACGCCGCAGCACACGCCGACGGATGCGACGCCGCGCCCGCACAACTGCCATCTGGATTCGAGCCGTCTGGAAGCGCTCGGGATCGGCCGCCGTACGCCGTTCGATACGGCGATCCGGCAAGTGCTGGCAAAGTTTCCCTGGCAAGGCGGTGGCGGCGTTGGCCCGGCGTAGTCTGAAAAAACGCCGGCGGCCTCATCTCGCCGTAGATCGCGGCGCGTTGTGGCGAGCCGTCGAGAGCTGATTGCGTCAGCAAAAATTCCTGCTGGTGGACTGCAGTCCATTTAGCAGATGCGACATATCAACCAGCCGTTGCGCCACAAGGTGCCGCACCTCCCCTTCACACTGCCAGACGCCGTACACCGCGAGCAACGACGCCCCCAACACCTCTTTGCGCTGCTTTTCGAGCAAACCCGGCCACACGATCACATTGACGTTGCCGGTCTCGTCTTCGAGTGTCACGAAGATCACGCCTTTCGCCGTGCCCGGCCGCTGCCGAACCGTGACGATCCCGCAGCCGCGCGCCAGCCGTCCATTAGGATAACTGCGCAGCGTCGCCGCCGGCATTAGCCGGTTGGCCAGCAGTTGAGGCCGCAGCAATTCGAGCGGATGGCGGCCAAGTGTCAGCCCCGCGGACCGGTAGTCCGCGACGATATCATTCGCCTCCGATGGCGCGCCCAGTTCCGGCGTGTCGTCCTGTACGGCGGCGACGGCCAGCATGTCCTTGTCGGGTACCGCGGCCACCGAATGCCACAACGCCTCACGACGATTACCCGCGAGCGCGGCCAGCGCATTCGCATCGGCCAGCACGTGCAGATCGTGCCGGTTGAGTTGCGCGCGGCGGGCCAGGTCATGCACGCTCCTGAACGGCCGCACCGCACGCGCATTCTCGATGCGCTCTGCTGCGCCGTCTTTCATCCCGCGCAGCAGCGACAGTCCAAGACGGACCGCTGGGCGCTCGGCCCCTTCGCTTGCCTCGAGCGTCGAATCCCATCCGCTAACGGTCACATCGACCGGCAACACCTTGACGCCATGCCGCTGCGCATCCTGCACAAGCTGCGACGGCGAGTAGAAACCCATTGGCTGGCTGTTGAGCAGGGCGGCGAGAAAAGCCTCGGGCTCGTGACACTTCAACCAGCTGCTCGTATAGACGAGCAAGGCGAAACTTGCCGCATGGCTCTCCGGAAAGCCATATTCGCCGAAGCCCTTGATCTGCTCGAAGATCGCCTCGGCAAAGCTGCGCTCGTAGCCCCGCTCCTCCATCCCGTTGACGATGCGGTGGTAGTACTTCTCCAGCCCGCCCTTGCGCTTCCATGCAGCCATCGCACGGCGCAACTCATCGGCTTCGCCTGCCGTGAAACCGGCCGCGATCATCGCCACCTGCATCACCTGCTCCTGGAAAATCGGTACGCCCTTCGTGCGCTCCAAGGCCTCGCGCAGGCTATCGCTCGGATAAATTTCAGGCTCCAATCCCTGCCGCCGACGCAAATAAGGATGCACGGCGCCACCCTGGATCGGGCCAGGACGCACAATGGCCACCTCGATGACGAGGTCGTAGTACGTGCGCGGTTGCAAACGCGGCAGCATGCTCATCTGCGCACGCGATTCGATCTGGAATACACCGATCGTATCGGCGCGGCAAATCATGTCGTAGGTCTTTTCGTCACCATCCGGTATGTCCTGCATCTCGAGGCGCTTGCCGCGTCGCGCCGATACAAGATCCAGCATGCGCCGGATCGCCGACAACATACCGAGTGCAAGCACGTCAACCTTGAGGAGTCCAAGCGATTCGAGATCGTTCTTGTCCCATTCAATCACCTGGCGATCCGCCATTGCCGCGTTCTCGACCGGTACAAGACGTGTAAGCTTGCCGCGGCTGATGACGAAACCGCCGGAATGCTGCGATAAATGCCGCGGGAAATTGAGCAATTGCGACGCCAGTCTCGCCCAAGCCTGAATCAACGGCTTTTCCGGATCGAGGCCCGTCTCTTCAAAGTGTTTTAGCAGATCGTGACTATTGTCGAACCAGTGATGAGACTTCGCGACCGCATCGACAATCTGCGCATCGATGCCCAGCGCCTTACCCGTCTCACGCAGCGCGCCACGCGGCCGGTAGGTGGACACCGCCGCCGCAATCGCCGCGCGGTCACGCCCATACTTGTTATAGATGTACTGGATCACCTCTTCGCGCCGCTGATGCTCGAAATCGACGTCGATATCCGGCGGTTCATTGCGCTCTTTAGAAATGAACCGCTCGAACAGCATGTTGCTGCGCGCCGGATCCACTGCGGTGATACCCAGACAAAAACACACGATAGAGTTGGCCGCCGACCCCCGCCCCTGACACAGAATGCGCTGGCTGCGCGCGTAGCGAACGATATCGTAGACCGTCAGGAAATACGGCTCATATTCCAGGTCCGCGATAAGAGCCAGTTCCTTTTCGATCTGCTGCCGGTCCTTGTCCGAGATACCGGAAGGAAAGCGCTGCTGCGCGCCGATATACGTCTCCTGACGAAGGTATTCGGTGGGTGTGAAACCTTTGGGCACGAGTTCGTCGGGATATTCGTAACGCAACTCTTTGAGTGAGAACTTGCATCTACCGAGCAGGCTGATCGTCTCACGCAGGGTGTGTTCGGGATAAAGATTCGCGATGCGCAGCCGCGATCGCAGATGCTGCTCGGCATTCGGCGCGAGATCGTAACCGCATTCATGAACCGGCTTGCCGACGCGGATCGCCGTCATCGTGTCCTGCAAAGGCTTGCGCGAACGCACATGCATCACGACGTTACCCAGCGCGATAACCGGTACATTCTGGCGATCCGCGACATACTCAATTGCGCCGCGATGAATATCGTCCATCGCGCGCTGATGCAGCACGAGTCCTACCCACGCACGATCGGGAAAGGTCTCGTCGAGCCACTCGATTTGCGCTTCAAGTGCCTCTTCTTTGGCGGGAAATGCCGGCACCAGAATCGCGAGGCAATCGGGCATGCCGCGCAGATGGGCGTTGTCGCGATCCGGCCGCGACAGGTCATGCGGCGTCAGCCGGTATTCGCCCTTCGGCGCGCGGGTTCGCGCGAGCGTAATCAGCTCCGACAGATTGCCGTAACCCTCGCGGTTTTGTGCGAGCAGAATCAGTCCGAACGCAGGCGAGCCATCGGCATTGCGCAACTGAAAATACGAGCCGATGACAAGCGGCAACTCCGCTTCTTTGGCCGCGACATGCGCACGCACGACGCCCGCGAGCGAGCATTCGTCCGTGACGGCCAGTCCCGCATAACCTAGCTGGACCGCGCGTTCGACGAGTTCTTCCGCATGCGACGCGCCGTGCAGGAACGTGAAGTTGGAGAAGCAGAACAGCTCGGCGTACGCCGGCAGCGCAGTGAAGGTCGAATCCATGGCGCGTCATCCGAACAGGCCGTGAAGAAACCAGCGCGGCTCTTCTTCGGCATCGCGGCTGCTGATACGCTCACGATAGATCCAATAGCAACTGCGGTCGTCGGCTTGCGCGACGAAGTAGTCGCGCGTGACGAGCTCGCCGTCGAACCAGCCGGCTTCGATACGCTCGGCCGGCGACATCATCCGCAGCGGCGAGCCATAGAACGGCCGATGCTGACGCATCAAAAGACGCATGGGTATAGCCAGCATCCATGTTGGGCGCGGCAGGCTGTCGGGTAGCGCGATTTTTTGCGCCGCCTGGCTGACCGGCACCCAGCGGTTCGCGACTTCCGGCCGGTAATCCGCGGTCGGCGCGGGGCGCAATACGTTTTCGTCGCCGAGACGGGCGATCAACAATTCGATCAGGCGCGCGTGGTCTTCAGGCGAGCCGCCCGGCTCCGGAAACAGGCTGTCCGTCTCGGGCGCGGCCGATTCGACCTTCGATGCATCGAGGCGCAACGCAATCGCGGGCGCCGCAAGTTCCACACGATGCAAGCGCTCCTTCACGAGACGCATCAGATGGTCTTCACGCCATGCCGGCTCACCGAGCGCAATGTCGATCAAAGTAGGCGGGAGCGCTTGTCTGCCTCGTTCGTGTTCGATAGACAGCGTGATCGCGGTAACCGCCAGTTGTTTCGCACACAGCCAACCGCACAACTGCACGATCAACCTATGGGCGGCGAACACTGCGCCGTCCGCATGTTCGAGCCGGTCGGGCAATTCGATGCGCGCGGAAAACGTGGGTGGTAGTTCGAGCCAGTCGAACAGCTCCGGTGCCGTGCCGAAGGCGCGATCCAGCGAATCCAGCAGATGCTCGCCGCAGCGGCGCTGCAAACCGGCGCGAGGCAGACGGCGCACGTCAGCGATCGTCTCGCAGCCAAGGCCTGTGAACCAGTCGGCGAACGGGCGGATCTCCGGCACCGCGAACATAGGCAACGGGAGCAACACGCGCTCAAGCGAGGCTAGCTGCAATACTCGCCGCGCACCACCGCGTCCCCGTCCGTACTTCGCCAGTAACCATGCGCCCTGCCCGGTCGGCGCGGTACTGATGCGCGCGGTCAAGCCGAACGTGTCGAGTATCGCCTTGGCTTGCCGGCACAGCGACAGCAGACCGCCAAAAAGCCGCAGACTCGCGCCCACTTCGACGATGACCGTCGCCTCATCGAGCAACGCGACATCCGGAGAAAACCTCATCAACGCCATCCCGACTTCCCGTTGCGCAGCGAGTTCACGTATGAGGTCACGCTCATACAGGGCGGTTTCCGGCGATAGCGTCATTACGCCACCGCGCTTCATGCCCAGCAACACACCCGCGTCGCGTGCCGCACTGTTCGCGATCACCACCTTATCTTTCTCGAGCACGGCACTGCCGCTGCCGTGCGCCGGTTCAGACAACCACCTCGGCCGGAAGACTTCGAGGGACAACTTCGGCAAGTGGACGGCGAGAAAGACGCGCATGACGGGAAAACAAAACTGGAGTGGGTTGAAGAGAAATCGACAGAGGCTCCGCGCGTGTTGGACCTCGTCGTTTCACGATATCGACCATCAGACCTTCCGCGGCCGGTCGTAAAGCCAGCCGCAATAATGCTGGCGATGAATCCTGAGCCACCGTGAGCGGCCGGACCATCATGAACAGCGTCTCGGATGACTGCGCAGCCAGATGCAGACGCCTCAGCGACGACGACTGCGCGTGTTGCGCCCACAAAATCAGCGCACCACAACTGCCGGCACGCAGAATCTGCTCAGCCGACCAGAAGGCATCAGCGGCTTTAGGCGTCTTGATTTGCAACAGACGATCAAGCGACAGTCCGATGTATCCCAGTCCCAGACTATCTGGAATGTGCGGCGGCTGGACCAGCGCGACCGTCCGATCGGCTAGCGCGCTGAGCGCAGGCCGTAAAAGCCGCATTTCACCGACGCCAGGCTGCTGAACCAGCAGATCAATCAGCACGCCAACCGGCCAGCCACCGCCGGGCAACTCCGTCGAAAGCGCCGGATAGCCCGTATCCACCATGCGCCCACGCCCGCGCGCAAGCTGCGAAGCACGCCAGAGCGATGGGTGAATCTCTTCGGCACTGGTGGTGGAGGGTGGCATTGGGTGTGGGATAAAGCTGTATATATATACAGTATCCTACACGTAAATTCCTGGCCATGAACTGGCACTTTTAGGTGGGTAGCTAGAAACGCCAAGCGCTGGAATTCTGTATTTTTATACAGCGTTTTGGAGGGGGAATTAGGCAGTGCCCGGCAACTGCAAGGTGAGACTCAAACCGTGCGCTGGCGCTCTGCGAAGTGCAGTAGGTAGTGTACGGTGAGTCACTCTGGAAGACCGCGTTCCGCTGGCACCTGGCGTTGAACTGTCCAGCAGTAACCGAAACCGCAATTTAAGCGCTAAGTAGAGCGAAGAAGAGTCTTCGGTTGAGGAACGCCGGTCGAAATCGCTGTGTGACAACACCCAGTTGGGTCCGCGCTTGTGGAGCGCTTAACGCTTAAGGTGTGAGCGGTCTTTTACCGTGGCAGCAGGACGGTTGCTAATGGCGGATCGGCTGCGCGCGTTCAATTTTGAGCGCGTAAACGCACAAACCCCACCTTTGCGGGGTGGGGTTTGTGCTTGCTGCTGGGGAGCCTGACGATTACCTACTTTCACACGGGTAATCCGCACTA